>JAGOSK010000001.1:108825-148708 GCA_018062305.1 Minisyncoccota bacterium | reverse complement strand
CTAGTTTGCTACGTAAGGAAGGAGTGCCATGAATCGCGCTCGCTTGATTGCAGTAGCTAGCTGTCGCTGTGACTTAGCTGTAACACCAGATCGCTTTCGTCCGATGATTCGTCCATGAGGGTTGATGAATTTTGAGATAACATCAACATCCTTATAGTCGATATGCTTTATGTTGTTTTGTGAAAAATAACACTGTTTAGTAATCATTTGATTTAGCGAAATCACATCGCGCAACCGTCCTTTTAGCGCGATGCTTCTTTCAATTTATTTGTAGAAATTAGAAAGGAATGTCTTCAGGGTTGATTTCTTCTTCAGGGTAGTCTACTGATGGGAAGCCGTCTGCGTCATCTGCTTTGGCTGAAGCCTTAGCTGATGATGATGTAGCTCCTGCTGAAGCAGATCCACCGTATGATGGTTTTGAACCTGAACTACTAGCGCCGTCTCCAGGTCTGTTTCCAAACTGGACTCGATCTGCTACCACTTCTGTTCGATACTGCTTCTTTCCATCCTGACCATCCCAAGATCGTGTTTGCATTCGTCCTTCGACGAGTACTGAACTCCCCTTTTTGAGGTACTGAGCTGCAGTCTCTGCTTGTCGTCCGAATACTACTACATTGTGATAATCAGTGCTTTCTTGTTTCGCGCCGTTTTGGTCTTTCCAAACTCGGTTAGTCGCTACTGAAAGACTTGCTACTTGTATACCTGAAGGGAGAGCTTTCAACTCTGGATCCCTTGTCAAATTTCCGATAATTAATGCTTTGTTTAGATACATATGTATATTGTATCAGTTATATACCTTGATCCAAATACTTACTTTCGTCTAAAAGTTGTGATGTTTTGTGCGCCTATGTCGGGGCATAACACTCGTATCAACTAATTCTTTAAACTCGAGGAAATGTGAGGATTTGCACAACTGATTTTATAATAATTTATAAATCAATAGTGCTGAAGTTGTAATCTATCTGCGAGATACATCCTGCTTGTATGCAGTATTATTCCGCGATTGGAGTTTCTTCTACTGAAGTGACAGGAAGTTCTTCTGCAGGTGTAGTTTCTACACTTGCTTCAGCATCCGCACTAGCTTCTTTTGATCCGCCTTTCTTTGAAGCAGCAAGTGTTGCCGCTGATACAGCTTCTCTACTACCAACGAGAGTATTTTCTCGTACAGTTGTAATGATGATGTATCGAAGTATTGATTCAAATGCTTTTACTTCCTTTTCGATTGGTGCAATTTCCTCAGGACTTACTGAGAACTTTACCCATCCAAAAAATGCAGAAGTATATCGCTTTTTCGTAGCCTTAACAGTCTTTGAAATCTCGTAGGCGAGTTTGGTCATTTGAGGTGTCTCCTCAGAAATGAACGTACCCCCTTTCTTTTCAATCAAAGACTTTAGGTGTGAAAATTGAACCACTACCTCGTCTTCAGAAAGAGTTGGAACAAAATGAAAACCTAGTTCGTAAACTTGGATTCCCTCTTGTCGCTCATGTTGTTCTGTTTTTGTTGACATGGCGTACACATTATCACAAGAAATAGGCATATGCAACCCTCTTACCGCAGAGAAATCACCATAATATGGCTCAAATAAAGACTAATTGACGTGACCTCAAACTAGAATTCGATTCTGAATTGTCGTTTGGCGTTTTCGAGCAAAGTCTTCTCTACAGTCTCTAAGGCTAATCCTTTTATCTCAGCTATTTTCTTGACCACCTCTTTCACAAAGACTGGTTCATTGCGTTTTCCTCGGTGTGGTGCAGGTGCTACAAATGGGCAATCTGTTTCAGAAAGCATCTTTTCGAGTGGAACACATCTAACCAAGTCCTCGTACTGCTTTGCGAATGTGATAACCCCAGTAAACGAAACAGTAAAACCCCTATCCAAGAATGCCTGCGCCTCTTCGACAGTTCCAGCGAAGAAGTGTGCATTCCCCCGTAATTTTGCACCATGGGTGATAAATTCCTCATCAAGTATTTCTAAAATTTTCTTGTATGACTCGCGAGCATGAATCATAATCGGTTTATCATATTTTACTGCGAGCTGTATTTGTTTACGAAAAACTATTTCTTGAAGTTCAAGTAGAGCTAGGCGATCTGTGGGATTGTCGAGCTCTGGTGAAAGCCGAAAGATATCAATGCCACACTCTCCTACTCCAACAACTTTTGGGTGAGATATAAGCTTCTCAAATTCTACTTCATCAAAGTGTTCGGTGTAGTCGTGAGAGTAATGAGCAGGAGTGGAAGTGGAAGAAGGTGGAGGAATATCCATCGCAGCAACGACTTGATCTACAGTCTCCTGTTCCGCTTCTTTTGGTATTGTCGAACTGTCATTGCTGTCGGTCACGGCTTTTTCATACTTCACATGAAGTGGGTGCATCCCCACTATCGCATACACCCCTGACTCGTATTGTTCAGCGAGTGCGACAATATCTCGAGATGCATCAAGTGTTGTGCCGACGTTTATCATAGCCACGCCTTCTGTATGAGCGCGAGTAATAACCTCAGCTCGGTCAGTATCGTATACAGGAAAGTTTACGTGTGCGTGGCAGTCGATGTAGGTAAATTTGATTATGGTTGTTTGCGTATTTGACATTCTATTTCACTTTATTATAATACATATGTTTTGGGAATACCCACCGATCCTGATTAATTTCAGGTGATGATTTAGAAAAGCTCGAGTAAATCTCTGAGCTTTTCTTTTACTTTGATTAAATCATACTCAGAAACTATCCCGATTCTCCTTTGAAATCTTCTTACGTGGAACATTCTAATTTGGTTTAATAATGCAATTCTAGATTCATTTCTTAGTATAATCTCACAATACCAACTACCCCGCTTCTGTTTTGTAGTAAGTGGTATACAGATGCAAGTATCAATATTAAGTTTTTTGATTATCAAAACTGGCCTCATAAAACACTCACCTTTACCGTTTGATTCATTACCAAGATTTTGTCCAATAGAACACCACCAAACCTCACGGATTTGAAAATATACTTTTCTATCATCTTTGGAGGCAAGAATTTTCTTCTCACTATTCCAAGTGTCGTATACATCGCATATATCATCAAGATTATCCATCTGTGTATTTTACAAAGATGGGATGAATTCTTGATAAAGATATTCTAAAGAACAAACTCTTTCGGAATCATAAAATCTTTAGATAACTTTCTCTTTATCGCCGTTGTCTTTTTTGTATTCTTAGAAACTTTGATTCTTATAGGATGTTTTTTAGAAATAATACATATAAAACTATCTTTTTCACCATCAGTCAGTCTACTAAACGTTACTTGATGATTCTTATAAAAACTATCTATTTCTTCCGCTAGTTTTTTTGATAAAAATACTTCTATCAAGATATCTTTAAATACGTTTATGTATACATATTCTGGGGCTATTTCTGCTGAATCAGTATTAATTGAAAGGTTTTTTGATGAGTATATATTTTTGAAATCTTTATCTAAGGCGTCTTTACCAGAAATACTGTAATATGCTTTTTTATTTTTATCTACAAAATTTCCTAATACAGTTTTTTCTACAGACTCACGTCCTATTAAAAACCATTCATGAGCTAAATAAAAGAAAATTGGGTGTTTTTCTGGTATCCACTCTGTGAGTTCTGTAAACAGGTGTGCCCAATAAAAATCTGCAGTTAATAAACTTGGAAATTTCAGTGAAATAGACTCTCCTTCATGTAGAGCCAAGATACTTTGAAGATCAGAGGAATTTTTAATCAGATTATTCTGAAGTTTCAATTTCCAAATGTTACTTATGGAATAGGCTATTCCTACTTTGACTACCACCTCGGAGTTTAATAAGTGTTCTAGGGCATAATACATAGCCTGTTTTGTAGTGTTTGCACGATACACTTTTATCAAATCCAAAAGAGTTGGACCAGTTATATTGGGACTTTCTGACAGTATCTCGATTATTAAATCGTCTATATTTTTTTTCTCAGTGTAAAGCATGTATATCCATTATATACTCAATAGCCACCTACAGTCAAATAATATTTGACTGTAGGTGGCTAAACACAACATTTTATGACATACGTCAATGTTTCCCTATACTTCCCTTCAGATGTTCTTCCACACAATGTGAGGAAAATCAGAAGCACACAAAAACCAAAACAGTCTCAAATGAAACTTAACTTCACAGAACTGATGCGCTTGCCGTATCACATCCAAGCAGCAATCTGCCACAATTCAGATAACGAAAAGCTTCAAGAGGCATTTCCACAATGCTTCAGTGAAGAGGGCTCACACCAGATCCCTTGGAGCTACATCAACAGGGAAGGACATATCGGAAAAGAGTGCTACAACGCTGAAGGGTACGAGTATGGTATTGGAGGATATCTAGACAAAATGAATATCCCTCACTTCACTATTTTTGACTATGAAACTCAAGGTCACCTGCATCTTGAGAAAGACCACCCAATTTGGTTAATCCCTGCTGAACACGGCAAACCGTTTTACCCGACATTAGTTGAAGTAAAAGGGCAACTGTTACTCGTAGTATCCATGCTCGATGAGCAGATAGCGGAAGGCATCCCCGCCTCCATCATCGACTTCTCGAAGTGACAACAAGCATTCACATATAAGAAGTCTAGCACCTTATCCTTCACAGGACGGGTGCTTTTTTGTTTTCAAAAATGCTATATAACAAATTGCTCTCAAAAGAGCAATTTGTCGAAATCGACCTTATATCCTTATTTATAAGGGTATAAAATGGTACTGTTTTATGAAATTAATCCCTTCTCAAAAACAAAGCTTCTTCTGGCATTTTGTTTGCCTTAACTGCAGCTTTTATTTTTTCTGATGTTATTGAGATAATGGGTGCGAGCATTTCCGCAATAGTATACAGTCGTACTACCAAGTCTTTTATAATTTCCTTACCCTTAGTTTCGTCAGTCTTCACAAGTTTAAAAGGCTGTTCATTTTGGATAATCAAATTTGCTTCTTCAACATGTTTCCAAATATGCGCAGAAACTTTGACCAAATCATATGAATCGTAAAGTTCAAAATATTCCGCGTTGAGACTTTGTTCAGGAATAACAGCTTGATCGCCCTCCTCAACCAAATATGTCTCTGCCATTTTCATTACTCGGTTTGTGAGGTTTCCGATGCCGTTTGCAAGTTTTGCATTATACATATCCTTGAATCGCTCCATAGTAAAAGGACTATCTTCAAAAGAAGCTATCTCTGCTACGCAAAAATAACGTAGGGCATCTGTACCGTATTCTGTGACTACATCATATGGATTTACCACATTACCAATAGACTTAGACATTTTTATTCCACCTTCGCCTGTAAGAAATCCCTCCACTACTACTTGCTTTGTGTTTGGAAGTCCTGCAGCCATAAGCATCGCCTGCCATGTAGCCGTCTGCTGTCGAAGGTTATCCTTGCCACAATATTGAACAGGTGCGCCATCAACCCAAAATTTATTAAAGTTTGAATCTTCCTTGATCTTATTTTCACCATCCACTGTTTCTCCATTCCACCCAAGCGTAGAAATATAATTTACAAGAGCATCAAACCACACATACATTACATGATCTTCATCTCCTGGAACTGGGATTCCCCAAGACATTTTTGTCTTCAGACGTGAAATACTAAAATCCTGCAAGCCTCTTTCTACAAAAGCCTTGATTTCATTAAAACGAAAATCTGGTACTACGAAGTTTGGATTTTTTGCATACAAAGCGAGAAGCTTGTCGCCGAACTGACTCATCTTGAAAAAGTAATTTTCCTCATCGACAAATTGCACAGGTTTTCCGGGATGAATCGGGCACTCGCCGTCCACCAACTCTGAATCAGTTTTTTCAAGTTCACATCCTACACAGTATTTTGATTGATATGCTTTTTTGTAAATGAAACCGTTTGCGTCACAGATTTTCCAAAAAGATTGTGCCGCTACGATATGTGATGCATCTGTCGTACGGATAAAATGCACGTCGTCTGAAATACCCAACACCTCTTTTAAACCTCGAAATGTTTCAGCATATTCGTCTACGTAAGTTTGTACCTCCTTCTCTTCTTTTTGGGCGGCATCAAAAAGCTTTTGACCGTGTTCATCAGTACCAGTATTGAAAAAGACTTCGTACCCTTGTAGTTTTTTGACTCGAGCAATCACATCCGCACGGATAAGCTCAGTAGCAAAACCAACGTGTGGTTCTGCATTTACATATGGGAGTGTGGTGGTGATATAGAAGGTTTTTTTAGGCATATTTAGGGTTTTAGTCTGGAAGTGTAATATCTACTTTTATTTCTAAAAATACTAGCATACAGGGCGGTTTTAATAAACCCAAACTGATAGATGTTATAATCATTAAATGATATGGCATCCAGGATATGCACCCGAATATTTTCATCTATTTACTGACACTTTATCACTTTTGATTGGTGGCATATATTACACCTATCTCTACAATAAAAGCTCAAAGGAACAGAAAATATCCGATACAAGAATAGATGCATCTTTACGAAGAATATTGATCTTGATTGGTGCGGCCTTAGGAGCACTTATAGGTTCTCGGCTCATCGCTTCGCTTGAGTATCCCTCACTCTTTTTTAATCCGCCTTCACTATTCTTTTATTTCTCAGTCAAAACAGTTGCTGGGGGCATAGCAGGTGGAATCCTTGGTGTCGAAATGCTTAAAAAATTATTAAAAATAAAAGAATCGACAGGCGACATTATGGTTGGACCAATAGCACTTGGAATTATAGTAGGCAGATTCGGTTGTTTCATGCTTGGGGTTAGAGATCATACAGTCGGAATTGTGTCTTCTCTTCCATGGGCCTTCAATCAAGGAGACGGCACACCTCGACATCCTACTTCATTGTATGAAATACTCATCGTATTAGTTCTTTGGATCTTGATTGAATTATATAAAAGAAAAAAGATACAAACCTTTCCCTTAGGTTCTGGACTATATTTCAGATTATTCATTGTGGGCTATTTTTTATTCAGATTCTTTGTAGAATTCATCAAGCCAGTCTATCCAATTCTATTAGGACTCACTGCAATACAATGGACTAGTGCACTTGTCATATTAAGTTATGGTTTTTCCATCTTACGAATATATAGAAAAGTAAGAATCTCAAATTTTGCTAGATAACTCCAAATCTAGTACTCTATCATCGGACAACAAATTACCAGTCCTTTACCAATGAAATCACATTTAGACACCCACTTGCCTGTTCCGCAGGCCATTATTTCACGTGGACACACCTTGTGTCCGCATTGCCAAAGCAGAACGAAAGCTCTCTGGCTCAAAGTTCCAGAAAATTCCACCACTGATGTGTTTGGACCTAGTCGATATCTTTTTGACGGGGCTTTCACGGACAGACAACCAGAAACAATCAAACTCAAGTTCACATGCGAGCACTGCAAGTATCAACATGAAGGTATCGTCTTTTCAGACAGTAGGTTTTTCTACAGCTCTGGACCGGGCGATTCAAAGACATGTGGCACCACATGTGCATGCAGATCATCTGACAACACAGCCGTCGCTCCTTTGGGTATCAATGCCCTTGGAACGAATCCTGCTTTTTCAGCCAGCTTTGATCACTTCGATAAACTGCGACCATGCATCACCCTTATCGAGATCGTCAAAACATGCAATTGGAGCTGTCCGACGTGCCTAGCAGAATCCGCTCATAGCAAGGTCAAAGATTCAGACTATATTCCTTCAGTGGAATTAAAAATCCGTCTCGAAGGTATCATTGATCGTCGAAATCAAGACATTGAAATCCTACAGATTTCTGGCGGTGAACCAACCCTTCATCCCGAGTTCTTTGAAGTCATTGAATGGGCACAAGCTCATCCAAGGATTCATGTGGTCATGATCAACACAAACGGCACATTGCTGAATCAAAAGGCATTTGCTGATAAGTTCAATGCAATGGTCAATCGTACAAAAGTCCATCTATATCTCAAATTCAACGGACCTACGGAAAGTGCACAGATATCTCTCGCGGGATTTAATGCTCATAGCAACGAGTTGCGTGCTTTGGATTTTGTTGGAACTTCAAACATTTCAACAACCCTTGCAATGACTGTCGTACCAAACAACCTCAAAGATGTCTGGTACGTTGCAGAACTAGGACTCAATGTTCCAAGCGTTCGTGGCGTAAACTATCAGCCAAGGTTTGGTGGGGGCAGGATCGAACAAGCGATGTCTCGTCTCGTCGATGCCGGGCATGTTATCAATCATTTGATTGACCAAGCTCACCCGATCATCAGCGACAGAAGTATCGTACCGCTTCCCTGCGGTGATCCGAACTGTCACCAGATAGGAATGATTCACCGAGAATCGAGAACATGTATAGGAAGTGCCATTAGTGATGAAAAGAGAATGCAACTTCTCTCCTTCCTTGCTGACAAGCTCAATTACGACAGCCAAGACCTTACCCGTTGTGGCTGTGAGGTTACCGACTTTGGACAAATGATTGGACAACTCGAGAGTTCAGGAACGCTGTTCCGCCTCTCAATCAAGCCGTTCATGACTTTTGCAAAAGGAGTCCATAACTTCGCATGCATGCGCACTGACCAGTGCTGTACTAGTGTCGTCGGAAAGGACGGAAAACTGCATTCATTCTGCAAGGTCTACAATGGACTTGATGAATCGAATGCACTCTGGTAAAAGTGATTCAATCAGCCACCTTGGTGGCAAAACCCAAGTGCCTGACTGCGACAACAGTCAGGCACTTTTTTATAAAGTCGTGGTATTATTTAGACACCATGAATCCAAATGAAGAGCCAATACAAAATGAACCAATAGTTGAGAATTCTTTTTCATATACTACAAATAGCCAGCAACCTGCCCAGAACTATCCAGAACAAATTCCTCAAGAAACATATTTACCCAATCCTCTCCAAATCAAAATTAATGGTTTAGTGAAAGCAAGAAACAAGACGGCACATACCTTTCTATTTTCTTTGGTTGGATTAATCGTCGGCTTTGGAAGTTGCTTTACACCCATTGGTCTAATCGGACTGTTTATCATGGGAATATCTCTTTTACTGTTTGTTGGATCAATCGTTCAATCAATTAGTATTGAGTCTGACATTAAAAGACTCAAAAAACTTATAGCTCAGAACACAGACATTGATAAGCAAAATACAACTAACAAAGTATTAAAAGCTTTATCCCTAGTCGTACTCTTTATTATAATGTTTTTAATAATAGGTGGAGGATTATGTTTCGGAATACTTGCATCTATAGACTTGTAGGCTATATAAATTTAAACCCCCACCTCCTCCTCAACCTCTGGAGTGACAAACCGTTTTCGTCGTTCATTTTTGCAATCACAAACATGATATACTTAAATATATAAATTTAAGCACTACATTTCATGAATATAACGTTCTTAATCATAATATTCGTAATTCAAATATTGCTCACTATTACATTGGTAATCTCTAATTTACCAGATCTCATATCGTGGTTTTTTCATATTATATTTACAGATTCTCCAAGTAGTTCTAAATCATTACAAGGAAACTTACTTTCTCAAAATAGATTAAATGCACTAGATGTCATAATTCCAGCAATTATAGCCGTAATCGTATACGGTATTTCTCTATTTTTTAGTTATGATATCAAATATAAATTTATAATTGGTGCAATTATTCTAGCAATACTTATAGTTGAAAATTACTTCTATTTCTAGTCCTGAACTAAACCCCCACCTCCTCTTCTACCTCCGGAGTCACAAACCGCTTCCTCCGCTCTACATCGTCGATAAACTCCATAAGTGCCACCGAGATAGGTACTGCCAAAAGTGCCCCTACAAGCCCTGCAAGCTGCGCTCCCGCAACTAGTGCAATAATAACGAGAAGTGGTGGCACGCCGATGACTTTCTTTACTACAAGTGGATATACCAAGTGAGACTCTATTTGCTGAATAACCACATAGACAGCGATCACAATGAGTCCGAGACCGAGACCTCCATCGAGCATTGCGAGTAAGAAGGCTGGAATAACAGAAAGTGTGAGGCCAATAATAGGTATAAGCTCAAATACTCCAGCAATGAACGCGAGCAAAAGTGGGTGTGGAATACCTACAATTAACAAGGCTACGTATGTGACCAGGCCCACCGAAAATGCCAGCAGAATCTGCCCTTGCATCCATTTACCGATCTTGTGTTGTGAACGTTGCCATAAACCTTTTACATATCGTTCGTGTCGAAGCGGAGTGATGATACCCAAAAACTCTCCTACCCCATCTTCTCGAACAGAGAGATAAAAAGAAATAACCATAACTAAGACAATACTGATAATACCGCCGAAGAAGCTCGCGATAGTGTCAAACACTCCTCCTGAAAAGTTAGAAACTGTACCTGTAAAAATACCGGCGAGATCACCCACTGAAACAGTTGCTGGGATATCTGGGAAAAATGTCTTTACAGTGTTGTATGTCCCCTTGTGAATAGGGGTGAGGATATCGATAGTCTTGATATGCTTTGGGAGATTGTTGATAGCTGAAACTGTTTCTGTATATAGAGGTGGAATAACAAAAGTCACAGCACCAGCGATGAAAGCAACGATACCAAGGTACATTGTAATAGCAGCAAATACTCGCTGAAATCCCCTTTTAACTAGCCATCGTGTACCAGGCTCAATGACAGAAGCAATAACCACCGATGAGAGAATAATAAGAATAAGACCTCGGAGCTCAAAAGCAAAGTAAGCAGCAAGGGCGAAGATAGCCACCTTGAAAAGGGTACCCATACTGATATGGAGGCTTAGTCTTTTTAGTTCTACTTCTTGTTCTTTCATATGATTTTGGCGAAATTGTGCGGTTTTATTTTGCAAAACTAAGCGGATTTTGACTCGACGAATTTGATATATTACGAATATAGAATACCACTCACCTTCATAGACGGAAAGGTTGGGTGTTGATTACTCGTTTTCTCAATTTTTAGACCATTAATGCAATCACTAATCAAAAACACAAAACCTCTGGTACTTCCAGAGGTTCATCTTATAACTCAATCAATGAAACAGAGTCGACCACAGCTCAGACTTTCATTTGTACATAAACTGCTGTATCGGATCTGTCCAAGGGTTTATGCCTTTCTCGAAGTCTTCAGCTCTTTGCTCATTCTTGGCCGCGATACGAGAGCGCAAATTACCCTCCCTGATAATCGAATCCTTGTCGGATAGAGTGTGACGAATCCTTTCAATTCTCACTTGTGAGTATGCCAACCTGAAAAGTTTCTCTAAACAGTGGGCTATATTTTTAGGCCACTGATAATTAAAACCTTCTTTGGTGGATTCTTCGTCATACCAACGACACAATTCTTGTAGCGAAACAAGTGTAAATTCCTCAAGTGACAAAACTCCCATCTCTGTAAATGGCAGTTCAAGCTGAGAATATAGATTCACTTGGGGTACTACTTCCTCGCACCGCATTTGTGTAATTCTGAAGAAGTCACCTTCTAGATAATGACACCCCTCAAGAATCGGAAAGAAATTCATGAACCCCTCAATAAGTGAGGATTGGTAGCTTCGCCGATGCGAAATACCTCCACGACTGTACTCATCCCACAGACGATTGAGAACTGTTCGAAACAGTGCTTGATTTGATAATTCACTGAAATTGACAATATCCATAAAGAAACCCCCTTCCATGCTCATTTGAGCTGTTGATTGTTTGTTTTATGCGGAATTAAATCTCGCTTATTCAATGACCTATATTTTAAAACAACTATATTCCTTTAGGTGGTTTTGTAAAGTCAGAAATAATCTTCAAAAACTCCTTTTTATCCTTTCCACCAAATGGACCGGTAATAGCCAGATTGACTCCAGACGCCACAAAAATCTCCTTTGCAACGGTATCAACCTCCTCTTTCATTGTTTCTTCAATACGTTTTGAAACCTCATCCTCAGTTGTTATCTTGTCTCTCAATATTTCTTCTTTTCCATAGAAATCAGCAAAGTCTTCCGTGGTTTCAAGGTGGAGCACCAATCCAGAAAGTCGATATTCTTTGACCTTTGTGAGTTCTTCCAGCGTTATCCCCTCAGCCTTAAACTTTCGCACTTCTTCCATTATCCCTTCGAGGGCTTCCTTTACTCTGTCATTTGCAACACCAGCTGAAATAACTAAGTTTCCAGCATCAGGTCGAAGTGATGCAGATGAGCCAACGTAATAACAAATACCAAGTTCTTCACGCATTTTTTGAAATAGTCGTGAACTCATACCGCCACCGAGTGCTGTTGAAAGTGTACGAAGAGCTGAAATCTTTTTTTGCACACCAATTTCATTTAGAACGCCATTTTTCTTTAGATCAAGTTTAGAAGCGATACCTCCCTTCTCATATCCATACGCACGAAATGTAAGTAACAAATGGGTTTGATCTGTTTTTCGTGTGTCGATTGCGATCTGCGGAGCGGATTGTTTTACAATTGTTTTTGCACGAGTATTCTTTTTGCCAGATGACATTTTTCCAAATGCTTTTCGTATTTGCAACTCGAGTGATTTTTGATCAAAATTTCCAGCGATGACAACTAAAGTGTTTTTAGCATCGTACTGATTTTTTCTATATCGGAGCAAATCCTTTCGCGTAAAACTTGATACCGTTTCTTTTGTACCAAGTATCTCCCACCCTGCAGGCTGATCTCCGTAGAGAAGATGTGTAGCAAGTTTTGAAACTCGAGATTGCGGATCATCTGCATACATGTTTATTTCCTGTATCACCACCCCCTTTTCCTTTTCAATTTCTTCATTTGGAAAAATCGAGTTCAAATACACGTCTGAAACTATTTCAAAAATATGTGAAGCATGCTTTTTGTGCGCACGCGCAAAATATCCCGTAAGTCCACGTGAAGTGAATGCATTGTAATCGGCACCAATAGTATCAAACTCCAGTGCAATATCTTTGGCTGATGGACGCTTTGTTGTCCCCTTGAAACACATATGCTCTAAAAAGTGTGCAAGACCATTTTCCCTCTTGGACTCATAGTCCGTGCCAGTTGCAACAAGAACCATAGCGAGCATGGTTTGTGTTTGCTCCATAGGGATGAAAAGATATCGAAGGCCGTTTGGGAGGGTCTTTTTGGAAAACTTTAGGGAGTTCGAAGGTTTTGAAGTAGTAGGTTTTTTCATAGCTATTATTGAGGAAAATATACGCTTTCAGAGATAAAAAGTAAACCAGCCGAGCACCACTATGTGATGCTCGGCTGTGTAGTTTGAATGATCGGTGGCGAAAGCGCTTATTCGTCGTCATCAGAATCTGACTGAGTAGTGTCCCAGGGAGGACCTGGATCTTCAGGAAGATTATACCAGAAGGTGACTCTGATGGTCAGACCCAACCAAGGTTCATGCAATTGAGAGAATCGCATATCCACATCAGAGTAACTGGGGCAGACGTAGTCAAACCCTACCTCTCTGAGAATTTTGACCAGCTCGACGAGTGCATCTTCAGTCGTCGCTCGGACCGAAAAGAATCCGTTCTGAGTAAATTCCCTCCAATTCGCCTGGTATAAAGCCGCAGTGGTCTTATCCCCCCAATAGAACATGGCATCGTGTCTATTGTCATTTGACCTGCCATTTGACAGACGAATACCAAACACATCCATGAGCCATTCGATGACAATCGTCAGATCTTTGTGAATCGGGACCATTATGATAGGTCGAATCAGATCTGGCACCAAACTTCCTTTTTCACAAAGACGGCGAACCGTCTCTTTAACCAAAGCTTGCTTTTTTTCCCTGGGAGTTGTTGTACGGAGCACAATATTAATCCTCCAATTTAGTCTCTGGAAACTAAATGGTTGAGTTGTTCAAATGAAACAATACTAGAAAAGACCAGTACTGCAGGCTTCTTTTGTTCCAGATCAAAAGATTCTATTCAAAAGGATATACTCCTAGATTGGATTTGGCAACTCACTATTCCTGAGATTTTTTAAGCATTGTAACTAATGCGTCCATACTTACTCTCTCCTGCTCTCCAGTGTCTCGATGTCGCACAGTTACAGTATTCAAAAGTGCACCCTTATTTTCGTCTGTCGTTTCAACAGTATCAAAATCTACCACCACACAAAAAGGTGTACCGATTTCATCTTGTCGGCGATATCGCTTGCCAATGTTTCCATTATCATCAAACGCAACTCGCCCTGGGAAAACTTTTCGCAAAGTATTAAAGATTTCACGAGCCTTATCTACAAGCTGTGGCTTATTTTTCAAAAGAGGAGAAACGGCAACAAGAATAGGTGCAACCTTTGGCGAAAACTTCATATATGCACGTGGTTCGTCTCCTATCGTATCTTCTCGGTATGCATCAGCAAGAACAGCGAGAAGCAATCGTCCAACTCCAAATGTCGGCTCGATACAGTGTGGAATAAAGCGCTTTTTTTCAGCGTCTGTCTCAGCTTCGTCAAAGTACGAAAGATCAACCTTTGAAGCTGTGGAGTGAGCCGTCAAATCAAAATCAGTTCTGTACGCAAGACCCAAAAGTTCTTTTTGACCAAATGGAAAATCAAACTCGGTGTCTATACTATGCTTTGAGTAGTGTGCACGATCAGCATCTGGCACGATTATTTTATGCAATTTATTTTCACTCAAACCAATTTCCTGCAAGAAAGCCTGCTGTTCGGCATATAACTGCTCAAAGATTTCTTCCCATTGCTCTGGTCGAACAAAATACTCAATTTCCATTTGCTCCAACTCACGAACTCGGAAAATAAAATCTCGTGGGGCAATTTCATTTCGAAAAGCTTTACCAATTTGGGCAATACCAAATGGAAGCTTTGGGTGGAATGAATCAACCACATTTTTAAAGTTTACAAAAATACCTTGCGCTGTTTCTGGACGAAGATATGAAATAGACGAACTGTCTTCATTCGCACCTACACTAGTCTTCAGCATCATATTAAACTGTCGAACATCGCCGAGTGGATTTCCTTCAGGACTTTTGATTCCCTTTTCTTTGATATACGCATCCATTTGAGCTGGAGTCATTTCTTTTGGATCAACACCCATTTCTTCGAGTAAATGGTCTGCTCGATATCGCTTTTGTGTTTTGAGGTCTTCAACAAGTGGGTCCGCAAAACCGCCAACGTGCCCTGAGGCTTTCCATACTTCTTGGTTCATGAGAATAGCCGCGTCGATACCATACATATCTTCTCGATCTAGAACAAACTTTTTCCACCAAAGATTTTGAATATTGTTTTTGAGAGCTACTCCAAGTGGTCCATAATCCCAAGTACCAGCAAGACCTCCGTAGATCTCAGAGCCTTGGTAGATGAAACCCTTTCGTTTCGCCAAGGAAATAAGTTTTTCCATTGTACCTTCTGGGTATTTTGCTAATTTCTGGTCTGCTTTATGGTCGGCATTTTGTTCTGTCATAATGTCCTTATACTATACGATTTCAGGGCATTTTACAAAGGCAGGAACAGGACCACCTATTGCACATTATTCACCATAAGATGTATCTACCTGTTTGATGACATTTAAAAATTTGTTAATGGGAGACTTGCGAGTGCGACCGGCACGAGCACGAGGCGAATTATCAAAATAATAGAGCTTGGTTAATTCGTCCGTACTCCCATTAACAAATTTTTTAAATGGAATCTTCCCCACCCACCTTATCATCGCCATACTGGAATTTTGGATCTGTTTCTATTTTTATATCAAGCAGAGTGGCTTTTGTCTCTGTGATTTGACCAGTGAAATTGTCTTTGCCGACAATACGTTGATTGGTCACTATCGGCGGTGTCGTTGCCAATTGCCCGATACTTGGTAAGAACGAAACCTGAAACGCAAAATCTTTTGCACTCGATGAATACCCAACACCAGGTTGCATGTCCCCTATTTGCCAAGAAATCTGATGCTTGTCTGCATTGTATGTCACCGAACTATTGCTTGGATACACCTGTCCAATCCATTCTACATACTGTGGCAGAGTTGCTGTGTACACTACATCCTTGACGCTGTTATATGAATTTTTAAGACTAACTAGTACGGTATATGTTGAAGGCTGTTCTGGCATTGGAGGTATTGGACCTGTATTTACAAATGGTCCCACATTTCGCACGAGTCGAGTTGTCAAAGCTATGTCTGATGCTATTTTTACGGTACGCACTACATTCGATACGATTTCTTCTGGCACCTTATCTTCATTGAGTCTTTTTGCACGAATAGAAAGTTCAACTTTGATAGATTCTCTTCTAAAGGTTGAGTTGCGCTCTACGCTTGGTTGAAGTGCTGCAAATGAGAACTGAAGTCTACCGATATCTCCCGCTTTTAATTCCTTCAATCCTTCGAGGGTCGAATTATCCCAAATGATAGTATTGTCTACTGAACGATAAAATCCTTGATCGCCACGAATAGATCCCTTGTCGAGCATTGGACCAGTAATCCGAGCTTCTATCACTGCATCATTTATTGGAACATCGAGATTGTTTTGCCAAGTGATTTCACCTTTTACATCTTCACCAGCACGAGCGATATACACATCACCAGTCTTTCCATCAAGTGAAAGATCAGCACTCAAGAATGGTCGCTTCAAGGTTATCACTGTTGAGTTTGCCACAAACACAGTCCCGATTTCCATTTTATCTGTCACATCTTCTGTACCTGTATAAAAACGAAATACTCGCTCTTGTGAATCGCCACCGAGAATTCGTCCACGCACTGTTATCTGGCGCTCTTCTCCAGGTTTGATGTCACCAAGCACCCAAGTAGCATTGTCCCCACTTGTTGCAGGTATTGCTGAAATAAAATCAAAACCAAATGGATACTCAGCTTTGAACACTAAACCTTTGATAATAGAAGAACTGTTTGAACGGATGGAGATTTTGAATTCATTTTCTTGTTCGGGGATAACTTCCGTAGCAGAATCAACATTTACAGCAATCGGGGAAGATCCAATAAAGATTGGATATTGTTTTTCTTTTACGAAAATATTTGATGAGCCTTCTATTCGATACTCTAGTGCTATTTTGATATTTTTCTTGGTATTTTCCTCTCCAAAAAGCACAGAACGCACTGTCTGACGAACTGTTTTACCCTTTCCAATAGTTGCAATAGCAATACGGTCTTGAGTCATTGCTGTAACTCGGTCATCAGCATTTCGAGTACCTTCTGGATATGTGATCACTAGATCAACTAGTATCAAGTCTGCTGTATTTCTATTTACAATATCAACATCAAGTGACAACTCTTCACCCGCAGGACTCATCACCGGACCTATCAGTTTTATGTCTATATTATTATTTGAAACAAAATTTGAACCGGTGTATAGCGTATATCCAGCAAAGAGTAAGGCAAATATAAAAAGCACCGAAACTCCACCCAGTATCTTTTTGAACATATTTCCTCTATCAACTACTGGTCGCACATCGAGACCTTTCGCATTGCCATGCGTAGCAAAAGAAACAACATCATCGGTTGCTACAGAAAGCGCATTACCATCTTCGTCGTCATCGTCATCTTTCCAGCCAGTATTAACCATGACGCCGTGACGTTGAAGTTTTGCTCTCGGTGGCAATGGCATTTTTTCACCAGAGTTCGAAAATAACTTCTTTTTTAGGTCTTCTATTTTACTATTATCAATAGACATATAGGAAAATTATATCACAGACTACAAGTGACTACTTATAATTGCCTGTTTGATATGCATCTCAATCTTTTTAATTCTCTCTGTATCTGAAGCTAAACCTTCGATCATAGCTAGATTCCAATCGAACATATTACGAATTTCATCAAAACCTGTGTCATCTGATCCGTATCCTAAAGATTCTAGGATTCTAAAATTGATAATTAATTCTAATGTGCTGAGGATATTTTTGTTCTGGCTATGTACTTCGCCACCTTCTTGTTTGTGCTGATATTCAGCTAGTTGTTTCGAATTCTCAAAACAAAACGTGAAGAGTTTGGATAACATATCGAAGAGTTCCTCATGTTTTGATTCACCTGTTGTAAGTCGTTTTACAAACAATAGTACACGCGCCATGAGTTTTCTAGTCATCAAATTGACTCGTTTGTCATACAACGAGATGAGTTTCTCAGCGCTGGTCAATCTCCAATACTCTTTTCCACGCACTAGTGCAATCTTTGAATACGACAAGTCTTGGATCGACTGTCGAAGTTTTGATTTCATCACTCGTACCCCTTGTGCCGAAACATGTATCAATCCAAGGTCAGCAGTGAAAATAGTCAGGAGTTTATTTGCTTCTCCAACATCCACACTATCTATAATAAATGCTTTGGTTTGATAAATGTGATGGGACATGGTGATACATCGAAGTGCAACTTTGGCACTCCTATATTTTAGAGACCTTCAACAAAGCTTCTTCCACATCATTCATCTCGATATACTCGACTCTTTCAGCTTGGATTGGCTTTTTGAGCATCTCTTCATTTTTTCGCAAAATCTCAAGAGTCGGAGCCGATGCAGAAACAGTCAGTGCAATAGTGTCACTCGGTACAAGCCCCTCGTTCTTTCGAGCTTCTTGAGCACCACGGATAATATCTCGAACCACACCCTCCTCTTTGAGTTCAACAGTGAGATTTGTATCGAGTGCCAATTCACTACCCTTTCTAACTTCTTTTACATTGAGTTCTTCTTTTATTATCTCTAACATCTCTTTAGAGAATTCAATACCAGTTGCGCCGCTCGCATCTTCCTCAGTGAATGTGAATGAAGCCAAGGGCTGTCGCACTTTTATACCCGCTTTTGCACGCAGAGCGAGTCCTGTTTCTACAAGTTTTCGAATAACTTTCATTGATTCAATCAAAGTGTGGTCAACAGGAGGAAGCGTTGGCCAATCTGTTAGGTGCACACTTTCTGGCATAAGAATTGCTGAAGTTGAACTTAGACGAGCTATTTCATTTCGCACGTTTTGGTACATATGCTCTGCCATAAATGGAATAAACGGAGCGACTAGTTTTGAAAAAGTAAGTAGTGCAAAACGAGTTGTTTGCATTGCTTGCTCTTTGTCTTTTGCGTCATCACCCTTAAACCGTTCTCGTGAACGTCGCAAATACCAAGTTGAAAGATCATCTACGATGTCTGCAATAGGTCGAGCGGCTTTATCTATTTGATATGTGTCTAGACCTTTTTCGATTTCTGATTTAAGTTCAGCCAACCGAGCGATAATCCATTTGTCTAATATATTGTCTGAATGTGGAACTGAGTCTGGCGTGTTAGAAGCTTCACTAGCTTCGCCACCCTCTCCCATTGGAACATTGTCGGCATAGAGAACATAGAATGAATATACATTTTCCAGCCGATTGAAAATCTTTTTATTAATTTCATCAAGAATCTTTTCAGAAAATAAAACTTCTTCAGAATGCGTCACCGATGACGAAGCGATAAAATATCGGAGTGGATCAACACCGTACTTATCAAAAGTCGGCTCCATCGGCGGATAATTCTTCAGACTCTTGGACATTTTTCTACCGTCCTCAGCGAGCATTAGACCATTTACGATTACGTTCTTGTATGGGCTTTTATCAAATAATCCCACACCCAAAACCATCAGTGAATAAAACCACCCTCGAGTCTGATCAAGTCCTTCTGCTATAAAGTCAGCTGGGAAAATAGGGCTATTCTGTTGCTCAAAAAGTTCTTTGTTTTCAAATGGGTAATGAGCCTGAGCAAATGGCATAGAACCAGAGTCATACCACACGTCGAATACTTCAGGCACTCGTACCATTGTCTCTGTCTCTCCTCCGACAGATTTTGTTCCATCAAGAAACACGATTCCCTCCTCTACCTTGCTTTCCCAAGTTACAGCATCAATATATGGTCGATGTAGATCGAGCTCCATACTTTCATTATGAGGAAGTGGTTTGAAATCAATCACATGGAGTGACGCATTTGGGTCTGAATAATCTCTCCAACCTGATCGAAGCAAATCTCGACATGTCTTACCGTTTACGGTATTTATCATCAGACGAAGCGGAAGTCCGTGTGTTATGACCAGAATATTTTCATCTTCGTGTTTACTATCCAAATCATACAAAAATTCTGCTGTTCTCTTTTTCACATCTTCAACTGATTCGCCGTTTGGAACTTTTTTGTAAATTGTATCGTGGAGACCATTAAAGAAACTAGCGCGTTCTGACCATTTACCACCATCAAAATCTCCGCCATTGATTTCTCGGAGGCGTGCGTCAAATATGATTTGTGATGCATCCAAACCTAGTGCACTCGCAACATGCTCAGCAGTTTCGCGAGTTCGTCTAAAATCTGAGGCATAAATCTTGGTAATTTTTTTACCAGACTCTTTCTGGTCTGCATGGATTTTTTGTGCAGCTTCTTCGACTTGCCCTTTTCCACGCATAGTAAGACCGTGTTTTTCTCTACCTTCTTCACTTCGATCAGAGCTAATCACATCGAGTACATTTGATTCAGCCTCACCATGACGCATAAGTGTAATAGCATTTCCTCGCCCTTTGATTTTTAACTTGAGTTCTTCGACTGATCCTATTATTTCTACTTTGCCAGATTTTTGACCTCTCCAGATTGGCAACGGTGCACCCCAATATCGACTTCGTGAAATTGCCCAATCTCGAACGTTTTCAATCCATTTTCCAAAACGCCCCTCGCCTACTTCTTTTGGAATCCAATTCACTTTATTATTTTCCTCAATGAGCTTATCTTTGAGTTCAGTCACTCGAACAAACCACGATGAAGTAGCGTAGTTTAAAAGCGGAGTATCACACCGCCAACAATGTGGATATGAGTGAACCAGTTTTTCTTTTGCAAAGAGGAGTGGTGCATTTCCAGCTGCGACAGATACGGTATTATGTGCCAACAACTTGATTACTTCAATATCCGTTAACTGATGATCCCCTTTTGGTTTTGCGTATAGACCAGAAAGCGAACCATTTCCTTCTTTTATTTTTCCATCTGTACCGACGTGGATGATGATTGGCAGATCTTGGGCAACAGCTAGCTTGTAGTCATCATCACCAAATGCAGGGGCAATATGCACGATACCTGTACCATCTTCTGCGGTAACAAAATCTCCAGCATATACTTTCCATGCATTATTTATTTTTGCTTCTTGATTTGATGGAAGCGTTCCAGGTTTTGTATAGAAATCAAAAGGTGGCACGTAAGATTGTCCAACCAACTCACTACCTTTTACTTCTTTGAGGGTCGTGCATGCTTCAGGCAAGATATTTTTTTCTTTCAATTTAGAAATCAAATCAGATGCAACCCACACTTTAACAGGAATATCTTTTTGAACAGTTTCTATAAGTGAATATTTAAGTTCGGGATTTACGGCAAGAGCTGTGTTTCCTGGGAGTGTCCATGGAGTTGTAGTCCAAGCTAGAAAAGATTCGCCTATGTGCCCACCGCTTGATGTGTCGCCTTCATCTCGCAATTCGAAAAGCACATACGCAGAAATATCTGGAATGTCTTTATATCCCTGCCCTACTTCGAAGTTTGAAAGTGAAGTCTGACATCGTGGACAAAATGGCATTACTTTAAATGCTTCATATACCAGTCCATCTTTATGGTATTTTTTATTTTCAGCGAGAGTTTTGAACGACCACCATACAGACTCAGTGTAGCTTGAATCCATTGTGTGATAATCATTTTCCATATCAACCCAGCGCCCAGCGCGACGGACAAGCCGCTTCCAGTCTATGTCATATCGAAAGACACTATCTTTTGCTGCTTTATTAAATTTATCAATACCAAATTCTTCAATGGCTTTTTTATCCGTAAGCCCAAGCTCTTTTTCTATAAGATTCTCAATAGGAAGACCGTGACAATCCCAACCCCACTTACGCTGGACATTGTAGCCCTGCATAGTTTTGTATCGAGGAATAATATCCTTCACTGTTGAAGGAATCATGTGACCGAAGTGTGGAAGACCAGTTGCGTACGGTGGTCCATCAAAAAAGACAAAGTTACCCTTAGGTGAGTCTTTCTTTAAACTTTTTTCAAAAATATTGTGCTCCTGCCAAAAAGCCAAAACAGCTTCTTCTCGCAGGGCAGATTTTGTCTTGGATGCATCGCCCGCATGTACCTCTGTCTGGGGCTTTGGATTGGATTCTGCCATTTTATTTGATTGTTATGTGTGTAAATTGCGCTTTGTGCGCCTATCCGCGAATTAATGCGTCTTTGAAGTTATAGTAACACTTTAGCTTTACTTTTTCTACTAGGTAAAAGAAGAGGCCCCCATCAGTTTCTCAAGCTGATATAGGGGGCCGGGTTTAGGTTTATGGCGGATGATGCTATTGGATTACCCTCGTGGGCGCAGATGTTGTGTCCTCAGACGTTGATTGCTCCAAGTCCTCTGGAGGAGTTGGAAACTGGAACGAGTAGGTCCATGACTATGACCTTTTGGGCCTGAGTTCGGACCTGAACCTTTACCTGCACTTGGAGGAGTACCTTTATTTGCCATGGGGATGCTGTTGGTTTTAACGTTGTTCTGGTTTGTAAGCCCCTTCACCGTCCTGAGAGGATGGTGCGACTTACAAGATAGCATTGTGCCACCAATACAAAATACCGTCAAGTTGATAATTGACTGTTAAACAAGCACCACCTTCCCTGCTCTCATACCAACACATTCACGACATTCATCTGAACAAAATACAAAACCCTTAGCAACTTGCAGGATTTTTTCTAAAGCCACAGCCTGCGTTTCATTTCCACTCTCTCGTTCTTCGATTATTAAATCTTTTATCTCTTTTATAGAATCAGCAAGGCACCCTTCACAGCAGAGCATCTTTAGGTGACATTCGATATTCGCACAGTTAGTGTATTTTTCAGTAGTTGTCTGGCATATATCACACTTACCCACCACTGGTCGCTCTATACCCTTTTCAGTTGCAAAATCAGTTATTTCTCTATTATCAAATACATACAATGAGCCGAGGAAATCCTCTCCAGGAAATTTCTCCATAAACTTATGCATGCCTCCGTGAAGTTGATACACATTCTTAAAACCTTTTTGCATAATATATCCAGAGGCTTTTTCACATCGAATACCTCCAGTACATACAGTAACCACCTTCTTTCCTTCTTCCGAAGCTTTCTTTATTTTTTGCAATTGTTCTGATTCACTAAGCACTTTTGGTAAATCACGGAAATTATCCATTTTTGGATTTACTGAATTCTTAAAATGCCCAACTTTAAATTCATAATCATTTCGCATATCAATGATTTCAAAATCCTCACCAGACTCGTACCATTTTTTTAGCTCTTCAGGTTCTAGGTATGCTCCCGTTATTTTATTTGGATCAATGTCTTCTTCTCCATATCGATCAAGTCCTAGTGATACCACTTCTTTTCGCACTTTCACTTTCATCTTTGGAAACGCAGTGCCATCTACTGTACCCGGACTAGTTTTAAAAGGCATATCGGAAAAATCACCGAATGAATGTTGACCCCTTTCTGTCTGAACACCATCTTGCTCGTGCATCAATCGCATATATTCTTCAGTATGACCAACCAAACCCTCAAGAGTTCCATTGATTCCTTCGTGCGCGATGAGAATACGACCTTTAAAACCAAATTGTTCACATATTTCTTTATGCCATTTTACAAAAGCCTCTGGATCAGCGACGTGAGTATATTTGTAGTATAAAAGGATTTGGTATGGATTTTTAGGGTCGGTGTTAGTCATTAGTTTATTTTGCGAAATGGCGGAGTCTTCCGTCAGTTTATATATGTATATTTTTAATACTTATATAGTGCACAGGTAGTTCTCAATAGTAGAGCAAAAGACCTTATATAGTTAAGCATAATATAGTACAAAGTAGCCTACTGACGCAACTACATCTTCTCTGGAACTCGTATACCAAGCACAGCCAAGCCGTTTTTCATTACAATAGAAAAAGCCTGTACAAGCGCTACCTTGTAAGCAGAAGATGGGTCGTCAACCTTCACAACTTGAGTGTTCGCATAAAATGAACTAAATGTACCGGCAAGGTCAATGAGGTAGTTTGAAACATGATGAGGAGAAAGTTCTTTCCATGCTCTTTCAATAGTTTCAGGGTAACGAGCTAGGGTCTTTTCAAGCTTCAACATCAACCCGCTGTCTGTAGTCTTTTCTCCATCAGCGGTCGGACCAACAACACTTTCCCCTTCTTCTTTTGAAGTTCCTGCCATATCCACATACTGAACCACACTCATCTCCTTCGCTTTATTGAGAAGTGATTTAGCTCGAACATATGCATATTGTAAGTATGGACCAGAGTCACCTTCAAAAGAAAGAGACTTTTCAGGATCAAATACAACGTCTTTTCCAAGCGACTGTCGAAGTACCGTGTATTTAATTGCAGCAACAGCCACATCCTTTGCAACATCCTTCTTCTCACCCTCAGACATGTCTCTATCTTTCATCTTTTCAAGGGATCTCTCAATCATATCCATCAGAAGTGATTCACCAGTAATAACATCACCTGTTCGTGACGACATTTTACCCGTAGTCAGTTTAAGCATTCCATGAGACACATGTTTTGTCTTAGCAATTATTTCTGGAAAAATAAATGACGCTGCTTTCAATACAACTCTAAAATATTCATCTTGCTCATTTGCTGTAACATAAAAACCCAGATCATAATTATATGCATCATATTTTGTTGGTACGAGGCCTATTTCCTTTCCTTCATATGTAGGAAGGCCATCTTTAGTGAGAAATACTCGAGTGTGCAGACCATACTTTTCTCCAGCAAAAATAACCGCTCCATTACTTTCTTCAAATACAGATTCACCTTTTGGAGTAGTATTTGCTTTAACAATTTCTATACCCTTATCAGTCACCTGACTTTCAAAGAAGTATCGGTCAAACTTAGTGCCAAGAATTTCATACAACTCTTCGAAGTGTTGTAAACTCCATTCTTTTCCTTTGTCATAAATTTCATTTACCTCAACATCACTTCGATCATAAATCTTTCTATTGAGTTCACGAACCTCATCCTCCATCTTTTTAAAATCTGCACCCGTAGCACGCCCTTGATCATCCACTTCTCCTGCCTCCTTACTCGCATCTTCCAATTTTTTAAATGCAGTAGCACCCAAGGCATAGGCTTTTCCAAAATAAGCTACTTTTTCACTTATACTAGCTGATTCACCTGGAATACCACCATCCACAAGTCGTAAGCCCCACATCATGAGTGCAATATGTCTTCCCACATCTCCTTGATAACAAAAACGCTTTACCTCTGCACCGTTAACTTCTGCAAGACGAGCAAGAGACTCTCCCGCTGTGTTTGCCATAAGGTGACCAATATGAAAAACCTTGAATGGGTTTGGATCTGTATATTCAAAAGCGATTTTCTTTTGCTGCCCAACTGAACTTTGTTCTGAAGTGTTCGTACCAAAAGTGTCGCCTGTTGCTAGAATCTCAGAAATTGTTTTACGGTATACAGAATTTTTTAAATAAATATTAATAAATCCCGGACCAGCTATTTCAATTTTTTGTATATTTTTCAGTTCGTTTTCGTTGTCTGATGTGGAAGTACTCTGCGCTGGCTCTCCCGCAAGACTTATAGGAAGTATTTCTCTCAAGTTTTCAACAATTTCAATAGCTAGCGCAAGAGGACTCTTTTTTGCTTTTGGAGCAAAAAGCATTGCTACATTTGTTGCATAATCACCATGAGACATATCGGCAGGCCTCTCGATAATAATTCGGGAGTGAGTCTGATCTTTCTCAGATTCTTCAATAAGGTTCAGTCGAAGAAGTGTCTGTACGATGTGGTCTTTGAGGGCGTCTTTCATAATGCTGTGTATAGTACTCATATATTACACAAAAACAGAGATTTTGCACTTTATTGTTTTATGCACTTATGGCATCAGTAAACAAATCTTAATACATTAAACATTGGCAAAATACACCACCAAAGAGAACCATGGGATTTTATATAGAAAAATGAGAATCAAAAGTGCAAAATACATCAACAGAAGTCTTGATGAAGACCTGTCTGTGTCTAAAGTAGCAATAGCCAATACAGCAATAAGAAAGGCAAAGGCATATACTGGTGCAACAAAATATACCGTGATAATAAACAATGCGTTCAATATGTGTGCCCATAAACGGGCTTTTCTATTCTTTACCAAAAACAGGGTGGCAATGCATATCTCAAGCAAAACTATAGAGTATGTAAAAATAAGTGATACTGTTCGTACAGCGTTTGATGTTTTTATAACCAGAGGTGAATGAGGGTCGGACAAATTAGACAACATATCGACATTATTGAAAAAATCGAAAGTTGATATACCACCCAAATAGTGTGCAATTAAATAAAATCTCTCGTCAGTCAGGATGGTGAACTCAAAGAATGAACCGTCCATAAAAACTCCTCCCACAATCTTCTGTAAAACAGATACTCCCATTATAAAAACCATCATAAATATTGCATTGTGTTTTACGAAATCCAGGATGTCAGTCTTATACATTCGGCTACTTAAAGTTGTCAGGAACAGCACAAGAAGCCAATACAATATAAGCCACATATGGTTATCAACTATTTCCCAAAAATCGAACAGTGCAACAAATGTCACAAAGGACAGTGTTCCCCACAATACTGGTGAGCGTAGCATTTGAGAAAATAGTAGAGAGAGAAGTAGAGCTATTTGATATATAGGAAGTAAAAACCACTCATTTGGTCCAAAAAATAAAAGCATAAAAAGGGTCAAATATCCCAACAAATTAAATCTATCTACTTTCTCGAAGAATTCGACGCCCTTTTGTAAATACGTTTTTAAAAGTTTCATGTTTTTATTTATGAATTGGACTAGTCGATCCATATTCCCTTCTTAATAGAGTTTCAAAGTGTACTATTCCACGGCCAGTTTCGTACGATTTTATACCAAAAACTTGAACAGTTCCTGTATGTATTTGACGTAGTTCAGTACTCATTTGATTTAGCAATGAAACTTCATTCAACATTCTTGCGATACGCATTGAACTTGGTAATTCCCCAATGTGGAGATATGGAACACTATGAATTTGATTCTCCTTTCCAAAAAAATGTGTTGATACTACAAAGTTCCAAAACCCATCTGCATTTCCTGCACTTGGGAGTTCTTCAAGAGAAAACTCAAATGGATCTGGTATTGGAGTAGAAAACAAAGTGTTGTTCATATACTCTGGAGAAGACACTTTTACTATACGCTTTTTGTACGTTGAAAACATACCCATACCTGCTCCCTTCCAACGCGAAAGATTATAAAAAGAAACTGAATACAGCTGGAAACAGAGCACAACAATCATTAACGCCGGAACAAACCATTTAAGATATTTTGAGATTGTAAAATCTTTATTGCTCATAATTTTCCAAAACCTTTTTTGTTTCTTTCCACACTATCTCGTGTATTTCATCAATACCAAGCAACTTTCCTTCTGGGTTTTCAGCTGACTTGGGAGCACAGTCAATAATAGTCCAACCAAACTTTTTTGCTACATATAGGAATGCTTCACCCGCTTTCCGCAAGTGTTCTAAATCCGCTTCGTGGATATCTGTCTTTTTTCCTTTCAAATATTCTTTATCAGGACGACTTGCCATTAGTCGTTGATTGGTTTCAGGGTCGACGTACAAAATGATGGTTAGATCGGGTCTTGGAATTTTAAATATTTCAAACTCAAGATTATCAAGCCAATCAAGATATACATCTCGTTCTTTTAAATCATCGATCTTCCCCGCCTGATGTCCCATACTTGCTGAAACATATCTGTCGGACACAAGAATAGTTCCCGCATCAAGTTTCTTTCTCATGTCGAATGAATGATCGTAACGGTCTACAGCATAAAACATTGAAGCTACATATGGTCCGACTTCATTTGCTGTACCAAAACCTCCATGTAAATATTTTTCGACCAAATAACAAGACGGCGTACCATAGCGAGGAAAGTCTATTGTCTGTACGAAATTATCTATAGGAGAGGTCTCTGCTGTTGGGTCCTTATCTTCATCAATATCCGTCAATGCTTCGGCTTTTAAACCTGCTGCATGTGGTGTAAACAGACTCGCATTGAGAGATGCTAAGGTGGCCCCTTGAGCAATCAGTCGTTCGAGAAGTCTTGCTGTCTGAGTTTTTTTACCAGATCCATCCGTGCCCTCGATTACGATAAGCTTTCCTTTTTTGATATTTGACGCTTGTTCGCTCATTGGTCGTTTTATTTTTTGTTAGATAATTTCCGCCACTTTAATTTCTGTACTCGCACAATTACTGTTTAATAGATTTCAAAACTTTATCAATTTTTTCTGCAATCTTCTTAAAATCTGCTTCTTTTTTACCACGTGTTGTTTCAGCAGGTGTTCCAAGTCTAATACCAGACGGATCAAATGGTGAGCGCTTTTCTCCTGGCACTGTGTTTTTGTTACAAATAATTCCCGCCTTTTCTAGTGCCAATTCAGCCACTTTTCCAGGAACACCTCCTGCTCCGAATGCCATTTCACCATGCTTTATGCTCGCTGCCACTTCGGCAGAGACCTTCACACCGTCCATCCATGTGTCTACAAGGACCATATGACTATCAGTTCCGTCTGCAACGATATGCCAACCTCGTTTTTGCAACTCAGCCGCCAAAACTTTTGCGTTCTTAATCACCTGCTTTGCATATGATTTAAATTTTGCTTCACCCGCCTCTTTGAGAGCCACAGCAATACCTGCAATCTGACTCTCGTGTGGACCACCTTGAAGTCCTGGAAAAACGGCCTTATCAATTTTTTTGTTAAGCTCTCGTTTATCTATTCGTGAAAAAATCATTGCACCTCGAGGACCTCGCAAAGTTTTGTGAGTAGTTGTTGTTACGATATCCGCATATGGAAATGGACTTGGATATGCTTTACCCGCAACAAGCCCAGCAAGATGAGACATATCTACCATGAGAAGTGCATCAGCCTCGTCTGCAATTTTTCTAAATCGTTTCCAATCAACTTCTCGAGGATATGCAGTAAATCCCGCTACGATGATTGCCGGCTTTTCACTTTTAGCTAATTCTTCTACATAATCATAATCAAGCATTTCTGTTTCTGGATCTACAATATATGTAAGAGGCGTCCACGCTTTTCCTGTAATAGAAACTTTTTGGCCATGTGAAAGATGTCCACCTGAAGTGAGGGCCATTCCCATTATTTTTGAACCAATAGGAGCAAGCCCAAGATACACCGCTAAGTTTGCGTTCGCACCAGACCAAGGTTGAACATTTACGTGCCATTTTTTTGCATCGAGACCAAAGAGTTTTAATGCTCGTGCTTGCGCAAGTGATTCGAGTTGATCAACTACTTGATTGCCACCATAGTATCTTGCACCTGGATAACCTTCTGCATATTTATTATCAAAGACTGAGCCGAGAGCTTCAAGTGCATCAGTCGAACAATAGTTTTCTGATGCAATAAGATTAATTACACTTTTCTGTCGCTTCTTTTCTGCTTCTATGAGTTTCTTGATTTGAAGGTCTTTCATGTTGGTTTTGTAGTTAAGCGGCCACGGACACCTTTGTAATTTGACACATCAATTATATGACGGAAATTTAAAAGTTGGTAAATAAAACCAAACCAAGACATCAAAAATCCTGGTTAACAAGATGCTCGGGGCCTTGCCCGAGTGATAAAATTTGGGCATGAACAATACAAATCAAGACGCTGTACAGAGCGCAGATACTGTAGCTATTAAGCCAGACGCCATCACTACGGCAGGATCTGAGATATATATCGTCGACGATATGCATCCAGAAGCTACAGCCATGGCTCAGGCTCTGTATTCACGCTCCCCTCAAAGTGTCGTAAACCATTTACAAAAGATTAAGGAAGTTGGGTATGAGAAGTTTATGGATACTTTCTATGTTGGGTATGGCCATAAAAGTATTGGTGATTGTGGTAGTACAACTCTTTTTGCAGAAAACATCAGTATCCTTGGGGCAAAAGCTATTCAAGACTGGCAGCTATATAGAGGACAGGAAGCGAGTACTCGATATTTGGATATGTCCAAGCAAAAGGTGTTAAACCCTGTTGATGACAAAAACCTTCCGACATACAAAGAAAATGATGTTGAACTTGGTAAAAAGATACAACAAAAGTGGATGGATTTATATAATGAAGCACTGATCGAGCTTGTTCCATTTCTTAAAAATAAATATCCTATAAAAGAAGGTGAAAAAGAATCAATTTACGAAAAAGCAATCAAGGTGAAAGCATTTGATATCGCGCGAGGTTTTCTCCCTGCTGGAATTACAACGTATGCAAGTTGGCATACTGACTTTAGACAAGCACACGATCACCTCAAATATCTTGAGCATAGTCCCCTTCCTGAAATTAGAGATATTGGTACATCTATTCGCTCCGCCCTCAAATCTAAGTATCCTAGTAGTTTCAGTCACAAGACATACGACGAACAAGAGGATTACTATTCTCTTGGCGCAGCTTTGGATTTTTATGATCGAAAGGAGAATGCTTTGAAGGCTGGCTTCTCTTACACTTCGACAGTAGATGTAAAAGGAATTTCAGAACACAAAGACCTTTTGGAAAAGCGACCTCAAAAGACTGAGCTACCAATCAAACTCGCAAAGTATGGAACAATTACTTTTCAGTTTCCACTAGACTTCGGCTCTTTCCGAGATATTCAGAGGCACCGAAATGGAGTATGTGAAATGCCATTATTGGTGACTCATCATGGATTTTTACCATGGTATCTTGAACAGCTTCCAGAAAGTTTCCGGACGAAAGCAGAGCAAATTATAAGTGAGCAAATCGCAGATATCGAAAGTCTATCCTGTGATAAATATATGAAGCAGTACTATACAGCTCTGGGCTTTGCAGTTGCTTGCGAAGTTACATATAGTGTCCCACAAACTGTGTACGTTTCAGAGCTTCGAGCAAATCAAACAGTGCATGCAACATTGCGTGTAGTAGCACAGCAAATGGCGAAGACACTAAAGGAACTCCTCCCCAATATCGCCTCTCATGCAGATATGGAAGCAGATGAATGGGACACAAAAAGAGGAACTCAGGATATTGTAAAGAAGATTTTATAGATATAGAGCACTGGAGAATGTAAGTAAAAAAAACCGTGCAGAAAGAATGACTTCGCCCAAGTTTTGATGCGCAACAAAAAATACCATCCTTTGTGGGTGGTATTTTTTGTTATCTCAGAAGCTCAAGGATTATTAGAACTTACCCTTAACTGTTGCTGAGTTTGTCGTGATGATATTAGTGTAAGGTAGTGTTTCTGCAGGAATTGTTCCAAACTTACTCTTAATCGTCTTAATCATACCTTTCCACTCGCCAGATGTTGGCTTAGCAGCAGTCGCTGCAGGTACATTGTATGAAGACTCTATTGTAAATTGATGGTTACCTTCACCGAGAGTTGCTCCTGCTGGGAATGTTGCTTTCAATACTGCGGTTGTGTCGTCTACCTCAGGAAATGAAGTACTCGCGTTATCAAACTTTGCTACAAAGTCTCCAATTACCGGTTTAGTCAGTAAACCACCAGTTACTTTCACTTTCATAGGGTATGTAGCAATGATTTTTGTAGTAATACCTGTTGTTGGGTTGTTTACAGCGGTGATAGTTGGGTCACCAGTTAAACTAAACTCAGCTGTTGGATTTATTGTAGTGAAGTTCTGTGATGTAGCAGACAGTGCTTTTCCGTCCACTACTGTACTTGCAACTACCTTGTATACTCCATTTTGAGTAAATTTTGTGAGGTCTGTGAGGGGTACAGTCTTAGAAGTCGCACCACTGCCGTCTCCCGCATACTTATACACCTCTGTACCTCCAGAATTTAAGATTTGCAGTTTTATAGGGGCACCAGAAGGAATGTTGTCCCCCGTCCAATCTATATTTAGATTACCGAGGCGATATACAGTTCCCGGACTATAGCCAACACTCAAAGATGAACCTATGGCAGGCGCGGCTTTAACAATGAGATTCACTGGGACTGTTGGACAGGTAAGAGAAACATTTCCTCCTCCTCCACCATTACACGCAAAATATCTTGAATAACACCCTTCACCTCCGCAATTTTCCCAGCCCTGTGTTTTACAAGTAGCATTTGTAGTCAATATATAATTACAACCCATTGGACCCATTCTTACTTGTATACCACCAGCGGGCAATGTGCTTGTGGCTGTCGATGTACCTGTGGTAGTACCCATACCTCCGCCACTAAGCAAACCAAGAGTTGTTACACAATTTAATCCATCTTTATCACAATATTCCTCTGCCCCAACTTTTCCATTAACCCCAAGAGTAAGGCTTTGTCTGCTGGCTGTACTCAATGTATAACTACTTGTTGCACTTTTATTCATGAGTGACTGACCAAATACTGCCAATCCTCCCAAGCCTAGTTTACCTTCTTTGGTTTGTTCAGTGAGAGAAACTGTTATAGGGGCTTTTGTGTTTCCATTTGGTGGCGTTGAGGTAGGAGCAGTCCACGCGTATGCAAGTGGAACTCCTACAAAAAGTATGAAGGCTGATAATAAAGAAAGGAAGTTTGTTTTTAAATATTGTTGCATGTTATTTTAATTAAATGTGTTTATTTTAGACTATCAAACACCTCTTGTATGTATTTTGCTGATGGCTTAAATTGCTCTTTGCCCATTTGACTCAATATTTTATTTGCTTGAGTCACGGATATTTTCTGTACACTTGATTGTAAGGAATCCAACGCACTACTTTTCTCTTCTTCCGTAAGTGGAGTTGTATCCTCTTCTATTGCCACAGAATCTTTCCCATCTGTAAAATAACCGTTCTCTTGTAAATACATATATCCGCCAATAGCAAACGCTATCCCCACTAATGATAATAGTATTACAATATATTTTACTGATTTAGACATGGCTAATTTGTTATTTGCACATACGCCATACAATGTAAGTATATGTACCCTATATTGTATCAATATTTTATACCTAGGTGGGGACGTTATACACTTATTTTGAATTGGTATATACTTTACTTACATGTCTAAGACACCTCAAAAAAAGGGTACCCAAAAAAAGCAGTCTAATAAAATAATGGACACCCGCCCATCTTGGGATGAATATTTTATGGCTATCACTGAAGTGGTAGGAACACGTGGAACTTGCGACCGAGGAAGAGCAGGTTGTGTGATTGTAAAAGACAAGAGAATCTTGGCCACAGGATATGTAGGGGCACCAGCAGGACTTCCCCACTGCGACGAAGTAGGTCACGAAATGCATAAAGTAGTTCATGAGGATGGGTCTGAAACTCAGCACTGTATTCGTACAACTCACGCAGAACAAAATGCTGTTGCGCACGCGGGACGTGTTGGTATTGCACTCGATGGATCAACCCTCTATTGCAAGATGACACCCTGCTATGCGTGCGCGAAAATTATATTAAATGCAGGAATCAAGCGAATCGTAGTACAAAAAGATTATCACGCATCAAAACAATCAAAGCGGATTTTTAAAGAAAGCAAAACTCCACTTATTGTACTAACCAATGAGGTAGAAACGTACTCTAATATGAAATAGACCATCAATCAAATCAAATTTATGAAACTGAAAATCAAAAAGATTCATCCCAACGCAAAGATACCAAATTACGCCCATCTTGGTGATGCGGGTTTTGATTTATATATCCCCGAATCTATTACTCTACAACCAGGAGATCGAAAAACCATTCCTCTTGGAATTGCTATGGAGATACCCGACGGTTACGTAGGACTCATGTTTGATAAAAGTAGTTTGTCTCACAAACAAGGACTCAAAACTTTTGGAAATGTAATCGACTCAGGCTACAGAGGTGAAATACACGCAGGACTCATAAACCAATCTGGGCAAGCACAGACGCTTGAAGCTGGGCAAAAGATTATTCAAATGCTTATTATGCCAGTAATGACTGTTGATATTGAAGAAGCAGAAACACTTAGTGAATCTAAGCGCGGAGATGGAGCTTTTGGAAGTAGTGGAAAGTATTAGGAAACTACAGTTTCTTCACTATTAAGCGAAGTAAAATAAAAATACACATGTATCCAGGATTGCATCCATACATGTGTATTTTTATTTTATGAGTGCCTTACCCAATCACCTCTACTCCAAGAGATCGACATGTTCCTTCGATCATCTTCATTGCGCCTTCGATGTCTTTAGCGTTCATGTCAGGCATTTTTCGCTCTGCGATTTCTCGAACCTGAGCTCGAGTAATCTTTCCTACTTTCTTTGTGTTTGCAGTTCCAGAACCTGTTTCGAGGTTGATAGCTTTCTTTACAAGGTTTGCAGCAGGAGGAGTCTTGAGAATGAAGTCGTATGATCGGTCTTCATATACAGTGATCACTGTAGGGATAATATCTCCCATCATAGACATAGTTGCATCGTTGAACTTCTTTACGAAATCTCCGATAGCAATACCAGCCTGACCAAGTGCAGGACCAATAGGTGGAGCTGGGTTAGCTTTACCTGCTGGAATTTGTAACTTTAACTTCTTTATTACTTTTTTAGCCATGATTTTTGTATAAGGACCCTTATTCCAGGCCTTGATATATTAATTTTAATAGTCCGCTTAGAGTACCTTATGTTCTCTTAACTTGCAAGAAGTCGAGTTCAACTGGAGTTTCTCGTCCGAACATTGATACAAGTACCTTCACCTTTCCTCGGTCATTGTCTACTTCTGAGACCTTTCCTTCCATCTCTTTGAAAGGACCATCTGTGATGATAATGAGATCACCTTCTCCGAGATCAATAGTGTGTTTAACATTGTCAGTATTCATTCGCTTGAAGAGTGTTTCTACTTCTGACTTGTCGAGAGGCACAGGAACAGTTCCAGATCCTACAAAACCTGTTACACGAGGAGTGTTTCGAACAACATACCATGAGTCATCTGTAACGATCATATCTACGAGCACGTATCCAGGGTAAATCTTTTCTTCTTCCTCCACTCGCTTCCCCGCCTTGATCTTGATTTTCTTTTCTGTCGGAACGATCACATTAAAAATCTTGTCTTCCATAAGCAAGGATTCGATTCGCTGTTTGAGATTTCGAAGCACTGCATTTTCATATCCTGCATATGTGTGGATTGCATACCAATTTCGTTGTCCTTCTGCTTGTTTTGCCATTTGATTTTTATTTAAAATTTATTAAAAATTGAACTTTATGCCGTGCGGTTTAGTTCAGAGATGGGATAAGTAGTGCAAGTCCCGCTGCGAATATCGAATCAAGGAGTCCTAGATATGCAGAAACAGCGATAGAAACACCTATAACCAAGATACTGTAGATAACAGTCTGCTGGCGAGTCGGCCAAGTGACATGCTTCATTTCAGCCATTGTTTCATTGATATATTGCTTTATAGCCATTTTGATTTTGTGAAATAACGCCTTGTGACCAACCGCTGTGGTACGACGCTTTTTCTAGTTTAATTAAGTGATAAAACTTGTATTTAAAAACACCCTTTCGGGTGTTTTTAATGTATGGGCTTATTCTATGCTTTCCTTGAGTTTTGTCAAATTACTTAATCTGGTAGGTAATATTTACCTCTGATGAAATATTGTTTGTACCTGTTGGCAATTCTGGAGCAACTGACTTCTCCATCATAGCCGGTCGAGCTGACATATAGTCCATAGCGTATGGATATCCACCCCCGCTGTTCTCATTAAATGAAGTAATCCGCACAAGCTTTACACCGAGCGCTCTTGCAAGCACCTCAGCCTCTTGTCGCGCTTTGATAATAGCCTCATTTCGTACAACTCGCTTAAATGTTTCAATATCATCGATAGTGTTTGTAGGAGTAGAAGCTTTTACACCAATAGAACCAAGTCCTCCGACAAGTTCGCTCACTAGTTTTTCATTTTTATTGATATCTCGAACTTTTACCTGAACACTTAGAGAAGTTGTGTATCCTGAAATTACAGATTCAGAATTACATGGAGCCCCATTATATGAAGTAACAGAGATCATCGGTGACCCAATACTACCCTCTGAAGATGCACCTGTATCAGCAGGCTTCGGAACAACACACCCTTTGTATGTTGTCTCATACTTTGGATATGTGTTGAGTGAGAGAGTCTTGATATCCGCTTCTTTAATCCCTTTACTTTTAACAAATTCGATAGCCTTATTGTTTATTGTAGCCGCCTTTGACTGAGCCGCATCGATAGTCTTACCATCAGACTCTACGCTCCAAGAAAATGAAGTTATATCAGGTTTTACATCCATATCTGACTTACCAGTAACTGAAATAACATTCTGGACACTATTTAGTGGATTTTCGCCAATAGTAGAATATGTTTTTATTTCATTGATAGTCTTTACCAAGAGAAAGAGTGTCAGCACTCCGATTGCTACAGATCCTGCCATTTTGAGAAAATTATTTAACTCTTCAGATGTAAAATTAAAATTATGTGTTGGAAGTTGCATATATGGTATTTGTTAATTGGTTTGCATATTATATCACACGAGACATCACGGAGCGCATCTCTCCAAAATCTTCCCTACATTCCTCCCTAGATTCCGCTTGCAACCTTCTTACAATATGCATCAAAAACATTTTGGAATAGTGAGGAAACCGTGAGTGGTCCTATGCCACCTGGTACAGGAGATATGGCAGAAACAATCTCTGAAACAGCCTTAAAATCTACATCACCGGATATTTTTTCAACTGCTTCATCTTTTATAAAAGTAATTCCGACGTCAATAACAACTTGATGAGGTCTAACAAAATGCTCATCTATAAGTCTCGGCAAACCAACAGCACTTATAATGATATCTGCTTCGAGGGTATGATCTGCAAGTTTTACTGTGTTTGAGTGACACATCGTGACTGTTGCCCCTTTATTTACCAGTGCCAAGGCAATCGGCTTACCCACAAGTGTCGATCTGCCGATCACCACTACTTTTTTACCCGTAACCTCTATATTGTAATACTCCAGCATAGTCAAAACCGCGCGCGCAGTAGCTGGCAATATATATCCTTTGTCGTTTGTCCAAAGACCTCTGATATTTTTGGAAGTGAGGCCGTCCACGTCTTTTTCTGGTGCAGTAGATTCAACCAGTATGTCTCTATCGATATGTTTTGGAAGTGGAAGTTGAATAATGATTCCATGAACAGTGTCATCATGATTTAATGCCTGCAATTCTTTTTGCACATCTTCGTTAGTAACAGTATCAGGTAAATGAATGTGTAGCACCTCTACACCAATACTATGGGCGAATTTCTTTTTGTGTTCGATATATTTGGTAGACTCTCTGATATTTCCGATTTGAACAATAGCAAGACACGGCTTGGCAAACCCATCAGCAAGCTTGATAGCTATCTGCGTACTCAAATCCTGTTTGATTTCATTATTTATTTTTTTTCCATCGAGTATGAGCATTATATAAAATATACTACACCTAAAAAGATAAAAGCCAATATGATGCGATATATACCAAACACTGCAAATGAATGCTTTTGGATGTAAGAGAGGAAGGTTTTAACGGCAACTATTGACACAAAGAAGGCAGTAACAAAGCCCCAAAAAAGAAGTCCGAACTGATCTGTCGAAAAGGAGTCGTGGTGCTTATATAAATCGAGCGCTGTAGCAGCACACATAACAGGTATAGCAAGGAGGAATGAAAATTCGACTATCACCTTGCGCGATAAGCCGAGTAGTTGCCCGCCAATGATGGTTGCCGCTGAACGTGATACTCCCGGGATAATAGCAATAGCCTGGAAAAGACCTATGTATAAAGCTTGTTTGATTGAGATTGAATTTTCCGTGAGTTGTTCAGTGTCAGCTTTCTCTACAATACTTCCCTTCGCTTGTGTACCATACTTTTTTTCAAAGAGTAAAATTATAATTCCACCGACAAAAAGTGATCCTACCACTACGTATATATTTCCAAGTAGATATTTTTTTACTAATGAATACAAGGCGAGACCAATAATTGCTGTTGGTACAAAGGCTATGCCCACCTTATACATCAGTCGAAAGTCTCTGAAAACCTTCTGACGATACAAATATACCACCGCAAGTATCGCACCGAGCTGTATTATTATTTCAAAACTTTTTGTAAAAGCGTCTGTGCCAATATGTAGCACATGACTAACCAGGATCATGTGTCCTGTGGACGATATGGGTAAAAATTCTGTTACCCCCTCAACTATTCCTAATAGGATTGCATCGAATATGTTCATAGCACTACTGTATCATGTTTCTTAGGTGTTTTTCATACATCAATATAGATATTGAAGCAATGATAATACCTATCAAGAATCCCGCTAATACGTCAGTTGCGTAGTGTACACCGAGATATATTCTACTACACCCGATTATTAAAACGAGACTTACACATATTGCATTAAAGCAGGTGCGTATCCATGCAGATTTAAAATGATTTTTGTACGAATACAATATGAGTGTAAAAAATACAATTGCAATCATGGCATGAGCACTAGCAAAACTATATCCAATCTCAGTTATTATTCCCTGACTTGGGCGTTGGAGCCTTACGATTTCTTTTGTACTAACGGCTATGAGTGCTGTTGCCCCAATTGTGACGATGAACTGAATCATGTGTGTATACTTCTTGTGGAGCCACATTATCATTACCAACACGAGACAATACAAGAAAATACTTGTTGGACTACCAATGTCTGTTAAAAACAACATTAATTTTGTCAGGAATGGATTTTCTATTGATTCAAAAAATAATTTTGCAGATACATTTATGCTATTCATTTTGAGGAGTGGATGTAGCTTTGATAAAAAGTAAAGGCTTTCCTGTTCCATCCTTAAAAACAAGGATAAATTTCTCCGTATCAAGTTGCTGGATTTCGTACAAATACACTTCTTTTAGGTGGTTCGGTTCATACTGTTCTTTTTTGAGGAAGTATTTTATATCTTCAGGTTTTTCGGCGCTCGTGCTGTCATTTTTACCGTCAGTGTTGTTTGTGGTGCCATCGTTAACTGCAGTAGCCTTTGAAAATACCTGCCACACTCCAAACCCCTCTTTTATTCCATCATAATATTCTTCGAATTTATTGTTCGAATCAATCTCAAGTTTGTATTTGCCGTCTTGTTCACTCAGCCATGTACCACTTATCGTATCGTGTATTCTCGCCAGAGTCGTTGCCTCAGCCTGGGTTAATATTTTAATTTCATTACTTTTTTCTGATTGAATTTCAATTATAGTATTTTGTTGCTCGACTATTCCAGAAGCTTTGTCTTGATATTTGAGTGATACTGTTAGAAACACATACGGAACTCCGACAATAAGCGCTAGTAGAAATATAACTTTTACGGTGATAGCAAGAATCGCCGACTTTTCATTTTTAAGCAATCCGAAATTCATATACTAATTCTCTCTAAAAGCTGGGTTGTTTATACATCTTACAAATTTGTGAGCAGTATCTGGATTACCCGCTGAGTCTTCTAGCGTACCATCATCACAAGTGAGACTATCATCCAAATCCGCACAAGTTTCAGTTATTCCAGCAATAGATTTTGTATAGAATATTGCTGATTGACCATGCAAGACCGTCTTACCAGCTCGAGCACAATTTGCTTTTGGTACTGGAGGGACTACAGGAGGTTCAATAATACAACCGCCCGGTGTTGTAAATGTTCCAGACAACTTGCCATCGCTACATGACCGTTGCTCATCACTTATACAAGTACCATCAACACTCACATTTTTATATGTATATGTCGAACCATCTGCAATAGTTATCCCTCCAGGACCAGTACATGATGCTGCTTGGGTAATTTTTGAAACACCTGAGAAATCAATCCAACCCACAACATCTGAACCCCACGCATAGCTTCCGAAGTTATTACCATTTACAGACACTCCATATGGTGCAGCAGTAGTTGAGAGTCCTCTAAGTGAAATCCATCCGTCCCAACCACCAGTGTTTACTCCACTAATACCGACAACCGCTCTCGCCCACCCAACGAGTGAGTTACCGTCTATTCTCGCATTTATTGATGGATTACCTGTAGTGCTTGGTATATTTGACAATCCCCCAAA
>JAGOSK010000001.1:0-108725 GCA_018062305.1 Minisyncoccota bacterium | reverse complement strand
AATCCCCCAAACTGAACCCACCCTATATGCTCTGACCATGCGTAGCCTACCAAAGATCCATCTGCCTTTACTTCAACCACGTTTGAGCTGTTTGCCCCACCTTCTTTAAAAGAAATCCAGCCAATGTTTTCTGACCATGCGTATCCTGTAAGTCGTACAGTACCAGCAGGTGGTGTTGTCTGTGCTGTGGCGTTTTCAGGCTTTACGACGTACTGAGCTCCGATAACAATACCAGCTGTTAGTACAAACAAGAGACATGAAAGAAGGATGGATTTATATTTTTTCATAATAATAAATAGCAATAAATAAGATGTATATATAAGTTAACTCTTAAATTGTATCATAGAACTATTGACGTGAAGCTAGGTTGTGTACAGAGTTGCGTTGCTTGGGGCGGCTATCGGGAATCGAACCCGAATCGAGAGTTCCACAAACTCCAGTGTTAACCTTTACACCATAGTCGCCATAAATTTTTCCTTCTCCAGCTTATCATGATGGACAAGAAAGTGACAATTGTGACACAACCAAGCCAAATTCTTCAAATCATTGTTTAGATGATTTTCGTCTATGTGATGTACCGCCAAAATTCTCTTGTCATCAGTCTTGCAGTGCCAACACACCTGAAGTGATCCCGACCTAAGCATGGTTGTTCGGTGAGTGAATTTTCCGTCGACAAAATTTGAATGTAACTTGCCAACATACAACTTATTTCTCCATTTTGTCTGGCAAGACCTTCCGCAAAAGTACTTGCCACTTTTCGAACACCGAATTTGCTTTGCTGTTTTATATATAGATTTATCGCAAATAAAACAATTGAGAATTGTGCCATTCATCTGACCCCGTCGGAGACAAGGAATCGAACAATATTTTCCAAACCCATGCTTTACAGCATAAGGTTTTACCTTGAAGTCTTTTGAACAAATTTTACAACTTGCTAATATCATTACAGATATAATAAGTTGTTTTAGCTAACTGTAAATCCCATAATTATCGAGAAACTTGTGGATATCTCTAGATGTATTTAGATTAAAGGCTTTTACAGAATTTATTCAAAAGCTCGATAGTTATATCAGATTTGAACATATAAATCCAGCCCAGATTTAGCGCAGCTTATAGCATCAGGTTTAAACAAAATAACCAACAACTACTTCAAATACGCTCGCTCGGCTAGATAAGACCGCAGTTCGTTCATAGGGATAGTGATCTTAATTTCACCAAACACATACGGCGCAACTTGATACTGTCCGAAAACCCATTCTATTTTATCTTTGTGAATGTAGAATACTCCGTAGTTCTCAAGCTTTGGTTCAGCACCCAATTCCTCAAAAGAGTCGGCTCCACTACCCTCTCCGTCGTTCTCCTTGATACTCATCGTCAACTGTTCAATAATTTTTGGCTTAGCCAAATACGAAATATTAGAAAGAGCGGTTCTAAACGCGATATCAGGATTTTGACTAACACTATCGGATGATTTTACCGCATCTTTTTTGAGAATATCTTCAAGCCGCACCAGTTGCCCTGTTTCTTTTACAAAATTCAAAACCATTCTCTGTGTAAGTGGGTGTGCCGAACCTGAGTAGTACGAATATATTTCAATATCAACATAAAACAACTTGTCGGTCGAAACAAACGGTGCACTTCCTGTTACGGTAAGTTGGTGTTTAGTTTCTTTTGAAAATATCTCAATACCTTCTGTCTCGGCAAGAAAAGAACTTTTGATATCAGCAAAGACTTTGTTGATTTGATCATTTACAACTGTGTTGATAGCTTTGTTTGTAAGACCCGATACAACAGGTTTTGTGATATGGACCGAAACACTGCCGGTTTCTACTTCGTCTTTTACAAATGTGTGCGCTATTGCGTCATATGCATTATCTGATTTTGGAGTAGTTGAAACTATTGGTGCTTCGGCTTTCTGGAATGGTGACGTAAGAATGAAAATAATAACAAGCAGAGCGACGATTATGAGTACGAGAGCAATAGTAGATTTTGATTTCATATGTCTAGTATTATACTCCTAACAAAAAAACCTGCTCAGGTTAGTGAACAAGCTTCTTCATAATTTTCATCAAATCTTTTTTGTCGTGTGGTCCCGGATATTTTCTCGTTACCCACTCGAAAATTCCATGACCTTGACTCGCTTGTCTCGTCTGCTGACTCGACATAGCTCCGTCTCGCCCACGTACGAAAAAAGACTGCAGCAGTGCAGTCTTTTTTGTCGTGTGCGCAGGAGAGGACTTGAACCTCCACGCCCTTACGGGCACATCCACCTCAAGGATGCTTGGCTACCAGTTACAACACCTGCGCAAGTATTTGTCAATTCTCCATTTCAGACACCCGCCCGACATGGTGTTGCTATAGTACCTAATATCTTCTTAATTTTCAACCTTTTTCTACTGAGTGAGATACAGTCACTCTTTTCATACATTTTTCCTATAAGGAGCGTTGCTTCAGATTTTGCGTATTTAAGTTGCCATGTTATACCTGTCAGTGACGGAGCCGAGAAATGACCCTTGATACCCACCAATTCTTCAATCTCACTTCTTATCCAATCAATGAATACTTTACTTGCTGAAGCTATTGATATGTAAAACATAAAACTTGATTTCCATCTTTTGTCCCAATAGGAATAAAAACTTCCATCTCCATCGAACACACCCCGTACAAAATCAGACATCAAATCTTTGGGGATTTCGACACGTCCTATGGACTTGGATTTATTCGGATGAATTCCTATATCATTGAGGAAATTCCAAAAATATACGTCTGAAAATTGAGTTCTGAGTGTCTTGTTTTTTAGTCCCCCTATTACTATTTTAATAGGATTTTCCAGTTTCAAGGCTTTTAGAAAGTTTTCAATTTGATCTACGTCTTTAGAAGCAAAAGAAATAGTTCTGCCATCTTTGGACACATTTCCATCAGAAACAATCAAGCCAATAGCGTACGCAAAATCAGCGGACCATTTTAACTCCACCTTTGACTTTAGTTTCGGACCTTTATCTTTTCCAATGATTGAGGTGTCCAATCTACTAGTTAATGTGACTCTGGATGAAATCATCCCTATATTTTATCACGCACACCTTAAATAAAGTTCAATTTTTTATAAAGAAAAGGGGCACTTCATTTAGTGTCCAGTTTCTGGGGTACGGTTCATTTCGGGGTCTCTCTTATCTTTTTTAAAATCGGCGAGACATCGAGCTCTGAGCCAGACTACTCTTTACTCCGCCTTCGCTTCTTCTACTGGAGTCGCCTCAGCTTCAACCACCACCTCGTCTACCACTTCCACTTCTGCCGCGTCATCCTTTGATCCTCGTGAACTATCAGTTCTCATCATTTCCATTTTCATTCGCTTACTGATTTCTTTTGCTGCCTTGTCTCGGATGTAATAAAGTTTAGCTCGTCGAACCTTGGCTCGTCGTACTACTTCAACTTTATCGATAATAGGTGAAAATAATGGGAAGATTCGCTCTACTCCATATCCAAGAGTAGTCTTTCGTACTGTAAATGTAGCGCCTGCCTCAGCACCGTGCTTTCGAGCGAGAACCATACCTTCGAAAATCTGAATTCGAGTCTTTCCTTTTTCTTGAATTTTCAAGTGAACCTTTACCGTGTCACCTACTCGCATGTCAAAATCCTTAAGAGACTTTTTAGTAGTCTTTACAATCTTAATTTCTTTTGTCTTTTTTGTGGCTGTTTTAGCTGCTGTCATAGGACGTCAATATAGCAGACCTCATATAAATAGTAAAGTGTTTGTATCCGCCCGCCCACTTTTAGAAGATTTTGAGGGCTTTTTGAAAATCAGCTGGAAGCGGGGCTTCCACTTCTACCTTTTTACCGTTGAGGCTAGTGAACGATATATGGCGTGAATGTAGGGCTAAACGCTTAAAACCGAGCATTTGAGGGTGATTTGGAGCATAGAGAGCATCTCCTACCACAGGGTGATTTATAGCCTTAAAGTGCACTCGAATCTGATGTGTACGCCCAGTCTTTGGATAGGCTTCTACAAAAGTGAAGTTCAGCGGGATTTTTGAATTTTTAGAATCTTTTGAACTTAATTTGACCGTTTCTTCACCTCCGCCTTTTTCCTCCCCCTCGATGAACGACTTTCTTCGCAACACCTTATATTCAGTAGTAGCAGGTCGGAGATCTCCACGTGCAAATCGCTCTGCGGACCACTTTTTAAAATCTGTCTTACTTCTACCAATTGGCCGGTCTATAGAACCTTTGTCTTCTTTGACCAATCCCCACACAAACGTGTTATATGTTTTTTGAACGTCTCTTGTTTGGAAAGACTTTTTTAGAAATTCAAAAGCCTCTTGAGTTTTAGCTATGACGAGCACACCCGATGTTTCTCGGTCGAGTCTGTGAACTATTCCTGGACGGTCGAGTAAAGTGCCATCAGGTCCTTTTGAAGGTTCACCCACTCCAACAAGCTTTGGATAATTTTGTACAATCCAATCACACAGCGTCGGTTCGATAGTTTTTCCATCTGGATGGACCACAAGTCCTGCTGGTTTATTTATGATTAAAAAATATTTATCTTCTTGGAGAATTTGAGGAATGAGTTCTTTTGGGAATTTTGAAGACGAAGGGGCCTTCGTATTTGAAGGTGTACTAGCTTTTGAGGTCACCCCAGACTTTTGAGAAGGTTTTGAATTAGAGGTTTGAGTTTTTTTATTCAAACTATCTTTGAGTTCTCTTTTTAACTCCGCACGAGATTTCCGGGGTTGAGAGGAAGATGATGAAGCTTGAGCTGTAGTTTTAGGATTAGTTGACGATTTCATGATTTCGTTTCAATGTAACACAAGGTCGAGGAAAGGGCAAAAAATACCCCTAGGCAAGCAGTAGTTGAAGTATCTTATTTGTCCAACCTTTAATTCTTAGGAATAACTTGGTGTCACAAACATATATGTCGAATGTTCCAAATGGTAAATTATTTTTAAGACTCTTACTTGAGGTACTTGGTTTGATATATGTTTTAAAAAAACTCTTCCTATCAATTCCCGTTATGTCTGACCAATATTTTTCAGCAGGCAAAGCTTGAGCTTTTGAATGAGTGTGAATATGCCCCTTAAACTTCTCTGCAGGTACATTACATATTTTTGATAGGAAATTCATCATTAGTCTAATTACTTGAGGATTACTATTAGAAAATCTAACAAGACCTCTTTGAGTTTTCCCTCCTTCTGCGAGATAAAGCATTACACCAGCGATTTTTAAATCTTTCTGATCTAAAGACTCAATTTCCCCTTCAGCTTCTCTAATTATATTTTCCCTTTTCAAATCTTCATTCTTTAACCTTGTCTGTCTTCGTCTTTCCACGACTTCAAACATATCGTTCCTCGATTTCAAATTTCTTTTTTGCACACTATTCAAGACAACATTCCTTACCCAAAGACTTACACTCGCCTTGGAAACACCCAATATATTAGCTATCTCTAAAATAGACATTCCTTGTTTTCTATATTCAATTGCTTGCTTCCTTTCTTTCTGTTTCATAATTGGTATCCAGTAAGTATAACTCACCTGTTCACATATTTGAAATATATCAATAAATAGTTTATAGTCTTACTCATTGGGGGATTAGCTCAGTTGGTAGAGCAACACATTTACACTGTGAAGGTCATAGGTTCGAGTCCTATATCCCCCACAGATTTTAAGGAGCAATGGCTCCGAGCGACTATAAAATCGTGGTGTCGCGACACTTAGGCTTTTGGAGCTTTGCGAACAAAAGACTTAGTGGAGGTGACCCACCCTCAAAAAGAGCCGTATAAAATATGGCTCTTTTTATACACAAAATTGAGAGTTAGGAGCTATCTCTATTCAATTCGAATTGAATATACCTATAGACAGGCATAAAAACTTATGTTATTATGCAGTTAGTTCTTTCTCATTTCTGTTGTATTTCTTTGCAAGTAATCAACGCCCCTTATTTTCAAAGAAATACAACAGAACAAAATCAACCCCATTATTCCTATGATGACAGAAGCAATTGAATACCTACTTGCAGGTAAAGAGCCACTACGTGTCACGGATATATATCGACAATTATGCTGTTCGCTTGGTCAAAATCCAATTGAACCACCAACGCATGAACGACTACCCCCAAAGGCAGTCGAAAGTATTGTTGCTAGAAATTTCAGACACCAAAGAGAATTCGGAAATCTGGTGAGATTAGTCTCACAAGAAATCCAAAGGCAAATTCCAGAGCCACCAATAATTCTCACTGTATACAACAAGTCTTTCGGAGGACTTGTAAAATGCGGCGCCGGAAATCTGGTTACCAAGCATGGAGGACTCTTCAATTACAGGGTCAACCTAGATGGTTACGTGTGTCTAGTTCCGCCTTACTACTGCAAGGAAATCACTGCGTGTTTCGGCATAGACCCAGACACCTATCTGGCGGATATGCGTGCAATCCGATGGGGTTAAACTACCCATTCCCCACGAGAAAGTTTCCACGAACTTACGACTCGTGGGGCTTTTTTATTACCATCTTCAAAATTACCTTTTTTTACCTTTCTACCTCCTCTTCCCAAAAAGATTCAGCAACTTCAAAAATAGGTTTACGAAGTCGAGATATAAAGTAAGCGCACCCATAATTGATTCTTTATGGTCTTCCTCAGTACCTTCATTACCAATGATATTATATTGCTTAATTTTTTGAGTGTCATATGCGGTGAGTGCCACGAAAATAACAATACCAAGATATGTAATTATCGAATCAGTCATTGAGTTTTGAAAGAATAGATTTGCAAGCGATGCGAGAATAATTCCAATGAGACCCATGAATGCGATATTGCCCACAGTAGTAAGATCGGTTTTAGTAACATATCCATAGAGACTCATGATTCCAAACATACCTGCGGTAATAGCAAAAGTCATACCGATTGAGGCAATGGTGAAAGCCAGAAAGATAGCTGCGAAAGTAATACCATTCAACAAAGAATAACCCAGAAAAACAAAGGTTGCGGTACTTGCTCGCATCTTTGAAATCATCGCAGAAAGATATATAACCGCTCCCAGTTCAACGAGAAGTAAACCATAGAAAACTAAAGAATTACTAAAAATTAAAGCTATGGCTTCGGGTGTTATTGAAATAAAGTATGCTACGACAGATGTGATGACTAAACCTGTGCACATCCACATATATACACGTTGTATGAAGCGAGCATTTTCGAGAGTGTTGTTTATAGTTGTTTGAGCGGTGATGTGTTGTTCCATGGTGGATATTATATAATTTTATGAAACGATTGTCTTTCTTCGGATTACACAAATACTTGCCACGATTATATTAGCCACAGCCAAAACAGTAAGATACGTGACGGTCAAAAGATTGTATTCTGCGTTAGCTAAGATCGAAAGGACTGCCGCTAGCGCCATCAGTATCCAAAAAGAAACAGTTTCACTATATGGCTCTTTGTAGGATTTTCTAAAAGTAGGAATATAACCGATTCCATCAATAGCAGAAACCATCAATACGGAAAGAAGTGGGTTTTTCAATTGCCACCACACGATAACAGCAAGCATTGCGACGACAAGAGTCGCTGTATCACCCTTTGTGATGTTTTTTGTGCCGTATTTAAATGTAAAAATAAAAATTACGCAGACGAGGACTGTTCCAATTATCAAACTAATGCTTCCAAACTTACCTCCCCCGTATATTAATGCTACAGCGGCCGTTCCTTGTGTAATTGCCCATATAAGCCAAGTATAAAGATGTGGCTTGGTCTTCCTTGCGAACATATCCTTAAAATAAGGAAAATAACCTATCACCGTAATTATTGTCGCGATAACAGCTACTATTAATTTCCAATCAAGAGATATCATTTATTAAGTATATCAAAATCAAACAAAACTTGTCTTTGTGGTCACGGATATTTTCTCGCTACCCGCTCGAAAATTCCTCGACACCGCCTCGCCTATTTTTCCTACTGGAAAAATATGGCTCCGACCGGCCCACGTATGAAAAAAGACTGGAGCAGTCCAGTCTTTTTTGTCGTGTGCCCCTGCGTTCCCTTAATTTTTTGTTAACGGATAAGGAGTTTATGGATTCATTAACTACAAGGCTTGATCTACTTGCTGTGTAGACGTAATAAATTGTCCGCCGGCCTTATTTTTAAAATTCTTACCAACCGCAGCCCAGGGCAACCTGAAGTTTAATTCAGGGAACTCGTCTAACACCCATTGCGTAAACGTGTTACTGTTCGGTCCAGGAAAATATTTATAGAGATTAATGTACGGATATGAAGGTTGTCCCTTCTTTAGAAAATCGACAACTTTTTGAGCTAACGAATTCTCCGCGCCCTCTATACTATTCAAAACAAAGCTTTTTGATCTTGAAGCGTTTGGATTGCTATTTTTAGAAGGAAATTTTCTTACGCCAATCCAAGGTTCATATAAATTTAAGTGCAAATGCCCCCAGCTCGTCTCGCATCTCTTTTTCCAACCCCAAACATCATACCGGCTGACCTCTTCGTGATCGACAAGCACAATCCAAGTGTGCAGAAAAACGCTAAATGGAAATGGCATTCTGGAAGCAAAGACATATACTTGATAGGCCTTACCGCTTTGCTTGATGAGATTATTAAATTCTTCCCTGTTCATTTTCGGATAGTATAACAAAAAGGCTGGAATAAGAACCTCTGGTACACCCCTGTGTACTCTTAATTTTCTCTGTGCCCCCGGTAGGAATCGAACCTACAATAACGGCTTAGAAGTCCGCAGTTATATCCATTTAACTACAGGGGCATATGATGATTTTACAAATTTCTGAGAGTCTTCCGCGCGTCGCCAACCCACCCGATACAGCACACAACACGGCATCAGACACAGAAACCTGTGAATGCCAGCATATCTCAAAATCACCCCGCATTGCAAGGATCTAACCTGTCTATCTCGATGGATCGCTCAACTTGAGCACAGCAGGTACATAAGCACCATCAACGATACCTTCATTTTTTTGTTTCTTTGTTTTCAGTTCAACCACCAAGCTTCGCAGCTCGTCCTCTTTTTCACTTACTGCACCTCCGGCATTCTTGGAAATCTGTGTCTCTGACTCTGCGATGTCTTTATTAATTTGACCATAAAAGAAAAAACTCCAGGTGAGTAATCCGAGCACCAAGCACATCAGTGTAATAAATATTCTTCTCCAATCTTTATCAGGATCAGTGGTGAAAATTGAGATATTTTTTAATGTTTCTTTAAGTTTGTCTTGCATTTTATTTTTATGAAATTACTTTTTATCCTTCACCTTTACTACAGAAAAAGTGATATTTAATTTCCAATTAGACTGTCGAGCGACTAGCGTCTTATTTTCGCCAGTAGATGACGCAGACTGCGTAGATGCAACAGTAGACGTAACATCCGCTACTCCCCCCTCAGAAGACAGCTCGACCTTCTCTATATATAGAGCGTATGGCAGAGATTCAACGTAGGTTAAAAACTTGAGTACATTTCTCCAACCACCTGTGAGTGTCATGCTGATTCGGAGAAGTTGCTTATCTTGTGTTGCCAAGCTTTCCATTTCTGTATTCTCAATTGAGTTTATGGAATGTTTGAGTGCAAAATTAGCGGCAGTCGACTCAAGCATTGATACAAAATCAATAGAGCTATCAGCTTTAACAAAATGATTCATGATAGTCTCTCGGTCTTCGGTGGTTTTTTCTGCTGATTTATTTATGTTTTGGATATTTCGCAACTTCGCTTCTTTAATTTCTATTTCACCAAAAAGTAGTGCAGACTTTTGAGTCAATCCATCTATATAGTTGACCATGTACACAAAACCACCAATAGACAGCAAGGTGAGCAGAGAAGCCAGTATTACGTATGTATTAGTTTTGTTTTTCATATTTTTCTTTAACGACAATTTTTATAGAAAAATCTATATCTTTTTCTTTTGCAAAACTGCCAAGCGGAATAGAAACACTTTCAAACGAAGTGACGGCCTTTAGTTGTTGATTGAGTGTTACCAAACTTTTTCGGGTGCTCGCTCTTCCGGCAATATCTATAGTCATCGCAGACCCTTCCCCGCTGGTGAATATCATATTTTTTAGTCTAACTCCTTCTGGCTTGCCATTTATAATATCTTCAATCAAAGGGCTTACGATTTTCTTTTCATCAAACATCTTGAGTGTTTGAATTGACAGCGCGATACTTCTCACGCTTTCCGAAGAGCTGACGTCCTCTTTTGTAGAAAGCTCCAATTCAAGTGCTTGCTTTTTGTTTTGAAAATCTGAGTATCGTCCGTAGGAAGTGAAAAATGTGGGCAAGATACACACTGCCCCAGCAATAGAAACAAAAAACAAACCTAGACAAAACAGTACAAGAACTCTTTTTCTATATTCACGAACTACTTTTTGTCGATGTTCTTCTGTGAGTAAATGAAGCATGTGTACATATTATAACTAATATCGAGACTTTGGTAACGCCAAACCTATTACCGTTGCATAGTTGAGCGAATCTAAATGTTCGATTGGAGGAATTTCTTGATCAAATGAAAGAACATTAACCCAGACATTCGCCAAATCTACTGGAACTTTTAGAGATAACGCCATATATTCTCTAAATCCAATAATCGATGAGTCTCGACCAGTGAGAAGTACTTTGAATGGAGCATTCGTATCTTTGCCTGTCTTGTCGATATGAGACAGCCAATACATATATACTCGTTGAATTTCATCACGGAGAGCTGAAACAACGTTTATTAATGACAAAAAGAAATCATTATTGTTTTCTGTTCTCACAAATCCTTTTTCCTGAATCATCTTTTCCGCCTGCTCTTTTGTGATTGAATTTTCTTTTGCAATAGCGGTTGCAAAATCTTCACCCCCAATATTTACAGTCGATGTAAACTGCACCGCTTGTTCACTGACAATAGAAAGAACCGTTTTTGTTCTACCAATATTTACTACGAGATACGTTGACATATCTTCCATACCGATGATTGATCGGGTGATGGCTTGATTTTCAATAAGAAAAGAGACCGGTGTCATTCCACATTTTTCAAATAGTGAAGTATAGTCATCGATTACTACTCTTGGCACCACTGATACAGAGGCAAAATCCACATCTTTTGTATTACCCTTTTTGATAATATGGTAATCAAAAACCGCATCAGCAAGTGAAATAGGCACGTTTTCCTCTAGGTGAAACTCTATATGACTTCTAACGGCGTCATTATCCCCTCTTGGTATCTCCATAGTAAAAAGGTAGGCTTTCTCTTCTGGAATTGATATCTCAACGAAATTAAATTTATTATTTTTTTGAAGTTTCTTTAGAGATAGGACAAGGTCTTGATTGGAAGAAAGCTTATCATCAAAAATCACTGGCTTAGGAATCTCTTGTGTTCCAAATCTCCCCAGAGTTAAACCTTTTGGTGATTTTACCAATTCAATATAGCGAATAGCGTCCGTCGAGATATCAAAACCAACATGAGGCATACCAATATATTTTGGTGCTGGAAAATATTTAAAAAATGAAAGGGGCAGTTTCATACAGTGTGGGTCGCGCATATCTATATCACTGTGTGTCTTAGCAAATACAGTGTAGATTATGACGGCGATTACTTTTTATTTTATCACAAGTGGAGCGAAGTGATGTTACGTTATCCCAACTTCTAAAATTTAGCCGAGCGTAGAACCTGCTTGTATTTCTCGTGTTGGTGAAAATAAAACTAAACCTTGCTCATCTGACGCAGCGAGGATCATTGCCTGACTTTCCATTCCCATTATCTGTCGCGGTTCGAGATTTACGACAAAGGCAAAACTTTTTCCTACCAATTCTTCAGGTTGGAATGTTTTCGCAATTCCAGAAAGTACTTGGCGGGGTTTCAAGATCTTCGAGACCTCACCCGCCTCATCAGTGAATTCTTCTGTCTCACCAAAATCAACAGAGAGCCTAAGAAGCTTTGGTGATTTTTCTAATTTTTCAGCTGACACTACCTTCCCTACTGCCATTTTCACTTTTAAAAAGTCGTCGAAGTTGATAGCGGGATTAGTAACCGGAACGGCACTATCAGTAGTATCTTCCACGTTTGTAATTGTAGTATCTGTATTATTCATGTTGTTCATATTATTCTGAGGATTGTTCATATTTAGTGTTTTTAATTTCTTCTAATGTTTTAAACGGGTCGTTTTCTTTTTTTATTCTATCTAAATAGCTTTGCAAAATAACCGCGGCGGCAGAAGCATCAATATCATCCTGTGGTCCTTGAATACGCTCAGCTTGCATCGTAGAAAAGATTTCAGATTCGAGCACTACATCCAAACCTTTAGCTTCAAGGTGGTTGATAAACTCTCGAACTTCTTTCATGACCACATTATCCTCGCCTTTGAAGTTTTTAGATTCGCCGAGAATCACGTCTTTCGTGCCCAATTCGTTACATATTTTGGATATTTCGTACGACACCTGTTCCAAACCTGTATTTTGAATAATTCCCTTAGGAAAGGCCATGGTTCCTAGATCATCTGACACCGCGACCCCAACACGCTTTGTTCCATAGTCGATGCCGACGTATTTTTTGTATGTGTTGTTGGAGGTCATATATTAAGCAATATATCACATATATATAGTGGGCATAGATAGTTAATCCGCAGTAGTTGAAAAATTATCTAAGATAATATATAGTCTTACGCGGAGGAGTGGCAGAGTGGTCTATCGCGCTTGTCTTGAAAACAAGAGTCCCTTCACGGGGACCGTGAGTTCGAATCTCACCTCCTCCGCAAATTACCGAGCGAACCTCGGTGAGCGAGAATAATTTGCGAGAGTGTAGTTTAAGGAGCTCGTTTACGAGCGACTATAAACCCACCTCCGCAAAACAAAAAAGCGTGTACCCGAAAGGGTACACGCTTTTTTCATTCCAGGAATTAGGGCGAGATTCGGTCAAACCTTTACACTCGCAAACTCTCACCCTATTACTCTATTACTTAAACCAGTTTTTTATCCTCGAAAACCAGCCTTTATGAATTTCTTGGGCTTTTGGTTTTTGAACCTCTACTTCAGTCTTTACTATAGGTTGTGAAGGCTCCGGTATGTTTTGAGGTCTAGGAATGAGAATGGTTTTTACGCTTAATTGTTTTCTAACAGTCTCTTTTTGAATTAAATTTTGAACAACACTTCTAAGATTATATTTATCTGTAATAGCTTCAATTGGGTAAATTCCGTCCTTCACACCTTCAATCAAATCGATTACAGAATTAACATTTTTTAAAGATCCTTCCTCAACATCTATATTTTTAAGTATCTCGTCAATTAAAAAAACATTTTGTCTTTTTATGGTTGCATATAATTCTCCGAAAGAGTCCTCGTGTTTAAATTCAAAACTAGCACTCTCTTTTTTCATCAATTCTTCAACAATATCTCTTAGGTCGTGTTTACTTGTAATAGCTTCCAGAGGTAAAGCACCTAAGCGTACCTTTTCAATAGCCTCCTTTACAGAATCAACTCCAACTCCATCGTCAATATTTGCTACCAAATCTCCAATGATTGCTTCTGACTGACCATCTAAAGTTTTATACAAATCTGCAAAGTTCGAAATGCCCAATTCCTTAGACTTTTCTTTATCATGACTGATTAATTCCTCTACTAAACCCCTGAGGTCGTGTTTTTGGGTTAGTACCTCAACCGGCTGGTTTCCGGCGCGAACCTCACTGATTATAAAAATTAAGTCTTCAACATTTTTCGTTCCCCCTTCTTCGACATCCACATTATCCAGTAAATCTTTAATTATATTTGAGTCCTGTCCTCTGAGAGTAGTATAAAGTTCATCAAATGTTTGAGCCGTGACATGTTCAATACCTGATTCACCTTCTCCTTGATGATCTAGTTTTCCCATTTCTTCGTTTGGACGATGTGACATATTTATGAGTAATTACAAACTGTTTTATAAATTTAAACTAATTATATAAGCCTATAAAATAAATATCAAATAGAAGGCTACACATGATGGGTCTATATAAAAGGTTAATTCAAACCTAAAACACCCACAAAACTTTTTTCCTTCACCAAACCTGTGCTAAAATGGTTTCATATGGGAAAAGATCCATTCATCTGGGAAGCACACGAATACTATTTTCAAGCGAAGACTACTGACTGGTATTGGGCTGTAGGAATAATTGGTGTGTCAATTGCAACTATCTCTATCATCTATGGCAATGTACTTTTCGCAATGCTCGTTCTCATTAGTACTTTTGCACTTTCAATATTTGCATCAAAGGAGCCACCTCTCGTTCGATTTGAAATCAACAAGAGCGGAATTCTCATAGGGAGAACACTCTTCCCTTTTGGGACGCTCGATTCGTTTTGGGTTGAGGACAACAAGCATCTTGGTCACCCGTCACAGCTTTTTATTAAATCAAAAAAAGTGATGGTCCCACTTATTGCCATCCCCCTCGAAGGTATGGATCCAGAAGATATACGAGATTTTCTCCTCGACCACCTCCTCGAAGACCAGCACGCTGAATCCTTGGGACAAAAGCTCCTAGAATATTTTGGTTTTTAAAGTTTTTGTGATAATTTTTTGATGTTGGCAAAATGCGCATTTTTATTAATTAACAATGCGACACATACCGCTCTCGTCGTTCAATGGATAGGACGTAACTTTGCGGAAGTTATGATACAGGTTCGATTCCTGTCGAGAGCACTAGTATTAAAAAGGGTGTGTCGTAAGACGCATCTTTTTTAATACTCTATCAGCTCGAAGGAGTAAGCCAACTGCTTGGCTTACGTCAGGAATCGAAAGGCTTTTCATTATCGAATGAGCGTAGTGAAGTGAGATTGAAAAGCACCTGCCGATGTAATCGGCGATTCCTGTCGAGAGCACCCGACAAAAAAGACTGCACTGCTACAGTCTTTTTTCGTACGGGGGCTGGACGGAGCTATGTCGAGTCAGTAGACGAGACAAGCGAGTCGGGGTCGCGGAAATTCCTGAGCGACGGCGAAGGAATTATCTGTGACCACAATTTAGTTAATATGTTAAAATAAACCCATGCCTGCCCTATCCGACCTCAACACTTACGCCACCTTTATATATGCATTTCTCATGCTCCTCTATTGGAGTGGGACATTTGTCATTTTGTATCACCTTCTTCGTTTTGGAATTGGAAGTCAGCCAAAAAAGATAGCTGTTGTTTTTCTCGCGGGTTCACTCATTCTTTCAATCATAACAACATTATTTTTTGCTCAAGTAATTTTTACGCCATAAGAGTTTGGCACCGCACTTGATACATTAACCCAAAATCACATGTTTAATTTTCTAAAAAATACATCCTACACATTTGAAGGAAAGAAAGAGCAAGAAGTTGTTGTCCTTTTTTTACATAGACATTGGTTTACTCTTGCGAGCAAGGTAACAGTATTGTTTATCATGAGTCTTCTCCCAATTCTCCTACTCATAGTTCTCGGAAAACTTATTCTCGCAAACAACTTGATTCCCCTTTTCACATTTTTATGGGCATCGTACATTATGACACTTTGGTTTTCATTCTTTTATTCACTCACCATGTACACTCTCGATTATTGGATTATCACCAACGAACGTATTGTAAACAACATTCAGCACGGATTTTTTAATAGAAAAATATCTGAGGTAAGTATTCACATGGTGCAGGATGTATCTGTAAAACTTATAGGGATGATTCCAACTATGCTCAATTTTGGATCCGTGGAAGTGCAGACTGCCGCTCAAGAAGCCCACTTCCTCTTGGAACAAATACCAAAACCTCAAATCGTAAAGGATAAGATTATGGAAATAATCGAGCACACCGAGGACGAACAAGGTCAGAGAATGTATGGGCTCACTAGACGTCACAAATTTAGTCCAGAAAAATACAACGAAAATAATGCGGCAACCGCAAAGGCAATAGATAATACCAGTGAAATTCTAAATGAAGTGCACACCAAGGAATCTGAGTTGAGTCATCAAATAGAGGCTCACGAGAATGATATTGAGAATAGTAGCGAAAACAACACTGTGAGTGAGCATGAGAACAACGTCCCACCAAATCTTCCTATTTAGTTGCTTATTTTAAAAAGAATTTTAAAGAAGGATAAGTGTATCAAGTATCCAACGTGTATCCTTTAGATATCTCATACACAAAAATACCACCAACTTTCGTTAGTGGTATTTTTTATACCCTCGAGCTTGCGCGTCTATCTTCTATCTCTAAGCGTTTCTCTTGATGAATGCGTTGAGTCGTGACTTCTTTCGGTCAGCTGCACCTTTCTTGATTGTGCCAGCCTTTGCAGCCTTATCAAGAGCACTGTAGGCTTCTGATATAGCTTTTGTAGCTTCTTTGATTTTCTTGTCGGCTACGAGCTTTTTAATGTCTTTGATAGCTACTTCTACCTTCTTCTGTCGTCGAATATTGTATACTCGCTTCTTTTCAGAACCTCGAAGTGCTTTTTTTGCTGATTTGATAATTGGCATATGTAGACAAGAATGTACCAAATAAAGCTGGGTTTGGCAAACTTTATATAAAAGCAAGCATTACTACCCAACAGAATACTTGACTTTACCATGGATAAGTTGCATCATCGTAATCAGAACACCACTGGATAAACCAGTGAATGTAACCGAAAAATCAGACTATGACCTTTCTACTTTGTAGCTACAACCACAAAATCAATCATCAGAGAACTTTTGGTTTCATAGAAGCCGAATCACCCGAGGAAGCAGCGGCAGACCCTCGTGTCAATTCAAGTATCCTTGGAACTATGGGTAATGGAGCGCAGTATATCCTTCAAAGGTCAGAGCAAGAACCACAAACCCAATGGTTTCTTGAAGAAATAAAGCCCCTAACGGAGCGTCCATCAGAAATTGATCGCAAAAATCCATAACGTCCCCAAACACCCCAAGCACTCGCACCCCGAGTTTTCCCTCATAGGAAGACAAAGGGTCCGAGGGCTTTTTGTTTTGCAAAAGGCAGCATCATTAAATATGAGCAAAACCCTTACAACTTTGATAGAATAGACCCAACATGATTTCATACCTCAAAGGCAGTATTCAACATAGAGACATCAAATACGTAGTGATAATGACCTCTGGTGGAGTTGGCTACAAAGTCTACACAACCCTTGAAACTCTTGGGCAAAGCAGTATTGGAGAGCAAGTTGAGCTTTGGATTCACACCGTAGTGCGAGAAGATGCTCTCGACCTCTATGGCTTTAGTAATAAACGGAGTTTAGATTTTTTTGAACTTCTCTTGACCATCTCTGGTATAGGTCCAAAGTCAGCGCTTGGAATTTTGAGTGCGACCACCGTTGATTCAATTATCGAGGCAATCACCACAGGTGAAAGCGCCTACCTCACAAAGATCGCCGGTATTGGAAAAAAGGTAGTTGAAAAGATTATCCTTGAACTCAAAGGTAAAATTGGCGACAACTTCGGAGACTCTTCTGATACTTCAAAAGTCGGTAATGCAGACGTGGATGCTCTTGAAGCCCTCAAATCTCTGGGATATACACATAAAGAAGCAAAAGACGCACTTGATGATGTTTCGAGCGAAGTCAAAGGTACGGGAGAAAAAGTGAAAGCGGCTCTTAAGCTACTTGGGAGATAGTTTCTTTTTTAAAAAGGTTCAAACTAAATAAATAGGTCAAAAAACATGCCCGAGCTACCAGAAGTTCAAACAACTGTCGATGGTATAAATAAAACTGTACGAGGACTACAAATTGTTGATGTGTGGACAAATTATAATAGTCCAGCGTATGCAGATAAGAATGAAATAAAGAATTCCCTATTTTTTGCAAAATTTAAAAAGATTGTTGTTGGCGTAAAAATAAAGAAAGCATCAAGAAAAGCTAAAAATATTCTGATTGAATTATCAAACGGATATACAATTCTTATTCATATGAAAATGACGGGGCATATTATGTACGGAAAATATGTATTTGATCCAAAAGGTAAATCCACCGGCATTCGCACAGGCACAGAAAAGGACCCTTGGGTAAGTGAGTCTATCGAAGGGCCTCTTGCCGATCCATTCAATAGGCATATCCGTCTGGTCTTTACTCTTGAAGATGCAAAAGGGCAAAACAAACACCTAGTACTATCTGACATGCGAAAATTTGCGAAAGTTACAGTGCTAAAAACAGATGAAATTCATGCAAGCTCTCATTTAGACACCGTCGGGCCTGACTCACTAGCCGCTGACTTTACCTATTCCCTTTTTGAATCAAGACTACTCATTCGTCCAACTGGAAAAATAAAAACCGTACTTATGGATCAAACTGTTATTGCAGGTGTTGGAAATATTTATTCCGATGAAGCACTATGGAGAGCGTCTATTCATCCGGAACATCCGACTAAAGATATTCCTAAAAGTCTTTTGAAAAAATTACACACTTCGGTGATTGAAGTTTTGAAACAAGGAATTGATTTTGGTGGTGACTCAATGTCTGACTACCGAAACATTCATGGGGAGCGTGGCGAGTTTCAATTGAAGCATCAGGCTTATAGAAGGACAGGTAAATTGTGTGAAAAGAAAGGGTGCAAAGGAATTATCCAAAGAAAGGTGGTGGGTGGTCGAAGTGCTCATTTTTGTAGTGTGCACCAGGTGTATGAAGGTTCATGAGGCCCTCCAAATACTCGTCGAGGAAAATAGGTAAAAATAAAAGGGCGCATCCTCTCCGGTTAATGTTGAACTGCGGATGGAGAGGATGCGCCGTGGTTTGCCTTGTGGCTCTGTGGCAGTTTAGGCCATATCATGCTGAGCTCGGTACTTCTTGAGTCCGAAGCCCGTTGGTTGCTTTGGTATTGCCCACGAATGGGCTACAAAATATTAAATCAAATACAAAACTAAATCAACTCGTATAAAATAATCCCAGCGGATACGGAAACATTGAGTGACTCTTTCTCCCCTAGCATAGGTATATCCACCACCTCATCACACATATCAATTATCTTTTTAGACAGACCCTCAACCTCGTTTCCAAAAACAATCGCTAATTTGTTTTCTGAAGTTTCACTTTTACCATCTGATTTTTTAGTTTTAAACTTCTTTTGTTTGAACAATTTTTTATAGGTAATTGATCTTTCATCTTGTTCAACAGCCACGACAACAAAACCTTCTTCTTTCAATTTTTTAATCAACCCCCGCACATCTTTTTTATATTCCCATGGAATTCTTTTTTCCGCCCCAAGAGCAGTCTTTGCAATTTCTTTTTGTGGACGATTAAACTTGTCTGTCGGACACGGTGAATACCCGCAAATATAGATCTTTGAAACACCAGTAGCATCGGCAGTCCTAAATATTGATCCAATATTATAGGAACTTCGTATGTCTGGTAAAATCACAACAAGTTCCCGTTTTCTTAATTTTCTCAACTTTTTTAACTCTATAGACTTCATATATACTTTGGGTTATACCATAAAGTAATAAACAGTGATACTATAATTACATATGACAAATCCATTTCCTGAGCTTCTCATCTTTAGTTTACTTGCGCCAACACTCCTTCGACTAACACTCGGTGTGTTCATTATTCTCCTTGGGTACAGAAAACTTAAAAATGAGAACAAAGGAATCACCAACTTCTTTGAATCACTTGGATTCAAACCATCAAAATACTACGTTCAGACACTAGCTATCGCTGAAATAGTCATGGGTGTAGCCTTATTTGTAGGATTCCTTACTCAAATAGCAGCTCTCGTAATAGCAATCATTACCTTTGTCTCTCTTATCATTACAGTCCGACATCCTGAAACAGGTCTTCGAAGATCATCTGAGTACGCGCTCTTTTTTGTAATATCAATTTCTCTTGTACTTACAGGAGCGGGACTTATTGCAATAGATCTTCCACTGTAATTTGCTACTTTAGTATTTTCTGATATATTTCTTTGATATGCGCTCGTAGCTCAGTCGGTAGAGCAGCTCCCTTTTAAGGAGATGGTCGTAGGTTCGATTCCTACCGAGCGCACTAGAGAGGAAAATTCAAACTGCTTTGGATTTTCCGATACTTGTGCGAGACGGAGCTATGTTTTTCCAGTAGGAAAAACAAGCGAGTCGGGGTCGCGGAAATTCCTGAGCGACTGCGAAGGAATTATCTGTGACCACTAGACAGTTTTTTTAGAATTTAAATAGTTATATTTTAAAGCGTTTTATTTAGCTGAAGGACCAGACAGTAATAGAACTTAAAAAAAGAAAACCACACCGATCAGGGTGTGGTTCAAAGGTTTATGGATATCCTTTGTAACCGAGTTAATTATCAGCGTGCTATTCAAATCAGGCCGAAAGATTCGCGAATTTTCGAATTGAACTCATCTGAAGCACGAAGGCTTTTGTTTTTATTAAACACAGACAATGGATCCAGCGACATAAACTCTAGACAATATTCAGTATCGACTTTCAGCGATGCTTTGATATCATCCATTCTGCAAAACTCACTCTTTTCAAGTGGTCCTTCTTCCGTGACTGATTTGGTCCATTTAAGCATGTGTTGAAACCACGCCCTTAACAGTCTCCTGACATCGAAACCGACAAGATTGCGTCCGAAAGAACCCGAACTATCCCAGAACGTCACTTGCCTTGCATTTCCCAAATATCCACCACCTAACTCATATGTCACGTTCTCCAGTCTGAAATGACAACCTGCTGCGAGGGGTTGATCTCTATAATCTCTACAACGAGATGTGATCCTTGATACATTGTTAGGTTGTATATTGTTAGGATTATCAGAGTGTAGACAATTTGGAATTGAAAGACTACGATGTTCGTCGTGGTTTGCACCAAAAGCGACAAGAACAACTCCTTTCACTTTCTCATCAGTCAAATACAGAGGAAAAACGACTGCCGTAACTTTCCCTCTACCCATATACGAATTGAACAATTCGTATATGGTCACACTCCGATCGACCACAACAATCCAGTTTTCTGACTCTGCAAGGATGTGCAATTTTGGAATAATCATAATTTACCTTTCAAATTACAGTTTTCAATATCTGGCACAGAATGCACCAGATCATTGACATCAAGTAATATATAAGGCAATATAATTTATGTCACAAATATTGGTATAATTACACTTAATATTGATATAACCATTATTTATAAACGTATATTAGTCACCTACTGCTGTCCGTTTTTAAGACAAATATCATGCATAACTTAAAAGAACCACTATCGCGCTATGGCCTCGATAAAAATGAGATCGAGATATATCTGTTTTTATTGAAAAATAAGGACGTACCAGCGTACTTTATATCCAAAGGAACCTCTATTCCTCGAACGACGGTATATAAGATTTTGGAAGGACTTGAGAAAAAGGCTCTTGTCTCTGCTTGGCTTAAGAATGGTACAAAACACTTTTCTGCAGAGAACCCAAATACAATCTTGCGAGATTTGAAGCAAAAAGAGACTGAAATAACTTCCATACTTCCTGATTTATCAAACTTATTCTCGCTATCTTCAATCCACCCATCCACAAAACTTTACTTAGGTAAGGAGGGTTGTCAGCAAGCCTTCGAGACGATATTGGATATTGTTAAATCTCAGAAAATAAAGTGCATATATGCATATTCAGATTCAGAAGTAACAAGCTTGTTTCCAAAGTTTTACAAAGAATGGAGATTGAGAAAAAACAAAACTGATGCTTTCACCCAATTGATAGTTCCAGCAGGAACACCAACAACTAGTGAAGAATATAGGAGTGACTCCTTTAGAGAAACGCGAATATTACCTAACAAGTATTCTTTTTCTGGGTCAATAAACATATGTGGTACATATACAATATTTTTCTCTTTTAATGAGAAAGAACCTTACGCTGTAGTAGTTGATTCTAAAATTATCACGGACATGCTTACTCAATTTTTTGTCTATACATGGGATAGCTTGGAAAATACTAAAAGGTAGATTCTTCCCTCTGCAACACCCTAATAAACAGCAATTTGTTATACAGCCCATCCATGTATTCCCTATTCGACAAGATAGTTATAATATCGTTACGTCTGCGGCACACGACAAAAAAGACTGCACTGCTGCAGTCTTTTTTCGTACATGGGCGAGACGGAGCTGTGTTTTTCCAGTAGGAAAAACAAGCGAGTCAAGGTCATGGAATTTTTGAGTGGGTAGCGAAAAAATATCCGGGGCCACTAAATAAACGAGCCGATTGTGTTTCCCTCCAAATTTAATACAATATATCCATGAACCCGGAATCCCTCGAAAAAATACCCCGCTCTCTTGAGCTAGCTAAAATACTAGAGCAGACAGATGATGAGAATTTGATACGAAAAGGACTAAGTGAACTCTTCGCAACTCTGGAAGCCGATTTACACACTATCCTCCATAATGATCCTGGTTCTATATACAAAAATATGGAAAGAGCAGGGTGTCTTGCACGAGTAGAATCTCTATCTCGAATACTTGAAACAATAGAAACAGGCAAAACTTTGAGTATCTCAGATGAAACCGAAAGTCATTATGCAAATGCAGTAATACCTACACCACAAGGTATACAGATAGCTTTTGCTGAAGCTAACGCTCTGGGCCCCGTAAGAACAATGGTGGGGTTTGGAAAAACAATTGTAGGATTTAAAACAGAAAATATACAAGTTGATGAAATTGATTTCAACCCAGATGACGTGCGAGGAGCAGAGGAAAGAAAATATTTATGCAGACATGTAGTTGGAGACTTGAGACAAAAAGATATAAAATCAGTTGTGATGAGAATACCGAGATATTTAATAGACGAGAGTCTATTAACAATTGATGAAACCGAAAGCGACTCAACTTTCATATTTAGAACTTTTGAATTGGATTAATTTATTTACCCCAAACACAATCTCTCCAACTCAATCATAAAATCCACCTCACCTCTATGAGCTTTGTGATACATATCTACAAGCCCATCCAAAAAATTCTCCAGCTCCTCCTTCTTCCAATTCTTTTTAAACCCCTGACACTTAGAAAAAGTGTAAGGCTTCATATCAACTTCAGCCGCCGTCCGAGCATCATACACCAAATACACAGACTTAAACTGCCACCACACCACTCCGTGTATTTCCTCAGCAGGTAAACTATCAGCAACTAACTCTTGAAATAATTTCCATGAATTTACTTTATTTCGCGAAGCTAAAGCATCAGCAAAAGCAAAAGTCTGTGGAGCCTTTTTAACGTCATCACCACTCACCTTCAAATTGTGCTCTTCAACTTTCTCTGCCTTCTTCTCGAGCTTTGTAAGTAACGCTTTATTTATTTTTGAATCAAAAAGGATGCAAACATGCTCTGACTGTGCAAGGTCTGCAATTCGCTCTTCTATATATTCCACCGATTCTTTATTTGAAATGAGAGAATCAAGAACAATAATATTCTTAGGGGTGAAAAGATTCACACCAGAGAGTACTTCATCTAAAAATGATTGATTCCAGTTTTCTGGAGACAATCTAAAAAGTGTTGCATCCGGTCGCTTTGACTGCAAAACACCCACCAACGACTGGAGTTTACTTCTACCTTTTTGCGTGTCTGTTCCGTGAATTACGTAAAGCATTTTATATTCGTAGTATAGCAGTACCGACAAAAATATTCACTTTGTGAACTGTACATCGGTTTAAAACCCATATACAGTTCACGAATCGAATTTGACCAGAAAATTCCTAATATCTACAACTCTAAAGCCTCCAACTTATTCCAATTCTTACCCGCATTCGCAGATGTCACTATCGGCACCCCCTTAGACTGCTCCTCCGTCAACACACTTTCCATAGTCTGCTTGATCATGATTGCCATCTTCTTCACCTCTGGAGTTCGTATTTCAAAAACAAGTTCGTCGTGTACCTGTAGCAAGAGTCGCACGTCGCCCAACATTCCTAACGCCTTTAACTTCGCATGAATCATATTCATTGCGATTTTCACCATATCGGCCGTAGCAGTTCCTTGAATCGGAGCATTAATAGCCATACGTTCAGCTGCCGCTCGTATAAATGGCAGTTTTGAATTGATCCCCTCAAAATATCGTCGACGACCAAACAAGGTTTCTGTATAACCATTTTGTGCTGTTTCAAACTTTACCTTATTCAAATATTCAGCAACACCTTTAAAAGTTTTAAAGTAATTATCATAAAAAGCTCTCGCTTCTGCCTGAGTACTTCCAAGATTTGCTTTCAAAGCGTTCACTCCCATTCCATACAAAATACCGAAGTTGATAACCTTCGCTTGTCGACGCATCTCCTTTGTCACATCTTTTTCTTCTACCCCGAAAACCTGTGCAGCAACTCCAGTATGAACATCAATTCCGTTTTTAAATATTTCTATAAGCTTTTCATCACCAGAAAGTATCGCTGCAACACGAAGTTCAATCTGAGAATAGTCGAATGAGACAAGGGTGTATCCGTCTTCTGATATAAAGGCTTCTCGCACCGCCCTGCCGAGCTCTGTTTTGATAGGAATATTTTGTACACCAGGATTTTGAGTGGCCATTCGCCCAGTACTTGCACCCATTTGTATAAAGTCAGGGTGGATTCTATTTTTAGCATCAACTAGCGTAGGTAGAACATCGATATATGTTCCGAGAAGTTTCGCCAACTCTCGATACTCTAAAATTAAATCAATAATAGGATGTGTTCCCTTCATCTTTTCCAACTCTGATTCTTTTGTAGACTTCGCACCACCAGCAGTTTTCTTTATATTTTTACCTCCAAGCCCCATCTTATCGAACAAAATTTCTCCCATTTGCTTTGGAGAATTAATATTAAATTCCTGACCAGACTCTTTCCATATTTTTGATTCAAGCTCTCGAAGCTTTTTATGATATTCACGTCCGAGATTTTTTAGGAAATCTACATCAATCTTAATTCCAACTTCTTTCATCTGTTCAAGAATTGGTATCAATGGCCACTCTATTTCATAGAGTATTTTATCCATATTCTTGAGCCTAATTGCGCTTTCGAGCTTTTCGAGAGCAACATTCGCATCATATGTTTTGGTAATCGCAAAAACGTCATCAAGTGTTGGATCAGTAATGGTTGAATTCAAAACCGAAACAGCAATTTTAAGTTTCTTTTCAAGCAATGGATCAATTGCCGTAAAAAGTTGCTCAGCGGTTTGCTGTTCAGCGACCTGCTCATTTTCAACATCTTCTTGCTCCTCATCAGACGCACTATTTGTTACATCCTTTTTTTGTTCTCCTCCGTTCGCAGTTCTTTGCATCACAGTATCCAAATCTTTTTTTGCTTCTCCATTTACACTTCCATTGAGCACCTGTCGAACTCGAGGAATGAGTGAACGAAATTCATAATCTCTAAACAACTCTTCAATCTTTGAAACTGAAACTGTACTTTTCCATTCTTCGTCTGGAAGTTTAAAATCAATGGGTGCATCTCTTCGTATAGTAGCAAGCATTTTACTAAACAAGGCCTCCTCTTTCCCCTTATCCAAAAGTTCAATCATTCGATCTGAAATACCCGCCTGCTTGAGTAGGTTTGGATCTTTTTCTAATGCTTCATATATTCCTTCGATAGAGCCAAAACTTGTTATGAGTGTAGTTGCAGTTTTTTCTCCAATTCCAGCAATACCAATGATGTTGTCTGATGGATCTCCCCGAAGACCCTTGTAATCTGTAAGCTGAAGAGGTCCAAAACCATATCTCTCACGTACAGCATCTTCATTATAAATAACAGTATCTTTTATTCCTTTTTTCAAAGTGAACACTCGTACACGATCTCCAGTCACAAGTTGCAACGTATCCATATCCCCTGAAGCAATCACAATATTAATATTATCCATCTCCTTTCTATCCAAGACCTCATGGACAATAGTTCCAAGCATGTCGTCAGCTTCAAAGCCAACCCTATCAACCATTGGAATATTAAAAGCTTCAAATATCTTTCGTGAAGATTTCAATTGTTCAACAAGAGCATCATCAGTCTTTTTTCTGCCACCTTTATAGTCCTTATATGCTTCGTGCCGATAGGTAGGCTGAGGTAGGTCATAACATGCAACTATATAATTTGGCTTAAATTTTTCTAAAATTCCCATCAACATAGTTGAAAGCCCATACAAAGCTCCCGTTGGGGCACCCGTACTAGAAGCAAAGTCAGGTAGAGCGTGATATGCGCGGTGAATAATAGCGTGGGAATCAAGTAAAACAAGGGTTTTTTTGTCCCCTTTCTTGATATCACCCTTGTCTCCTTTTTTACCCAGTTTATCCACAGACTTATTCACAGGGTCTGTTTTAGGTGTTTCTTTAGATTCCCTCATACACCACTATATTACACCCTAATACGATATTTTTCTTGTGTTCTCATCAATAGATTCAAAAGACAACACAATAGTATCCTTTGGCAATATTTCAGCTATTTTCTCTGGCCATTCTATGAAGATAAGGGTGTTGGGTTTTTGGAATAATTCAGAAAAACGCAGACTCTCTGTCTCTTTAATATCTTCTATTCTATATGCGTCTATGTGCACAAATTCATTGAAAATTTCAGAATATTTAGGACTTAAAACCTTGTATTGCTTTTGAATACCAAAAGTAGGGCTGGTCACAACTTCTTGTATACCAAGTTCCTTAGCCACAGCCTTTGAAAAAGTAGTCTTACCCGCACCCAGATCTCCTGAAAGACCTACCAACTTAGACCTAGACGAATCATCCGCACTCAGTACCAAATCTTCTAGTTTTTTTAGAAAAATCCCAGCAAAAACACCCAACTCGTCTAGGTTTTTTACAGTCACACCTTCTTTGAAAATATTCTTAGATTCGTTCACAATACCTGAACTATATATAAACAGAGAGATCCTCGCAACCCTCTTACTCTATCAACTATCTAAAGTATATACCTTAGATAGTTGATAGAGACACAAAAACAATTTAACTTTAATTTTTATACAATATTAAACACAATATTCCAACACCTCGTGCAATAGATTAAAAAAAAGTATAAAATAGTATTAACGCGCGCATTTACATAAATACTCGTAGAAAATACCTACACCTTATGACCATACACTTTGACGAAGACAAACAAAATCAGCGAATAAAAACTCTTCTCAGCGACGAAGAGGAAAAAGCTGTGCAAATGCTTTCTGAAAAATATGGTCTTTCATATATTGACCTCACTCGGGTGCCTATTAATACTGATGGACTTCGACTGATTGTCGAAGCTGAAGCGAGACAAAACAAAGTTGCAGTGTTTGATATTCTAGGAAAGAGGATTTCTATTGCTATACACTCTCCTCAAGATCAAAATACTATTGCATCAATTCGAGCTCTTCAAGCAAAAGGCTATGAAACAATTATATATATGGCTTCAATGCACAGTATTGAGAAAGCATGGGATCGATACAAAGATCTTTCTTTCGCCTTTGAAACAGAAGCAGGGTCCCTTGATATTTCAAATGAAGAAATTGAAACCCTTATTGATAAAGCAAAAAAGCTCCCTGATATTTCAGTTCTTATAAACGAAGCTCTTACTATTAAAAAGAGTCATAAAGTTTCTCGATTGATGGCTATTATCATGGCCGGAGGACTTGCGACAAAGTCTTCCGATATTCACATTGAGCCTGAAGCAGAATACGCACGACTTCGATATCGACTCGATGGTGTACTTGTTGAGGTTGTAAAATTTGATATTGAAACATTCAGACTTATGCTTTCTCGACTTAAGCTTCTCTCTGGTCTAAAACTCAACCTAAAAGAATCTGCCCAGGACGGACGTTTTACTGTAAAAATTTATATGAACGACATTGAAATTCGTACTTCAACAGTACCTGGCTCATATGGAGAAGCGGTTGTAATGCGTATTTTGAATCCAAAAAGCATTTCTGTTCCTATCGAAGATCTCGGCTTTCCACCTCGCCTTCTCAAGATTCTCATGACTGAAATCGCTCGACCAAACGGACTCATTCTCACAACAGGTCCAACTGGTTCTGGTAAAACAACAACCCTCTATTCGTTTCTTCGAAAAACTCAGAGTCCTGAAATGAAGATTATCACAATCGAAGATCCTATTGAATACCACCTTGAGGGAGTAGTTCAAACACAAGTAGAAGAAAAGAAGGGCTATACATTTGAATCAGGACTTCGAGCAGCTCTTCGACAAGACCCTGACATTATTATGGTTGGAGAAATTCGAGACGGAGAAACTGCTACCACTGCTATTCAAGCGGCCCTTACTGGTCACCTTGTATTCTCAACACTGCACACCAACAACGCCGCAGGTACATTCACTCGTCTTGTAGACCTTGGTGTCGATCCAAAAGTACTCACCTCATCTATTCGAGTAGCTATGGCACAGCGACTTATTCGTACTCTTTGTAAAGAATGTAAAAAGAAAGTACCTATTTCAAAAGAAAAACAACCATATATCGACGAGCTCTTTGCCTCTATTGTTGGATATGAGGAAATGGCAGAATTCCCTACCATTCCAAATGAAGTATATGAAGCTGTTGGGTGTGATCTTTGTAACAAGACAGGATACAAAGGACGAATCGGTGTATATGAAGCTATCCTTGCGGATAAAAATATTGAAAACATCGTTCGAGAAAACCCATCTGAACGAGAAATCAAAACAGCAGCTCTTCCTCAGAAAATTCTCAACATGAAACAAGATGGTCTTATAAAAATACTCAAAGGTGTAACATCTTTTGACGAACTTGAAAGAGTGGTAGATATGGCAGAGGAGCTCATAGCTATTAAGCCTGAAATAAATTCTAATATTCAACCTGAAATAACATCCAACACAGACATTCCCTTAGACACAACCGACACTTTTTCAAGTGAAACTTTTGACACAAAATCAGTGTAAAACTAGATTGACTTTATAGCTGATAAATATACTCTTATTAGGAAGTTCTTTCGTCCACCTGTATACCAGATTATTGGTAAAAATAGGTAATAAAAAAACAGCTGTTTAAATCTCTAAGCAATGCTTTCAATCCGGAGATCAGAAGCCCGATAGTCCTTTGAGGATAGGTCCAGGAACTCGCCCGCGAAGACTTGCACCAGACCGTCCTTTAAGAAAAACCGATTGAAACTACGAGGTTTCTATTGCTTAGAGATTTAAGAAGCTGTTTATTCCCTTGTTTATCTCTCTTTTAAAAGAGATAATCGCGACCTTTTTAAGGTCAGCGACTCTGCAAACATCATAGCATACTTTAATTCCTTGTCAAGCTTTTCGGCATGACTCACTTTTATGACAGACCACCCTATCGAAAACTCACAAATAGAAGAACCAATGACTATTGAAGATGGTGTTTTAGACCAAACTCTGCGACCTAGCCGTTTTGATGATTATATTGGACAACAAAATATCAAAGATAACCTCAAAATCCTACTCGAGGCAGCAAAACAGCGAAATCACCCACCAGAACACCTTCTTTTTTATGGACCTCCAGGACTCGGTAAAACCACCCTTGCCCACCTTATCGCTAAAGAGATAGGTGTACAGATGAAAATAACCTCAGGGCCCGCCATAGAGCGTGTAGGAGACCTCGCATCGGTACTTACAAACCTTTCGCCAGGAGATATTTTGTTTATAGATGAAATTCACCGACTGAACAAAACTGTAGAAGAGGTTTTATATCCTGCGATGGAGTCAGGCCAAATAGATATTATTATAGGCAAAGGACCTTCTGCTCGTAGTATTCAATTGGATTTACCTCCATTCACCCTTATAGCCGCCACGACCCGTATAGCTATGGTTTCCTCACCTCTTCGCTCTAGATTTTCAGGTGGTGTGTTCCGACTCGAATTTTACACTCATCAAGAAATAGAAAAAATAGTTCAAAGATCTGCAAAAATTTTATCAATTGAAACTGAAGATTCAGCAATACAGGAAATAGCTGTCCGGAGTAGAAGTACTCCGAGAACAGCCAACTACCTTCTCAAACGGTGTCGTGATTTTGCACAAGTAAAAAATATGATTCTTTCAAAAAAAGTTGTGGACGAAGCTTTGGTTTTAATAGGTATTGATCAAAAAGGATTAACTCATTCTGATAGAACCATTCTCGAGACTATTATAAATAAATACAACGGTGGACCCGTTGGTCTAAACACCATAGCAGCCTCATTATCTGAAGACCAGGCAACCATCGAAGAGTTTAATGAACCATACCTCATACAACTTGGGTTTATAGAGCGAACACCTAGAGGTAGAACAGTTACAGAACTCGGATACAAACATCTCGAACTCCAATACCCTGATGAGAAAAAGATGTTGTTTAACTAATCTTATGAGAATTTTAGCAATCGATCCTGGATATGAAAGACTTGGTGTAGCAATACTAGATAAGGAAAAGGGTCAAAAAGAAACTCTGATTTTTTCTGATTGTTTCAAAACTGATGCAAAAGAACTTTTTGAAGACAGACTCACAACTATTGGTATACAGGTTGAGAATTTGATTGATGAATATAAACCCGAGGCCCTTTCTATTGAGAATCTTTTTATTTCAAACAATCAAAAGACAGCTATGCGAGTCGCGGAAGTTCGAGGAATGCTTATATATATTTGTAGAAAAAACAAACTTTCAATTAAGGAATTTACACCATTACAAGTAAAACTATCGGTTACTGGAGACGGAAAAAGTTCCAAAGATCAGGTTATTAAAATGGTTAAACTTTTGGTAAAAAATGTAAAGGCGAAAGCTTTGGATGATGAGTATGATGCTGTTGCAGTAGGACTTGCTTATTTTGCATACTCTAGGTTTGTATAATTTAACAACTTATCAACACCCACCGTTTTTGAGAGAGGTTGCATATTTTTTTATGTATGTTACATATATGTCCATAGATACGTTAAGTTATTAATTGAATATACACAACATATGTCAGACGCTAAAGACGATAAAATTAAAACAAAAAACAAAGGTGATATTGGTGATGAAAAAGAAATTGATATTGAAAACCCAGAAATTGACCTCGAAGCAGGGAGTGAAGAGCCTGACTTTGCACCCACTACCGCAGCTCCAGCAGTAGATGAAGAGGATGATCTTGAAGCAGACCCACATTCAGCGTTTGATACTCCTGTGGAAGCAGAAGATCCACATGGTATAGATATTTATGGTGACGGCGGTGTTCCAGGTGAAGATGATGACGAAGAAGATGAGGAGGATAGTTACGATGGTGATTCTAATTCCTACTAAGATATAAACATATAAAATAAAATCAGTGTGTATCCGGGATTACATCCATACACACTGATTTTATTTTATATGTTTATTTACCCAGAGAATACACACCACCACAAAAGGGCACAATATTTTAATTTAACCAATAACCTTAATATCCAAAAATCGTCGCTTACCAACTTTTACAATAATAGGTTTTGAAACAACATAATTAAAATCTGTTATCTCCTCACCTTCAGTTGTATTGACTGCCCCTTCTTTTACAAGTCTCTTAAACTCTCCTGCAGATGCAACCATTTTTTCATTTTGGAGAATGAGACCGAGTGGAGTTCCAGCAGGCACACCAATTTCCTGGATATTTTCTGGTATCTCCCCTTTTGAAAAAGTATTTATAAAGTTTTCTTCAGCGAGTTGAGCCTTTTCTTCACCGTGATATATCTTTACGATTTCTTTTGCAAGCATTAATTTAAAATCTCGCGGATTAACATTTACTAATCCCTCATTAAACTGTTTTTTTATTTCTAATAATCTTAATTCACTAATATTTGTACACAATTCAAAACCATTTAAAATCATATCATCAGTCCAACTCATTATTTTTCCAAACATATCTATATTTGAATCAAGTAGAGAAACCATATTCCCCTCTGTTTTGCCCATTTTTTTACCAGAAGTATCAGCTAACAGTTTCATTGTGATGCATGTTTTTTCCTTATTTTTCAACTTTTTTTGGAAATCTCTACCTACCATCATGTTAAACATCTGATCGTTACCACCAATTTCAATATCAACATCCATAGCAACACTGTCATACCCTTGTAGTAAGGGGTACATAAATTCATGCATATAAATAGGTTTGTTTTCATCGATACGTCGAGAAAACATATCTCTCTTCAACATCTGATCAACTGTCATGAGCGAAGTTATATCGAGAATATCTTTTAGATTTAATTTTTTTAGCCAACTAGAGTTATATAAAAATTTTGCAGGATTCTTACCATTAAACTTTAAAAAAAATTCAGCTTGTTTTTTATATAATTTGAGATTATTTTTAATTTCTTTTTCTGTGAGTACTTTTCGTACTGCCATTTTGTCTGTTGGGTCACCTATCATCGCTGTAAAATCACCCATTAGCAATATAACCTCGTGTCCCATTTCCTGAAACTCCTTCAATTTCTTTAAGACGATCATATGACCGAGATGTAGAGTGGGTCCTGTTGGATCAATACCAGTATATACCCTGAGTCTTTTTCCTTCACTTAATTGTTTAAATAGAAAATCTTTTGAGGGTAAAAATTCTTGAACACCCCTATACAATTCTTCTTTCTTAGATTCTTCTAAAATAAGAGGTTTTTGACTACCTGAGAAAATATTTTTCATCTCAAATAATCTAGCATATTTTAACAACCTTTGGTATCCTTATAATGAAATTTAACCCAATTTTAGTACAAACAGCATGAAAAAAACAATAAAAGCCATAATAAGCATGGTTGACCGAGTTATATCAATTATTCAATGGAGATTTCAGCGGCTTTTCTATAAAAAAGGTCACGGCCCTAAAAAAATAAGCTACCTAGTACGGGATATTATCCTCGTCTTACTCATCCTTGGTGTATTATCAGCGACAGTCTTCCTCCTTTGGGCTTCTAGTCTTAGAACTCCTGATTTGAGTACTTTTGACGACCGACTACTTGGTCAATCTGCAAAAATTTATGATCGTACTGGAGAAGTACTTTTATATGACCTAAGTCAAAAAGTTCGAAGGACAGTGGTTCCTTTTAACTCAATTTCTCCATATATCAAACAAGCAACTATAGCTATTGAAGATATAGACTTCTACAATCATGGTGGAATAAAGGCTACATCCATATTAAGAGCAGTACTTGCAAATATTTTTGCTCTCGAATACAGCCAAGGTGGATCAACTATAACTCAGCAGGTAGTAAAAAACTCACTTCTTACTAAAAACAAGGATATTTCTAGAAAAATGAAAGAGTGGGTGTTGGCTATAAAACTCGAAAGAACAACGGACAAAGATACTATTCTCAATTTATATCTTAATGAAACACCATATGGTGGTAACATTTATGGTGTTGAAGAGGCTACGCAAGCTTATTTTAATAAAAAAGCCAGCGATCTTACTCTTGCTGAGTCAGCATATATAGCCGCCCTTCCACAGGCACCTTCTTTATATTCCCCATATGGTCAAAATAAAAATCTACTAGTAGAACGAAAAAATCTTGTTCTTAAAAAAATGTATGAAAATAACTTTATTACAGAAGAACAATACACAAACGCTCTCAAAGAGGAGGTGGTATTCCAACCAAAAACTGTAGGTGGTATAAAAGCCCCTCACTTTGTAATGTTTGTTAAAGAGTATTTGGAGCAAAAATACGGGGTTGAAATGCTTGAAAAAGGAGGTTTCAAAATCATAACAAGTTTAGATTGGACCTTACAGCAAAAAGCTGAGGAAATCGTCAGCCGATATGTTAAAACGAACGAAAGTAAATTCAAAGCATCAAATGGTTCACTTGTAGCAACTGACCCTAGAACTGGGCAAATACTTGTTATGGTTGGTTCACGAGATTATTTTGATAAGGAAATAGAGGGTAATTTTAATGTAGCTATAGCACGCCGACAACCAGGATCTGCTTTTAAACCCTTTGTCTACGCCACAGGATTCAATAAAGGTATGACACCAAGTACACCAGTATATGATGTTCCTACTCAGTTTAATGCTTCGTGTAATGCACAAAATATTCCCATTTCATCTGGAGCTGATTGTTACAATCCTCAAAACTATGAGGGTGGATTTAAAGGTTTAATGAGTATCAGAACAGCACTAGCAGAGTCTAGAAACGTCCCTGCCGTGCGAACACTCCACATAGTAGGTGTAAACGACGCGATCAAAACAGCAGAAGCTATGGGGATACAAAACCTAGCATCCGCATCTCAATACGGTCTCTCACTCGCTCTTGGAGGTGGTGAGGTTTCTGTACTCGATATGACCAGCGCATATGGAGTATTTGCAAACGGTGGTGAAAAAGCTAAAACAACCCCTATTCTCAAAATTGAAACAAACGATCAGGTAGTAGTGGAAGAATTTTCAACCTCAACTATACAAGTTATTCCAAGACAGAGTGCATTACTTATGAACGATATCCTTTCTGACCCATATGCTCGAGCATCTATTTTCGGATCTAGATATTTTGGAGAAAGACAGGTTGCCATAAAATCAGGTACAACAAACAGCTCTCGTGATGCGTGGGTTTTAGGTTATACACCAAGCATATCTGTGGGTTCATGGATGGGTAACAACAACAATACACCAATGGTTCAACAAGCTTCTGCTCGTATTATTGGTCCTATGTGGAAGGAATTCATGGATTATGTACTTACAAAAGTACCTGATGAAGTCTTTGAAGAACCTGAACCTATCTCAAGTAGTACAAAGCCATTTCTCGCGGGTGTATGGAGAGGTCCTCAAAATGAAATTCACTCTGAATTGTATTGGCTTAATAAAAATGATATACAAGGTGCTGCACCTGGGTATGGTTCACGAGATTCTTTGTTTAGTTTATTTGAAATAGGTGTTACAAATTGGTCACTCAGTCAAAATTCTTTTGTACTGAATCCTATTTCATCAAGCACAACAAATGGTATTGCAGGGTTTAATATAAATTCTCCAATAAACGGAAGTAGTTTCAGTAAAGATGCTCGAGTAACAATACAAGTTAGTGGCTTTGGAGATCAAACAACACAAGTTGAATATTATATAAATGGAAAAATAATAGGTAAATCAACAGAATCTCCTTATAGTTTCTCTTTTATACCCTCTTCAATATCAAACATCGAACCAGAAAATGAAATTAAAGCTATAGCAACAGAGCGTTTAGGTAAATTCCTTGAGGCTCAAAGTATTTTTACTATAAATTAGTAGTTCTAAATTAACTCAATAAAAGGAGTCAATAAATATGACTGAAGGTTTTTTCTCCATTAAATCTTTTATTGAGTTTTTCTAAAATTTCTATTCTACGTTGAAAAATAAGGTTTTTTATAGCTGGATGAACATCTATTTGAATAATAGAACCTTTAACTTCTACACAACTTTCAGGTAATTCTTGTTTAATCTCAGTACTAATAATTTCAATAATAATCTTTTTTTCATTCCTTGGGTCAGGTATAACTTTAAATTTAGCTAAAAAATCAGATATTCCTTTCATATATTATATAAATAAATTATCCACCTTAATCTGTTCTCCTTTATTTCAACTAACGATTCCAATTATCGATTCATAGGCATCACAAGATATGTAAAACTAGAATCTCCTACTGATTTTATAACGAGAGGTTTATTACTTCCACTAAATGAAAAACTAAGACTATCTGAGTTCAAGGTAACCATAGCATCGTTTATATATCGATAATTGAAGTTAATATCTATATCTTGACCAGAAAGAGTTGCTACTATACTTGTTGAACTCTCTCCAATCTCATTGTTTTTAGTAGTAATTTGCAGTTTTTTTTCACCAGGATTAACCAAAAACTTCACATGGAAGAATGCATCACTAAAAATAGTACTTATTTTAAGTGCATTTGAGAGATCTTGCTTTAGTATCACTGCTTCTGTCACAAACTCTTTAGGAATAATCGCCTTATAATCAGGAAAATTACCCTCTATAGTACGAGAAATGAGATAAATATCACTTGAAACCACAGCAATTTGATTATCATCAATAAAAACAGTGATTTCCTCATCAATTCCATCAAAAATACGTATTATCTCAGCAGCATTACGAACTGGAATCAAGACATGAACAAAATCAGGGAGGTTTTTAGCCGGGATCTGCTTTTCAGCAAGACGAAAACCATCAGTTGCTACAAAAACTAGGTTTCCATCAAGAGGATACATCCGAACACTAGAAAGCTCCGGTTTAATAGTCGAAGTAGCTGAACTGTACCAAACCGCCTTTAAACCAGAAATCAAGCTTGTAGCGCTAATTTTGAAGCTTTTAGAGGTATCTTCATTAACTTTTGGAATAGTCGGATAATCGTCAGTAGCAAAGGATTTAATAGTTGTACTGTTTTTAGATGAATTTACAGATAAGGTACCATCCTTTGACTCAAGGGTAATAGACTTTTCTCCACCCAACTGGGAAATGAAGTTTGAAAGGATATTTCCAGGTATAGCCGTAGACCCCTCTTCTTGAACCTTCACGGGTATTTTTATCTCTAGTCCTATATCGAGGTTTGTTGACCTTATTAGTAGACTATTGTCCTTTGCTTCCAAAAGGACACACTTAAGGACAGGTAAGGTTGCGTTCTTACTAGTGACCTTTTCAGCTTTCTGTATTGCGTCGACTAGACGTTCTCTGATTGTTTCTAGTTTCATTGTATGTATCTTATCTTATTTTTAAATTAAAAACTATTACTACTATTAGGGTGGTGGAAAAGTGGATAACTCTAAAATTTGGATAAAAATAGACTCAAAATAAAATATTTTTTGAAGTTAAATTGTGGATTGTTTTTTAATAACTTTTAATAACTTTTTGAATAAGTGATTTTTACACCTTTTATTCCCAAATTATACATTTTTATAAACAGACTTATTCACAGAAATTTTAACGATATATACACACTATCCACAGACTTATCCACAAATAAAAATGTCCTTTATTGTATAAGGGCTCTTATTTGATTTATTTCATTTATAAGTTCTGGGTTTGTTTTTATTTCGTTTTTAATTTTATCGCATGAGTGCATTACTGTTGTGTGATCTCTATTACCAAGTTTTTGTCCTATAGAGGGAAAAGAAATATTATAATCCTCTCTTAATATATACATCGTGAGTTGTCTTGGCTTCACAACCTCTTGCCTCCTTGTTTTATTGTAGATACTGTCTTCTTCAATATTATAAAAAGCTGATACAGCTTTCACAACATCTTTTACTGAGATTGTTTTTTGCGGTTTGGTAGAATCTTTTGTTAGTTGTTTGATTTCATTTAATGAAAGATCTCTCCCTTTGAGTTGTGATTGGCAAATAACAGCATTGAGAGTTCCTTCAAGTTCTCTGATACTCCCATGGACGATAGAAGCTATATAGTAAGCCGCCTCTGGTAGGAGGTTGAAGTTGTTCATCTGAGATTTTGTCTGGAGGATAGCAATCTTTGATTCGGTATCAAGTGGTGAAATATCAATGATCATACCCGCTAAAAACCTTGATTTTAGGCGATCTTCTAGGTTTTGCAGATAGTTTGGGTGTACATCTGATGAAAAGATAATCTGCTTGTTGCTGTCGTACATGTAGTTGAAGAGGTGAAAAAGTTCCTCCTGCGTCTTCTCCTTGTTTGAAAGAAATTGTATGTCGTCCATAATAAACACATCATACTTACGGTACTTCTCTTTGAAATTATTTACCTTGTTTGATTGAACTGAGTTGATGTAGTCGATAGTAAAACGCTCAGAAGTTACATAATGAATACGCTTCTCTTTGTGGTGATTTTTAATGTGGTTTCCTACTGCTTGCATGAGGTGTGTTTTACCGAGTCCTGTGTTTCCATAAAAGAAAAGTGGGTTGTAAGCAACAGGTTTTTTAATAATTGCTTGTGAAGCAGCGTATGCAAGCTCGTTGAAGGGTCCTACAACAAAAGTTTCGAATGTATATCGAGGGTTAAGGTTGTCACTTGGATCAATATAAAGTGAATTTAGTGGTAATTCTTTGTTTGGACTAGGTATTTCTGTCACAAAATCCTCTTTCTTTTTGTTGATAGGGGCAATAATATATTCAATAGATCGAACAGACTCAAGGAGTGTCCTTAGATTCTCTAGAATCTGCTTGTGAAATCTTTTTGTAAGCCAGTCTTTGACGAAAGTGTTTGGAACAGCGAGATATACTGTACCTGAATCAATCTTAGAGATGTAGATATCTTTAAACCAAGTAGAAAACGTAGCTTTAGTAACATCAATCTCAATCTTTACTAAAACAGAATCCCATAAAGTTTTGCTATCCATAATGAACAATATTATATAGGTAACTTTTTTTAAGAGAACTTGAATTATTTTGATTGTTATGTTGATAAGGTGTGGATATCTTCACAACTTATGTTCTAGTAAAAACACATAGTCAAATAGGTAAAAAACTTGAAATAAGTCAATAAATAGTATAATATCTCCTCTATGTCACGAACATACCAACCTAAAAAAAGAAAAAGAGCAAAAACACATGGTTTTTTGGTTAGATCAAAAACACATGGTGGAAAGAGAACTCTCCAAGCTCGACGACGAAAAGGCCGAGCCCAGCTTACTGTCAAAAAGGCTAAGTAGTCTCTGTTTAGAACCTTTTACTTTCCTATAGACTTTTATTTTAAGATTAAAATGAAAAACCAAGAGATAAGTGTACTTATTGGTCAAGGAAGAGCTTATAATTCAAGCTCTTTTTTGTTGCGTTCCTCTAAGAATGGAGCCTTAAAAGACCAAGATTCTATTAAAAAGCCTAATAATATAGCTATTTTAGCTTCAAAGAAGAATTTTAAGACAGCGGTACTTCGAAATAAGGTTCGAAGACGTATTAGAGGTGCTATACAAAAGGTTATTTTAGATAGAGGTGGTGAAGGTATGCCTTTGAGAAAAAAAAATAATGAATATAACCTTATTTTTAGCCTTAAAAAGGGTGTAGATAGTGTATTATTTAGTAGTTTGGTAGCTGAGATTGAACAAAGTTTGCTTAAAAATGGTATTATATAAAGCATGATTTCATCACTATTTCACAGTGCTTTTTATGATCCTTTATATAACCTCTTGGTTTTTGTTATTAATCACGTTCCTGGTGGAGATGTTGGTTTAGCGACTATTATTGTTACTTGTTTGGTAAAGTTGGTACTTTTTCCATTATCAAAACAGGCAACAAAAACACAGTTAAAAATGAAAGTGTTAGAGCCTGAATTGGCTAAGATAAAGGAGCAATATGGAAGTAATAGAGAGGAATTTGGACGAAAAACCCTCGAGTTTTATAGAAAAAACAACCTAAACCCGTTTGCTAGTTTTTTCCTCATACTCCTCCAACTCCCTGTTATCATTGCTTTGGCATATATCTTTATAAGTGGAGGTTTGCCAACTATCAAGACTGATTTATTGTACTCATTTGTGCAGATACCAGCTGTTGTTACAACCTTGTTTCTTGGTTTGGTGGATGTTGGTGGTAGAAGTATTATTTTGAGTATTTTTGCCGGTCTCGCCCAGTTTGTACAGATTCGATTGTCTGTTCCTGCTTATACTCCCCCAGCTAACCCCTCAAAAAACCCTTCTTTTAGTGATGATTTAGCAAAAAGTATGAATGTTCAGATGAGATATGTAATGCCTGTGATTATGTTCTTTGTGTGTTTGTCTGTTTCGGGTGCCGTTGCTCTCTATTGGATTACTGGAAGTATATTTACAATTGGTCAGGAACTTTATTTTAGAAAAAATATTAAGAAAGAAGAGAAGAAAGCCTAGTTTGTAGGTGTTGTTGGGGCTGTCGAAGAAGATGTTGTTGAGGCTTTATTTATTGAGTTGATAGTATCTAGTGGGTTGGCGGTGGTGTCTTCGACGGGTGGAACGAGTTGTAGTCCCCAAAGTGTGAGGTCTACTTTGTTTGTAAAGACGAGATAGTCGTCACCGGCACTCACATAAAGGTTTGTAGCGTCTATAACTTCACCAGATTCGTTCTGGATGTTCATAATAAGTCTTGTTTCACCTGTGTTTATATCTATTCTCCAAATAGAGTCTGAGAAGTTTATAAGACCCTGGTACCAAACATCAGGATATGTACTAAATGCGATGTTTTCTGGAACAGCACAAAACAGAACATTCCTATCTTTTTTAGACCAGATACATTTTTCAGGAAGAGTTTTAAATGAGAGGTTTGAGATAGATGAGTCTTTTCTATTTAAATAATTGAGAGTAAAAGTACCTCGTTCACTTGAACTAAATAGTACTTTTGATAGATCTGGTGAAGTGAGAGTTGTTAGTCCATAGATATTTCCGAGGATTCGAGTGATTTGTCTTGTTGGTGTATTTAATATATATGCAAAACCAGGCGCAAATCCAGATGCTCTAGTGGTGAGAACAATGTTTTTTTCTTCTGGCCATGATGGAATCCATTCTCTGTATGGTGTATCAAAGATACCAACAGTAGAACCGCCATCAATTTTTGATAATATTCCTCTGACTCCTGATGGTGAAATCGAAAATAGCTGAGTTTTACTAGGTGAAATGGCAACCTGTGAAATCTGGATTGGCAGATCTTTGGTTGTTAATATTTTAGAAAATTCACTCTCTGTATCAGTTGTGGATGCGAGCACTAGTGATGCATATCGTGTACTGATAATATCCGAACTACCAATGAGACCCCTTAAAATAAGGTTATCTCCTCTATTGGTAAAATAAGCTTCATATATTTTTGGTTCCGTTGTATTGGAAATTCTAACTTTTTCGAGTGAGCTAGTTGCTGTTTCATAGATATGTCCTGTCGCTCTTTCTATATATCGAACTACCGTTTTGTTTCCAATAAATTTAAGCGGTTTTTTTACTGGAACTTTTGTTTTTGAAACAGAAAGGTCAGCTGGTTCGACATTCTTATTTGTGTCTTCATATATGGGTATCGTGACAAAATCTACACCAGCAGTAGGAACGTCACTTATTTTACGAAGCTTCGGAACTTTTGTATTGACTGGCACAATGTCGTTAGTGATAGGTGTTGTGGTGCTCGTATTGGTATTTGTACTCGATGTCGCAGTTTGATTGTCCGGGTCATATCCTCCAAAATTAGTTCTCCCCCCTATTCGATTACCTAAAATAGTTGATCCGGGATTTTTATTCTTTGTATAAAAATAGAAACCAATGAGCCCACCCACAAGCAAACTTAAAACTACAATAATTATTATAAAAGAAGTTCTTCTCGATATCATGTTTGTTTAATTATACAGTTATATATAATTGAGAGCTAGTGATTGTTTTGTATTACATGTGTGAATACAAAAAATCGTTTTGTTGGAATTTGTAGGTGTGAGAGCTTATCGAGGACAAGGGTTTGGTGTTTGAGCTCTTTGTGTTCCAAATACTAAATACCAACTATTTGGAGGCATTTTTTTAAGAACTGATCCAAGAGTTCGGTTGGGATCATATATATCTATAGTATTTCTAATAAGAGTTCCTCCAACATATCCCAGTGTTGTTGCACCTGTTGTGTCGTCAAAGTAGCCAACCAATAAACCATTTACATATACTGCTGCCCCTTTTTTTGGATTATATCTAGATATAAGGTCTGGTGAGAGTGCTACTGAGCCAGATACCAAAAGGTTGCAGTTGTTTCCTCGCTGTTGATTTGTATTTGTATCTCCGTTCCAATAATTTGTAAAAATAAGACTTCCATCTGTAGATCTCGGTCCACTTGGAAGGCTATTTAATAATTGTTTTAAACTTGAATAATTACTAAAAACTGTTCCTGTTGAAGGGTTTTCATTGTTTGCTAAGACATAACTACCTGGTTGTCCCGGAGGGATTATTTGATTTATTGTACCCCCTCCAGCAACCAAATCCACCGTCTGCCCGGTAATACCCCCTACTGCCTTGGTGGCATCTACTGCCAAATCATTTCGAATGAGACCAGGATTAATCTGTTGCAATATGATGAATGAAGTCAAAGCAAGTAGTAATCCAATGAGTGCATTTTTAATCTTACTCTTTCCCCCATCTTTCCCTCCTACAGAACCAGCTGATGCATACTCAAGACCTCCTGCAACAATCATAATGAGTGCTAACCCGGTAGCTACAGCAATACCGGCTTTGTACAATCCATCTAAATACCCAGCAAGTCCTCCCTCTGCAATATTTATTGATGGACCCCCAAAGAACGGTAGTGGTGCAAGGAATGTGTATGAGCCAGCGTTTGAGTTTGGGGGAGGGGTGGTGCTTGTTGAAGGTACTACTGCTACAGGGTTTCCTACTGTATTACCCGGAAGATTATTCATTGTGGTTCTAAAAATATCATCTGGGTTCGTTCCATCCCTAAAACCTAACTCGGGGTTTGTATTACTATTAACAGATGCTGTTGTGTTTAGTTGTTTTTGGGCAATTTCCTCCTGAAAATCTCGAGCACCTATTTTGTACTGATACATATCCTGTTTTGATACAACTTCAAATTGAGGTTGTCGCTGAATTTGTTCTGTGAACTTAGACGTCGAGTCTACAAACGCTCCAGTCTTACTATCTTGTACGAAGACCTGTGAAAGTTGATAGTTATCAGCTGCAGTCTTTTGATATATAAATTGGAAGTTTGTAGCTTTGCTCTGGTCTGCCCCGGGGGTGTAGTAGCTTTTTTCAATAGAAACCTCAGACACCTCGTTCGCACTTTGCAATTTAACCAGATTTCCTACTGCTACTGCAGAATACGTAAAAGAAGGCAATAAAAAATTAAATACTAGTATAAAAACTAAAAGTAGATTTCGTATATACATACCAATATATTATACATTCTTTTTATCGATATCTAAAAATATAAGTTTTTAATCCTTTTCCTCCGTAATAATTTAACCATTTTTGACCAGTAAAATAATCTTGAATTGAACCAGCATTACTACTGTTTGATATTATTTTTCCAGCACCAGCTTGTTCAATAATTCCTACGTGACCAGTTGCCACAGATGTTGTTGGTGAAATAATAATATCTCCCGGAAGGGCGTTTCGTGTATCGTTTATAGAAACAAGTGTAAACCTTTGGTCGGTTGCTAAAACACTATATATGTTTGATGTAGATAAGACCGAACTTGAGTTTAGGTTAGTAAAATTAACACCAGCGTCGCTCATTATCTTTCCAAAAGCATAGCCACAGCCTCTTCTTCCGTATTCTGTAACAGGGAAACAAGTTGATTCATTTAGATTTGCTCTAGCAGATTGCACTATTCGTGCCGCGACCGCAGATGTAGATAAGACGCCACTTCCTGGAAATGACCCAGGATTGTTTCCTAACGATCCATCAATTATACCCTGTGTATACAGATTTCCTAATGTTGTGTTGGTATAATCAACCAAATCCACCGTCTGCCCGGTAATACCCCCTACTGCCTTGGTGGCATCTACTGCCAAATCATTTCGAATGAGACCAGGATTAATCTGTTGCAATATGATGAATGAAGTCAAAGCAAGTAGTAATCCAATGAGTGCATTTTTAATCTTACTCTTTCCCCCATCTTTCCCTCCTACAGAACCAGCTGATGCATACTCAAGACCTCCTGCAACAATCATAATGAGTGCTAACCCGGTAGCTACAGCAATACCGGCTTTGTACAATCCATCTAAATACCCAGCAAGTCCTCCCTCTGCAATATTTATTGATGGACCCCCAAAGAACGGTAGTGGTGCAAGGAATGTGTATGAGCCAGCGTTTGAGTTTGGGGGAGGGGTGGTGGCTCCGAGAGTCACCACTGGTTTTGTTTCGGTCTGAGTAATTGTTGGTGAAGTGAGATTTCCTTTACCATCAACTTTTATAGCCCCACTCGTATTATCGATTCTTGATGTGGATCTGAGATCAAATGTAACCTCTTTTCCGTTTGCGTTTTTATAGGTAAGTTCGTCGGGTAAGTAATCCTTATCCCCCGAATAGTCTTTGATTGGAATGTTGGTTTTTTCACGATCTAAATATAGATATCCGTTTATATCAGGAATAAGAACCATCTGGAAGGTTTGCGTTTTTCCGCTGTTTGCAAAGTTTTCGATAGTTGCTGTATATGTCCCTGCTTCAAGATCGGAATAAGCCCCTGCTGCAAAAACAGTCAGGAATGAATTTAAAAAGCAAACCAATATAAAAAATATATAAGCTATTTTATGGATTAGTTTGTGCTTCACAAAGATAAGTATATCAAAATAAGTTAATCTCTATAAGTTATAAATAAGCAAAAAAGTTTGTTTGCCTATTTATACTCTTATTTAACCCGTATACTACTGCCCAAAACCACTATTCTTTTCATTGAAAATTAAACCCAAGACAGCGCTTGATTTTTGCAATATTTTTGAAGGATTGCCGATTGTGATAGACACATTTGCAGAACCTTTTTTGTTGTCCTTTCTTCGAAATACTGCAGAATTTTGAAATTCTGGTAGAGAGAGTGATGAAGTGTTGAGGTCCCACTTGTATGTGACCGCACTGTTTTTTCCTTCTGTACTAAAGAAATATGGAATTACTGACAATTCAACCTCATCACTCTTGATAGTATATTGATTACGAAGAGCTTTATTGAATAAGATGCCATATAGTGGACTATCTTCATAAACAAGTGCTTGTGGAAACACATGGGAAATTTGAAATCCATTTATACCTTTGTAGGCACTGTTTGCCGCGGCATAGACCTCAGCTTGTATGAGAGTCGGCTTTAGAATAATAGAGCCAGTAAAGTCATACGAACTTTTTCCAAAACCAGAGTTTGCTCCATCTACAGTTCTGTCTACTTTCCATTTGTATACTACATCTGATGAGTCCACACGCTTTCCTCCTATGAGTATGTTTGGTAGGGCTATAAAAGTGACATTTGATTCGGGTGTAAAAAGAGCCTTACCTTTGTAGAAAGGTGGTGTGTATGTGTTTGCTTGCCAGAGTATGTCTACATCTACGGGTGCAAAGCTCCAGGTTTTTGTAATAGCTGGCGCATTTGTTGGAGTTGCCTCAAAATCTATCGTTGTGAGTTTTCCAGTAGCATCCATTACAAAACTGAATTCTTTCTTACCAATTCCTTTGAGTTCTACAACCCCATTTTTTTTCCATGATATGAGGGTTGAATTTAAATCAATATCTCCATACAGTTCTGCTGAAATAGTCACAGTGTCGCCAGGTTTCGGTATTTCAGGGCTAACTTCAACGACTAATTGCTCTTTTATTTGAGGAAATTTTGATGTAAATGGGATACTTGGGTCGCCTGTGCCTGGTTCACCTGTTGTCTGTGCTAGATTAGATTCCATAAAATTAGAACTACCGAAATTTGGCGTTTCCTGAGCTTGCGCTTTTTGAGTATCAGAGTGAATATTAAAAAATGATAAAGAAAATATAATGAGAACAAAAGCTATGCCAACCTGGGCTGCATGACCTTTTCTAATATTTGATTTGTTTAATTCAGTAAAATTCTTATTCATATAGTAAGGTGATCTTTCTTATTATATCAAACAATTATAAATTCTTTATCTTTTCCTCAGCTTTCATTACTGTTGAAACCAAGATTACATTTAAAAAATATTCAGGAAGTATTGCCACTATAGGTATAAAGCCGATCAATAGACTTCCCCAAAATCGAACAAGTACCTTTGTATCTTTAAATTCAACCCCCCGATGTTTATACATCGTATACAAGGTAAGTGTAGCTAAAGGAAAAACGGTGACACTGTTTATAAACTCACCAGTTGGAGGAATAATAAAATCAAGCAGACTGATGATTCCCCCTACTCCGTCAAACATAAGTGCCACAACCGACATGATCACAACATCTGATCTACCAAATTTGGTTGGCTGGTCTTCCTTTTGGTTTTTAAATCTCTCGTTTCGTGGTCTTCGAACTTGTGAGTTTCCGTTTGTTGTGTCCTTTTCAGATAACTCTCGCATTCTCTGTGTCATGAATCGTTGCTGACGAGTTTGTTGTTTGTACTGTTCACCACGTTCACCTCGCCCCGCGAGCTCGTTTTCAGCTTGATCGCCTTGCTCTGCAAGCATATCTCCTGAAGCAGAACCAGTCCTACTGCCTGTGCGTAGGTTATCTGATTGTAAATTACTAGGACTATCTGGATCGAATACTATCATATGCACTTATTGTACATCATTTTATTACCCCACCTGCAAATGTGTGATTAATTAACATAAAATCCCGAGCACACACTCGGGATTTTATAGTTTTTGCAGATTATAAATTTTACAGATTTTGCTCCGCTTTTATATCTGCTATGTTTCTCTTTCCTTCAGCTTCCATATTATCCATAAATGTATTACTTGCGCTGATATTTCCACTCACCTGATCTTCTGTTACCAGTCCTTTCGTTGCGAGGTCCGCTCTAGCCTTTTTCATATCCAAAACCTGTGATGGAGAAGATGTGATGATTTGATCTTCTGTATATGAAGAAATAACCTTGATAGCAACGTGTTTAAGTCCAGCAAAGAAGATTCCCTCTCCCACATCAGACTCGAGGAGTAGATACTTTTCTTCGTCGGTAAGGTTAAAAGTCTTTTGCACAATATCAATAGATGATGGCGACTGCTTGAGTAGAAGCTGAATAGACGAGTTTGTAATAATAGGTAGTCCATAAGGTGACTTGAGGAAGTCCTCCACGTCCTGAGTGATTGTAGCGAGTCCTAGATAGTATTTTCGTCCTCGTTTTGCAAGTCCATAGAGGAAAGAAGCGGTATCTTCTGATTTCATCATCCACCATGCCTCATCAATAACCATAAGTCGTCGCTTGAGCTCTTTTCGAATCTGGTTCCAAATGAAGTGCATTACGATATACATCGCTACTGGCTTGAGTTCGTCTTCCATGTCTCGCATTGAGAACACCACGAACTTCTTGTTGATGTCTACGTTTGAAGGACGGTTGATAAATCCTGCCCAAGTACCCTTTGTATACTTTGTGAGTCGTTGTACGAGTGATTCCCCTCCTTCCATACCTGCGAGTACGAGTTCGAAGTCTGACATAAGTGGTGGTTCTACCGCTGCAAAGTTGGACTCAGGAGTGATATCTTTGAGGGCATATGTTTCTGTAATAGCTCGGTCTACGATAGCATCTTCTTCAGGTGTAAGTCCTCCAAGCATGATTCGGAAAAGTCCTACAAGGTTGATAATGTTTGATCGAAGTACGTCGGCACTTGCCTCGTCTTCACGTGGAGTAGGAAGGTCAAAGGGGTTGATGTGGTGCTCAGAACTCAAAGAGATGTTGAAGAATCGTCCTCCTGTAGCTTCAGCAAGATATTCATATTCTCGCTCAGGGTCGAGTACTATCACGTCTGTATCAAACATCATAGATCGAAGGATTTCGAGCTTGGTTGTATATGATTTTCCAGAACCAGACTTAGCAAAAGTAATAGAGTTGTAGTTTTCAAGTGAGAATCGATCAAAGAGGATAAGTGAAGAGTTGTGTCTGTTGATACCATACAAAATACCCTTGTCTGAAGTAAGGTCGAATGAAATAAATGGAAACACACTCGAAAGTGGCGCAGAATTAAGTTTTGAGTGAATGTTGAGCTGGTCGTCAGCGATCGGAAGCACACTTTTGAAACCTTGTTCCTGTTGGAAAAGAGCAGGCTTGAGGTATACGAGACTTGATTCAAGAATAGACTTCACTTCTGACTCGATTTTGTCTAGGTCTTGCTCACTGTCTCCGTAGATTGATATGTAGAGCCCTACATCAAAGATTTTTTCCTGAGCTTGCTGAAGATTGTCTCGAAGTGATTCGAGGTCTTGGTAGGCAGTGTCGAGCATTGGATCACGCACGAGCCCTTTCTCCTCTCTCATGTGTATCTGACTTTGTACTTCAGCTACTTTTTTCTGGAATGTTCGTAGTACTGAAGCTGTGTCGATAGGATGAATGAAAATAGAAATATCAAAAATCTTGTCGAGGTTGATAACCGGAGCAAACCAACTCTCTGAAAGAAATCGAGGATATGAAATAACAAAGAATGTTCGCACGAGCTTGTCGCCGAGGTTTAGAGCACGCGGTGTAACCTTTAGAGCAGATGGAGCGATGATGTCTTGAAGTTCCAATACACCACTTTGGTAGATTTCTTGTGGAAGAACTGACGCAATAGGATTGCTCTTTGTTTGTTTAGGTTTTAAAAAATCGAGGAATGCCATATATGTTATTTATTTTGCGTTAAGTGAATTGGCTTTTCTATATCCCCTGGATTGAATGTTTTGTAAAACAATTCAATAAGCTCCTCTGTTCCAAGGCTTGCAATACGGATACCACATCGAACGAGCCCTTGCTCCACTACCTCGACTCGCTGTTGGAGCTGACTCCTACTTTCTTCAAATGTTGTTTTTTCCTGTTCTTTCTTTGTACCACCCCCTCCAAAAAATGACTTTTTTATAGCTGTCGTACCTCCGAGTGCTGGGGCAGAGTACGAAACAACTATAAAAAAGCTTTTGGTCATAATACTGGTAGACTCGGTGAAACTTTTGATAAACTCTATATATTCTCGAGTTTGCATTTTCATCAAATCCCCTACCTGCTCCTTAAGTCGTTCCTCTAGGAGGGCTATGTATGGGCGTATATCGAGCCTTCGAGACTGAGTGTAAATCTGAATGGAAAAGTTAATTGAGTTTAGAAAGTTTTGAAATTGAAAAATAATTGATTGTTGTTCTTCAGAAGATTTGAGAGCAAAGTTGAGTGAAGAAGCAAGGAGAATAGAACGAAGTGAACCATCTTTGAGCACAATGATACCATCGCGAATCTCTTTTATAGGAACAAATGACTGTGTTGGTTTTGCATTGTTTGCTTCTGTAGCCATAGTGCAATTATATAGTAAGAAGTGTTGTTTTGGAAACTATAAGATATTTCTTTAGACTGTTTTAAAATGTCTTTTTACTTTGCGCATCAGTTCTCCCTTGAAGTTTACCGGATTGTCTTGAATACACCGTTTCGTTGATGTCGAGACTCCATGCGAGATCTTTGAGTCTACTTTCTGAGAGTTTTGGAACTGAGATAGAAGATTTGACCGCCTCGAGTATTTCTACGGCGCTTTTTTGTTCTACTTTTTTATCTATTTTCCTCCATATATAGAGTTTTTGGGTAATGAGATAGTTGAACGCAGATTCTATGGTGTTGATAAACGGTCTATTGTTCGGTCTGTAGAATGCCAATGCCGCAGCAAAACCCCCGGCTGGTAGCATAATGAGAATTGCCCAAAAAAGTGGGACTGCTCGGTAGGCGATAAAACAAATACCAGCCCCTCCTGCCATGTATACGAATTGTTTGAATGTAAAAGGCCCGAATATTTTGTCTTCTACCTCAATAAATTGTGGTACCTGATAACGCATTATGTTACAAGTATATCACTAAAATATATCACCATTGATATTTTGATAATATTTCTTGCGCTTATTACTATGCGCGCGTGATGTGTTTGTGCCTCCGCTGATGTTTATACCTGCGCTTGAATCACTTTCATTTTTTCTTGGAGTGGTCGAAGTATTTTTGCATCAACATCGATACTGAGTTTGAGTGCCATCTCAGGGCTTATCCGCAATTCGTTTTGCAAGATAGGAATGAGTTGTGTTGTTTCTATTTCACCAAAAATAACATCAGCCACAGCTTTTTCGAGTGATGAAGCTTGGTCGATATGTAGTTTGTACATTTCGTGAATCTCTCTGAGTGCTTTGTCGTACTCAAAATCTCTGATTGCAGACTGAGCGTCCTCTGGTAGTAGTTCAAATTTTTCTTTTGCGAGTTCTATGGAGTTTTGCTGGGGGTTGGTCATTTCTTGTATTTTACATTAATTGCAGGGCTGGTCTATAGGTCTACTATAAGTCTACCGGTTCGTGATATGGATCTGGTTTCTTCGATACATATATATCTTTTGGAATGGAAGCAGAGGGTGTTGAGAGTTTCTGATCTAATTTTGTGGCTATGTTTAAGGCTGGATTTGTATATGTGTTTGTAGTGGCTGTATTTATCCCTTTGTTTGCTGATGTTTTTACTACTGGAGTATTTGCTTGCGGTTGAGAACTTTTAACAAAGTTTTGATTTTGAAAATCGGTCGTCGTGCTGATTGATGGAGTTGGATTCTCTATTTCACTAAGGAGATCGTGGTGTGAGATGTGTTCTGGATCGGTGAGTTTTGCTTCTTCGATTTTGTTTCCTCCATTCTGCATCGGATTGAGTTCTTTTATTAAATTCTGAACTTCTTTAGGAATACAAATAGTAAAAAAATCTTCCAGGATTTTTTCGGCATCTAATGGTTTGACATCCAATATTTCAACAAAGTTTTCAATAAAAGCTTCAATACTATTTATTTTTATAAGAAAAAGTAAAACCTCATTTTGTAATATGTCAGCCACATCTTGTTTATTTGGTAGTGTGTTTCGATATTTTTCCAAAAAAGTTAAATAAGAATTATCTAAAAATATACCCGAAACATATTTTTTGATAGCTTCTGGACTATCTTCCATCTTTTGCAAATAAATTTTTTGGTTTATATTGCTCATATTATTTTGATTCGAGGTTACTTAATTTACCAACTGTATCAAGGTGGCCCTTGATAATAACTTCTAGTTCCTTCTTTTCTCCCATTATAATAGATAATTGTTGGTTTATTCTTCCAAGGTCTGCTCCAGGTATTTTAGATTGGAGTCTTAATTCCTTAATTTGATTATTCAAAGACTGGGTTATTACATTACCATTTGCATCAACTTCATCTTTTTCGATTGTATCCTTGGCTCTATTATGTTCATCTTGAGACCACTTACCTGTTTTGGATATGAGGTTTTCCAAAGCCTCTTTGTTATCTGTACCCTGTGCTGCTTTTGCTGCCTTTTTCATAGCTGCTGTACTCGCATATGAAAATCTTTTTCCTCCAAGATAGTCTTTTTCTGCTTTTGCCGCAGCTGTTTTTGCTTGTGCCACTCTTGTGTCATATGCAGTCTTTTCTGTGTTATATGCTGTTTGTGCTGCCAGAGAAGCACCTGCCCCAGGGTTTATTGGTGCATCACCAACATCAAGTAATGCCTTCTCAATTAGATTTCCTCTCTTTGTATAATCTTTTTGCTTTTCTTTCACTCGTTCATTAAAGCTTTTACCTGCAATCTTTACATCTTTTAGCTTGTCACCCCTCTGCATAAGTGCAGCAGCAGATCTACCAACAAAGGAGTTCGGGCTCCTCGCACTAATATTCGCCAAATATTTACTACTTGATGCAAAGTCTCCCAGCCGACCAGCTCCACCTCTTGCAATACCCCCTCCAGCCCACTTTCCAAAAGAAAGTGACCCGTCTTTAGCAAATTTCTCAGCCCATTTTGCACCACTAGCACCAAACGAGACCGCAATGATTAGACAACCAAACATGAGTGAAACTAATACAATGAAAGTCATCACTGCACCAGTCCAACTTGTACCACCTGCGAACATATCTGCAAAATTACTCCCCTTACCGTTTATTCCTTTGAAAGCACCACTGGTGAGCATGCTCATTACGAGATACAAAAGCATCATGTATGTAGGAGCAAATAATAGATTATCTGTGAGTTTACTCCACCATTTTCCTGTGTGCTTTCCTAGAGCAGGGAGAATGTTTCCCATAAATGCTACTGGTGATAAAATCATCAAAAACATTAATGTAATAGTTCGCATAAAAAACATAAATGTTGCCGCAAAAAATACAAATGCAGTGATGAGTACAAGTACGGTTCCTCCTAATCCTACAAGTATCATGTTTCCTGGATTTAGGCCAAGTTTGGTCGAACCATTTACGTCGTTCAAGTCTGCACCCTCTCCAGTTCCAGAAGACTGTGCCCCCTTCCCCCAGAAATAGATCTGTTGGAGACCCATAGCATTTACAAATGCCGCAGAAATACCCGCATCCCAGTCGGTGTTACTCCCATCTTTTCCTGAAGATATATTTTGACCTTGAGCCGATACTGTTATTTTGTTGTAAAACTGTAATGCAAATATATTTGAAGCATCAATCGCTATTTGGGTAAAAAACAAACTGAAATTTATAAGCATCGCTCCTACAATTACTTTTCCAAGAAGTTTTTTAATACCATAACCTTCGTTTCCTATAATAGTATTGATCGCAATATAGAGGATAATAAAGACAAACATCAAGTTGGTTACATCTCTGAAGGTTGTCCAACCAACTGCGACTATTGGTATATCTTTTATGAACCCTGCCATGTTCAGTGTGTAGCCAAGGGTTTTGTTGAAAAGAATGGCTGCTACCCAAAGTACCCAAGAAGCGACCTGGAGGATAGTAAAAGAAACATAGGCAGCACAGCCGGGGATACTAATATCGGGTACATAACCATCAGTGACTCCGGTTGTTTTAAGGCAGTAAATTTGGTCATTTTGTGTAGCCTTACCATTACCGAATGTATCCGTGGCTATATTTACAGCTCCGATGGCAGCTGTAGTAGGATTAGTTAATTTTAAAAGGTCTGTCGCAGTAACGGCGCTTTGTGTGGTTGATGGAAAAAACCCAACAATCAAAAAAGACGCAAGTGCAACAATAAGAATTATTTTTTTGTGAAAATAACTTCCAGTCATGTATATACTCATGAATTATACATCATTTTAAAAAAGAAAGTAAAAAATCTCCACTTATTCTCCACTTATTTTTCTCTAGTTTTGCTCGAGTACTTTGTTCAAAGCCTTCTTTATAAGAGCGTTTGCGAGTGCGGTGATAACCTGGTCAATCTTGTCAGCTGAAACAAGTCTTTGTTTGCCAAGATTGAGGGTGTCTTGGAGAGAAGATTGGATAATAGAGCCGGGAGTTGTTGATTTACAACTACTCAAGTCTCCTTTTTTAGCCGCTACAGGATCCTCACACTTTTTGAAGTTGAGGAAGCCGTTGTTGAGCCCTAGCTCGAACTTGGCAGTATTTTCCTTTACAGCTATTTGAGCACGGAGGTACTCGCCTGCTTTTAGATAGTTACCCGCTGGATTATTTTCATCTTGTCGAAGCTGATTCCAATTACTCCAGTATCCTTGGACATTTCCACCCCCTATACCCCCTCCGTTTGCAAAGTTTTGAAAGTTTGATCCCATTTGGTCCATACTACAACTAAGTCGATTTTGACCAGCTGTGCCTTGTCCGCCAGCATATGATTCTGAAAGGGCTATGGCTAAGTCTACTCGAAATGGTTCACAGACGTTGATACCTGTAGTGTTGTAGGCGAGATTTGAGATGAATCCACTGGCGGTTCTGTCAGCTAGAGTTTGAAAAAAGTTCTCAGGGTTCTCGAGAAAAGCAGGATTTCCCTGGAAACCAGAGTTTGCCCATGCGATAGTGGAGTTTGCGATGTATGTTATGAGTCCATTTACAATACAGAATGCAATACCGTTAAAACTTGCCCCAAATGAGACCCCAAAAATCTGTTGGATGGCATTCACTGAGGCGTTTGCGTCGGAAGAAGATTTTATGTTTGCGAGGTTATCCATTGAAGAATTGGATGTAATAGGAACAGCATCACTAGTTACAGACGAGAGGGCACCTGTTGCTGCACTTCCCACCATCGACTTGAGACCCATAGAAACTGCTTGTCCAAGAAGTCCAGATGCAGAACACCCAAGAGCGTCTGATACTGCCCCACTTGCAGATCCTGATGCTCCAGTTGCATTTGATGTGTCAGAGTTGTATGCGTCCGCTTGTCCGTCGGGTACCGCTACGGCTTGCACGTATCCCTGCTCATTTAATGGGATAGCCTGTACTTGAGCATTAGAAATACTAGGGACACTAAACATAAAAACACTGATAGACACTAAAACTGTGACGAATTGGTTTATTTTAAAGAAGCGTTTGTTCATAAAATTATTGTATAAGTGAAACTGTTGTTGTTCCTACATTCCAAAAAAAGCCAGGTTCTGTTTTCTCAAATAGTATATCATTTTGGCTAAAATAGGTTTTAATCCTTGTATACATCTGCACCTGTGTTGGCATTCCCTCTCGGATAACCTGAAGCCCAAGCAATGCTTTGACAGGATCTTTTACTTCCCCACCGACGAGGATGAATGCATCTGCTTGTTTGAGATATTGATTTACCAGCTCGAGGTGTTCATTTGCAACAGCACTTGGAACTTTTATTTTGAGAAGATTTTCACCCAAACTTCTGTATATTGGCACCATATTGTTTATATCGCTTTGATATTTGAATGTGTTTTTTGCCACTGGATCAACTATTTGTAAAAACACACGAGCATATTCGTTTCCATACGCTTTCACTTGCTCTTTGTTTGTTGGTGCAAAAATATTTAAGTATGACAAACTATATTTATTTTTAGTAATATCATTCACATCAAGATATTCTAAATTTTGAATCAATGAATCACCGTCAGGTAAAACACCATCCTTCTCATATTTTAAATACGCTGAAAATATATCTTTGGTAAATCTATCACTCACACTATCTTTTGGTGATGGATCAAACGGGTTTGTAGAACTAGCAAGCGCTCCCAAACTATCTACTTTAGCCTTATTTAGAGCCTCAATTACCTTCTTGTCTGCCAATATTTGTTCTTCAGATTTTCCTGCTGTCACAGATAGGTTTGATTGATTTTCCAAAAGCAATCTTCGCTCTGTAGAAATTTTGGATGTTAGTATAATACCAATGATAGAAATACATATCGCACCCAGTGCTAAAATTTTTGTATGAGGAAGGATGTTACGATTTTTTGATTCAGGATACATAGAGTGATATATAAAGATGCTCCACCTATTATATCAATCGTTTAAATAGTTGTATATATGTTTCTATTGAAATATCTTCAGCTCTTACATTTTTATCTAGACCGAGCTCAGTAAATACTTTCTCATAGTCTGCAGAGGTGCGATTTTTGATTTGTTTTTTACCTATATTGTCGCTCAAATTGTCACCTGAATTGTCGGTCGAAGATTTTACTAGGAAGCTCTCAAGATTTTTAGCTAATCGTTTTCGTTTATGTGAAAAAGCGTTGTGAATCATGTCAAAAAATAGAGAATCTTGAGCTTTTGGAATCTTACGTTGAATATTTTCAACAGCGATAATAGCGGAGTCCACTGCTGGCATTGGTACAAAAGCACCACGCGGAACAATGGAAACTCGTCGAGGTTCGCCATACAATTTGATGCTTATTGAAAGAATGCTTTCTTTTCCGCTCTGTTCCCCGTTATCACCATAAGCCATGATTCGATTTGCCACTTCCTTTTGTACAAGCATGACGATTTTACTTGGAAGATGCTCAAGCTCAAAAATACCCCTAAAAATAAGGCCGGTTATGTAATACGGGATGTTCGCAATAATTTTATAAGGCTTATTTTGCTTCTCAGCAGATTTCCTGGTGACCCCGGCGCCCGCAATAATACCCCCGATCTGCTCCTTATTATTGAGAATTTCTATAATATCTCCGTGAATTATCTCTAAAACCCCTTTATCTATGGCATCTTTGTACTCTTCTTCAAGAAATGGAATAAGCCTGTCATCCTTTTCAATGCAAACTAGCTTGGTTCCGCTCGGCGACTTACTTTTTGAGTCTATTTCGTTAATTTCACTGATTTTTGCTAGTAGCTTTGTCGTAAGTGCCCCTTTCCCTGGTCCAATTTCAATAATAGTCTCGCCCGCCTGAATATCCCCCGCTTCTACCATATCTGACAGTGCACGTTCTGATTTCAGAAAATTCTGACCCAGAGACTTTTTGGCAAAATGAGTTAGTGGTTGTGAACCTTCTTGTTGAAGTGAATTCGACGCGTCGTGTAACATATGCGAATCTTATACCACCAGCATAGATAGAGCAATCTATTATCTGTCGAACTCTCACCAACCAATAGATTTATACTCTGCACCACTCGCTCAATTAAAAATCAATAAAAATAGATTTAATTCCAGTGACTGGTTTTTCTTCCTCAATCAAATCATCATCAATATCTGCTAAAAATTCTGATGGAAGTGTTACTTGTTTATTTCCAAAAATAGTTCGCACGTTTGCATGTGATAGAAACAATCTTTTTCGAGCTCGAGTAAGCGCAACATAAAAAAGTCGTCGTTCTTCCTCACTCGATTCCGGACTGCCATTAGACTCCCCCATTCTCTCGTGTGGAAATAAACCTTGTTCAAGACCTGTAATAAATACATGATCAAACTCAAGACCTTTTGATGAGTGAACTGTCATAAGTTTCACCCCAGGTTTTTTATCTTTGTCTTTTTCTTCATCAAGCGTATCCTGATCGCTCGCAAGTGCTGCTTCTTCGAGGAGTTTTTCAATACCTTCAGGTTGAATATATGAATCGTATTTGAGTCCAAGCGTTACAAGCTCTCGTACGTTCTCAAGTCTTTCTTGCTCGTCTTCTTCTTTAAAAGATTTTTCCATTCCCGACATAGTGATCACATATTTTATTACCTCTGAAGCTTTGTCGGTTCTTGTTTTTTGTTCAATAGCCGCAAGAAGAGATCTAAATGATCGGACTTTTTCACGAGCTGCATTTGGTAGCTCATCTTCTTTTCCTTCCAAAACTTTTAGCAATGTTGTCTTCCCTATACCTCGAACTGGCGAGTTGATTACACGTTTTACATCAACCATAGAATCTGGATTGAGGGCTAATCGTATATATGAAATGACATCTTTAACTTCTTTTCTTTCGAAGAATTTTGTGCCCAAAAGTGTGTAAGCAATATTTTTTCGTAGAAATGAATCTTCCATTGCACGGGATTGAAAGTTTGCACGATAGAGTACTGCGATGTCATCTGGTTTTATTTGTTTTCTAACTCCGTCTACTCCGAGTTCTCCCTTATCAAGCATCTCACGCACAGTATTCGCGATGAAATTTGCTTCATCGGTTTCGTCGTATGCTGTATATATTTTTATTTTCTCTCCTTCTTCATTTTTTGTAAAAAGATTTTTCTTCTTTCTATAAATGTTTTTTTCAATAACCTTATTTGCTGCAGTAAGGATAGTTTGTGTTGAGCGATAGTTTTGTTCGAGGAGTACAATTTTTGCGTCAGAATAATCTTCTTCAAATTTTAGAATATTTTTTATGTCTGCCCCACGAAAACCATAAATTGATTGATCCCCATCCCCCACAACCGCCAAGTTTCTGTGTTTATGAACAAGCAGTTGGACAATTCGATATTGCACTTGGTTTGTATCTTGATATTCATCTACGTGCACATACTTCCATTTATTTTGATAGTACTCACGAATATCTTCATGTGTAGAAAGTAGATGAGCTGTTTTAAAAAGTAAATCATCGAAGTCGAGTGCTTTATCTTTATCGAGCTTTGCATCGTATTTTCTCCACACCTCAGCTGCAATGCTTCCCATATAGTCATCTCCACTTTTAGCTTCAAACTCTTCTCTTGAAGTGAAGTTGCCTTTTTCTCGTGAAATTATTCCAAGAATCTTGTTTGGGTCGATTTGTTTCGGATCGTGCCCGAGTTCGACGAGAGCATCTTTCACTGTACTCTTTGAATCCCCTCTGTCGTATATAACAAAATGTCTTGGAATTCCAAGTTTGTGCCCACTTTCTTTGAGAATGCTTACGCCGAGTGAGTGAAAGGTTGAAACGAACGGCCTGTCCGACGCGTCGTGTGAAGCGTGTATTGGTAAATTGAAATTTGAGTCTGAGTTGAGTAAATGCATCACTCGCTCACGCATTTCTCTGGCAGCTTTGTTTGTAAAAGTGATAGCTAGAATGTTTCGAGGTAAAACGCCCGTCTTTATGAGGTGGAGGATTCTAAAAGTGACGGTCTTTGTCTTGCCCGCCCCAGCCCCAGCCAAAATAAGTAGAGGACCTTCGGTATGGAGAGCAGCTTCAAGTTGAGGAGGATTGAGGTCTTTGAGATATTCAGGTCGACCGTGAGAAATTGCTGAAAAGTCTGCTTTTTGCGGAGCTTCAGATGTCGGCTTGCTCAGTGGTGTATTAAATTCCTCAAGGTTTTGGTCTAACATTCAAAAAATATAACACAAAACTCCAAAATTTTACTTTCAGCTATTTTTGTTGCCCTATTTTTCCCCTAGGGGGTGTATATTGACGTAAAAGCCCTACTTGCTACAATTTAACCAGTGCGTATTAACCCCTCTTCCTTTTACTTTAGTCTATTGGCTGTGGCGACTTTAGGTGTCGCTTTTGCCCCTTCCTCTTCCTCTGCGGATGTTGTTTCTATCCTTTCTTCGGTTTTTCGTAATGCAAGTGTCGGCGAATTACAAGAAATACAACAGATTCAGGTTAAAAACCTTCAGACTATGCCTATTTTGACAGCGACAGCAAACCCACTAGAAGGAACCTCAACTATTGAGATAATTAAGGAGCTCAAGACAAACGCCTCCGTCGTAGAGGGTAAAGCTTTTACAAATGAGAATAGTTCAGTTTCTGAGGGTTCTTTTGTTGGATACCCTAAAGACATACACGGCAATGGTGACCGTATTAGTCTATATACAGTACGTAAAAACGACACTCTAGAACAGATTGCACGGATGTATGGAGTAACTCCAAACACTATCCTCTGGGCCAACGATCTCAAAAAGGGTACTGCTCTACAGCCTGATCAGGTGTTGGTAATCCTCCCTATCTCGAGTATCAAATATGCCGTGCAGAAAGGAGATACATTACAGAGTCTGGCAAAGAAGTTTAATGGTGATGCAGGCGAAATAGCCCAATTTAACAACCTAGAAGAAGGTGAGAAGCTTGAGGTTGGCTCTGAAATCATGATTCCTGATGCTGATGGAGCATTGCTTGCTGCGGAGAATAAGAAAGCAGAGGATAATGAAAAGAAGAAAAAAACAAATAAGAAAGGTTCAGCAAATATAGGTGCGGGATCATCACGTACCGACACGACTGGTTACTTTGCAAGACCTGTTATTGGAGGTACTCGAACGCAAGGTCTCCATGGTCACAATGGAATTGATATCGCCGCATCGCACGGTACACCGATTCTCGCTGCCGCTTCTGGTCAGGTGCTTATCAGTCGTTCTGGTGGTTGGGGTGGAGGATACGGTACTTATGTAGTTATCAAACATCCAAACGGTACACAAACATTGTATGGACACATGAGTCAGACTTCGGTGTCCGCAGGTCAATCAGTAACTAAGGGTCAGCAAATCGGAAAGATGGGTAATACAGGTCAGTCATCAGGTGTTCACTTGCATTTCGAAGTTCGAGGAGGTAAAAATCCATTCTAATTTAAACTTAGTGACCTATCACCGCGGACTAATTTCCTAATTTAATTGTTTCTACTCCGATATGAGCAGGCTTCAAACAGATGTTTCTCTAAAATAGGTTTATTAATAGCAATATCAATCTTTACATCGCACTGATCTTTTTCCGTCGAATCTTTTAATGATTCTAAATCTGCAATTGTCCTTGCAACCCTTAGGAGCGACATCTCTTCCCTTTTTGAGAAACCAAATCGTATACACATTTCATCAAAAGTTTCCTTTTCTTTTTTGCGAAGACTCTTTAGGTTTTGCAAATCCATAAGTAGAGTAATAGCTTTCATGCTGAGTTGATGTTCAGAAGCACTGTGATTTTTACCATATTGTTTTTCTGTAAGCTGTCGCATTCTTTTGCGTCTGATTACTCGCACACCCAATACATTTTTTGCAATGGTTTTACCCATGATACGTTCATTATTTTCTGTCTTGGCACTGGAGTCACCACTCCCAACTGTACCTCGAAAATATATACACAATTCAAAACGCTGAAAAAGTGGGCTACGCATTTTTCTTTGATACTTATCTATCTGACTTCTCACGCAAAGACACTGTTTACCTTTTGATTCTCTTGAACCTTGCAACCGATAAAATCCGCAGTCACAGGGATTCATGCATGCAATGAGTATAAAGTTCGCAGGTATAGGATCACCAAGTCCTCTTTGAATGTATTTATTTTCAAGTGGCTGTCTAAGACTTTCCAAAACTCTCCTATTAAATTCTGCTAATTCATCCAAAAAAAGTATACCGCCATGTGCAAGCACTATCTCCCCTGGATGTATCCCTCCTCCTATAATTTCAGAATAACTTGCGGTGTGATGAGGTTCTCTAAATGGTCTTCTTAGTGAATCATTCTGCCCATTATTATTCACTGCAAAATTTTGTAATTGAAATATATTGCCAGACTCACTCGTCATCTCAGGTAGTAGCTCTCTCGCGGCTTTAGCTAAAAGACTTTTTCCACTGCCGGGCGTTCCTATGAGTAATAGATGGTGTTCCCCTGCCAATGATATTTCTAGGGCTCTTTTGGCTGTTTCGTTTCCTTGTATCGAATCAATACTATATGTTTTCTCGGACACACCACATTCGTCCGCTTTGCGTGTATCTGCATCTTTGTAGACACTTTCATCACCGTTTATAGATGTCTTTATAAATTTATCAAAGACTCTTTCGGTCGAACTCGTCGCGTGTAATACGTCAATTATTTCAGAGATGTGAGTAACTGACCAAATTGAAATACCATCAACCTGAGTTGCTTCGATTCTATTACCTTCTGGTATCACGAAGTGGGATATTCCATTTTGTAGACCAGTGCGTATGAGAACAGAGATGTGTTTGATAGGGAGAACAGACCCAGTCAGTGTAAGTTCACCAAGTATGATAATTCTGGAGAATAAGTTTTTGCCAACTGTTTTATCAACTAGTCCATTAGTTCGTCTACTCGTCGACCCACCAGTAGATATATCACTTAATGCATTGCTCGAGATAAGGTATGAAATCGCTATCGGTAAATCGAAGTGAGACCCTTCCTTTTTTGAATCTGCCGGACTGAGAAGCGTGGTAATTTTTTTATTTATGTAATGTCGTCTCTCATTCCGTGCGGAAGTAATAGCTGAAAGTATTCGTTGTTTTGATTCTGATATCGTCTTGTTTGCTAAGCCGATAATATCAAATTGAAAGATACCTCTACGAACTACTGTTTCTACTGACACTATAAAAGCATTTGGATTTTGATATCCAACTGTTAGTACAATATTTTCTTTTTCCATTCTCTTTTTCTATTCTGTTGTAACCCTCTAATATCCTGTATCTAATCCATTACGAAAAATCAAAACTAAAGATGTTTTTTGGATGTACGTGCTGACGGATTTGCTTCGAGTCGGTCCAGCTCGATCTCTTCACCTGAAACTTCACAAATACCGTATGTGCCCCGCTCTATCTTGTCGAGAGCATGTTGTACCTCATGGAGTTGTGTTTCGAGGACGAGAATAGAACTTTCATCATTGTCAAAAGACTCTATAGCACTAGCTACGTCTTCACGATCTGCCGTGTCTTCATCTTCATGAGATACAGCTTCCCATACTACACCTGATGTATCGATCTTTCTCCCAAGACTGCGAAGGTCTTTTTCGAGGGTTACTTTTTCATTTTCTAATAAGGTTTTAAAGTGTTGGATATCTAAGTTCATATAGGTATTGTATCAGAGTGATACTGAAGTTCAAATCAAAAAATAATCAAATTTAATGGATTTATCGGACAATTCTACCTGTTGTAAGTCTAAAAATAACCTCCTTGAGTGATTTCTCTGAAGTGGCTATAACCAATGTCTCCTTATCCAGAAAGGTATACAGCATAAAGTCCTTATTGTCTGCATCAATCAAAACTCGAGCGTCTTTGTTGCTTAGTAGTCTGTCGACAAATTTTCTTTGGCTCAATATTCCAAAAGGACTGTTTTCTTGTGAAATAGTGTTTAAATCCCTTTTGATTCTGTCTTTTTTATTCATAAAAATATCTCCTATATCAGATTCAATATTTGGTTCCCACTCGAGCATTCCAGCAAAGGCAGCATCGTAAGAACTTATCTGAAATACAGCAAACATTTCTCTCGGAGTGAAAGCATATACTCCAAGTAAAAAATTTGATCCAAAAGCACGTCCTAGACTGTCGGGGATTCGAGCGTTTAATGCTTGAAAGAACTCAGTACTTGTTAGTTGTCTTTCTTGGGTACTGCTCCCTGTCGTAAGTACTATGGCTTTCATATCTCCTAATTCCATTACTGCCTCTTTGTCTTTTTCTATTATTCTAGATAAATCGCTTATATTGATTTGATCAATGTTCAAAACAGAAGTGGTCTCTGTATACAGAAGTGGTTGTACTTTTTGTTGGACCTCACCTTCTATGGGCTCCACATTTTGTGATTGTAAAAAGATATATCCTGCAACAAACCCTGCAATGACTACAAAACCAACAATAGCACCAATCACTATGTATAAGTTTTTTTTACTATCCTCAAGTGCAGTGTCTAGTGTTCCCTGTCGTTCTTGTCGCTTCTTTTCAGAAAGTGCAACTTTTATCATCGAAACATTGTCGTTTCTGATTGTATCAGCGATGTCAGATTGATATGTTCGGATATTGTGTACTTCCCCTTCGTTCTTTCTCTCCATAGCCAATGCATCCATGAGTGACACTGTTTTCTTTGGATTAATCTCGGAGAAATTGTTTGCAGTAGACGACTCAGTAGATTGCTCCGAAATAGCCTGCTCAGTATATTGATCAGAATTCGGAAATGAAAATGTTTTTTTTAGTTTAGGATCCACGTTCCTACTATTATACACAATAAATATTATTCCAAATCTTCAGGTGCAACATCATCAAAGGCATGAGTATGATCTGAATTCAATGGAGGTAACTCTTTGTGCAATGGTCCCCTTTTTCGGGCAATTCTACCTTGAGGAATTCTGTTTCCTATTTGTCGTGATCCAAAATTCATCGGAGCGTTCCCTTGGATTACATATTTTTTTGGATTCAGACACATGTCGATAAAGTCATCTGCCATTTCCCGCAACATGCTTGATGAAGATTTTCCGAAAGCAATAACTTCAACCTGACAACCTTCGTTCACTTGTAGATATTCGACAAGTGGAGCAAAGTCACCGTCTCCAGATACTATGATGATAGTATCAAGCTTTGGTGCCATTTTGATTGCATCTACTGCAAGCCCTACATCCCAGTCCGCTTTCTTTGCGCCACTACTAAAAATTTGTATGTTTTTTGTTTTGGCCTCTATTCCCAATTTTTCTAATGCATCAAAAAAGTTTTTTTCTTCCCCACTCTCAGTGCTAATCACGTATGCAATTGCTCGAATAAGGGCTCGATTACCAATTGCCTCTTTCATAATAGCTCCAAAATTCACTCGCGCACCATTGTAAAGGTTTTTTGCGCTGTGGTAGAGGTTCTGTGTATCTATAAAAACTCCAACTCGCTGTTCACTATGTTTTATTACTGTCATATATATAAAAGTTAAATAACTAAATTATGAAAATTGTGACCATATCGTGGAGGTGAACACTCAAGTAGCTCGAGTATTCATGTAAGTTGCCACGATATTCGTCCAATATATTATATCAGATTAAAAGAAAATCCGCTTCGATGGCGGATTTTCTTTTAATACCCAATGCTGGATACTTTGGTCTCTTTAATTGGATAGCTTCTTTTTGAGGTCGAGCTTCTTCATAACAGAATCATATGTTTTTGGATCCTTCTTTGAAAGATACTTCATATGTTTTTGTCTGTCGGCAACCATCTGTAGTAATCCACGTCGAGAGTGATTGTCTTTGGCGTGTTTTTTGAGGTGTTTTGCAAGTTCCTCGATTTTTTTACTAAGCAAACCTATCTGAACAGCAGCAGAACCTGTGTCCTCCTTGTGAATTGCTGTGTCTTTGATAACTTTTTGCTTCTTTGACTTTGTAAGCATGATGGCAAGATACTAGCACACAAGTCCAAACAAAACAACCCCTAAATACTGCCTATTTGCTTGTTCAAGAGGTCTGGTATACTTATATCGATATGTCGCAAAACAAACTTCCTACTTCAACACCATCGGCATCAACCTCAGCACCTTCTTCTACTTTAAATCTTACTCTCCTTGTGCTCAAGCGTCACTTTCTCGAATATATCGAAATCGAGAAGGGCCGTTCGCTTAAGACTGTTGAAAACTACGACAGGTATTTGAGCACTTTTCTAGACTTTGTATCAAAAAATAAGGGTGTTCCGGAGGTCTATCCTGAAGAATTAAACCCTGATCTACTTCGAGAATATCGCCTTTGGCTAAATAGAAAACCTCTAGGAATAACTTCAAATACCTCGGAAATAAGCCATAGTCGAAAGTCGAAAACAAGCATAAATGGTGAAACTCTCAAGAAAAGAACGCAAAATTACTATCTGATTGCCTTACGGTCTTTTCTCAAATACCTGACTAGACGTTCTATAAAATCACTTCCCGCAGACAATATAGAGCTTGCCAAAGTCCCTGAGAGATCACTTGATTTGATCAGTTCTGAAGAGCTCGAGCGTTTCCTTAGCGGTCCAAGCCAAGAGAAGGATGAGCAAAAGAAACTTAGAGATAAGGCCATTTTAGAGCTTTTCTACTCAACAGGTCTTCGTGTTTCTGAGTTGTGTTCCCTACCTCGCGACCTCGATATGTCGAAAAATGAGTTTTCAGTGAGAGGAAAAGGTGAAAAAGTGCGTGTTGTGTTTTTAACTGACATGGCTAAAGAAAGTATAAAAGAATATCTGGCTAAAAATAAGAGTTTGACGAGCTCTAGATTGTTTGATTTGACCCCTAGGACTATAGAGCGGTTGGTAAAATACTATGCAATTAAGGCGGGAATTTCTAAAAAAGTAACTCCGCACGTTATCCGACACAGTTTTGCTACAGACCTACTACAAAACGGTGCTGACCTCCGATCTGTACAGGCACTTCTCGGTCATGCCAACATCTCTACCACCCAAATCTATACACATGTCACCGATAAGCACCTCAAGGAGATCCACAAGGCTTTTCATAGTAGACAGAGTGGTGGAAATAAGTAATAGATAGTGCGCTGGAAATAAGGGTATACAATTTAGTATAAAATATAAATCAAATTATGAAGAAAATCATCTGTTGGAACGTAAACGGTATCAGAGCTTGGAGTAAAAAGGGTTGCCTCGACTGGGTTTTATCACAAAATCCAGATATATTTTGCTTTCAAGAGACAAAAGCCCACAGAGAGCAATTGGATTCGGCGTTGCTCAATATTGAGGGTTACACAAGTTATTTTGACCATTCAAAACTCAAAAAAGGATATAGTGGCGTTGCTGTATATACAAAAGAACAGCCATTACGTGTAGATACTGATTTATGGGTGGAAATGGCAGAAACTGCAGAGGGTGATGCAGCACAAGTTGCTACGAAACAGGCTACAACGAAACAGATTGACCAAGAAGGTAGATTTATAGCCCTATATTTCAAGGATTTTGTTCTTATAAACTGCTACTTTCCTAACGGAGGAGGAGATGTTAGTCGCCTTGAATATAAGCTCAGGTTCTATAAAGCGTTTCAAAAATATGTAACAAAACTCAAAGACGAGGGTAAAAAAGTCATATTTTGTGGTGATTTGAATGTAGCTCATACAGAAATTGATATCGCACGTCCTAAAGAAAATGCCAACCACGTAGGTTTTTTACCTGTAGAGAGAGCTTGGCTTACTGGTGTAATCGAAGAGGGGTTTATAGATACATTTAGATTCAAAAATCCTGACGCCCGAGATGTATATAGTTGGTGGGATGTAAAAAGTAGAGCTCGAGATAGGAACATTGGGTGGAGAATCGATTATTTTCTTGTTGATCAAACTCAAGAGACAAATATTTTGAATGCTCAAATACACCATGAGATATATGGTTCAGACCATTGCCCTATTTCGCTCGAGATAAATATCTAAAAATAAGTATAAAGGTCATGCGTGTGCATGCATATGTATGTTGATGGACTCTCAATTTTCGCAATTTTTGAATAAAATCTTTTAGCCTGTGGATAACTCAAAATCTTATGAATTTATTTTTTGTAAAAGACAATCGAGTTTTATGCATTATGTCCTTTATATTCAACATAAAAACAAAACGAGGATAATGTCTTTTATAAATGATGATATCAAAATAAAAAAGACATCAGAGTATTTACATTTATTGTAAAGGACATATAATAAAGGACAGGTCAGGGCATTGCAGGATATGGCACCAGTTCGTTACATCGACACAGTATAGGTTGATAAGGTTTAGTAAGAAGTAGAATGAAGGGAAATTTCCCAATCTACTTATATTTTTTTGAAATTCGCCTGAATTTCGACTTCCCACTATTCCCTTAATCATAGCTATAAGTTGTCAAAAAGGTTTCCGGTCATAAAGATCGGCTTAGCTGACGCTAAATTTTTTAAATTGTTAAGTATGTTAATTGTTCTTTGGTTTCTTGTTCCTCTATTTGTTAGTTCCGTCGTCATCTAGCCGGTCTTTTTTGTTACAAAATTTTTTGTTTCACGTGGAACTGTTTCATGAATAACATCAATCGATACTCAAAAGTACTTTTACTCCAAATTTATAACAACCTGTCTATGTTTCTTATGAAACGTGATGTTTCTTTAATATACTATCCAAGACCTCTTTTTCCTTGCTATCTCTAAGTTTCTTTCCTTGGTCAGCCCTGTTTTTAAGTTCAACTATATCCAAAGAATAAAGCTCTTTAGCCATTATGCTTAGTGTTTCGGTATTGTTTTTGGTTGGATCCTCGATCACTTCCTCTAAAATAGCATTCAAAATAAGCCCTATTTTAGGTCCAGGTTCCACGTGTAACACTTCCATAAGTTGTTTACCATCAATTTTAAGCATTGAAACTGATATTGGATCCATCAATACCTGATCTATCATGGCCGTGTACTTACGAAGTCGATAAGGGTTTTCCTTTGGTCTGCCTGTACCAACACGGTCACAAATCCGGAGATTCATAAGGTCCCAGATGTTTTCCCTTCCGACATTAGCTATCATTCTTCTTACAGCAGAGAGGCTTATTTGCTCAGTATCTGAGAAAAACATATGCCATCTGACAAATTTGTATACTAGATCTATAGTTTTTCTTGGAAAATTCAGACGTTCGAGTATCTTCTTAGCCATATTTGCTCCCATCACCTCGTGACCATAGAAGGTATAGTCCTTTTTCTCTGTAGAAAATCGTCTTGAAGCTGGCTTACCAATATCGTGTAACAATGCCGAGATTCGTATTTCAAACGGGTATTTCTTATCAGCAGCACATTGTAGGCTTCGAAGGAGATGTTCAAAGACAGTATATGAATGAGCCTGGTTTTGCTCAGTACTCACCCCTTCTTCGAGCTCGGGCACTATATATTTGAGTATACCTAGCTTTTGACACATAAAAATACTAACCATTGGGCTGTCTGACATTATTATTTTTACAAATTCATCCCGAATACGCTCCTTGGCTATCTTTCCAAGTGTTTCACATGAATCATGTAGGGCTGTTTGAGTCTCTTTGTTAATCGTGAAACCTAATTCAGCACTGAAGCGGACTGCTCGAAGCACTCGCAAACCGTCTTCATTGAATCTCTCTGTTGGATCCCCTACTGCTCGTATAACTTTGTCTTGAATGTCTTTTATACCACCAAAAAGATCTACCAAATTGTCTTTTATAGGATCGTACGCAAGTGCGTTGATAGTAAAGTCCCGTCTTTTAAGGTCATCTTCAAGTTTTGTACTAAAGGACACCTTCTCTGGATGTCTGCCATCTTTATATTCTGACTCAATTCTAAATGGAGTAACCTCAATGACCTGATTAGAGACCGATTCCCTACTGTCTTTACCATTGTCGATTAGACTATCTGGTGCAGTAGAGTTTAATATAACCACACCAACCGTCCCGAACGTATTTTCATAAAAAGTCTTTTCAAATGTAGCTATAATCTGATCTGGAGTTGCATCAGTCGTGACATCCCAATCTTTCGGTGTCCTTCGCATGATTAGGTCTCGCACACAACCCCCTACAAGATATGCTTGATATCCTGCTTCTTGGAGTTTTTGCACAACAGTAAGAGCGTCAGCATTAATATCTGAAATCTTCATATCCATAGCCGTATTTGAGTTGTTTGAAGTCTGTTTCATTTAAAATGCCCTTATGGTGCTTTAAATAGTAATACAACCTTTGATTTTTTGCTATTTTCATGTAGTATTGTCATGTATTTTGAAAATACATATGCACCTATGGTGAAATGGATATCACAACGGTCTTCGGAACCGTTATTCTAGGTTCGAATCCTGGTGGGTGCACACGGTTAGTGGATAATATAAATGCGGGGTTGGTTTAGTGGTAGAATACGTCCTTGCCAAGGACGGGACAAGAGTTCGATTCTCTTACCCCGCACATAAATACAAAAGAGCGCATATTACATGCGCTCTTTTGTATTTACAGTGGGACAAGTAGGAATCGAAAGCCGGACTGAAGTTGCGCAGTGAGCCGGTACTTTTGTATTTTATTGCGGTGTCCCAATCGGCGAAGTGCAACGAGGGAGGCGGGGTCGCGCGGAAAATTGTGGAGCAATTTTAACGCGTGACCGATTCTCTCCCCTTACTACCCCACCCACTGTGTACAGATATCGACAAAACTGTGGATAACTAGGTGGATATGTGTATAAAAGACATTTATTGCTGTCTTATAAAATAATCATATTTTAGGCTATTCACGACAGAATATGGCTTATTATAAGGTTGTAATAGCATTTTAGCTACACAAAGCCATGGCTTTTATGTCTTTATAATGTTCAGTATATGTTTCACGTGCCACATATTGATATTTCAACTTTACAGCTATAAATATCAAAAAACTCCCCTAAAATATCTAATTTAGGTTACACATGTAACAGAAAGCCCTTTTGGAGAGGTCTTCATATCTTTTTGAGCGGGATTTTAACAGTAATTGTTACACTTGAAACATTCAAATGGAATACATATTCAAAAACAAAAAGGACATAGGTACGTATGGAGAGAGAGTCGCTGCCCATTTTCTGACTTTAAAAGGTCACAGGGTATTAGCCAAGAACCTACGACTCAAGCAAGGGGAGATAGACATACTTACGTACAAGAACGGCGTGATCCATATTATAGAGGTTAAGACTACCTATTTTGCAACGTCCTTTAGCTCTTTGGCAGAATCCGATATCTTTCTTCCTGAGGACAACCTCTCTTCCACTAAGCTACGGAAACTATATAGGCTTCGTGAGGAATTGATGAATAGGCTAGAAATGGGTATTGGACTCGATAGGGGAATTTTGGATCTTGGTTTGAATCTGCGTCCTGATCTTAGTGTGTCTGAAATGGATATTGAGATTGGGGGAGTTGTGGTTTACCTACATGGGAATGAGCATAACAATTCTGAGCCTTACCTCGAAGGGGTAGAAAAATGTCCCTCAGCGAGTACAAAAACTGATATAAAAGCCATAAAAGTGAAATATTTTCCATATTTATGATTGTTGTTGGGTAAGTTCTATGCTATATTGCTTCTCATTCGGAGCGTGGTGTAACGGTTAACATTCCTGTTTTGGGAACAGGTGACTCCGGGTTCGAATCCCGGCGCTCCGACAAAGATTAAGCCAAATTATATAAGTATATTAAGCTATGACAGATACAAAAAAGTCAGGTATATCTGCAATAACAGAGTATTCTAAAGAGAAAGCTGCCATAAGCGCAGAAAATAAGCGTCTGAAACCATTCAGCAAAAGATTTACTAAAAAGAAAGAAGATTTTGTCTGTGAAAAATGCGGTTCTGCCGTAAAGGGGAGTGGATTTACTAATCATTGTCCATATTGTTTGTTTAGCAAGCACGTAGATGTCAAACCTGGTGACCGTCTAGCGAACTGTGGCGGACTCATGAAACCAATTCGAGTCGAAGGCACAGAAAAGGAATACAGAGTGATTCATAGATGCATGGCTTGTAGATACGAGAAGATAAATAAAGTAGCCCCTGAAGACAGTATAGAGGCACTTGTCGCTATAATTAAAGAGAATTCAGCAACTACTTTAAATAGTTATTCAAAAGGGAAGTAAGGTATTCTCTGTACTTTGTGTCAAATACTTGGGTGACCTCAGTACTTCCGTAGGTCACTACTTTTGCGAGGCTGACATTGCTAAGTCTTGTTAGCTCGAAGTCGGTATGATCAAGGGTCATAGCGCGGATAAGTGTCTTAGATGGAATGTTGCTGTTTACGATGGTTGTGATAGTCCCGATGAGATGCCCATCCTTATTGAGAATACCCCCTCCTGAGGAACCCCTTTGTCCTGCCGTACTCGCTGTCGTCTCAATGACGTCGTTTGGTGTCACATCTACAGAGTAGAGTCTATTAACGTTCAAAGTTTCTTTTTGTTGTGATAAAGCTGAATTTACACCCTTTGTACCTAAAATATCTGCGGGATAGGAAAGTGAATAGATAGTCTCACCTAGACTTGGCAGGTTTCTTTGAATTGTAATAGAGGAAAGAAGGGCTTTTTGTGATTTGGTGAGATTATCCAAATTCAATTTGAGCAATGCAAAATCAGACTTTCCTGTTTGAGCCGCCCCTTCAGTGTTTATATATTTTCCATAATCTTTTACCCATTCTGGAGAGATAAAGGCTACTTTCATACCAGTAGCACCGCTCGCAGGATTTCCATGTCGGGCAAGGCAAACAATGTTGGGATTCTTTTCAGATAAAAGAGGGAATTGCCCAACGTGTGCATTCGTCAATACTGTTCCGTCTTGGTTTATAAGAATGCCACTTCCTGTGATGATTCTTCTTTGGTTGGTTACTTTTCCATTTACTACAATTTTTTGAGAACAAAAAATATTGACGAGGGCTTGTTCTGGAATAGACGCAGTCTTTAATATTGTAGGAAGTATAGTCGGGGAAGGGGTACTTGTCTGGTCGAGAGAATTTTTTAAATCGGAACTCGAACTCTTAGGATTTGCTGGGGAAATGATGCTGGGACTGCTGTTGTCTATTGTGGGTTTTACTGATGATGTTGGTGGGGTAGTAGGGATAATCTTAAAAAAAGGTGCAGTAATGTGCAAGTATTGCAGGGGTTTGAGGTTAAAAACGTTTAAAGGGTTCTTTTTGAGTGAGGCAACTGCTCCCCCCACTGCTGCGGTCATAAATTCGCTGGAGAGTTCAAGCGATTGTTCAATAGCTGAATTGATGGCTACACTAGGATTGATCGAGTTTGTCTTGAGGGGAACATAAAACGAAGCTAGTCCAGTTGCGATTACTAAAAATACGATGGAACCCTTTTGTATGTAGTCTTTCATGTTTGATTGAAGTTTGATTGGGGTAAGTATAGCAGGAAGTTGTTTTAGAATGAATGCTTTGGTATAGTACTCAATATTCATCCGGATAGCGGATGAAACAACGCGGGGTTAGTTTAATGGTAGAACTACAGTTTTCCAAACTGTTGGCAAGAGTTCGATTCTCTTACCCCGCACAATAAAAACAGGGCACCGCGTAAGCGGTGTTTTGTTTTTATTGCTATTGGATAAGCGAGAATCGAAAGCCGGACTGAAGTTGCGCAGTGAGTCGGTACTTTTACGCATCTCATAAAGGGTTAATCGGCGAAGCGCAACGAGGGAGGCGGGGTCGCGCGGAAAATTGTGCCGCAATTTTAACGCGTGACCGATTCTCTTACCCTAAAAGATCTTCTACTTTTTCTTTTTTAATAAAGTTTCGTTTAGCTAAACTAAATATTTGTTTCAGTGCTTCTGAAAGACGATCGTTTTCAATGATGATTGCTTTCAATTCGTGCGGATCGATGATTCTAACAAACTTGTCTGTCACTTCAATCGAGATATCAGAGTTGTAGTCTGTCTGGGGAACTCTCATGATTTGATGCGATTGCTTATATTTCTCAAAAAACTCCAAGGTGGAATCATGTTCTGGTGTAACACCACTTATAAGTATGTTGTTTTTCTCCCGAGAAGCATTCCATTTGTGGAAGAGGTCCATCACTGGCTTAGTTACTGTGCCATCGTCCTTTGCCCAGAAGCCATCATCGGTTGTACCTTTGAGATCATCAAGTCTGTAGTATAGGGCTTCTTTCATACCGTCCAGTCCTTCATAATAAAGAGTTTTAATATTTTTCTTAGATGGGTTCATTGATCGAAGCTTTGGTAGAACTTTCTCAAAGCGATTGATATTGGAGACTGTCTGCTCATAGAGTTCGTCTGGTGTCTTTGCTTGGAAAAGGGCTTTTTTGGCATGTGGAATTTTCATCACGAGGCCTTTTTTACGCAGCTCATCCAAAATGATGTATGCAGTAGGGCGCTTTATACCCGCTTCATCGGCAATATCACTAACAGAAGCCTCACCAAACTTAAGGAGAGCCAGATATATCTTAGCTTCCTTATCAGAAAGACCTATATGACCTAAAGAGGCGATGATTTCATTCATAACTGTAGTCTACGGCTTATAGCTAATATTGTCAATATTTGTGACAACAATATATAAATAGTAGAAATATGGCTTCAAATAAAGATATACATATCATAATAAATAACAATATTTGATTAAGATTGGACTAGTATTGACATAGTCACTATACTATTGCCAGATTGAGTTCATTCAAAATCGAGCCATCGAGAGTATGGGGTTGAGTCTGGAAGTGAGACCACAATTGACCTGCTGACATATCGTCATGCGGATTGCGGGATCACAAACCAAACTCAACTATCAAATACTATGAAAAAAATCGCAGAAATCATTTCCGAAATCGAAGGATTGGATATACCAGAAGGCGGCCGTTGCGTCTATGAAAGAGTTCTCCGTGAAGGACTGGGCGAAGAGGGTATGTATTTCATTGATTCAATTTGTGATAGGCAGCTTCAAATCGATGATACGGGAAAAATTTACCGAATCTCAGACCGCGACTTAGGTTTCGCTGGACGTGTCAAGGTTTTGGCACTTCTGCGATGGATGCAGAGAATTGGATTTGAGACTAAAACCTCAAAATAGTGGTAAACCCACTCGGTTCGAGATTACCCGTAAAATCTCTCTGTCTCGGAATGTAATTCCGACTGATGAGTCCAAAAGGACGAAACAGAAGATCTTTAAAATAAAATGTTGGTTGTGGAAATAGGGACGTTAACCATTTCTCTATTTCCACAACCAACGCAACTGATAAGCTCCCATTCGGGAGACACTGTATGCCAAGGTGAGGAATCTTTACTATGAGCACAAACATTGATCTGAATCGTGTTGGACTTCTCAAGCTGGTCGCTGGTAAGACGGTTGGCGAGCAATTGGAAGGCGTGAAGCTTGCTGGCCCTGAAGTGGTGGAATACATCAGGTCGTTTGATCGGCCTGATGGGAACTTCACCGCTCCAGCCCATTGGGAACCCCGTGAAAGCAAAAGTGGAGCTCTTGTATGCTACTCACTTATTGCACGCGGCGAATCACCCCTCTTTGATCGTCAGGACTTCCTCGGTTTTCTATGGCTCCCAAAGCGCGGAGCTCTGGATGACAGCTGGAAGCTTGAAAGACATGGAAGGGCGGTTCCCAAAGGCGACATAAACGTTATGGATTGCATGGTTGTTGATGTCGACCCCAAAGTCGGCAGACCTCTCACTGATCCAAAAGTTTACGTATGGGTAAGCGACGACCGAGTCTTGATCGAACTGTAGCATTGGCTACGGAGGTGGAGTAAACCATCTTGTCAACAGAATCAAAAACCGAACAGGGCTACTGTTCGTAAAAAGTGTAGCAAATCAACCAACACCCATCTCCTCGGAGCTCTGGGTGTTTTTACTTTACTTTACCTTCCCTTTATAAACTCTCCTTATTCCCTTATCTATATCATTGCATCAAAGTTTGTAAGTGAGCTATAATTTTTCTATGGAAATTAAAGAGATAAAACAGGAAGAATGGAGAGAGCTTCGTGAACTATATCTCAGTCTCTTGAAGACTGATCCTGGAGCGTTTGTAGATGAATATTCAGAAATAGTATCCAGAACTGAAGAGGAGTGGAGAAAGAGCTTACAGAAAAAAGGAAAGACTTTTGTCGCTGTCGAAGGTGAAAGGTTTGTTGGTATGGGCCGCATTAATTTCTATGATGAGCTTCCAGGCGTTCCAGTACTTCATAAGCTTGGCGTTTTACCAGAATACAGGGGAAAAGGTATTGCAAGAAAGCTCGTTGAGGCAAGAGAGAAATGGGCCGTATCAGAAGGTGCAAAGAAAATCAGACTTTATGTAGTGGTGGACAGAGAGAAGACAATAGAATTTTCAAAAAAGAATGGCTATTACATCGTGGAAACTTTAAAAGGAAACTCTCAGAAAAATGATGGTACCAAGATAGACGTAATAGTTATGGAGAAGGATTTAATATAAACATTTAGCAAATAAAAAATAAAATAAAATATGAATTACGAACTTATTAAACCAAGAAACCAAGCAGATGAAGACTTCCTAAAATTTGAGTCATCACTTCTGGAAATGCAAATGAATGATGTGAGTGAGACCGTTATGAATTTGCAGTATAAGGCCATGGGTTTGTATCAGGATTTGTACCATGAAGGGAAAGTTGATTCTCCTGAACTTAACGATCTCCTTTTGAGAATTGAGAAAGCAGGAGAGAGATATCGCGAGTTAAAGAATTCGCATTCTGATAATATAGACAAAGTAATACAAGATAGGAAAATGGATCGTGTGGTGATTGAGAGAGCTGGGACTGAATTTAAACCCAATTAATATACGTCATATCCAAGATAAATTCCCAAATTAAAATCCCCTCTCATTTCTGAGAGGGGATTTTAATAAGTGGGACCAAATTGATTGGTCATGAATCTAATTAACTTTTTTGCTTCGCACTGCAATGGTGCGTCGCAACAGCGTATCAACAAATTACTTATTGATTGCTTCTTTGAGTGCTTTCGCTGCTCGGAACTTTGCAACTTTCATAGCGGCAACCTTTACCATTTCACCTGTTCGTGGGTTTCGCGCTGTTCGTGCTGCTCGAGTCTTTGCAGAAAAGATACCAAATCCTGCTACTGAAACTTCGTCTCCTTTCTTTAAAGTTGCGACGATGTTGTCGAAAACTGTATCTACGATTTGCTCAGCTTGTACTTTTGTACTTCCGAGAACTCCGTGAACTTTTTCAACTAATGCGGCTTTGTTCATTTTGATTTTGCTTTTATATACTATTAATTAGTCGACCTTGTCTGGTTCCGTGATTCCAATTATATATCAAGCCATATTTTGGGCAAGGGGTCGTACCCGTTCGTCATACATGAGACTAGTGTGCGTCTGTTTAGACTATCTCGCATACTCCACAACTCGAGTCTCACGAATGATATGAACCTTTATTTCACCAGGGTACTTGAGTTCCTCCTCAATGTTTTTAGCTATATTTATAGCCATATTTTTAGCATCCATATCTGAGACAACATCAGGGTGTACAAATACTCTGATTTCACGCCCTGCCTGTAATGCATATACTTTTTCAACCCCTTTCTCTTTTTTGGCAATTTGTTCGAGCTCTGTGAGGCGTTTTATATAATTTTCAGCATTGTCTTTTCGTGCTCCTGGTCGTCCTCCTGAAATTGCATCAGCTGTCTGTACAATGCGTGATTCTACGGTCTCATACGGATATTCTTCATGGTGAGCTTCCATTGATTTTACAATTTCTTCGCTCGCTCCAAACTTCTGTAAAATTTTTCTACCAATTTCTACATGCGTTCCTTGTACTTCATGATCAAGAGCTTTTCCAATATCATGAACAAGCGCTCCTGTTTTTGCAGTATTTACATTTGCACCAAGTTCTTCAGCAATCATTCCTGCAATGTGAGCACATTCAATAGAATGTTGGAGAACATTTTGTCCATAACTAGTTCGAAAATGTAGTCGTCCGAGTATCGCTGTGATTCTCGGATCGAGAGGGGTGATACCTGTTTCGTAAATTGCTCGTTCTCCCTCATCTTTTATTACTTTATTTATTGCTTCTTGCGCGAGCTCAACTTCTTTTTCTATTTTTGCTGGTTGAATTCTTCCGTCTTGTAGTAGTCTCTCGAGTGCAATTCGCGCAATCTGTCTCCGTATCGGATCAAAAGATGAAAGCATGATTGCATCAGGTTGATCATCAACCAAGACTTCAACACCTGTTGCTTTCTCAAACGCTTTGATGTTTCTACCTTCTTTACCAATAATTTTACCTTTATCGTCTTCTGAAACTATAGGTACACATGTAGAGAAAAGATCTGCTGGAACAGACACGGCAAGTCTTTGAATCGATACTGCGAGAATTTCTTTAGCTTTTTGTTCTAAAGATTCTGTTGCAAAGTTTTCTAATTTATATAGACGGGAAGAAAGTGTTTTTTCCGCTTCAGCTTCAATTTGCTGCAGTAGTTTTTGTTCAGCTTGCTCCTTTGAAAGCCCTGCAACTTTTTGTATTTCTGCTTCTATTTCAGCTTTGCTGCTGTCAACTCTATCTTTTATGGCTTTTATTTCAGTAACACGTATTTTGAGAGCCTCAGCCTCGCTTTGTAGTTCAACTTCTTTCATTTCCAAAAGCTCATCCTTTTTTGCAAGACGTTCTTCACCTTTGATGATATTGTCCTCACGCTCACGCACTTGTTCACGAGCAGACTTCAATGTTTCGGACGCCTTCTTCTCAGCATCAAGCGTTACTTTTTCTGCTCTCTCACGAGCGTCTATCATCATCTTTTTTATATCCAACTCAATCGAATTCTTTTTACTGAGTGCTACGAGGATACGAATGAGATATCCAACCGAGAAGCCAATACCCACACCGAGAATGGTGAGGAGAATGGCGGTTTGTAACGTAATCATATTTTTTAGAGTACTTTATCAACAATTCCGTACTTTTTAGCTTCATCGGCTGACATGTAGAAATCTCGATCCATATCTTTTTCTATTTTAGTAAGTGGTTGAGCACAGTTTTTAGCAAGCATTTTGGCTAAATTCTCTTTTGTCTTTAGGATATGTCGGGCAGTGATCTCGATATCTGTAGCTTGTCCTTCCGCGCCTCCTAATGGCTGGTGAATCATTACTTCTGCGTTTGGTAAAATATATCTTTTACCTTTTGCTCCAGCTGAAAGAATCATTGCTCCCATTGAAGCTGCCATACCTACACACACAGTAGAAACATCATTTTTAATATGATTCATCGTGTCTATAATCGCTAGACCATCCTTTACGTGACCACCAGGGGAATTTACATAGAGAACAATATCCTTTTTAGGATTTTCAGACTCTAGAAAGAGCATTTGAGCAATGACTATGTTTGCGATATTGTCATCAATAGGACCACCTAGAAAAATAATGTTTTCTTTCAGAAGTCGTGAATAAATGTCATATGCCCTCTCGCCAAATTGTGATTTTTCGATAACTGTTGGAATTAACATAATTTCAAAATTTAAAATGTGTAATGTAGCTTAGTGCGGGTCTGTCAGTTTGGTGCGGGAAACTCTCCTGGATGCTGGTAATCGTATTGTGATTTTGCTCTGATTCTGGTAGCCTTTCAAGCACACTATACTACATATTTTATGAGATTGCACAGATTTTATATTGGCGGTACAAACGGGGTGAATTTGGCTGATTTATCTATTGGAAATCGGTTTATTTTAGACTCTATGCAGAATGAGAACTTTGCCGGTTTGGTTCATCAGTGGAAGGATGTGTTTCGATACATGCCAGGGAGCAGGGTGGTGCTTTTTGATGATTCAAAGACTGAATGTCTGTGTATGATTGAATCCTACGGCGCGCCAGGGTCTTTTAAGACGGAACTGATTATTTTAGAAAAAGATGAAAACAAGGGCGAAGATAAAAGTGAAGACAAAGGAGGGGGTACTACGGCGCACCTCAAATCTGCCAAAAAAGATGAAATTTGGCTTTTTGTTTCAATTCTCAAGGGCGAGAATTTTGACCTCGTTGTGCAGAAAGTGACAGAACTCGGGGCGGATCATGTTATTCCTGTGCTTTGCGATAGAACTATTAAGAAAAATATTAATCAGAAACGAGCAGAAAAGATTGCAATAGAAGCTTCCGAACAGTCCGGTAGAACTTCGGTATTGAAGGTCCATGAACCTGTGATTTTGAAAAAGGCTATTGAAGATTTCCTTGCAATGGACGGAGACATGGTGATTTGTCATCAAAGAGGAGATTTATGGGAAGAGGGGAAAAAGCTTTTGAAAAAATACCCACTAGGATTTCTTGTTGGTCCTGAAGGGGGATGGTCGGAAAAAGAAGAAAATTATTTTGAAAAGATGGCGCTCCGAAAAATTAAATTTTCAGAAAATGTATTACGTGCGGAGACCGCTGCGATTGGAGTGGTGACGTTGGTGAAGGTTGGGTAGAGTGAATGAAATTATTTAAAATCGAGTACATAAAAAGCGTATGTATATTGAGCCTAAAGATGATTGGCTCGACCCGATTCTGCTGAATCGAATCCCGGATACATACGCTTTTTATTGTAAGAGTTTTTATTTTTACTTCCCCTGTTCCTCCAACCAAGCCCAAACCTTTTCGTTAATCAGTACGGTTTCTACGTAGATTTCAGCACGTGTCTTGTCTGCATCTTTGTATACCTGCATGATCTGTTCAACTTCTTTCTTAATATCGTCTTCACTTACTGTGATTTTTTCATCAAGTGCAATTTGATTTAGGATAAGCTGAGTTTTTGCTCGTTTCTCTGCATCTGGAACCCATTCTTTCTTGAGTTCATCAATAGTTTTTCCAATGTGTTTCAAGTATGTTTCAACATTGAGTCCCATTTGAGAAATATTTGCACCAAGTTCATGAACCATTCTACTGAGTTCTGACTCTACAAGCATTTTTGGCATTGTAATTTCAGAGTCCTCAATAAGAGTATCCATAAGAGAAAGTCGTTTTTTGTCTTTCTCTTTTCGATTTTTCTCAACAGTAATTCCTTCCTTTACCTTTCCTTTGAAAGTCTCTACTGTTTCAAACGGACCGAACTTTTTAATAAATTCTGCGTCCACTTCCGGAAGAGCTAGGTCACCATGATCATGTCCGTGATCATCAGGATTATTTTTATGATGATCGGTGTGAGCAACTTGCTTTTGCAAATCTACAATTGCATCGTCAATTTCTTTGTCAGTAACCTTTACTTCAGCCTTTTCCGACATTACCTTTTTAGCAGTAGCCTTGTATCCTTTCACTTTTACTTCAGGCATAAGTGCAGTCTTGATTTTAAAACCAAAAGCTTCACCAGGTGCAACTTTAGTAATTGTTACAGCAGGAGAACCAAGAACTTTTATTTTTTTATCATCAATAGCTTTTTTAACTATTTCTCCATAATGTTTTTCGAGTGCCATTCGTCCAGCTTCTTCAGTAATAGCAACTTCACCGAATCGTTCCACAACAAATTTTTCTGGGGCGTGTCCTGGTCGAAATCCTGCTACTCGAGTTTCAAGAGAAAGTTCTTTTACCGCTTTATCTCGAAACTCCTTTACAACATTTGCATGAATTTCTCCTTCTATTTCATATTCACTATCTGGAAGCGTTGCTTGTTTTATGATTTTAAATGGCATGCGATTTAGTGAAATTAAGCGTTAGTAATATCTGTTGCGTCTGCAATAGTTGGTTCAGTAATACCAGCCATAGTTTCTGCTTCCTTTCCTTTTGATGTGTTTCCTTCTAGTTTTTCACCATCACTTGAAACGGCATTCTCATCAGCACTTTTTGTTCCAGTTGATTGAATATCAATTCTCCAACCAGTAAGTTTTGCAGCAAGTCGAACGTTTTGTCCTCCTTTACCAATAGCGAGTGATTGCTGATCTTCTGTAACCATTACTTTTGCAGTTTTGTTTACTTCGTCAACAGTTACACTTGCAACTTCAGCAGGGGATAGAGAGTCTTTGATAAAATCAGCAGGATTCTCTGACCATTCGATGATATCTATTTTTTCATTTCCTCCTAGTTCACTCATAACAGTCATAACTCGAACTCCACGCTGACCTACCATTGAACCGATTGGATCGATGTGTGAATCCGTTGAATGAACGGCAACCTTTGATCGCTGACCCGCTTCTCGTGCAATTGCTTTGATTTCAACTGTACCTGCAACTATTTCAGGCACTTCAACTTTGAAAAGTTCTGAAAGGAATCGTGGGTGTGATCGTGAAAGCCGAACAAAAATACCTCGTGGAGTTTCTTCAACTCGGAGAAGTACCATTCGAAGTCGTTCACCTTGCTTGTAGTGTTCACCAGGGATCTGCTCTTCATATGGAAGCATACCAACAGCTCGCCCCATATCGATGAATACATTTCCTCTTTCTGTTCGCTGAACAGTTCCAGAGATAATTTCTCCTTCTTTCTTTCCATATTCTGCAAGTACTGATGTTTTTTCAGCTTCTCGGATCTTCTGGATAATAACTTGTTTAGCAGTCTGCGCAGCAATTCGTCCGAAATCGTCTTTATATTCAAGGTCAAATACTACTTCTTCTCCTACTTGCACGCCTTTCTTGATAAGTCGAGCTGTATCGATAAGGATATGTCGTTCATCATTAAATAGGACTTTTTCTTCACCTTCTACTGGGTTTTCAGGGAGTTCTTCCTTTGTGAGAACGATTTGGTCAGGACCGACTACTACTTTTATTTGAGAAAATTCAGTTTTTCCTGTTGCAATGTCAAAATGCGCACGGATGAATTGGTCTTTTCGGCCAAATTCTTTCTTGTACGCTGTTGCAAGAGCCATTTCAATGGCTTCTATAATTTTTGCTTTCGGAATACCACGCTCTTCTTCGAGTTGGTCTAATACTGAGTGAATTACTTTTAGGTCAAACATATTGATTTTTGTATTAAATTGTTAGATTTAGCACAAAATGGCTTAAATTAAGGTTTTTATACCGTAATTTGAGTCAAAAATGTGCATCTTATCAATAAAACAAGCCCGCCTTGTGGGCGCGCTGTTTCAGATGGTCATATTATACATATATATAGGGTATTGGCAACTCATTGACTTCTGACCCGAATAGAGGTCTTGTAATGGAATTCCCTAGGCAAACCATTGACATATACTATATATGTTGTAAACTGTCGTAGTTAGGGGTTAAAAGGGTGATCAAAAAACATCAATCCTTTCTCCTATATTCAGGCAACCAACAACTCAGAAACCTATACGTCCTATGACATCTAAAAAAAATACACGTGCACAACTGGTGCATGTGGGAGGATCTACTCTCCCAAACTTCAAGAAAGCCGACTACCTCTGGTGGTTGGCAGTCGTGGTATTAATCATGACGATTGTCTTCTGGACAATCAGCTTGTGTCTCGGCGGGCTCCATACTGGAGCTGGAACCTTGGCTTTCAGTCTTCCTGCTCTGGTGATTTTGGTTAGGCTCACACCTGACATCAAATACGTCGCAAGAAAGTACTTCATGCTTTTTGTTCTCTTTGTTCAATCTGTTCGTGCTGAAACTGTCACCAAACGGCTGACAGTAAAGGTACGCAGGTTGAGAAAAGAGGTTTTTCGAGAGTGGCGATGGAACATTCTTATTGGGTCTTCAAATTAACCCGATTGGCTGCTTCACTTCAATCTCAAAAACACACCGGTGGCCCCTTGTTGGGTCGCCGGTTTTTATATTGCAATGCATTGCAAAACATATTTACCTTTAATATATTTTTCTGTGCACAATTCTCGATGTATAAAATATATTTTTTAAATAAATACATGATATAATTTACGTACAAAATATTGCGCATGCACAAACGCGCACTACATGTTTTTACATATCTATGTACATTGCACCGGACCAATTAAAAAAATATATTCTTGATGCCAAGCTCCTTTCTCTTGCTGATCTTCAGTCAGCTGAAAAAGAAGCAGAGAAAACTAAAAAAGATATTGGTGATGTGTTGGTTTCGGAAGGTAAGATTTCAGAAGATGATTTCCGAAGAATGCAGGCTCACATACTTGGTATTCCCTTCGTGGATCTCAAAAAACAAAAACTTGAGTTTGCAGTTCTTTCACTTATTCCAGAACCTATTGCTCGAAATCATAATATTATTGCGTTCAATAAAGTGATGGGAAATAATCAAGGGGAAGAGGCATCACTCGAAGTGGCGATGCTCGATACTGATGATCTCGGTGCTATTGATTTTATAAAAAAGAAAACTGGTTTCAAAATTCTTCCACGACTTACAAATACTGAGTCGATGAAGTCTGCGCTTATTCAATATCAAAAAAGTTTGCAAGCAGATTTTGGAGATATTATTCAGCAAGAAGCTGCATCACTCAAAGTAACAACAGAGAATGGTGAGAATGGGGAAGTGTCAGGTGACGATCTCAAAAAACTTGCTGAAGATCTACCGGTGGTGCGTATTGTCGACACACTTTTGAAACATGCTGCGATTCAAGATGCTTCTGATATTCATATTGAGCAAACAGAGTTTGAAGTGATAGTACGATATCGAATCGACGGTATGTTGCACGATGCCATGATCCTTCCAAAATCTGCTGGCGCAAGTATCATCGCGCGTCTCAAAGTGTTGTCTAACTTGAAACTTGATGAAAAACGTCTGCCACAAGACGGACGATTTCGTATTGAACTCAATGGTGAAAAGATTTCATTTCGTGTTTCTATTTTGCCAACGTACTTTGGTGAAAAGATTGTGATGCGACTCTTGCGGGAAACGGTTTCTGGATTTACTTTGGAAAAACTTGGTTTTCACGGACGCGACCTCGAAATACTGCACGAAGCTACAAAAATGTCAGAGGGCCTCGTGCTCACAACAGGGCCTACTGGTTCTGGAAAGACGACGACTTTGTATACACTTTTGGACATTGTGAATCAGCCCGATGTGAATATTTCAACCGTAGAAGATCCTGTGGAATATCAAATGAAGCGCGTAAATCAAACTCAGATTAAATCTGAAATTGGGCTAACGTTTGCTTCTGGTCTTCGTTCGCTTCTTCGACAAGACCCAGACATCATTATGGTGGGAGAAATCCGAGATAATGAGACAGCGTCACTCGGTATCAATGCCGCACTTACTGGTCACTTGGTATTTTCAACACTACACACCAATTCAGCAGCGGGCGCTATTCCACGACTTATTGATATGAAATGTGAGCCGTTCCTTCTTGTTTCGACGTTGAAAATTATTATCGCTCAAAGACTTGTGCGAAGACTGGCCGAATCAAAAGAAAAATATATTCTCACTAAAGAGGAGCTTGCTTCTATTTCCAAAAAAATAGATATGGAAAATGTACTTCGAATTCTCAAAGAAGAAAAAATAGTCGGCCCAAAAGATGATTGGTCAAAGATCCCTTTTTATAAGCCAAAGGAAACTTCTGAAACAGACGATGGATATCATGGACGAGTTGGTATTCACGAAGTGCTCCGGTTTTCGCCGACTATCAAAGATTTGGTTATGAAAGATGCCACGAGTGATGCTATAGAAATACAAGCTCGAAAAGAGGGGATGATGACCATGATCGAAGATGGGATTTTTAAAGCGGTACAAGGTTTGACTAGTGTTGAGGAAATCCTGCGAGTAGTTTCGGAATAGGAAGCTGGAAACGCTGTGTATCATGTATCCAAAGTATACACTTTAGATACATGATACACACGCTGAAATTTTTCGAAACTTTCGACGCATAAGATCGCCATCAAAAAAATATGAAATTTTCATACACAGCTATAAATAAAGATGGACAAAAATATACAGGAAACCTTGAGTCACAAAACAAGGCTGATTTTTATAATGAATTTAAAAAAACAGGGGACACGCTTGTAACCGTAAAAGAACAGAGTGGAAGGAAATTGAGCATCAATACAAATATCACATTTTTAGAACGTATAAAGATAATGGACAAGATTATTTTTGCCCGAAACTTGGGAAATATGCTTGAAGCTGGACTGTCGCTTTCTCGAGCTATTAGTGTAATGGAAAGACAGACGAAGGGAATCAAACTAAAAAGTGCATACAAAGGTTTGAATGATGCAATTTCATCAGGAAAAAGCTTTCACGAAGCACTCATGCTGTATCCCAAAATATTTCCACCCCTATTTGTGGCAATGGTAAAAGTAGGGGAAGAGGGTGGAAACTTGGCAGAGACACTGCGACAGGTTGGAACTCAGATGGAAAAAAGCTACATGCTCACTAAAAAGATTAAGGGTGCCATGATGTATCCATCCATTATTATATTTGTGATGATTACGATAGCAATTTTGATGATGATTTATGTGGTGCCAGGTCTAACTAATACATTTAAAGAATTGAAAGTGCCTCTACCAACCTCTACTAAAGTCATTATTGCTATAAGTGATTTTGTTTCTGCACATTATATTATTACACTCGGGGGATTTGTTGCTACTGTTATAGGTCTACTTATGGCTGGCAAAACAAAGATTGGCTCACGAATATTTGATTTTATATCACTGCATCTGCCTGTAATCGGCACTATCGTAAAAGAAGGTAACTCTGCACAAATGGCTCGAACCCTTTCATCACTACTTACATCTGGTGTAGACCTCTTGCTCGCTGTGAAAATAACAAGTGATGTGCTTCAAAATTCATACTATAAAGAGGTAATGCAACACAGTCAGTCAATTATAGAAAAAGGAGAACCACTATCAACAGTTTTTGTTAAAGAAGAAAAACTCTTTCCGCTGTTTGTAGGTGAAATGATGAGTGTAGGGGAAGAAACTGGACGAATGGCACCAATGCTTGCTGGAGTTGCAACATTTTATGAAAATGAAGTCGAACAAAAGACAAAAGACCTCTCGACTATTATTGAGCCTGTGCTCATGGTATTTATTGGTGCATCTGTAGGTTTCTTTGCTATTTCGATGATCAAGCCGATTTATTCGATTATGAATAATGTATAATATTGGCACATTATGAACGTATCTAACTCCGACAGATTTATTCAATGCAAAGGTTTTAGCCTCCTAGAACTCATCATTGTTATAAGTATTGCTATGATTTTAGGGGCGATCTCATTGACTACATTTTTTAGTGTTTCAGAAAATCAGTCATTAGAAAAGGATGTAAACTACGCCATTGCTCTCGTCGAGAAAGCACGTCTGCAAACGGTAAATGCAAAGGAAAACGCACAGTTTAGTGTTAGGTTCGCTTCCTCATCAGTGGTGCTATACCAAGGGGCAACATACAGTACGAGTTCGCCAACAAATACTACGTTTACTTTTTCACCTAAAGTAGAAATTTCATCCATCAATCTTACGGGAAATAGCCAAAGTGTTTCATTCGAAAAGATTACAGGCAAATCGAATGCAACAGGTACGATTAAATTTAGATTAAAAACAAATACAAATGCATCTACTACAGTCATCTTGTACAAAACTGGTCTAGTTGAAACACAGTAGTTCGGTGTACAATTACATCTGTGAAAATCTTTTCAACTATGAATAAAGATATCAAAAATCGGGGAGTGAGTATTGTGGAGGTTTTGATTGCGTCTGCCATCATTATGACTTCAGTCGTTGCTATCATGGGCGTGTATAGTGGGCTTACTTCTATGGCTATACGAAACACTGCAAAAGTTCAAGCTGGGATGTTGCTTGATGAAGGCGCCGAGGCGTTACGTTTTATGAGAGATGTTAGCTGGGCTTCAAATATTAACCCGCTCGTGAACGGAACTACCTATACATTGTACTGGGACTATAGTGTTGCAAACTATGGGTGGAAAGCTACGACGACTCGTGACCTTATTGATGATCAGTTTGATAGGACGTTTGTATTGTCAGCGGTAAATAGAGATGCGACGAGTTACGATATTGTGAATACTGGTGGAACTCTTGATACGGGTACTAGAAAAGCGACGGTGACAGTAAGTTGGTACGACGGAGTAGCTACAACTTCAAAATCAATAATCATGTATTTGTATAATACGTATAATAGGTAAGACCTAGCATAAGACGCACACACAAATAAAATGTATATGAAAAATTCATTAACAAACAGTAAACAAAAAAATATTCGAGTGAGGGGTTCCGTGAATATTCACACGAAAGGTTTTACTTTGGTCGAGTTACTTGTATATGTCGGCCTCTGCGCTTTTTTACTTGTAGGAATAGTAAACTCAATGCTTATTTTGACAGACGCATATAGAACTGTAAGTAGTGCTCGTAAGATAGAACGATCAGCCATAACTTTGATGGATAGAATTATGCGTGAAGCAAGAAGATCTCCTGGTATCAACGCTGGATCATTTGATGTCCCAGCAGGAAGTGTGACGCTCGAAGCGGGAAGTTCAACTTCGCCGTACATTACGTTTGCATTGGTAAATGGCAGAGCAATGGTTACAGAAGATGGGGATACTTCGCCGTTGACTGATTCTGATGTTGTAGTCGAGTCAATGGTCTTCAGCAGATACCCTTTATATAATGTGCAATTTGCCACAAGTTCTGTGCTACTCAAAGTTGATTTTACACTCACTAGTGGATCAAGTTCACATGCGATCACATCACGAAACTTTTATGGTTCAGCGATTTTACGCGGATCATATGATTTCCGACCATAGCAATAATAGTAGTTTTAGTGCCGTTTCGATTTTAAAACATAAAAAATTATACATATGAAATCTCCATCAAAAAATTCTCAAAACGGACAAGTCATAATTGGTGCACTGCTTCTCTTTTTGACTATTTCAATTACGGTACTCGTAGGTATAGCGACTCCGGTTGCTATACAAGTGCGAACAGCAGCAGATTTTCTTCAATCAAAGCAGGGCTACATTTCAGCAGATGTGCTTAATGAAGAGGCTTTATATAGATTAAATCAGGGGCGAACATTGCCAAGTACGCTAGTCCTATCTTTTAATGATGCAACGTCAACCGCCTTGATTACTGACGTCGGCGGTGCAAAACAAGTCATTGCAACGGGTATTTCAGGGGCGTTTACAAGACTTTCAAAAAGTATATTCAGTCAGGGTGAGGGTATTTCTATAAACTATGGTTTACAAGTCGGTGATGGTGGGCTAACAATGTCTGGAAGTCCAACAATCACAGGAAACGTTATCTCAAATGGTAATATCAGCGGTTCAGGAGTTTCTACTATCACTGGATCTGCTATTGCATCAACCGCATCAGTTCAGACAACAGATCAATCAAATGGTTCTGGAGTTCCAGCAGTAAACACTACATTTGGTAATGCTAATGCAACTCAAGATTTTGCTCAGAGTTTTACTGTATCGACTACTACACCAGTAGCGCGAGTGATGTTGTATATAAAAAAGACCGGTACACCTGCGAATGCGACTGTGAGAATTACAACAACTTCAGGTGGAAATCCAACAAACACAACACTTATGTCAGGTACACTCAGTGCTACTCAAGTAACAACTTCTTATGGATGGGTTCCTGTAAACTTTACATCAAATGTAGCCCTCGTCCCTGGTACAACATACTGGCTTATGGTAGATGTTTCTTCAAACTCAACCACAAACACCTATGTCATGGGAGTGAGTAACACAAACTCGTATACGGCTGGGTCTGTAAAAACAGGAAGATATAGTAACGGTAGTAGTTGGACAGCAGCTTCTGCAAACAATGATGCTTTTTTTCAGCTCTATCTAGGAGGTGTGAGTAGTATCAGTGGTATGGTAGTGAATGGCAACGCTACAGCATATACAGTTAATAATTCAACTGTCTCAGGAACTCTCTCATGTCAAAGTGGTACTGGTAACAATAAAGTGTGTAACACATCATCTTCAACACCAACAACCACAACATTTCCTTTTTCAGAAAGTAATATTGCCGAATGGAAAGCTGATGCTACTGCAGGGGGTGTATATACTGGAAACATTACTTTGGATAATATTGATGCGACATCAACAGGCGCTCTCAAAATCAATGGAAATCTAACTATAACTGATGCTGCCCGTATGACTATTAGTGGGACATTGTATATTACTGGAAACCTAAGTGTTCAAGGGGATACCGATCTTGTTTTGAATTCTTCTGTTGGAGCAAATTCTGTTGTAATAGTGGTAGATGGAACAGTGAATATAGGTAATGCTGCAAATGTAAGTGGAAGTGGTACCGCTGGGAGCTATATGATGATAGTAACTACAAGTAGTTGTGGAGGTTTAACTTCGTGTTCGGGTACATCAGCTGTATCGCTTGGGGGTGCTGCTGGAGCTGTGGTTTTGCTTGCACCAAATGGCCAAGTAGCATTCACTGGTAGTGCTTCTGCCAAAGCGGTAGTAGCCTATAAGATGTCTTTAGTGGGTGCTACAAGACTAAACTATGAAAGTGGACTGGCTGACATAGAATTTAACAGTGGACCATCGGGTTCATGGGTAACTGATTCCTGGAAGGAAATATATCAGTAGGCCGACGTAGGTTTGAAAACAACGATTTTAAGAATATGTTTTTCAGTTTGTGAATGGGTGCGTTTGTGTGATTTTTGATATACTCAATCATATGAAGAAAAATAAAAAACCGTTGCTCGTTGGAAATTGGAAGATGACACCCGGCACGCTAGGGGAAGCACGAAAAAAGTTTTCAGAAATCAAAAAAGCTGCTTTTGCATATAAGGATTTGGATGTTGTTGTTTGTCCCCCATTTCCATTTATTGCTCCACTCGCGGAGATTGCCTTTGGAAAATCATTTCTTACAGGTGCACGAGCGATGGGCGCGCTTTCTCTCACTGCAGGGCAGAAGCCAAAAAAAGCAGGATTAGTTAGTGTTGGGGCACAAGATGTCTCAGTATATGAAGAAGGTGGATCAAAAACCGGTGAAGTAGGAGCAAAAATGCTTGGGAGTTGTGGGGCTGAGTACATCATTGTGGGGCATTCTGAGAGAAGAGCCCTCGGGGATACAGGACAGACTATTGCTCAAAAGATTCAGCAAGTCTTGAAAACACATGCTCAGGTTATTGTATGTATAGGTGAAAAAGAGAGAGACGATGATGCGGGATATCTCGAAATCATAAAGGCACAGCTCAAAGAAGCCCTCGTCCACGTTTCTAGATCAGATTTTCATAAGGTTATTATTGCCTATGAACCAGTATGGGCAATTGGAAATAAGAATAATATCGCTATTACTTCACATGACTTACATCAAATGGTTGTGTATATAAAGAAGTTTCTAAAAGAAACTTGGGGCGATACTATTTCTTCTATGACAAAGGTATTGTACGGAGGATCTGTTACAAGCGAAAACGCTGAGGATATTTTGATAAATGGGCAAGTAGATGGCCTACTTATAGGCAGAGCTAGTTGGGAAGCTTCAACCTTCAAAGATATTTTCTATGCTATCGATAAAGCAGAGAAGACACATAACACAAAGGAGCTCAAGAAAACATTAAAAAAAGCTAAAGAAAGTAAGAACACTCGAACTATTCGAGGAAAATAAATATATGGACGAAAAAAATACTGGCGAAATCAAATCAATCACAAGTGTACCTACATCGGAGTTGAAGGGAAAAAGAGTAATTGTAAGGTGCGATTTTAATGTACAGGTGTTTGAAGGAAAGATTATGGATGATTTGCGAGTGAGAAAAACTTTACCGACTATTTCTTTTTTGCGTGCAGCCGGTGCAAAAGTCGTTCTCATTTCACACATAGAGAGTAAAGATGGCACAGGTCTTCGTCCTGTATGCGAATATATAAACCAAACATATAGTGCGGAGTGTGGATTGGTTGCCTTTGTCGAAGATTTTCGATTAGAAAATACGCCTATTATTATAGCTAAAATGAAAGATGGAGATGTCGTTCTGTTTGAAAATCTACGCATCGACTCGCGAGAAAAATCAAATGACCCGGAGTTTGCAAAACTTCTCGCATCATATGCCGAAGTGTATGTAAACGATGCTTTTGCTGTATCACATAGAGCGCATGCTTCAGTGGTTGGTCTACCTGCACTATTCCCAAATGCTCGATATGCAGGGATTCAATTGATGAACGAATTAGATCATCTCAAGGTCGCCTTTAATGCACCTCATCCATTTGTATTTATTCTCGGCGGTGCAAAGTTTGAAACAAAACTTCCTCTCATCCAGAAATTTGCACAGGCTGATTCTATTTTGCTCGGCGGTGCGTTGCTTAACGATATTCTAAAAGCCAAGGGATACAATGTCGGCAAGTCTCTCGTTTCAAGTGGTATCGATGCATCTGGTGCGAAAATAGACTTTACTCCTATTGTCTCAAATCCAAAACTGATTATTCCTGATGATGTGATTGTTGGTGGACCACTTTCTGATGGGTCAACAGGTGTTTCTGTTAAAAATATCTTTGATGTGGGCGACGAAGATATGATTATGGATGTTGGTCCTTCAATGAATGCAAAGTTGGCTGAAGTGATTCAGAATGCAAAGTTTATTCTTTGGAATGGGCCGATGGGTAACTATGAAAAAGGTTTTAAAGACCAGACTATTGAGATGGCAAAGCTTGTATCTTCTGCTTGTAGTCGTCCTGATGCACCAGTACGAGCAGTACTAGGCGGAGGAGATACTACAGCTGCGATGGTAGAGCTTGGACTCGAAGATAAGTCTGACGCGGGCGCGATGTTTATTTCAACTGGAGGCGGAGCAATGCTTGAGTACTTGTTAAATGAAAGTCTGCCAGGAGTAGAGGCGTTGAAGGGGTAAATAGGTATACTATAGGTGTAAATTAGGTGTAACTCCACCTATTGACTTAAATCACAATAGGTATACTATAGGTGTAAATTAGGTGTAACTCCACCTATTAACGCTTAAAAATATGCACTACAAACTCGAAAAACCAGAGAAAACAATTGATGGTAGAAAGATTTTTTTTGAAAAAATAATGACTAATAGTCATTTGTTTGATGCATTTCAAGATTTATTGATATCTGTCTCAGGGGAAGAATATTTGTATTGGGACAAGATTAAGTATAAACAATTACCTGAAGGTCTAACTAAAGAGGAAGCTTGGTCTGCGATAAAGTTTGTTCGAAGTCTAAAGTCGGAAGAAACTCCGATACGAGATTTTGCATCCAATAAAAACTTTAGGTGGTACAAGCCCGATTATTTAGATAAGTTATTACATGAACTCGATATGGATATGGGAGGAAGTTTGCATGTTGGTACTTCTGAAATTGATATAAAGCAAAGAAACTCTTTTATCTCAAGAGGTGTTATGGAGGAGGCCATTGCGTCCTCTCAGCTTGAAGGTGCGCATACGACAAGAAAAGCGGCAAAGAAAATGATTCTTGAGAATAGAAAACCACACAATGAATCTGAAAGAATGATTTTGAATAACTATAAGACGATGCTACTTATAGAAAGTGAGTATAAAAATAAAAAGTTGAATGTTGATTTGCTTTTAGAATTACATACCAAAGTTACAGAAAGTACTATGGATACGATTGAAACAGGTAGATTTAGAGAGAACAGTGATGATCTTGTAGTACAAGATAAAATTAAGGGTGTCATATATCATGTTCCACCGTCAAATGAATTCCTAAAGAAAGAAATCCTTAGATTTGTTGATTTTGCAAACGATGTAGATGAGAATAACTTTATACATCCAGTGGTTAAGGCAATACTAATACATTTTTGGTTTGCATATTTGCATCCCTTTACCGATGGTAACGGAAGAATGTCGAGATTGTTATTTTATTGGTACCTTCTAAAAAAGGGTTACTGGGCTTTTTCTTACTTACCTATTTCAAGTGTTATTAAAAAGTCGCCTGAGCAATATGGTATGGCGTACGTATACAGTGAACAAGATGATTTAGATGTCACATATTTCTTAAACTACACCCTCAAAAAGATTAAAATGGCTATTGCGGACTTTAAGAAGTACGTTGAATTAAAAAAAGAGGAGAATAAAATTATGAGTAATCTTGCTCATAACGCATATGGTTTCAACCTCAGGCAGATACAAGTCCTTCAGTTTTTGTATGAGAATCCTACTGAATTCACAACTATGACGATACATATGAACTCTCAACAAATATCAAAGAAAACAGCAATAGGTGACCTGAAAGAATTATTAAAGGAAGGATTCCTGACTGAAAAGCCCCAGGGAAGATATAGTTATTACTTTGCTACGACAAAACTTCACAAGTTGTTCAGTGGTATATAGTTTTGTCTAAACCGCCGGTTCAACGTCAATCTCTAGTTCAGTTGAAATCTTTTCTGCAATAGATGTGGCTTCTTCTGCATCTTTGTATACATTGTGAGGCCAGTGTACAAAGCCGTCGTCGTTGTATCGAGGGATAATATGAATATGAGTATGTGGAACTATTTGCCCGGCTGCAGATTCATTGTTCATATGAACGTTTATGCCATCGGCACCTGTAGCATTTTTTACGGCCAATGCGATTTTTTGTACAGTCATTTGCACACGCATCCAAGTCATGACTGGAGTCGTATATATATTTTCAAAATGATCTTTAGGAATAACGAGTGTGTGACCAGGGTTTACAGGTTGAATATCGAGAAAAGCGATCGTTTCATCATCTTCGTACACTTTGTTTGCAGAGATTTCTCCCGCCACTATTTTACAAAAAATGCATGATTCTTGGTCTGTATTGGTTGAGTGTGTCATATGGTGGCTATTGTATGACAAAAATGCAAAGTAAGAAAGCGGGTAGATTTTATAAATTCTGTTACACTTCATACTATATGCCCACCTACAAACTCCGACCACTTCAAGGAGATTCGCTGCTCGATCACTTACTTCACTCGCGTGGTATTACAGATCCAACAGAAAAGACTGCGTTTCTATCGCCGAACTATGACCTTGGTACTCACGACCCGTTTCTTCTCAAAGATATGCAGAAAGTTGTTGAAAGAATTTTGCGTGCAGTCGCCGATGGAGAAAAAATCTGCATCTACAGTGACTTTGATGCTGATGGTATTCCTGGTGCTGTAGTACTTCATGATTTTTTTAAGAAAATTTTATATACAAATACATTCCACTATATTCCTGATAGGCACATAGAAGGTTTTGGAATTCATCGACCCGCTCTCGAACAAATCATCGCTCAGGGTGCGACGCTTATTATTTCTATAGATTGTGGAATTGCAGAAGTAGAAAACTCTGCGTGGGTGAAAACACAAACCGCAAAAGTGCCGCGCACAGATGGAAACGTCGACGGCTCAACTGATATAGATCTCATTATCACAGACCACCATACACCAGGCGTTGTGCTTCCTGATGCCTTTGCAATTATTAATCCAAAACAATCCGACTGTGAGTATCCGGAGAAAATGCTTTGTGGTTCAGGAGTGATATATAAAGTAGTGCAGGCATTGTGCCAAACTATTCGCGAAGGGCAAAGTGAACGGCAGAAAAGTGGCGACGAAAAATTCGCGAACTTTCCTGAAATAAAAGAGGGGTGGGAAAAATGGCTTCTTGATATGGTTGGACTCGCAACACTTTCTGATATGGTTCCACTTCGAGGCGAGAATCGAATTTTTGCATATTTTGGACTAACAGTACTTCGGAAAACTCCTCGCCTTGGTCTCATTAAACTTTTCAAATCTTTGAAAATGAACCCGGCACACATGACCGAAGAGGACATCGCATTCATGATTACTCCACGTATAAACGCGGCTTCAAGAATGGCTAGCCCTATGGATGCTTTTCATCTTTTATCGACCGATGACGACGCAGAAGCAACTCGACTCGTCGAGCATCTCAACAATTTAAATACAGAACGAAAAACTCGTGTGGCGCATCTTGTGAAGGCTATAAAGAAAAGTATTGAGGAACGAGGTTTGCAAGATAAAGATATTATAGTTGTGGGAAATCCTGATTGGCAACCGCCGGTACTTGGACTCGTTGCAACAAATATTGTTCGTGATTATGGTAAACCCGTTTTTCTCTGGGGACGTGGTGAAGATTCGGTTATAAAAGGTTCATGTCGTGCACCGGATGGATTCGATGTGGTAAAAATTATGCGAGCAGTGCCAGAGACTGATGGTCTATTTTTAAATCTCGGCGGTCACGTTGCTGCGGGTGGATATGCTGTTGATGCCGAGAAGATACATCTCTTTGAAGAAAAGATTTTGGAGGCGCACAAGTTGATGGGAGAGAGGGCTGCCGAGGCGGCGAAAGCTTTAGAGAATACTGACGCGAATGATATATCATTAGGTGGTTCAATAGACGGCACATCGCCGCAAATTCTCGGAGAAATTTTGGTAGATAAAATCTTGAGTCCAAGTGAAGTGGGTCGCACCATCTGGTCTGTTATCGAAAAAGTTGGACCGTATGGAGAATCGAATCCTAAACCATTGTTTATGATGCAAGGCGTAATGGTGCTCGACATAAAATTCTTCGGCAAAACCAAAGAGCATGTGGAGCTTCGATTGCAAGATGCTTTGACGGGCGAAGAAACAAAAGCTATCAAGTTTTTTGCTAAAGAGGATGCTTCTATTGTAGGCAAGCTTAAGGTGGGGGAGTTGGCAGATATTGTAGTGCATATGGAGAAGTCCATGTTTAAGAATTATCCAGAGTATAGGTTGAGGATTGTTGATGTTTTGTAAAAAGGTATATAATGCTTTACTAGGTCTTTACTTTTAATTATTTAAGAGTATTTTAAATTTGAACTCAGTACAAATCAAAATTAGCTTTAAGGAGAATAATATGGCATTCGGTATACTCTGTAAGTTTTGTGGACACCAAGAATCTGCTCATGAATGTGATGATAGCGATGAACTTCTTCCAGGAATGGAAATGACTCTTGATAATTGTAAGGACACCAAGGGATATTCCCCTAAAGAGGAGGAGATTGATCTGCATGAAAGGCTTGTTCGTCTTCAGGATGATGAAGAGATGGCACAACTGAAACGAGAATTCGGAGAATTTATGCAATGATTCTCTTTGCACAATACAGTTTTATGGTGGTCTATCCACTAGGTTCGGAGAAACCTACTAAATCTTCAAAGAATAGACCGCTTGCCTGATTAGGTGGCGGTTTTCTGTTTACAAGTTGAGACTCTGGTATTCTTAGACCTTTAAAACAAGGTCACTGGATATATACACCATTGTGTTATCATATATTCCAAATACAATCGAAATCATATGAAAATTCTATCAATAAAAGATAAAGACATCGTCATCTTTACAGACGGCTCAGCAAGAGGAAACCCTGGCAGAGGGGGATATGGTGTGGTTGCTATATATCCAAATGCAAATGGAGAAATGCAGGTAGATGAACTCGGTGGACGGGAAGATCTGACGACAAACAACCGCATGGAGCTCAAAGCGGTAATCGAAGGTATAAAAAACTTCGTTGGCTACTATAGCAACACGGAGCTGCGAGAATACACTTTTAACTTTTATGTTGACTCAAAATACGTACTTCAGGGCGCTACAGCTTGGATTCACGGTTGGAAAAAGAATAATTGGATAACAGCCGGTAAAGAGGAAGTGAAGAATAAAGATCTCTGGGAAGAATTTGATACACTCGTTGGAACACACGGCATTCGTTCAAAATGGAATCTCATAGAAGGTCACGCTGGAGTTTTTGGAAATGAACGATGCGATGTGATTGCGACAGCCTTTGCCGATGCAAACGGGAGTAGTGACGAAGCCAAAAAAAATATTGCCCTTTTTACTGGATCACTTGCTTCATACCAGGCATCAACAGAAGGTAAAGATATTCTAAATTTGGATGCTATAAATCAGGACGCCAAAGACAAACTCAAAGCGCGGAAAAAGCCAGGTTCAAGTGCTCCGGCATATTCATACATAAGTATGGTTGATGGTGATATTCGAACACATGCGACTTGGAAAGAATGTGAAGCTCGAGTAAAAGGCAAGAGTAAGGCTCGATTCAAAAAGTCTGCATCAAAGAGTGATGAGGGAAACATAATCGCTAGTTTTAAGTCCTAAGCCTAGTTCAACTTTCTTCATAAAAAATTGATAGAAAATTTCACCGTGTTGATTATGATGGGTGAATGAAACTCAAACCGGGTTCAAAAATAACTTTTTATATTTGCCTAGTTTTCATCAGCACACTGATTGTAGTTTTGCGATATTCGCACAGCTCATTTGATAATGAGTTTCTCAAAGATTTATTTTTACAAAACGAAAGAGCCAAGCTTAAAGGGATTATTATTTCCGATCCAGAATACAAAAAGACATATTGGCGATATGAAGTTTTGATCAAAGAAAGTTCCGCACATATGGCGCCCAACGACACTAAAATATTGGTCAAAGAAAAACTCAGAGTACCAGCGAAACCTTCGCCTGAAATCAAAAACAATAGTCAGCCAACATACGGCGACTACATAAAATTCTCAGCAAATATTTCCAGGCCAAAAGTCATAGAAAGTGAAGATGGTAGAAATTTTGATTACGAGTATTTTCTGCAAAAAGACAATATATTTTATCTGGCAGACATTAGTGATGTTGAACTCATATCCAAAAACCAAGCAGGAAAGCTTACAAATGTTTTATTTAAAATTAAGAAAAACTTTATGCAAAATGTTGAGAATCTTTTGCCTGCCCCGTATGCATTTTTGGCAACAGGTTTAGTTATTTCTGGAAAGGGTTCGCTTGATAAAGAATTGCAAGATCAATTCCAAAAGGTAGGACTCATACACATCGTAGTTTTATCAGGTTCGAACGTATCTATTGTGGGCGAAGCAATCAGTAAGTTTTTTTCTTTCCTTCCAAAATTGTGGGGAGGGGTTTTTGGGTCAATTGGCATCATTTGTTTTGGGTTGATGACGGGAGGTGGAGCTACAGTTTGGAGATCGGTCATCATGTCCATCATCGGTATATGGACAAAACTTTCAGACAGACAAAATTCAGGATTCATCGCTTTGATGACGGCGGGCACACTGATGCTTTTTCATAATCCAAAACTATTGCTCCACGACCCTTCATTTCAGTTGAGTTTTGTGGCAACTCTCGGACTTATCTTTTTGGCTAGTCCAATAGAGGAGATTTTACAAAGCGCAAAAAAGACATTGGAAAAAAGTCACAAGATATTTTTGATGTCTTTAAAATATATTCCACCAAGTTTAATTTCTCTGATTGCCACTAGTATTGCGACTCAGATTTTTACGCTTCCATTCATCATACGCTTTTCAGGAGTGGTCTCGTTGGTCTCACTACCAGTGAATACGCTGGTCCTACCTTTTATTCCTTTCACTATGTTGTTTGTGTTTCTAACGGGTGTTATCAGTTTCATGAGCAGTGCCATTGCGTATCTTCCCGCGTTCGTTGCATATGCATTGCTCAAATACGAGTTATTGGTCGTTGGATACTTTTCATCGCTTTCATTTTCATCAACCAAGATTCAAAATATTTCTCCAGCAACATTTGCACTTCTGTATTTCGTCATTGTTTTGCTCACTATTTTATTGAATCTAGGAAAGACTTCTTCTAAAAATGAACAGACGGAACCTCACAAAGAGGCTGTTATAGAAATAAATACAACCCCTGTGTAACTTGTGAAAGGGGTTGTATTTAAGGTTCGAAGAGTGCATGTGCCAGTGCTAGGTGTTCCGGGGTTCACTTTTTTTGCCAGTTTGACCACTTCCCTAGGTCAATTTTTTTCAAAGTCGGACCGCGGTAATCACTGCTATAGCACAGTGCTCTGTTACTGACTTTTTTGTGAAACGGCTTTTGAAAAACGCTCTGTGACACAGTTCCAGTTCAGGTTTGCAAAGAATGCTTCTACGTATTTTTTCTTCTCAGAAGGTACATAGTCGAGCATATATGAGTGTTCCCACATGTCCAAAGCAAGGATGACTTTTAGAGAAGTCAGATGTCCGAGATGCTGTTCATCAATCCACGCGTTCAAGAGTTTGTCTGTTTCAGGGTCATAGTACAGTATTGCCCATCCAATACCTCGCGTCATTGCCAGTGCTTTGAATCGTGCAAGCCACGCATCGAATGATCCAAAAGTCTCAGCAACTTTTACTGCGAATTCACTGCCTGCATCCACTTCATTTGCACCACCTTCAAGTTGTTCAAAATAGTATTCATGGTTTCTCATTCCATCAAATTCAAAGCCAAATCGTCGCTGTAGCTCGCCGATGGTATACGAGTTTGATTCCATGTCTGATGCTAACGTATTAATTTTATCAATGATAAGGTTCGAATGTCTAACATAACCAGCATACAATTTTAAGTGCTCATTTATTGAGTTTTCTGAGATATCCACAAGTTTCTTTATGTCGAATTTTTTTTCTGTAAATGTCATATGGGTGAAATGATTGATTAATTAAAATAATAAAGTCTATATATAATGCGTGTGATACACAAAAAAGTAATACATCGAATAATAGACAAAGTATATCATAGGGATTTACTCAAAAATCTGGTCATTTTTGCCGTCTCGATTTCGGCGGTTGCACTAAGTTTGTCGATTTATATTCTATTAACTATCGCGGATCTTGGATTTGGAAAAAACGGCGACATGTTGAAGGTTCATTTTTTAAATATTGGACAAGGCGATGCGATATACATCCAGTCGCCGAACAGAAATTCAATGCTCATCGACAGCGGTCCTCAAAATGAAAAAGTAATCTCCGAGGTCCAGAAATTTAAAAACATATTTGATCGCAAGATAAATGCACTGCTAATTACTCATGCTGATGCTGACCATATCGGTTCAATGAAAAAAGTTATGGAAGATTTTGAATACCAAGTTTTCATGCATGGTGGATTGAAGGCAAGTACAAATTTGTTCAAGGACCTGATGAGTAAAGTGGATAGTGCGGACAACGCCGACAGAAACAAATCTATAGTTTTGACAGCTGGCATGAATATTATTTTGGACTCGGAAAAGAATATTAAGTTTGAAGCTTTATTTCCAGATTTTGACTTTCAAATTGATGCGTATAAAAACTGTCGCGAGAAATTATTGGCAAAAGAGGTTGCGGCAAAGACTCAGAGTAAGATATCAAAATCAAACAAAAAAGTTTCAACCGCATCAATCAAAAGTGTTACCAAAAAGAAAAAAGACGCATGTCTAAAATCCATAAATACTGAAACAAATTTAAATTCAATTGTCGGAAGACTTTCATATGGAAGCACTTCATTTATGTTAACCGGTGATGCCCCGATTGAAGTTGAGCAGTTTATAATTTCGAAATATAAAAACCAAAACCATAGCTCAGGAGTTGGCGCTACTGACATCCAGTCAGACGTTTTAAAACTTGGACATCATGGATCGAAGACCTCCACATCGCCAGAGTTTTTGGAAGCGGTTCGTCCTTCATATGCAATTGTTTCTGCGGGTAAGGATAATAGATATGGTCATCCTCATAAAAAAGTTTTGGATAACATTGAGGCGTTTAGAAAATCTGCATTCAAAAATTCACATTTAGATTTTGAGGGTATCTATCGTACAGACATTGATGGGACTATTAGTTTCTATTCAGATGGAGAGACAGTTAATCGTGTAAAATAAAAACCTCCCATTTCTGAGAAGTTTCCATTTCGTCTATTTATAAAATTTGGGCCAAGCGTTTACTTGAGTCCGAAAGATTTAGATAAGACCTGCCTTTTTGAATGTTGCGAACGCGCCGTTCTTCTGGATAGTCTTGAGTGCTTTTGTTGAAATAGTCACAGTCATAGACTTCTGGAGTTCAGGAATGTAAATTCGCTTCTTCTGAAGGTTTGGGTACTTTCTCTTCATCCCAGTTGGGTTGAATTTGGTTGCTCGAGTACGGTTTGAATACCCTCCAGCCACCATAGAACCTTTTTTAGTTATTGCGCATACTTTTGCCATATGTAGGAGCATGCTATCATATTTTTAACGTTTAGCAAATGTTTCAAACGGAAAGATCGCCCTTAACACCATCAATACTAGCATGTCCCCACTCTTCAACCTCGCAATACTAGTCATATCTATAGTCGTCCACGAGGTATCTCATGGGCTAGCCGCTTTGTGGCAGGGTGATCGAACCGCCCAGTACGAAGGTCGGCTCACTTTGAACCCCATAAAACACATTGATCCAGTGGGTTCTATCTTGGTCCCGCTATTTTGTGCACTCCTCCCGGGTAGTCTCATGTTTGGTTGGGCAAAGCCAGTGCCATACAACCCGTATAACCTCAAAAACGGCCGTACCAGCGAGTTCCTCGTTGCGTTTGCTGGTCCACTCTCTAACATCCTTATAGCACTCCTAGGAGCATTAGCAATTCGTACCTTTGGATCATCACTTCCAGATGCTACTTTGACCATACTCGCTGCTACTATTCTTATAAACCTTGTGTTGGCATTGTTTAATCTTGTCCCTCTACCCCCACTTGATGGGTCAAAGATTTTGGCAAACATTCTACCATACCAAGCAAGTCAGCAGTTGAACCGATTTTACGTAACATATGGCTTATTTGCTACATTATTCTTTATATTTTTTGTGTGGCAGTACTTTGTGCCGGTAATTTTCTGGGTGTATAGGGTGTTTGTGGGGGTTTAGTACATTAAGATAATTTTTTTAACAAAACATATTGAGCATATAAAATGAGTAAAGAAATATATAATGTGGAGTTTGGAAAGGGACAACGAGAATTCTTGCAACATAAGGACCGCTTAGCGTTGCATTGTCAGGTTATTATTGAAGATTCTAAAAATTTTAAATTGATAGCGCTTGACCCTGAGGCTGCAAATTTATTGGGTGTTTTTCATCTCGGGTGTGAAAGTATACAAAATAGTCTCAGGAAATTGAACAATTCTGATAAGATTGATTACTTCATAAAAGTTATTGAAAATGTCCTATTACCTGTTAACCTAGGGTTCCGTAGCCTAGAGGCTGCGCTGGAGAAAAAAGATGAGATATTATCTAATTTGAATATTTCAGGAGTCTCGGAGCAAGAAATACAGGCTAATTCATCACTTAGAAATGCACTTGCAACAATCGACTCGCTTAAGCTTAGATTATCAACTGAAGGAGTCTTTACTGTTCGTGAGGTTGTCGCGCAAGGTGAGATCTTTGCGGAAGAGTCTTATTCGTAATGGTATGGGATTTACCTTGCCTACGAGGCATATATATAGTAATCTTCTAACAAGTGCTTTTTCGAAGCATTTTATTTTTAGTCGTACGGTATGCGGAACATATCAAGCGACTCACAATAGGCTTAAAATAAGGTTATTTTGGAAATTTTCCACAATATTCCTCATCGAGGTCATTATCAACAAATTAATTAAACCAAAGGCACATGCCTACACTTAATCAATTAGTAAAGAAAAGTCGATCAAAGGCGAAGAAGAAGAGTAAAGCGATTGCGCTTACTCGAGGCTTCAACGTACTTCAGAACCGACCTGTATTTTACGATTCACCGTTTAAGAAAGGCGTTTGTACAAAGGTAACAACAAAGACTCCAAAGAAGCCTAACTCAGCGATTCGAAAGATTTGCCGAGTACGACTTACAAACGGTCTTGAAGTTACAGCGTATATTCCTGGTATGGGACACAACCTACAAGAGCACTCAGTAGTACTTCTACGAGGTGGACGAGTAAAGGATGTTGGTATCAGATATACAGTAGTTCGAGGAGTTCTCGACTGTGCAGGCGTTGAAAAGCGACGAAAAGGACGATCAGGATACGGTACAAAGCGACCAAAGGCAGCTAAGAAGTAAAAGGTATCGCGATGAGAAATACATCGTACAAGAAGCAGAGTAAGTCAGCGCAATGAAGCGTCAAACTGAATAAAATCTGCGAATTATTAGACAATTTCCCTTAACATTTTCCAAAAAAATGCGACGAAAAGTAAAAAATCGTAATATAGCAAAAGCTGATCTTAAATATGATTCAGCAGAAGTTGGTAAATTCATCAACTACTGTATGTGGTCAGGTAAAAAGACTACAGCTATCGCAATTGTGTACCGCTCATTCGACACAATCGCTGAAAAGATGAAAACTGAGAACCCTATTGAAATCTTCAATACGGCGCTCAAGAACACTGCGCCTGCAGTTGAAGTTCGATCACGACGAGTTGGTGGTGCAAACTACCAGGTTCCTCGAGAAGTTCGACCAGAACGACGACTCTACCTCTCAATGAAGTGGATCATCGACGCTGCTCGATCAAAGAAAGGAGCTCCTATGCATGAAAAACTTGCAGATGAACTTATCGCAGCTTCAAAGAACGAAGGAGAAGCAGTTCGAAAGAAAGAAAACACACACAAAATGGCAGAAGCCAACAAGGCGTTTGCACATTTCGCCTGGTAATCCAAATTTCACTACCTATATATCAACTATCCAAAGTATATACCTTGGATAGTTGATATAGATAAACAAAAACCACCTACAGAAATGTTGGTGGTTTTTGTTTTGTGAATTGATTAGGCCTAGATTGTTACAATAGGTTGATTAGTTGCCCTTGATAGCATATTAAAATTTATTTTCATCATCTTAGAGAAAGATTTTGAATGAACAATAAAACCACACAATTCATCCAATCCTTCAGAAGAATCAAAGAAAGCCACTTTGTCACCATAGATCCAGTAGCAAATAGACGTTTCTGATTCTGGAATGAGTACTTTCACCGATATTTGTTCCTCAGCTCTCCTTTTGTCGTGCCAACTCATATATACAGGTCCTAATAGGTCTTTAATTTTTTGTGTAGGCCACACTGCGTAAGTTTCACTCTGGCGATGCCATAGGATTTCGCCAAGTGCATATTTAAATCCTTCCAAACCATTGAAAAATTGTACTTTAGGTTCGAGACTCTCATTAGTGGTGTTGAGTCGGGGTAATAGATTTCCAAAAGTTCTCTTCATTTCTCTGTATCTGGATTCTTGGCTATCTATGAGCGTTTGTATATGGTGGGGATTGTTTGCACTAAAAAATAGTTTACCACCCAGCTTCTTAGGAATAAGAAGGTTTTTTTCTTGGAGAACTTCAAGGTGGTCATAGATAGAAGGTCGAGGTATATCCAAAAGTTCAGCTAACATTCGAGCACTGAGACTTTTTTCACTGCCTAAAAGGCTGATATATATTCTACGAGAAACTGGGGGCAGATTTAAAGAGATAAGTATTTCCTCAAGCTGTTCTTTCGGGTTTTTTGTTTCCATTTTTCTATTATATGGCTTATCTAAAAGATTGTCGATTGACGAAAACAGTTATACCAAGTCCTCTGGTGTAGTAATCCTCTTCCAATATGTTGTCTTTACTATGGGTATATTGAGTTTGCCAGATGAAACCAGTGCATGTCGACCTTCTTGAACAAAAGTGTGTGGAAGCCCGTATTCGGTCTCACTTATTTTGACAAGGGGTAATTTAAAAATGTCGGGTGTTAAAAGGCATGCGCCGGTGTACATAAGATTTTCAAGAACCTCCTTATTTGGGTCATTTCTAAAATCTATGAGATACCCATCTTTGTCGAGAATACTTTTTCCATAGGGAATGTGAGCCTCTTGAGGTTCAATTAATGCAATCCATGATTGAGGATTTTGTGTATAGAGAGTGATCATATCCTCCAAATCCGACTTCGAATATAGATCGTCACCCATAAGTACTAAAAAGGGGCTATCTCCAACAGCATCTTTTGCTTGCCATAGAGAATGTGCACTGCCAAGCTGTTCCTTTTGTAATACGTAGGTAATGGGGATAGATTTGGTATCAGTCGCGGTTGCTCCACCATCTCCATCCGAATTCACCCATGAATGGCCTACAGCTTCTACAATTTTTTCACCCAAATGGCCAATAACAATGATAATTTCCTCAATTCCTGTAGGAATCTGCTCCAATTTATGTTGAATGAGGGTTTTGCCCTTGTATTTCAGTATGGGTTTTGGAGTATAGTTTGAGGATTCACCCATTCTTTTTCCTTTTCCTGCTGCGAGTATGACGAGTTTCATATGTTTAAGTGTAGGGTGACAGTATATCAAATTTTACCTAGGGCTTATATTGCAAACACCCTAAAATAATGCTATTTTATCCCCACGACTTATATCTAGATTTGATTCTAAAAGTCGGTGCTTTATAAATTATTTTTAATTCGGCTTGTGCATACCTTTTGGCTAATGCCACTTAGGTACGCAACCACACAACATATATGGAAAGAGATTATCCACTAGAAAAAACAAGAAACTTCGGTATCATCGCTCACATTGACGCAGGTAAAACTACGACATCTGAACGAATTCTGTATTACACAGGTATGTCACACAAGATTGGTGAAGTTCACGAAGGTGAAGCTGTGACTGACTGGATGGAACAGGAAAAAGAGCGAGGTATTACTATTACTGCCGCTGCCATCACTTGTTTTTGGAACCCTTCATATATGGGTACGGACAAATCTCTCATGCACCGATTCAACATTATTGACACACCAGGTCACGTAGACTTCACAGTAGAAGTAGAACGATCACTCAAAGTACTCGACGGTGGAGTTGTGGTATTTGACGGAGTAGCTGGTGTAGAGCCACAGTCTGAAACTGTATGGCGACAAGCTGACAAATATAACGTTCCACGTATTTGTTTCATCAACAAACTCGACCGAACAGGTGCTTCATTTGAACGATCATTCGCATCTATCTTGGAGCGGCTCAACAAAAACGCAGTTCGAGCACAACTTCCAATTGGAAATGAAGGTGATTTCGACGGAGTAGTAGATCTTCTTAAAATGAAGGCTTACAAGTTCGAAGGGGAAATGGGTAACAAAGTTATCGAATATGAAATTCCTGCAAACATGGTTGACGAAGCTACAAAGCGACGAGCAGAGTTTGTAGAAAAAATTGTAGAACTTGATGACACGATGATGAATCAGTACCTCGAAGGTAAAACTGATTTTGATATCGCTGATTTGAAGAAGGCTCTTCGAAAGGGAGTTATCGCTGGAAAGATTTTCCCAGTATTCACTGGTTCAGCTTTGAAGAATAAGGGTACACAGCTCATTCTCGACGCCGTTGTAGATTATCTTCCATCTCCACTTGATGTGCCACCAGTTCACGGACTTGATCCAGAAACAGGTGAAGAGATTTCACGAGCAGCATCAGACTCTGAACCATTTGCTGCACTTGCATTCAAACTTCAGACAGATCCATTCGTAGGCCAGCTTACATTCTTCCGAGTGTATTCAGGTACTATCGAAGCTGGTTCATATATTTATAACTCGACAACAGGTCAGAAAGAGCGACTTGGACGAATCGTACGACTTCAAGCTAACAAGCGAGAAGAAGTAAAGAAGGTGTACGCTGGAGAAATTGCTGCTGCGGTAGGTTTGAAAGACGCAAAGACTTCACATACTTTCTGTGATGAAGCAAAACCTATTATCCTTGACCCAATCAAGTTCGCAGAACCTGTAGTGTCACTTCGAATCGAACCAAAGACAAAAGCAGATCAGGAAAAAATGGGTGTTGCCCTCAAGAAACTTGGAGATGAAGATCCAACTTTCCGAATTTCATCAAACCAAGAAACTGGTGAAACTATCATCGCAGGTATGGGTGAACTCCATCTAGAAATCATGGTTGATCGAATGAAGCGAGAATTCAACGTAGAAGCAAACGTAGGTAAGCCACAGGTATCATATCGAGAAACCATCAAGGGAACTTGTGTTGATGAAGATTTCAAATACGTTAAGCAGTCTGGAGGTAAAGGACAGTACGGTCACGTTCGAATCACAATCAAACCTCTCGAAGCTATCGAAGAAGGTGCGAAGATTCCAAAGAACGTTCATCGAGAAGCCGGATTCGAATTCATCGACTCTATCAAGGGAGGTGTTATTCCAACAGAATTCATTCCTGCAGTTGAGAAGGGTGTAAAAGAAGCTATGGATCGAGGTATTGTTGCTGGATTCCCAATGACAGACGTATCATGTGAACTTACATTCGGTTCATCCCACGATGTGGACTCATCTGAAATTGCATACAAGATTGCAGCGTCACAGGCATTCCAGGCAGCTGCTAAGAAAGCTAAGCCAGTTATCCTTGAGCCAATCATGAAAGTAGAAGTTGTAACTCCAGAACAGTTCATGGGTGACTGTACTGGTTCACTCTCATCAAAGCGAGGACAAATCGAAGGTATGGATGACCGAGGTCTCAACAAAGTTATTCGAGCTATGGTTCCATTGTCAGAAATGTTTGGTTATACAACTGATCTCCGATCTATGACACAAGGACGAGGTTCAATGACTATGGAATTCGATCACTACGACGTGGTCCCACCAAACGTTGAAAGAGAAATTGTAGAAAGTCGGAAGTAAAGATACAAAATAAAAATACCTATTAGTCACACGGATATTTTCTTGCTAGAAAATTCCTTGAGTTCGCTGCGTCGAGCTCACTAGTGCCTAATAGGTATTTTTATTTTGTATGTCAATTAAACTTACTCCTAAATATTAAAAATTCTGCAAACAAAATCCCCCTGGTAATTCCAGGGGGTTCAGCGGTTGGACTGTCGAGTGTTAGTAGAGTTTTAGTCCCCCCGATCTGACACAGTGCATCCTCGGAAGTCTGACTGTTGGGGTTGTATCGACCCTGCTTTGATGCCACGGATTCAAAAAGTGGCTTCTGTACGAGTTTGATTCACGATGCCATGGGGTTTTTTGCCCAGTCGTGCCTGCAAGTTTCTTGTCTGAAGGCGCACTTTTTCCGAGTCTCGAGGTACGGTTATTCATGATACTGTTCCTTTAAATCTCAAAGAGCTATGCAACCAGTTTCCACTCCGGTCGAAGACACCTTGAGTGTTGTTGTTGGTATGCGTTATCTGTCTTGTCACAAACCGGTTAATACGAAGTGGCTCGTAGTCAACTGATTTCCTCATGTAGCATTGTTTGCCACGGGGTATAGTGCGTTCATAATGAAACCACATTCATGGATTAAAAGCAATAGCACTTGTGTTGAATTCAGCTGTGGTGCAGTGATTACAATAATTCACGACTAATTGAGATAATTTTTAAAGAAAAAAACATAACTTTATGTTACTCTAATACAATATGAAAAAACCAGCACAGGATTTTTTTGAGCAAAAAACTAGACGAGTAGGCGAGGAAACTGGCACAACAGAAAAGAGGATTTTCGATAGACCGTTCATAGGTGCGCTCTCAGAAAAAATCGCCGCCAGTGAAATAAAAAAAGTGCACATCACTGGTGTGTGTGGAAAGGCGACATCGTCACTTGCTGGATTATTTGCCGAAGAAGGATATGAAGTTTCTGGATCAGACATTGGATGCTATCCACCAGCAAGTGATCTTATTGAAAGATTACATATAAAATTTTATGAAGGATTTTCTGAAGATCATGTGAAGGATAAAGATCTGACAATCGTGGCAAATATGTTTGGTCCGGATAACATCGAGGGTGCGTATGTCCGAGAGAATAGTCTTCCACAACTTTCGATGCCCGAAGCGATTACTGAATTTTTTATAAAAGACAGAACATCGATTGTAATTTGTGGTACTCATGGAAAAACTACTACAACCGGTTTGTGTGCACATGTCTTTTTGAGTGCAGGACGTAATCCTGGATTCTTGGTTGGTGGAGTTGCTGTGCCAACTGAAAATGGAATCAAAGAGACAAGTTTTAGTGCTGGAGTAAAAGACGAAAATGGAATCCTGCCTAAATCAAAACATTTTATTATAGAAGGAGACGAATACGATACAGCGTACTTCGACAAAGCTCCAAAGTTTCTACACTATAAGTCAAAAGTTGCAGTAGTAACTTCACTTGAGTTTGATCATGCCGACATCTACTCTGACTTTGATGAGTACAAGAAGTCCTTTGTCTTTTTAGCCGAGGAAGTCGCTCCTGCAACAGACGGCGGACTACTTGTCCTTAATGGAGATTCAAAAGATGTGCGCGAACTTTCCAAACATACTAATGCAGATGTCCTATATTATGGATTCGATACTGGAAATGATGTTACGACCAAGGATATTGTCGTGAGCGATAAAGGACAGTCTTTTACACTCATATATAAAGGCGAAGAATTGGGTACGATGAATATACGACTTTTTGGCAAATATAATTTGGCAAATACTCTTGCAGTAGTTGCTGTATCTTTGCACCAAGGTCTTTCATCTGATGAAATAAAAAATGGTCTTGCTACTTTTAATGGAATGAAACGCCGACAAGAAATTCGTGCTGTTGTAAATGGAATTACAGTAATTGATGACTTTGCTCATCACCCAACAGCCGTTAGAGAAACTCTTGGAGGCATTCGTGAACATTTTCCAAACAACAGAATTTTTGCAATATTTGAACCAAGATCAAATACCAGTCGAAAGAAAATGTTTGAACAAGATTATGGAAATGCATTTTCAAAGGTAGATGGTTTGATTCTTTCAATGCCCGAACTTCGTCATAATGATGTTCCTGCTGATTTTATTGATGGAAATGTAGTGGTGGAGACAGCCACTCGTGTGGTAAATAGCGCGACTACGGATACTGGCGGTGGAAATAATACGCCTGTAAATAAAGATTTTTATGCTGTTTGTGTTAAAAATGGACATGAAGCTATTGAGAAAATTGCTGCTAAAGCTATGCCTGGCGATGTGTTGGTGATTATGAGTAATGGATCATTTGATGGAATTGATGAGAAGTTGATCGCAGTACTCGAAGCGTTGATTTAATAAAACTATTGCTTTTTATTTTGGAAGGTGTAACATTTTGTACTAATGAGTCTCAGCAACTCCTAAGAATTTCGCTGGGGTAGACACTCAGCGTACAAAATTTTCCAAAACAGGCAATGACATTGTTATTGCCCTATTGGAAAAAACAGAAACCATCGCAACGCACCATGAAAACGCTCTTCACGACGTTCCTATGTGCACTGGTTATGAGCTTCACAGCTCTAGCACCCAACGAACTTCAAGCTGCCGCTCCTGCGACAGCTGAAAAGGTCGTTGTACCAGAAACCCATACGGTGTTGAACCCTTGGTTCGATACTGCGCCCCGCTGCCATTTTGCAGTCAGGGCACCGCCGGTTGCATTGGCAACTCCTAATCGCCAAACCCTCACCTCCGACACAGCAGATCCGGCTCAGGTGCTTGCCACTTACAGCCGTGTTGCCGCAAAATCGCTTAATCAGGGAGGGATTTCGGCGCTTTGCGCCTGGTGGCATCAGGTTGCCTTCCAAACCTACCCCATGTTGTGTTGACCAGGTTCACACACTTCGAGTAGGTTCCACAGTTAGCACCGAGTCATTCGTGACTCGGTGCTTTTTCTATACATTTTTCATTGACATCCTACACTTATTTGATACTATCTTTACATCGCGCATTGGCGCTTTTTTTATCTGGAACCTTTGATGAGCCGATTAGGTATTATTTGCGAAATAAACGGAAGTTTGCAAATCATCCTTATTCTAAGCCATTAAAGCACTGTAGATAAAGTTTA
>JAGOSK010000018.1 GCA_018062305.1 Minisyncoccota bacterium | reverse complement strand
TCATGAACGACGTGGGTATCGACTATCTTTCACTTGATCGAAAGGCGAATACTCTTTCTGGTGGAGAGGCTCAGCGAATCCGTCTTGCATCGCAACTCGGTTCTGGACTCGTGGGTGCACTCTATGTGCTCGACGAGCCTACTATCGGGCTTCATCAGCGAGACAACGACCGACTCATAAAAACTCTCGTACAACTTCGAGATATGGGTAACACTGTTATTGTAGTTGAACACGATGAAGATACCATTTTTGCCGCTGACTATATCGTGGATATTGGACCTGGTGCTGGAGTGCACGGAGGGCACGTAGTTGCTCAAGGGTGGCTTGAAGAACTCCTCACTGCAAAGAAAAATCCTACAGAATCTGTAACGCTCGACTACCTCCGAGGTACACGAGTGGTAGAAGTACCTGAGCGACGGCGAGATGAGAACAAAGGTTGGCTCAAGATTGCTGGAGGAAATGTAAATAACATCAAAAACATGAATGTTGAAGTTCCTCTCGGAAGACTCACTACAGTTACGGGTGTATCTGGTTCTGGAAAATCATCTTTTGTATATGAAATTCTTCATAAAAATCTACTTGCACGACTCGACCGTGATCATCGAACTGCAAATATATATAACTGCACAAGCTTTACTGGTACAGAATATTTGGGACGAACAATTCTCATTGACCAAAGCCCAATCGGACGAACACCTCGTTCAAATCCCGCTACATATACTGGTGCGTGGACTCATATTCGAGATATGTTTGCAGAAACAAGCGAAGCGAAAGCACGTGGTTGGGGAGCGAGTCGTTTCTCATTTAACGTAAAAGGCGGACGGTGCGAAACATGTCAGGGTAATGGAATGATTGAAGTTGAAATGCACTTTCTACCGACTGTGTATGTGACCTGTGATGTATGTAATGCAAAGCGATTTATGAAAGAAACGCTTGAGGTAAAGTACAAGAAAAAGAATATTTTTGAAGTACTCGAAATGACTATTGAGGAAGCTCTTACATTCTTTGAAGATATTCCATCTATTTCAGATCGTCTCAGTACTCTCAATGAAGTAGGTCTTGGATATCTCAAACTTGGTCAATCTGCAACAACACTTTCTGGTGGAGAAGCACAGCGTGTAAAAGTTTCTGCTGAACTCTATCGTCCCCATGTTCAGAAAACTATTTATCTACTTGATGAACCAACTATTGGACTTCACTATGAAGACGTGCGAAAGCTTATAGAAATCATGCAAAAGCTCGTCCAGAAGGGTAATACTGTTGTGGTTATTGAACATAGTATGGATATTATTAAATGCTCTGACTACGTCATCGATATCGGTCCAGAAGGAGGGGTGAAAGGCGGAAATATAGTGGCAAAAGGAACTCCGGAGGAAGTTGCAAATGTAGCAAAGAGTTATACAGGGCAGTATCTAGCAAAGGTGCTGAAGCAGAGGAAGAATAGGATGTAGAAAAATAAACAAAAAGCCCCACGAAGATGTGAGTCCGCGTGGGAGCTCTTCGTGGGGTGGAGGTGTTATTTTGAAACTGAAAGGCCGTTGATGTAGGTGGCAATCGCCATGCGGGCTCTTACTTCGAGCAAATGCCCATCCATGAAGGAACTGGAAAAATGACTGCATTCAAGACTGATCCATAATTCAATCGCCTCCTTCTGGCCTACACTGAGCCTTACATTGGAGAGGATTGCCTCCTTGATTTTGAGGATGAATTGTCGCTTTTGTGCATCAAAGCGATACTTGTCACTGTCTGCCAAATTATGAAGTAACCGGGTTGCTTTCATTGTGTTCTATGGGTTTTGAGGTTGATCTGCGTAAACTAATCCAGATGAAAAATAACATAGATTTTACACTATGTACATACTAATATATATTGTATTCCATCACATATGACCCTCGACGACTTCAAAAAACTCAATCTGCCTGATGGTCCTGGCGTGTATTTTTTCAAAAAAGGAATTGACACCCTCTACATCGGTAAAGCCACAAGTCTTCGTGATCGGGTGCGAAGCTATTTGAATGATGATTTGATACAGACGAGAGGTCGGCTTCTGGTGGATATGGTGGTGCAGGCTGATACAATCACGTATCAAGAAACGGATTCAGTGCTCGAGGCTTTTATACTCGAATCTGAACTTATTAAAAAATATCTCCCGCGATACAACACCAAGGAGAAGGATAATAAGAGTTTTAATTATGTTGTCATAACCCGTGAGGATTTTCCTCGAGTACTTGTGGTACGTGGACGTAATCTAGAAAAAGCCAATGAGAAAATAAAAGCTGGAGCTACGAAGCAAGAGCAAATCGCGAGTCTGGGTTTTGAATACACCGATGTGTTCGGACCGTTTCCTTTTGGTGCTGAGCTTCGAGAAGCGATGAAGTTGATTCGTCGGATATTTCCATACAGGGATAAGTGCGAGCCCTATATTCCAAAATTTGTCTCAAATTCCGGTGAAGGTTTGGAAGAAGCAAGCACTTCAGCACTTTCAAGCGACGGCTCAAAAATTACAAATATAAACACGGGTGCAGATGCCACTGCAAAAGGCAAGCCCTGTTTCAATCGAAGTATAGGGCTTTGTCCAGGAGTGTGTACAGGTGAAATGTCAGAAGAAGAATATGCCACGCAAGTTTCGCACATCAGAAATTTCTTCAAAGGAAAAAAGCAGGCGATAGTGGCTGATCTCAAAAAGCAGATGCATGGATTTGCTGAAGTGCAGAAGTTTGAAGAGGCAAACGAAGTAAAGAAGACTTTGTCTGCGCTTTCTCATATTCATGATATTTCTATGATTAAGAAAGATGCGCAGTTTGGCCACGCTGGACACGTCGGGCATATTGGAAAACATTCAAATATGAGTGGTTCGAATTTTTCAATACGTGCCGAAGCCTATGACATTGCTCACATGTCAGGAAAAGATATGGTTGGTGTGATGGTTGTAATGCATGATGGAGATTTTGTAAAAGACCAGTACAAGAAATTTAATATCAGAGAAATAAAGGCTTCAAATGATACTGGAGCATTGAAGCAAATGTTGGAACGACGGTTCAAACACATTGGGCACACTGATGTACAATCAAATTGGCCTCTGCCGACTCATATCGTACTTGATGGTGGAATAGCTCAAATGCATGTAGCTGAGGAAGTTTTAAATACTGTATGCGCAAACGTAAAAAGTGCAGCAAAAAGTGTCGGAGAAAATGCTGGAGATGAAGCTATGTATGTAAAGTTGTCGAATATAACAATAGTGGCAGTTACAAAAGATGAGACACATAAAGCGAAGAGTATATTGTGCTCGACTATTTTTGACGGAAGGCGTGCTGACACTGCGGGGAATGGGGCGGATAATTCTGCTCACGCGGTGATATTTGACGATGGTGATATTATTTCAATAAATCAGGAGTGTCACCGGTTTGCTATTGCAACACATAGGAAGAGGAGGAGTTTGTCGAGGGGATTATAGCCTCGATTATTATTAGAGCCAGCTGATACACACCAAAAATTTGCAAAAAGAAAGGGCGGACGGTCTGCATATGCAAACTTGTCCGCCCTTAATGGGTTGCCTGATTGCTCGGGCTTAGGCTGCCGTCGCTACTGTAGCTTTCTTCGCTGCTGGTTTTTCAGCACGCTTGGCCTTCGAGGTCTGGCGACCTTTGGGATGGTGCTGAACAACTTCTGATGCCACTTTCAGTGGGGTGGCATGTTCGAACGCTGCCACCATGACCTCGTTTTCACCACATGGCATCTTCAACTGCTTGAGCAGATTGTTCATCTGATCGAGCATTGTTACGCAGAGGACATCAACATGTTTACGGCGACGATCCTTCGGATCTTCGCGGTGACGAATTAATGCCCAGACCACATCATGGGTCTCCAGCCACCCGCATTTGCCAGTAGGGGTGAAGTCGATGCCGTCGTGAGTGCCTCCGCTTTTGACATTTGCCATGGTGACCTTGGTGCTTGTGTCAAACCGGTGGCCACCCAAGTGGACGTCTGTGTTCTCTGTGCCGAATGTCACTTCGACAACAGCGATTTCTCTGTGTGGGTCTGCCACATTCACCGTCAGTTTGACGATGCCGATTTTTGTGCCTTTGCTTTCGGGTTGCTGGACCATATTCTTAAATCCCATTTTACATTTTAGACGTACAATCCCTAGTATTCACAAAGCTAGGGAAGGCTCGAGGTACTTTCTAATATTCGAGTTTGTGTTTTGTTTATTATGCAACCTGGTCGTCCCTCGTGGAACGGGGTCACATTGTGATGTCTAGAGTGCTATCCGCTTTCGTGATAACTAATTGCCGGTTACCAGATACTTGCGAATGCCACAAATGCTCCATGGGTCCGCCTAGTATAGTACATCATGTATTAATATTATGTCAATAGTAGGGATTTGACATCATCTATAAAAGGGTGTTATATTATGTGCGTTGTCCAGGTTGGTTCCTGGGACAGCCACGTTTGCAGCCTTCAAGGCTCAACTTTCGTGCCATCGGTCCTCACTGTTGTTGGTTGCTGGATCGCCTACCTAAGCCTGGGGGAGTACGCGTCTCCTCCAGGCCCAGGGTGACCAAAATCATCGTTAAGACAGAATAGGACTTTCCTTCGCCAAAGTGGAACGTCCACTTACAAGTTCTTTGAGCCACTCACGCTCAGATCGCAATCTCAAATTACATAAGTTCTTTTCAAAGCTTCATCTGTCACCTCGACGACAGACTCGCAAGTACTTCGGTATTTGCAAAACAATATTGTCTCTCAAGAGTCCATTCCAGCCATCGAGCTACATGGGCTCTTTTTATTTCTGGGGGTTAGTATCTTTTATAAATCAAAAGTGACTGTATAATCAAATACATATGTCACATATCAATGTTGGTGTTTTGCGTGGAGGTCCTACTGATGAATATGATGTGTCTCTAAAGACTGGTCAACATATTTTGAATATGTTGAAAAATGAGCCTCTTTCAAAAGCGTACAAGGGTGTAGATATTTTGATAGATAAAGAAGGCGTGTGGCACATGGATGGCATGCCCGCTACACCTGAGCAAGTACTTCGCACTATTGATGTAGTGTTTAATGCGACAAAAGGGAATTTCGATACAGGAGAGCCGCTGCATAGAATTCTGGAATCATTTGCAGTGCCGTTCGTTGGTACTAAAGGATATGCATCAGCGATGACTAAGAACAAACCATTTTCAAAAAAACATTTTAAAGAGCAGGGAATTAAGACGCCGTATTTTAGAGAGCTCAATATTTCACAAGACCAAGATTTGAATCCTGTAGCTGTGGATGTGTTTAGGAATTTCCCAATGCCGGTTATTGTAAAGCCTGTTGGCAAAGGGTCGTCACTCGGTGTATCTTTTGCATCGAATTTTCAGGAACTGATAGAGGCCCTTGACCATGCACGAGGATTTTCTGATGAAGTGTTGGTAGAAGAGTATTTGACTGGTAAAGAGATTATCTCAGGATTCATCGATGATTTCCGTGGGCAAAATCTGTATCACATGTTCCCAGTGGAAGTTAAGCCTCATCAGAGTACGCACCGGAGTAGTACGCATGACTTGAGCTTATCTGATACAGAGGCTGACGCAAAAAGTGCAGAAACAAGTGTCGAAGATTTGTCTCCAGAGGAGCGAGAGATTGCAAAGAAAATCAGCGTGGTGAAGACTGCCGTAGAATTACCAAAACCAAAACATTCTATTTTCAATTGGATTGCAAAACACGCAGGACTTTACGACCACACGTCGCCTGCAAATATTACTAAAGATGAGAAGAAAATAATCGAGGATGCTGTGCGAAAAGTGCGAGAAAGTCTAGGGCTCCGACATTTTGCTACTGCTGACTTTATAGTGCATCCAAAGCGTGGAGTGTACCTGCTCGAAGTAAATACCGATCCAAGTCTGCACGAACATTCGCCCGTATACAAAGCGTTGGATGCAGGAGGTATACAGCACCACGAGTTTTTGAACCATCTCCTACAGCTTGCTCTTCAAAGCAAGAAATAGTAATATACTCATTACGCGGTTAGATATAGGTGCAAATATATGAGGTACTCTAGATTTAGAGTACCTCATATCACCGTCGCTGGTTCGGATATAAAAAGACATAAAGCCTTTTTATATCTCTCACTGTGCTAGGTGATAACGAAGCCGTGTTTTTAGTTGAAAAATTGACGGGTTAGCCAATCACATAGAAGATTCGTCGGGTCACCAGACTTTGACGAAAATAAACGGGCCCTTAGCTCATCTGGCTAGAGCGCCTCATTTGCACTGAGGAGGTGGCAGGTTCGAGTCCTGTAGGGTCCACTCGATATTGACGAACAAGAGAACATATTGTACTATCCGTGCAGTATGTTCTTTTACTTTGGTTGAGTTTTGAAGAGATTCTACGACACAACGTCGCTGAATTCCAGGTAGAACTTAACAATTAGAAACCATGAAAATCGGCAAACCTATTTTAAACTACATCGGAGGATTCCTGTTTGGATGTTTTATTACACCAGTCGCCATCGTGGTGCTCATTGTGGGCGCTGTAGAGCACATCTCGAATCCCTCAGGTGTATAACATGACAACAGCAACCCAATGGCGAATCGTCCATATCTGCGGAATTATCATGACCCTACCAAGTTCGGTATTCATGCTCTGGTTTTTGCACACATGTGTGCGATAGATTCGCATCAAGCTAAGACTGAACTGGATATAGGGTTGATTCGAGTCTACAGAAGAATATGGTAGTCAATCTACTAAGTTCAGAGGACAACTTAACAAAGCCTCATCCACCAAAAGCAGATCCGCTTCTCGGTGGATTTTCTTTTATTTCAATATCTTACTCAAACTCTCCAACTCTCTCACAATCTGGTTCAGAAAAACGAAAGAGAAGTCCATAACGGTGCTATTGACACAAACTATTATCCATGATAAAGTAGACCCAGTCCCGCATAACACAAATTTGCGGATGTATGAACATTCAACCGCCCAAAAGGCAAAATAGAAAGGATAAGCCACTCCACTGAACTGAGAAAGTTTGAAAGCCAATGAAGCCAAGGATTGACCCAGGGACTGCATTACCAAAAGCATTTGCAAAGATTTGATTGTACCGTCACTATCAGTGGCGAAACATGACAAGTCTGTGTGAATGAGAGGTTGGGGAAATGTACATCTGTGGTAACACAAAGCGCACGGCAAGTAGGATGAGTAATGGGCGTTGCTTTGAAGGGGGTTCTCTTCAAGTAACATAAGTGGCATGATCAGACGATTCGATCAATACCGAATGTTGGAGCATACCAACTTTAAAAAAACACTAGTGACAGCTAGATAATCCGTGTGGTTTTGGAAAATACCACCGATAGCGTACGCCCGCAAAAAAGTTCTAACCCCAACCAATTACACGGAAGGGGTTTTTTTATTTGGAATGTCAGAAAGGAGCTGTAAGAATTTATACAGCGAATTGCTGTGAGTGAGGCGAGGTCGACAGGACATTTTTACACTGATGACAATTTATAGTAAGTATGCTTCAATAGTGACAGAATGCATTCAAGTTGTGGCACTCTGTCACACATGCTAAGAGAAACTTTACAAAAAAGGAAGGAAAGATTTATAGTCATGAATGAAAGCACATTTCAAGCGGGATTACCAAGAATTGATTCAATGAGTCTTCCACCAGACGTCAGAGGATTGTTTAGGACCCTAGGTCTCAAGGAGGACTCTGTTGGACTAGGACTTTTTGGTGACCTGAAGTTGCCTGAGAGATCAGATGAGGGTAATTTTAGGGCTCAACCGAGGATTTATGCAACTGACGTGGCGTATGTCCTTGCAGATCTCTTTCATCACGAGAGTCACAGTATCTTTCCAATGAACCTCAGGCAAGCTTCCTCGTTCATTGTCTCTGAAGTCAGAGAGCCTTATAGCATTGGTCCATATACGATATGGATTCCTTTCGCTGACGCAAATAATTTGCAGGGAATCTTACGTCTGTATAAAAGAGGAGATGAAACTGTTGAGCTCTTTATCTACAGTTCTACTGATCCTAGCAATTGGGCGTTTGGAGAAGATTATGTAGTCGCTTATCATCAGGGGTAAACGATTCACTCTTTTCTTGATTCAGATTAGCGCACGACTCTAACAGGTACGGCGCTTTTTCTTGATGAAAATTTGATTGGTAGTTAGAGGAAAATAGCAACAGTGCATTTTGGTTCAACGTCAGTAAAAACATAGACAATTTAATTAATCTGTGATATAAAACGTACAGAGCAAAATGTGGGACAAAGTCCTAAAGTAACATTTTGCGTAAGAAAGTAAAACAACAACGTTGGGAGATATATATCATGGCTAAAAAAGAAGTTGATTTAACAGGTCTTGAGAAGGTCATCAAAAAATGGTTCGACGAGAATCAAGTCCTGGACCCAGGTTATGAAGTCAAAGGCCTAACCATTGCGGTTGGACCGCAGTCTGTGCCCGTCATCACAATCACACGTGTTGACGGCAGTGCGTTTTTACCAAGCGCAACAGGAAGGCAAGGACTCAACTCAAAATCCTCCCACTCACCTGAGAGGCGTATTGGGCTCAGAAGACTCAGAAAGATCGGTCTGAGTGTATCCATTGTGAATGCTCTCGGTAAGGCCGGGATTAACACCGTCGCAGCCATTCGCAACATGCAACTTGATGAAGTGACCCTAATCAAGGGCATCTCGAAAGCCAGAGCACAAAAAATCAAAGAGGCACTTGCTAGCATCGACGTCAAAGTCGATTGGAATCTCTAAATCCTGCCTGCACATGCAAAGTTTGCGCCGTCCATTCTATGGACGGCGCATTTTTCATCACTCACTCTTCAGAAATTCTAAAACCAACATAGATTCCAACAACAGCTCCGATTGAGCTGAAAATTAATCCTGAAAATGAGAGAAAAGAATTTGCTCCCCAAAGTGTCGGAATATATCCACCAATTGTTGATCCAATTCCCATGAGAAGCCATATGATAGGTTTTGTAGACATATGTAATCTAGTATAGCAAATGTCATCAAGATAGCGGGTTTTCTATTTATCTTTATTTACAAAACCACCCAATACTGTATCCTTCTATTTTAGATGGTCTTGTACAGTAGCTGATTTTGTATCGCTACCAAAACCCTCACATCTTTGAAAACTTTAACCTGATAGAAAGGACACAGTCATTGAATAACACTGAACCCATCATAGAGAATGGCACTGAAAATACGGTTGTAAAATCCCCAGGGTACATTGGAGACTTTGATCCAAGTAAGTGGTCAAAAAGAAAGGCATTTATAGGGCACGTCTTTGAAAGATTTGTCCTCGGAATATCGAGCTACGACCACGTAAAGAGAAATGGAATACCGGGATATGAGCCGTTTGAGAAAGCCTTGCAAATAGCTTCTAGATGTCATATTCATTGGAACCCGAGGAAATACAGACCAAATAATCCAGCACGCAGAATGTTGAAGGCAGTAGAAATGCAGTTTTATTTTGAGTTTGGAGAAATCCCTGAAATCGGCATGTATCGTTGTGTCGGCACTGCCGCTGACGAGTATCATGGTGTGGACTGCTTTTTCTGCATTAGAGGCACACGCTCTGTTGCATTGATTGACCTCACTGAAAATCCCGAAAAGGTGGATTTACGATCTCAAAGACACATCTACTTTAGAAGGGAAGATTTGGAAGAATTAAACTTGCGCGTGTTCGCCAAGAAAGTGATGAGTGCCTTGATGATGCCCTTGGATGTTAGGTTGCGCTTTTGATGGTTAATGCCGTGCGCTCGAAAGAGCTCACGGTGTTTTCATTTACACAGTGCCAAAATAAGCGTATCCTACCTATCAGAAATCTCATGGCAATCAAGCCATCAGAAAACCCTTAACCAAGGAGGTCCTTTAACATGAAAAAGTTCATAATGGCAGTGGATATCCCTCGCTGGTATCATTTGTTTTGGGATAGGAAACGCAAAGGCTTGATGATTCGTGTTCACCGGGTCTTTTTAGAGAATCACGAGTTCAAAGACTACAAACCCTATTTCAAGGGGTTGTATGACAAGCCTAGTTATCTACCGCTGTTCGACAGATATGAATCAAGGCTTGGTCAACAGTTTTTTGGGATCAATGACTCAATTTCAATCGTTGAACGAGATGATGAGTGGATGACTTACCAGATCAAGATTCCATCTGTCATACATAAGAGTAATCTTGTGTGCACGCGATGTGAAGGAATAGGGAAGCGACAACCCGAAGAATATTATAATGAGGATTGCTATTCTTGTGATGGAACTGGAAAAGAGAAAACTCTTGACTATGTCCAGATCAGTGAAGTCTGCTTTTCGTTGAGTATTTTTCTACGTGCGTTGGAGTTTCCTCTTGATGATAAGGATATAGAAACACCTTACAAACAGTTGTTTACCTTGATATCGATTTCGGAAGCTAAAGCACACGGTCATTCAGTTGGAGGATATGCTAGCCCAGAATTTGAGAGATTTTTGGAAAGTTTCTCGACTTCACCTGAGGATTATGTCGAGTTTCAATCTGTGGCGTGTGTGATGAAAGAAGTACATGAACGTATGTTCTGCGGACCTAGCAAGTTTACTCGATTTGGGTGTTATACCAGAGGTGGTCAGATGGTTCTCGACTGTCCTGGTGATGCATGCCAAATTCATACAGAAGGGAACAGAAGTGTAGGTAGTAGGAGAGGTGAGGGTATAACCTGTCATAACCTTGATAATTCAATGGAGCAACTGATGTTGCTTTCAGGAATGGCAGAAATTAGCTCTCTCTATGACGACTGGTTTGCCAGTACGTTTAATGGTCGAATGTATCGCTTCTGCGATTTGGTAAAGAAAATGTACCGCAGATTGTTTGATGACTGTTGAATAAAACGAGCCCTCGAGAAAAAGTCCCCACCAGACTTCACATCTCGTGGGGCTTTTTCTTTACTTTTTAGTTATCCAAATCGCTCTTCTCTCCTTTAAGCTCAAATTCTCTCTGTTCTCGTGCTTCTTTCTCCTGCTCACGTCTTGCCTCCGCTTCTTCTTTTTCACTTCTAAGTTCATCTTCTTGCCTTTCAATTTCCTCCAATCGTTTTTCTTTCATTATTGCTACTTCTTCTGCTTGTTTTTTCGCAGCTTCTTCCATTTTTGAAATATCTTGTGTGTCAGTCATAGTCTTATATAAATTAAAATGATAATTGCTAACAGCATAGTAGACGGTGGAGGTTCGGTTTACATACAGCTTCAGCTTCACCAAAAATTCATTTTATTGACATTGATTTTATTGTGTATCACCCTGTTTAATTTTATAATTTTCCGGTAATTTTTTGTAGTAATCAACGGCTCTATATACGTAACCAACAATTTACCTTAACAACGATTGTTTACAGGGAACATCCAAGCATTATTCTCCGATGAGCACCTAATCGCGTTCTGACGACAGTAAGCGAATGTACCCACCTTACATCATCCGGAAAGGTAAAAATGGTTAAGTCAAAACAACCCACTATTGATTGGGTTGTTTTGCTTTAGCACTAGCTCAATATTTACAAAAGAAAATATTTCAAAGTCTAGTTGCACGGGATATAGTAGGTATGATATATTTTACACATAGCTTGACGACAGAAAATATTTAATCGGCTTGCTGCGGACGTGTTAAAACGTACTAATAGGTGAAATGACCTTACGGTCTGCCGTCACCTCGAGCTATATATAAAGATGTCATCCCTGTGATGGCTTTTTTATTTTAGTAAAATGCATTGAAACTACCTCAAATCTCACTCCTTTTTGCTCAATGAGTATCTTAATGTTTGGTTTCTTAAAGCGTAAATAATTTTTACTTACCGAAATTTGATTTTTACTAGAATCATAGGTGAGTATTTCATACATAGTCAGTACATCTTTTACATTGAACACTATAAACTCTACGTATTCTTGAGTGGTGCAAATTCGTGACATTTTAATAGCTCATTCTTTCGACTTTCCACAAAGTGTTTAAGAGCCTTCCTGCTGATAAAGACAGGTAATCTAAATATATTCTCATTCTCTATACTGTGCTTCTCAAGGGTGCATAAGTAAATAAGCTCTGTGTGCTTTGATATTTTAGCACCATCATCCATCTTGAAGTAAAGACGAACTAGATGTAGGACTTTCTTATATTCTAAATATGGATTCTGGACTTTTTTTCTCACTTACTCATTATCCAAATCACACATAAATTCCCTATAAAAAAATCATCAAAATATACCTCATTTGACAGTAAGTATTGCATCAAAAAGAAAGGCGTGTCCGAGCGTGTAAAAAAAGAAATTTTTATGACTTATCCACATCACACGGGGGTCATTTAGGTGTAAAATTTTACTCACCAATAAATCATTCCGTCATCGGAGAAAGCTATCGGAAAATTGGAGAAAGTTGTTTTATCAAAATAGTACAAATAACCGAGTACACCGTATGAATATATCAGTAACAAAACAGGATGGTTCAACAGTTCCTTTCAATGCAGATTACATCAACAAATCGATTGAGAGAGCTTGTCAGGGTTTGCCAAACATCGCAAGTTATGTGACGCAGATTGCCAGTGAAACCCAGTTGACGTTATATGACAGAATCACTACAGATGAACTCGATCAAGCTACTATCAACGCAGCTCTCCAAAACGTATCAGATGATTTTAGATACGACAAAATTGCTACACGACTCCTCCTCAAGACAGTATATCGACGAGTTGTACCCGAATATGACAAGGATGACTTTGCTGACCTAGAAAAGAAGCATAAAGATGCATTTGCTCCACATATAAAGAGCGCTATTGAGAAGGAACTTTTGCACTCTGACATGGAAAAGTGTTTTGATTTGAAAAAACTTGCGGGAGCTTTGGATATTTCTCGAGACGAGATTTTTGCATACGCAGGACTTTCTACATTTCTTCATCGATACTCAGTAAAGGACAGTAGTGGTAAGCCACTTGAAACTCCTCAGTATTTTTTTATGCGGGTGGCAATGGGTATGTCATATCATGAAAAAGATCCAACAACTCAGGCGATAGCGTTCTACAATCAGATGTCGCAACACAAGTATATTGCCGGAGGCTCTACAAATCTCACTGCAGGTACTCCTCGTCCAGCTCTCTCAAACTGTTATCTCCTTGAGGTCCACGATGACATGCAACATATCGCAAAGTCAGTAGCTGATGTAATGCTTATCTCAAAAGGTACAGGAGGACTCGGAGTATCTATCACAAAGCTTCGAGCAACGGGTTCTATTCTCAAATCTTCAAACACTACTTCATCAGGCCCTACGCCATTTGCAAAAATCATGGATACCGCTATTCACGCTATTGTCCGAGGGGGTAAGAAAAAAGGTGCACTCTGTTTCTACATGGAAAACTGGCACTACGATTTTCCAGAATTCATTCATTGGAGACATAATGCTGGAGACGACTATATGCGAATGCGTACAGCCAATACGGCAGCGTACATTCCAGACGAATTCATGAAGCGAGTAGCTCAAAGTGGTACATGGTATCTCTTTGATCCAAAGGAAACCCCAGACCTCAACGAGCTTTATGGTGAAGCATTTAGCAAACGATATGCAGAGTACATCGAGATGGCAGAAGCTGGGAAAATGGTTATGTTCAAGAAAATGCCAGCTGAGGAACTCTACCGACAAATGCTTGTGTCATTGCAGACTACATCGCACCCATGGCTCACATGGAAAGATACAATCAACGTACGTGCACTCAATAACAATACGGGTACTATTCACATGTCTAACTTGTGTACTGAGATTTGTTTACCACAGGATAAAGAAAATATTGCTGTATGTAACCTAGCGTCGCTCAACATCGTAGCTCACCTTGTAGAAAAGACTGTGTCAGATCTTGGTGGCAAGCAGACGATTGTAAAAGAGATTGATTGGAAAGAACTTGAAAAAACAACTCGTCTCGCGGTACGACATCTCGACAACCTTATTGATATCAATAAGCCACCAGTAGTTGAAGCGGCAAAGTCAGACAAAGAAAACCGTGCGGTAGGACTTGGAGTGATGGGATTCTCAGACCTCATCGAGAAGCTTGGTTTTGCATATGATAGTGAGGATTCATTCAACTTGGCTGACAAGCTTTTCGAATTCATCAGTTATATGGCAATAGATGAAAGTGCCGACTTGGCAGTGGAACGAGGTTCATATACAAACTACGATGGCTCTATGTGGTCAAAAGGACTCGTACCATATGACTCACTGACACTTCTCGAACAGTCTCGAGGTGAGCAACTTCTTGTTACAAAGGATCGATTCAATCCAGACCTCAATTGGGATACACTTCGAGCTAAAGTTAAAAAGGGAATTCGAAATGCAACACTCATGGCTGTTGCACCAAATGCCAACATTGGTCTTCTTGCTGGAACTGTTCCTGGTATCGACGTGCGATTTGCTCAAGCTTTCTCTCGAAATAAATTTTCAGGAAAATATCTCGATATTAACCACAACCTCGTAAAAGAACTTGAAGCACTAGGTATTTGGGATAAGGTAAAAACAAAGATTATTGAAAATCGAGGAGACATTGAGTCTATTGACGAGATTCCTGATTCCATCAAAAAGGTATATCAAACTTCATTCTCAGTTTCTCCATATGCTGTTATTGAGGTTGCTGCGCGAGCGCAAAAATGGGTTGATCAAGCGCTTTCTCGAAACATGTATCTTGAGACACGAGACATCAACCAGCTCATGCATATATATAGTGCAGCATGGAAGAAAGGTCTCAAGTCTACGTATTACCTCCATATGAAGCCTCAGCACAATGCGGAGCAAAGTACTACAAATGTAAATAAGCAAGCTGAAACTGGTAAGCGTGGATTTGCAGCTATGCGTATGTCAGCACCTTCTTCTGTAGCTGTGGCGAGTACTAGTAATCCTGATACTGCCTCAGCTGGTGAAAATGTAGCAGAGCGAGTCACACAAGCTATTTCACAAGGTGCAAATGGAAATGTTGCAACTATTCAAGCCTCAGCTCACGCAAATCCTGATAATTCAACTATCACGGTAGATGTAGAGGCGACTATGAATTCTGCAGGAACGTCGGCGCAAGTGTCACAGGGCTTTGGTGGAACAACAGCTACAGGAAATACAAGTAGGCCAAATGTTATAAATCCAAATGACTTCGGCGTAGACCCTGGAGATGCAATGGTGTGCGACGGTTGTCAGTAAAAGTACGCGAAGGTGCGCGAAGGGGCGCAGGGCTGATACAATAGAAAGGGATAGTGTGCAAAAATATAAAAATATTGCGTGTATCAAGTATCCAAAGTATACACTTTGGATACTT
>JAGOSK010000004.1:50887-59994 GCA_018062305.1 Minisyncoccota bacterium | reverse complement strand
CATGTCAACGAACTAATATGAAATATTACAATAGTCTATGGCTATGTCAACAGTAACAGTAGTGAGCTCAAATCTCCATAAATCAATGATTGAAAGTAGTACAGATATATAAATTAGTATATATTTTATATACTAATTTATATGACCCACTATACTTACATCCTCAAATGCGCTGATAATACTCTATATGTAGGTTCTACAAATGATCTAGAAAAAAGGCTACATCAGCATAATAATCTAAAACAAGGCGCACATTATACAAAGATCCGTAGGCCAGTGACTTTGGCTTACTCTGAGGTGTGCGAGAATTTGAGTATTGCACGAAAGCGAGAAGCTGAATTCAAACGGCTGTCGAGAGTAGAGAAATTAGATTTGATTGAAAGTGGAACGGTGCGCGCTGTAGAAGCTCCCAAGAAGCCTCACTCCACAAAAACTCCCGCCAAGAAGGCTCGCGCCAAAAAAATTCCATCAAAATACAGAGTCTACGCAAAAGTCTGGAAATGGGAAGGGGATATGGCTTGGTATTTTATCAACCTAGATACAGCACTTTCAGAAAAAATACGAGAATCACGAGGAAAAGGTATGATCAAAATAAGTGTACAAATTGGGAAGTCATCATGGAATACATCACTTCTATATCACACAGAAGCTCGAACCTATTTGATAGCCATAAAGAAGCTTATTCGGAGGAAAGAACAACTCATTGAGGGGAGTGAAGTCAAGGTGAACTTTACCCTAATATAATATATAATCGATATATGGCTCCAGACCTTATATCTACGTCGACTCAAGTCGCAACTTCTCTCGTTCCACTCGCTGAATCACTTTCTGCCTCTGGATGGTTTTTACCCGTTATTCTTAGCGCCGCTGTTATTGATAGTATAAATCCGTGTGCATTTTCTATTCTCTTTTTGACGATTACATTTCTATTTAGTTTAGAGAAAGACCGAAAATTCATCCTCAAAGCAGGAGGTTTGTATATATTTGGAATTTTCCTGGTCTATACACTTATTGGCGTAGGTCTACTTCAAGTGCTTTCTATTTTAAATATTCCTAATGGCCTGGCGAAAATTGGCGCGGTTATTCTTATTGCGTATTGTGTGATTGGAATCATAAATGAATTTTTTCCAAAATTTCCAATCAAGCTCAAAATCCCAGCAAGCTCACATCAAACTCTAGCAAAAGTAATTCATAAAGCTTCAGTACCGGCAGCTTTTTTCCTCGGAGTGCTTGTTGGTTTATTTGAATTCCCATGCACTGGCGGTCCATACTTGTTTGTACTCGGATTACTCCACGATCAAGCAAACTTCTGGAAAGGCTTTATGTATCTGGTGATTTACAATATTGTCTTTGTCGCACCACTTATCGTGATTCTCCTAGTCTCGGTTAACAAAGCAGTTCTCGAGAAGCTCGACCGATTGCGGAGACTTGAGACCAAGAAATCCCGTCTAGTACTGCTTCTAGTATTACTCGCAATCGCTATCTTCATCTTTAATTTATAAAATCTTGAACCGCGTATGAACCGCGCATTTACTAAACATAATTAATACATATGACAAACACATCCGAATCACACAAACCTGAACTTCCAAAAAACTTTGAGGAACTCAAGCAAAAAATTCAAGATTTCAAAGAGAATAGAGGAGTGGATCTTTCAACAGAAGAAGACCTTGCTATTGGAGTTATGAATCTTATCAGTCTCGAGGAACACTTTTTCTTTACTGGAGCCAAGACTGCCAAGAATGAGTATTACGATATGCTCTACGAAGTGCGTGAAATGCGAAAAGTTCTCCTTGCACGAATGATTGATAAAACAGAAGGGGAAAGCTGGTGTATCTCAAAACATCTTCTTGCGACAACTATGCGACTCATGGAGGTTGGCACGAAACTTAATTCTGATGGTAGAAAGGACGAGGCTCGGCAGATGTTCGAATTTGCATTTAAGACATTCAATATGTTCTTTGCACTCCGTCTTAAAATCATAAGTGCACCAGATGTCGCTGGGCAATTAGAAAAAGAAAAACCAATGAGTTTTGATGATATTATGGGTAAATTAGTAGACTGTTGTAAGGAATAATTAATATCTAATTCGCGTAATACCATGAATAAACAAATAATTTTTGCAGTGATTGGTGTGGCAGTGCTTCTCCTTGTGATTGGTGCGGTGAGTTCTCCGAATCGAAATAGTAATAAAGGTGCAAACGGAAATGGGTCAAGTTCAGGGTTGAACGCGACAGGTTCAAATCAATCAACATCTACTTCTACACTCGGCTTATTCGCGCGATGTCTCGCTTCAAAGAATCTAACTATGTATGGAGCGGAGTGGTGTCCTCATTGTAAAAAAGAAAAGAATCGATTTGGCTCAGCATTCAAATATGTACCGTATGTAGAATGTCCGGATAACGTTCAGCTTTGCTTGGCGAAGGGTGTTAATGGGTATCCAACATGGATTGATGCAGGTGGCACTTTGTATGAAGGGGAGCAAGGGCTTGAAGGATTGGCGAAGATAAGCGGATGTGAGTTGCCGGTTACAATTTAAAAATTTTTGGTTTAAATAATGTCAGTATAGAAAAACACCCACCAAATGAATGATGGGTGTTTTTTACTAGTACAGAGTACTAAAGACTTGCTGTATTACGCTACAACCTCTGGAGCAGCCTCAGCTACAACTTCCTCTGCTGAAACCTCAGCATCTGTAGGTGCTGCAACTTCTACTGGAGCGGCTTCTACTACTGTTGCAGTTGCATCAGCTGGTACGATTGTTTCTTCTGCTGCATCTACTGCAGGTACACTTGGATTTTGATCTGTCATATATGTATTTCGATTAAACTAATAGTGGAGAAAACATAACAGATTACATTCAGCCTGTATACACAAGGAATTCACAATTCTGTGTTGTAAATGCGATGCAGATTTACGCGCGTGTTAGGTTCTCGATAAACTTGTAATAACTATTTGTTATCTCCGAACTTTCCATGGCCTTTTCCTCCCATACCTTTCATATTGCCCACCATTGCAAACTCTTTTGGAATGTTGTTTGCTGTCGCCCATGCCTGTGTATTTGTTTTAAAAGTAGTCATCGCAGTCTTTCGCTCTGCATCTGTCTTATCTTTCAAGCTTTCCATCAATGTCTTTGTCTCTTGGATTTTTGCAGTGATCAGGACTGACTGTGCTTGAGTGATTTTTCCTGCAGTCACCGCCTTTGCAAGTCTATCTGCAAGGTGTTGATCATGATTAGCTTGCATGCTTGTCTTCTCTGCAGCCATTACAGTGTCGATTACAGTTTTAACCTCAGTCGAGTTGAGATTAAATTTTTGAGCCAATGCATTCACCAAGTTGGTGATGTGCTCTGCTCGATTTGGCTGTTTGTCGATGTTATTTATATTTTCTGCGAATGCTGTGTTTGAGCCGATAGATCCAACACCTGCAAGTGCTGCACCAAGTACAAATGCAGTCGCTGCGATAGTTTTAGATTTTTTTGAGATATGATTCAGGTGTATTTTCATATTTGAGTTTGATTATTATTTTAAAATTCTTTCAATACATTTTTAAACAATCTTACACATCCACAATGAGCTAGCTATGTAAGGATTGTGATTAAATTATATTCAAATAAATATGAAGTAAGTGTGAAGACTATTGTGTCAAAAATTCTACGGTAGCAATTGTTCCTTTATCAACTTCGCTTGTTAGATATAGTGTCGCATTCATGTGTGCCAAAGTAGTTTTTGCGATAGAGAGACCCAGTCCGCTACCACTGTGCTTAACATTGCTTCGAGTCCTACTTTTGTCTGCTCTATAGAATCGGTCAAAAATATGCTGTAAATCATGCTCATTAATTCCGACTCCTGTATCAGTAATAGTGACTCGAATTCTTTTTCCATGAGGCTTCATCTTTACCTGAACCGATCCGTCCTTTTTATTATAGAAAATAGCATTTTGTATAAGATTGGTTAGAGCGTGTGAAAGTAATTCTTCATCAATAATGACGGTTTTATTTTTGAAAGCATTTGCTGATGTGCTTTTACTCGTATTTGGTGTATTACTTTTTGAATTGCTGTTTTGCGTATTATTAATTTCATCGATATATGACAAAGATACTGCATGAGTATGTGCGAGCGGAGTAAGTCGTTCTATAATTTTATTAATCAAAGAACTGAACTCGACAATAGTAAGACGTGAAGTCTTTCGTAATCTAGGTGTTGCATCATCATCAAGTCGTGAGAGGGTAAGAAGGTCACCAACTAATTTGCTCATTCTTTGAACTTCTTCAAGCTTGCTTTCTATAGCTTCGCGCACGGCTCTGTTTTGTGTATTTGCATTTCGTGCAGCAGCATTTTTTTCATTACTATTTATAGTGTGCAATTCATTCTCAAGTTCTATTTGCAAAATAGAAAGGGGAGTTCGAAGTTCGTGTGATGCATCACCCAAAAAACGTCGCTGTTTTTCGTAAGCAACTTGAATCGGTTTGAGCGTAAGTCGTGCAAGCCAATAGCTTGCAATACTGGCCAACAATAACAAAATTCCATTTACAAAAATAAGTGAAGCAATAAGATCTGCACGGATATCTGCGGCAGTTGGCATTTGCTGGTCTCTTTTTTGCTCTAGTTGGCGGATCTCTGCCTGTTTCAGTTCTTCGCGCCGTACCAATGGCTTATTGGTAATAGTGTTGCCATTCGGAAGCTGAATAGTAATTGTTGGAGGAATAGTATTGAATCGTTTTCCAACACGTCCTGAAAACTCATTGAAGGTAATCACACCAGAAATACATAAAATAGTTACGAGAATAGCTCCGTATAGAAAGGAGAGCTTTAATATTGATTGATTAAAGTTTCTCTTAAATGAGTTTGTAGCCTTTACCCCAAATGGTTTTGATTCGTTTTGCATAAATTTTTGGTAATTTCTTTCGTAAATTTTTAAGATGGACGTCGACTACATTACTCATTGAATCATAGTTTATATCCCACACATGTTCAAGGAGGTCTCCACGAGTCAGTACTGTGTCTTTATTTCTCAAAAAATATTCAAGCAGTGCGTATTCGCGGAGAGTGAGTGAGATTTCCTTTTCTGTATCTGCGCTCGGCGCTTTATTCGTGATCTTGTAGGTAACCTGCTGAGTACGAGTATCGAGAGTCAGTCCATCAAGTGTAAATACATCTGTTGTGGTAAGTGGTGCACGTCGGAAAAGTGTTCTAACTCGGGCGAGGAGTTCTTCAAATGCAAAAGGTTTGATGAGATAGTCATCTGCGCCTGCATCGAGCCCATTTACTCGATCTTCTATGGCATCTTTTGCAGTGAGCATGAGGATAGGGGTTCTTTTGCCAGCTTTCCGTAGATTGGTACAGACTTCGACACCATCACGCTTTGGCATCATCACATCAAGGAGAATCAGGTCGTACGCATTTATACGTGCCATTTTCTCACCCTCTTCTCCATCAAATGCTGACTCGACCGCATAGCCGTGATTTTGTAGCCCTGTAGAGAGTGCTTTATTTAGTTTTATTTCGTCTTCGACGATGAGGATTTTCATGCGATTTTGCGAAATCGTGCCGCGCAATCGTCCTTTTGGCGCGGCTGTTCCGTAACTTACTTACTAAGTATACATAGTATGAGCGAAAAGTGTGAAGAAAGTATGAAGGAAATTTCAGGTCAATAAAGTGACTGGCAAATGGATGGCAAACACTATTTGTGAGCTTATTTGGTATATAATATCCTTATATGAACACAAAAAACTTCCTCATAAACTTTCTTATAAAACATCGGTTCGTAATTTTGAGTACCATCATTGTATGTGCCGTTACGGGTTTGATTGAGCTCTATACAGGACGTTCACTTTTTGGTCCTGATGGAAGATTTGGTTGGTGGGATGGAAATATCTGGGGCAGTGAAAATTCCCAAAGAGTAGCTGACGCATATTCGTTCTCACATATTATTCACGGTATGGTCTTCTATGCTTTTCTTTGGCTTATTGCTGTGAAAATGAATTTGCCGCGTTTTGTAATGAAGTATCGATTCCTCGTAGCGCTTATTCTCGAAGCAGGATGGGAACTTTTGGAAAATTCACCAATTATTATAAATAGATATCGCGAAGCGACTATTGCTCAAGGGTATGTGGGAGACAGCGTTCTGAATTCTGTTTGTGACGTTGGTATGGTTATTATAGGGTTTCTAATTGCGCGATATGCAAAGGTTTGGATGACGGTGTTACTTATCGTTGCGTTTGAAGTTGGTTGTCTCTTTTGGATACGTGACAATCTCACCTTAAATGTACTCATGCTTGCACACCCTGTTGAATCTATAAAAGTATGGCAAGCAGAAGGGAAGATTTAATGTCCAATGTTAGTACTTAATAAGTCTGGTATACTGGGAGTATGAGTGAATTACCAATTACGAGCGAATTGCCGCCTGAAGAATCAAATACTGAATCGTCTCCCGAAGCGGGTCCAGAACGAATTCCAACAAGAGAAGATGTGTTAGCTGTTATGAATGGAGGTATTCATAAAATAATTGATAGGTCGGCTGGTATAGAGAATTTAAAAACTGAGATTACCCTGGAGAAACACGACGATGAGGGCGTGTTGCGTGTCCTTGAGATGACATTTTCTGGAGACCCAGAGAGTGAGAGTACAAAGATAGAGGCTACATATATAAAGGCTGGAAGTTTTGCTGGCTACAGTCGTCTCACAACTGGTATTGACCTTACTTATTATGACTCAAATGGTGTTCCATGTGGAGGTCCGTATTCGAATGTGTTTGAGTTGATAGATGACGAACTGCGACCCACAGAATCAGTAGAGGGGTGGATTTCTTAGTAAAAACTCACATTACCTAGCCAGAAATTGCTATAAGTGGTAGAATACTTGGGTAAGCATCAAAAGTTATACATTAAATAGATTTAAATAAAACAAATATATGGTAAATGCAGCATTAATGAAACCAATGAATCTCAGTGCGGACCTAGCGGATATTATCGGAAAGGGTCCATATCCACGAGGTGAAGTAGTTAAAAAGATTTGGGATTACATCAAGAAGAACAACCTTCAGAACCCAAAGAACAAGCGAAACATCATTGCTGATGAAAAGCTAGCAAAGATTTTCGGAGGAAAGAAAGAAGTTACAATGTTCGAACTTGCAGGTCTTGTAAACAAGCAGTTCATCAAGTAAGCCAATATTGATAGTACAAGGAAAAATACAAAGGAAAAGCTGGAGCCATCGCGTTCCGGCTTTTTCTTTTGTTTGATATACTTTTTATAATTCATGAATACACAAAATCAAACTCAAACGACTCGATACCTTCAAGCATATACGAAAGATGTGCAAACGGTTCTCTCGGACCTCAAGACGTCTACTCGTGGACTTACGGAGCATGAGGTGTTAGAGCGTGCAAAAGAGTATGGTACCAACACATTGCCTGAAGCTCCTAAAACTTCTCGATTTACAATATTTCTCCGACAATTTCAAAGCTCTATCATATATATACTCCTTGTTGCTTCGACAGTTGTATATATTCTAGGTGAGCATGTTGATGCTTCTATTATCCTTGCTGTACTTATTATCAATGCAATAGTTGGAACTATTCAAGAAGGAAAAGCTGAAGACACACTTGCTGCGCTCAAAAACTTTGCGACCACTACCTCGACAGTCATCCGAGATGGTGCTGAGGATTCTATACCCGATACTGAGCTTGTGGTTGGTGACATCATAGTTTTACGAGAAGGCGACAAGGTTGGTGCGGATGCGCGACTTATACAGATCACTGACTTACTGATGGATGAGTCTTCACTTACTGGAGAGTCTGAAGCTGTCGAAAAAATACTCGAAAAGATTGAAGATACAGCATCGCTCGCTACAGAATCTTTTAAACAAAGAAATATGGTTTTCAAGGGTACTACCATACAAGGGGGTTTTGCGCTCGCTGTAGTCACAGCGGTCGGAGTGGATACTGTCATAGGAAATATATCAGGTGAGCTTTCTGCTATTACGACAGATGTACCACTTAAAGAAAGTATAAAGAAATTATCAAGATGGATTATTGTAATGGTCCTTTTGGTAGGAGTGTTTACTTTTTTTATAGGTTTACTCAAGGGATATAGTGTTACTGCTATGGTTTCCATTGTTATAGCGATGTCAGTTTCTGCTATTCCAGAGGGACTGCCAATTACTGTTACATTGATTTTGGCCGCGGGAGTATATCGAATGGGTAAAAAGAATGCATTGGTCAAAAAACTCCAAGCAGTAGAAGCGCTCGGTCATGCTGACGTCATCGCGACCGACAAGACTGGTACGCTCACTATGAATCAAATGATGATTCAACAAGTATTTTCAGGCGGCACCTTGTATGATGTTTCTGGGTCTGGCTATGAACCAAAGGGTGCAATTACAAAAGATGAAGCAGTCGAGTCTAGTGACGCTAATTTAGACGCTGGAAGTTTTGGAAACAAAGTTCGTACTACCGTAGACGCCAAGCTTCACAATGAATTATTGATACTTGGAAAAATTGCAGCATTGGTTTCAAATTCTCCAATCGTATATGACGAATCGAAACAAATATGGAAACGAGTTGGTGGTGATCCAACAGAATCAGCGCTCACTGCATTCTCACAAAAATTGGGTTTTCTCAAAGATGAAATACTCGGTGAAATGCCACTGCTCGCTGAAGTGGCTTTTTCTTCTGATACAAAATATCACGCGGTGTTACATAAAGATGGTATCGATACATTTTATGCAGTAGCAGGCGCACCAGAAGTTATTTTGAATAAGACTGAACAATATCTAAAAGGCAGTACTCACCATGACATGACTATTGGAGATAAAGAGCAAATCGAAAAAGCTATACAGACTATGGCATCACAGGGTTTACGAGTCATCGCTCTTGCAACAAAAAAGAACCCACCAAAATATGCAGAAGAAGTTGGTAAACTTCCTGAGCTCGTCTTTGTAGGATTAGTAGGTATTAGTGATGCACTTCGTGAAAATATTTTTGAATCAGTTCAAAAGGCGCAAAATGCTGGCATTACAATTGTTATGATTACCGGCGACTATGTTGAGACTGCAAAGGCTATCGCAGAAAAGGCGGGAATATATAGAGCCGGAGATATTGCTATCAC
>JAGOSK010000004.1:0-50787 GCA_018062305.1 Minisyncoccota bacterium | reverse complement strand
CTTTGGTCTACTGGTATTATTCTTGTACTACAACTATTGGCAGTATATTGGGCGCCATTACAATTTATCTTGAAGACTGTTCCGTTGAACGGAGGGGACTGGATAGTTGTGTTAGCGGTTGCGTCTAGTGTGGTTGTGGTAGATGAGGTGAGGAAGGTGTTTTCAAGATCTTAATCGTATCAAAAACCTTGCATAATCGTATCATTATGATACGATTAAATGGCTATTTTGATACGATTATTGTTTAACCACTTTAACTGAAATGAAAGAGACAAAAAATAAAGATACATATAAGGACAATATAGAAAGGACTACACTTGCTTGTTTTATGGCTGGCGATAGTATTTCTGCGTCAGAATTATATAAAACAATAAGCCAAACTCACGATACCTCACTGATTACAATTAAGAGACTATTATCAAAGCTTACAGAAGCTCAAACTTTAATCAAAACTGGCAAAGGTCGTTCTGTTAAGTATTCTATTTCAAATACTGGTAGATTATATTTCCAAATTAATCCTCGGGTATACTGTGAGGATGATGTTAAAAAGAGAATCAGTCTCGAAAGTTTTAATTTTTCACTCTTTGAAAGTATTCCAGAAAGTATATTTTCAGCATCCCATATACACATACTAGATTCAACCACGAAAGAATATCATGTAAAAAATACAGACGTATCAGATACATTACATAAAAAAGAGTTAGAAAGATTTATTATTGAACTGTCGTGGAAGTCTTCGCAGATAGAAGGGAATACATATACACTTCTCGATACAGAAAAATTGATTAAAGATGGAATTGAAGCCGTAGGTAAGACAAAAGATGAAGCAACTATGATTTTGAATCATAAAAAGGCTTTTGATTTTATTTATCAAAATAGGGAATCATTTGCCGACATAACAGTATCCAAAATCGAGACAATCCATAAGATACTAGTTGAAGGTCTTGGTATAACTCACGATATACGATCAAAACCGGTGGGTATTCTTGGTTCTAGATATAGACCACTTGATAACAGCTTTCAAATAAAAGAGGCTCTTCTAAAATTATGTGAAATGGTATCTCGGATGAAAGATGGATACAGTAAAGCCTTGATGATTATTTTAGGAATATCTTATATTCAGCCATTTGAGGATGGGAATAAGAGAACATCTCGCCTTGTTGGAAATGCGATTCTCCTTGCACACAATCTAGCGCCCCTCTCATATAGAATTGTTGATGAGGAGGAGTATCGAGAAGCTATCTTGGTATTTTATGAGCTTAATTCGCTCGTACCGTTTAGAGATATTTTCTTTGATCAGTACATCTATTCAAGCAAAAACTATTTAATTTAAAAGTAAAAAAATAACCCAAATCATATGATCAAATCAATCGGTTTCATTACATACCCAGTAAAAGATATGGCTCGTGCAAAAAAGTTTTATGAGGAAATATTTGAGCTTACTCCAAATCCAGAGTTTGATTCTGCTGGTGACAGTTGGGCTGAGTATCTTATTGGTGACTCCGCTTTGAGTCTTGGTAAAATGGATGGATGGGAGCCGTCAGGACAAGGTCCAGTACTTGCATTTGAGGTAGAAGATTTTGATGCAATGATGGAGAAGCTTAAATCAGCTGGGGTGAAAATTTTTATGGAGCCAATGAAATTTCCTAAATGCCAGATGGCGCAGATACAAGATTCAGAGGGGAATACGGTTATGATTCATAAGTTAGCTTAGTGTGACTAGCGCGTCAGTAGTCACACAATTTAATAATGCAAAAACCGCCGCCAACCCAAAGGGCTGACGGCAGTGTGTCTTTGCAATTGAGATGGTGAGTCGATCAGGCAGCAGGCGGTCCAGCGTCTGGTGGTGCTTCGACACCATCAGCTTTGGGGCGGACTGGGACAAGGATGGCGATGTGATGCGCCTTCGTTTGTCCGCAATTGCAGCCGCTGAATCGAGCGAGTTCGTCCTTGTAGGGATCAATCACTGAATCGGTGTCGCCGCGGTTGTCGAGTTCTCGACAGACCACTTCAAAACCTTCGCGGATGCCGATGACGCATTTGCCTTGTTCCTGTGCTGCAGCGCTGTATTCTCCGTGAATCAAATCACTGAAGAAAAAAGAGTGCAGAATGGTATAAGGCTTTGCCAACTCGATCACTTTGTCGAGCAACCCGCGAATTACGGTGTTGTGCTCTTCAAGCACTTGGGGTCCCATCCCGTCGCCGAGTTGTCTGACTTCGGTATTAAAGACGCTCAGGCGATCTGAGAAAGCCTGGAGAGCTTCCGTGAGAGGTCCTTCAAGTTCCCTGATTGAAGCCCAGAACTGCTTCATCTGTTCACTGAGCTGGCCCAAGGGGTGGTCTTTGGAGTCCTTTTTCTTTGTCGGTTCATGTTGGGCTGGTTTGCCATTAAACATCAATTTGATGAGATCGTCTGCTTTCATGAGTAGGGTGTCTGTATAGTCGTGGGTTTCGTTGTCTGTGCTCAATTGCGTATATGTGTTTGTGCAATCGTAGCTTTCAAAGTACTTCATCATGAGAGTTAGTTTGACGAAATATACTGAAAGCTACGATTGACAGGTATAAGGAACTAGAGGATATATAACATATATCTATAGACATGTCAATCATTGAAGAAATGCGTTCTGCACTTGGCTTGCCTCAATTGAGAAAAACCCTGTTTTATACTATTATGTCTCTATGTCAAACACACCCGACGAAGCCCGAACTGATAAACCAGTAGAAAAGAAAATCACTCCTCGAGCTGAAGATTATTCACAGTGGTATCTTGATGTTATTGATGCAGCTGATCTCGCCGACTACGGTCCAGTAAAAGGTACGATGATTATCAAGCCATACGGGTACGCTATCTGGGAAGCTACTCAGAAAATTCTTGATGCAAAATTTGCAGAATCTGATGTTCAGAATGCATACTTTCCAATGTTTATTCCTGAAAAGTTTCTTACAAAAGAGGCGAGTCATGTAGAAGGCTTTGCACCTGAAATTGCAGTAGTAACCCATGCTGGTGGAAAGAAACTCGATGAACCGATTGTTGTTCGACCTACATCAGAGACTATTATGTATGATGCGTTTTCAAAATGGATTCGTTCATACCGTGATCTTCCACTTGTTATAAACCAGTGGGCAAACGTTGTGCGATGGGAAATGCGAACACGACTCTTTTTGCGAACAACAGAGTTCCTATGGCAAGAAGGTCACACTGTGCATGAAACAGAGGACCAAGCAGATGCACGTGCTCGACAAATGCTCGAAGTGTACAAAGATTTTGCTGAAAACTATATGGCCATTCCTGTTATCCCTGGTCAAAAATCTGAATCAGAAAAATTCGCTGGTGCACTTAAAACCTACACAGTAGAAGCAATGATGCAAGATGGAAAAGCGTTGCAGTATGCAACTTCACACAACCTTGGACAAAACTTCGCCAAAGCATTTGATGTAAAGTTTTTGGATAGAGAAAATACAATGCAGTATGGATGGCAAACAAGTTGGGGGCTCAGTACTCGTACTATCGGTGGGCTCATCATGGCACATAGTGACGACAAAGGTTTAGTAATGCCACCAAAGATTGCTTCTATTCAAACTATCATTACAACTATTGTTCCATCTGCAGATCAGAAAGATATGATTGTTGCAAAAGCTGAAGAGCTAAACGCTACACTCAAAAAAGCTGGAATCAAATCAAAAGTTGACGCACGAGACTTACGACCTGGAGAAAAATATTTTGAATGGGAAAAGAAAGGTGTGCCAGTTCGAATTGAGCTCGGTCCAAAAGATATTGCAAATGATGGCGCTATGCTTGTGCGACGAGATACTGGCGAAAAGAGTAAGATCGCACTCGTAGATCTTGCACCATCAGTTGAGAAGCTCCTTGCTGAAATTCAGCAGAATCTTTTTGCGAAAGCCCTTGAATACCAAAAAGCTAAAACTCGAACTGTTGACTCTTGGGACGATTTCGCAAAAGAAATCGAAGCTGGAAACTTTGTGAATGCTCACTGGTCAGGCGATGCAGATGTAGAAGCACAGATAAAGGAAGAGACAGGTGCGACTATTCGATGTATGCCGTTTGAGTTCGAGGCAGGGGAAGGAGTGTGTATCAAATCTGGTAAACCATCAGCAAGACGAGTGCTTTTTGCGAAGGCTTACTAATTATAATTAAACTAAATCCCATGATTATCATCCTACCAATCTTATTTTTCATAATCGCCGGTGCGGCTTTTATCACTATCACGTCTATTCGCCAAATCAATCAGTACGAACGAGGTGTGAAGTTTATGTTCGGAAAATTCCACAAAGTTATGGAGCCAGGATGGAGACTTGTGTGGCCAATTATCCAGACATATCAAAAGATTGACCTTCGAACAAAAGCGGTAGATGTGCCTGATCAAAATGCTATTACAAAAGATAACGTGCCTGTTAATGTAAATGCTGTTATTTACTACAAAGTAGTAGCGGCTGAAAAAGCTATTCTTGAAATCGAAGACTTCCAACATGCAGTGATGCAATATGCTCAGACGACGATGCGAAATGTGGTGGGTGAGGTAACTCTTGATGAGCTTCTTGCAAGTCGTGAACATGTTGCAAATCGTATTGAGCAACTCGTTGAAGAAGTATCTACGGCATGGGGACTTGATGTTTCAAGTGTAGAACTCAAAGATGTGAAGCTTCCAGAAAATATGGAGCGAACTATTGCAAAGCAAGCTGAAGCTGAACGAGAAAAGCGTGCGGTGATTATTACTTCAGAGGGAGAGCTCGCTGCATCACAAAACATGGCACAAGCTGCTGCGACACTTTCAGCAGTTCCTGGAGCACTCCATCTACGAACTCTACAGTCTATCAACGATATTTCTTCTGACGCATCAAATACAGTAGTGTTTACTGTACCTCTTGAAACACTTCAGTCATTTTCAGGGTTTGTGAAGAATATTATTCAGAAGTAGTACCTGTGCGTGGGCGCATTGGTAGTCTGAGTAGGTTGTCACAATAGTCACCTAATCTCTAGTAGTTTGATGTATACTTGTATGTATGAACAATGCATACAACTGGTACTCAACTCTTATAAGACCGACCTGGGCGCCTCCTAGTTGGTTATTTGGTCCTGTGTGGTCTACGTTATACACAATTATAGCAGTTTCTTTTGGAACAGTATTTTATAAAATTTTCAAAAAAGAACTACCCTCAAAACTCGCGTGGCCTTTTGTACTGAACTTGATATTCAACGGACTTTTTACACCCCTCCAATTTGGACTCAAAAATAATCTTTTGGCATCATTCGATATTTTACTCATACTTGCAACCCTCATTTGGTTTATGACTGCTATTTGGAAATACAAAAATATGCGGTGGGTGACGCTTGTAAATATTCCATATCTTGTTTGGGTTTCTTTTGCGACTGTTTTGCAAATTACGATTACAATTCTAAACATATGAAAAAAATTATCATACTAATCATCGGGGTTGCGGTTGTAACAACAGGCTACTGGCTCGTCATTCCATTTTTTACTGACGTAATGGTTGCAGAGCCTCTACCCCCAGCAGTGATGAAAAAAGTTGAAGGTTCAAATATTTCTACTGAAAGTCTCATCACCATGAGTGGCACTTTTGTTGGTTTCGATAAAATCCACAATGGCACGGGTACCGTGTCTGTTTACCAATTTGCGGGTGCTGACAAGGAAGAACACGGGCGTGAGAGATTTTTCCTAAGATTTGAAGATGGATTTCAGGTAAATAACGGTCCTGATCTATATGTTGGCTTTGGTAAAAATGGTCAGTACGTGAAGGGGAGTGAGATTTCCAAACTAAAAGGAAATATTGGAGCTCAAAATTATGAAATCCCAGCCAATCTGGATTTGAATCAGTACGACAGTGTGTGGGTTTGGTGTAAAGCTTTTTCAACTCCTTTTATAAAAGCTGACTTGAAAAGTGTTGCTGTCGGCAATGGTGGTGGTGGAAATACTGGCACTGAATATATTACCTACACAAACGCAACAGCAGATCTCATACAAGTCGAACTACCATTTCCAGGTGCGGTTGTTGGAAAAGATTTTAGTGTAATTGGTAAAGCTCGAGGAAATTGGTTTTTTGAAGCTTCATTTCCTATAGAAGTACTAGATAAAAATGGAAAGTCTCTCGCGATAAGTATTGCGCAACCACGAAACGGCGAGAATTGGATGACCACTAACTTTGTGAATTTTAAATCTGATATAAAAATCCCACAAAGCTATATCGGTCCCGCGACACTCGTTCTTCACAAAGACAATCCATCTGGTTTACCTGAACATGACGCCTCAATCTCGTTTCCGATTATTATAGAATATTAAAAATATGAAAAACCACTTACACGAATCCCTGTGGATTACTATGTAAGTGGCTTGGTTGAAGGAGTCTCGTGACTACGCCCGTCCTTTCCATTTAGCGACGGGATCAGGGTTGTCATCGGACACCCACACGGGAACATTGAATGCAGGATGCATCACAAGTCGTGCGATGGAAAACTCGACACCAGCAGTATCATTCACGACTCCATTGTGGATATAGCGAATAGGGGACTTTTCCACCTGGTCAAGGAAGATCGGTCCGCATTTCCGTGTAGGAGGCACCTGCTTGCTACTTTGGTCGTCTCTGAGACTGTCGGGGTTAAACACCAACACCTCACACTCAGCTTCAGTAGGGACTGAAGAATGAAAACTCGATGCTTTTGTGAGAATAAATCTCTTGGTTTCGAGATCCCAATGTCCACACCAATTTCCGGAATTTGAGTCGATGAAATATCCCAAAATCATCGCTCGTCCATCAATGACAGGACTGTCAATAAAACAGAGACTCATTTGATCCTCTGATCGACTTTGACTATCTCGCACAGAGATGCACATCTTCTTGTCGGCTGCACTATGCGCGACACGAATAGTTGTTCTCCTGGATACACCAGTGAAGATTTCCTCACTGGTTTTCCAGACATCTCGATGAACCGCGGCCAAATATTCTGCGACGGTAGGTCTACAGTCTCTAAGGCCCTTTTTATTCATAATCTTTCCGTTCATAATCTCCGTGATCATAACGTATATCCCCCTGTTGGTTTGTTGGTTTTTGTTACACCTTGTTTACTGACAAAGAACCCTCATTTTATACATCAAATATGAATCAGAGTCTAGGTCTAAATTGTATGCTAAAATAGGTGACACTTATGAATAATCCCAATACCACACAATCTAATCCAGTCCGTACAAACATACTAACTCCAGACCAAAAGCAAATCGCTAAACAGATTTTTGATCACTTACAGGCTGATGGTACAAAGTCCATCCTCATGCACTGCCACCCTTCACCAGATCCAGATAGTCTAGGCTCTACATTGGCAACAAAGTTTGCACTCGAAACTCTTGGAAAAAAAGTTACCATCATTGCCGGAGATTCAAAAATTCCTGAAGCTTTTATGCATTTTCCTGGCGCGCCAGAAATTCTTCCTCGAAACTATTTCGAAACTGATTTAACACAATTTGATACGTTTATTATTCTTGATAGTGGATCACCAAGTATGATTTCAAGAAAAGGTGATGTCGTCTTTCCTCCAGTCTCAAACCCAAATCTGAAAACCATTGTCATTGATCATCATGCGACGAATGAAGGCTATGGAGATATTAACCTTGTGGTGAATCAATATATATCGACGACGGAGATACTTTTTGATTTATACCAAGAATGGAACATCTCATTTTCAAAAGAAATTGCAACGAATCTATATGTCGGCCTTTTCACAGACGGAGGAGGATTCAGATATGATCGAATTACAGACCATTCATTTTATATGGCTGGTGTGATGTATTCATATAATTCAAATTTACTAAAAGTTATAGAAGTACTTGAAAACAGTGCTTCAAAAAATTCAGTAGATTTTATGGGGCTCGCATTGACCCAAAAGAAAATCTTTAACTCAATTGATACAAATCCTGAAAGTAAAAAAGGATCTTTTGTTATTAGCTATGTTTCGTATAATGATATTCAGAGACTCGGTCTAACTCTAGAGGATTATTGGAACGGAAATATTGTAAGTCATATGATAAAGGCAGTTGTTGGCTGGAATGTTACGGCAATGATGATTGAAGTAAATCCTGGAGAAGTAAAATGCAGTTTTAGAACACGCGATCAGGTAGAGTTTGATGTCTCAAAAGTGGCATTAGCACTTGGTGGTGGAGGACACAAATCGGCAGCCGGCGCGACCATAAAGAAACCCTTACCTGAAGCCATAGAAGAGGTGGCTCGGGTGGTGCGGGAGACTTTATTTTGCTAGCCCGTGTCACGAGCATGGTGTTTGATTTCACTAAATTTACTAGATTTTGCTAAATAAGTGGCAAAATACTATAATTGACCCACTATGAATACATATACAAAAAATACAATTATTGGAGTAGTTGCTCTTGCCCTTATTATCACAGGCATTTGGATGGCTACAAAATCAAAAAATTCTGCAGAGTTGGTGGATAATGCAAATGGATTAGCATCATCAACAGTTTCTGACGCGACTCCAGCGACAGGTTCACAGATCAACGACGGTCAGACTAGAGACGCAAATGGTTGTATCACAAGTGCTAACTTTGTATGGGATGTAAAAATCGGCTCATGCGTACACGCCTCAAAAATTTCAACATCGACAACTGCCACAACAATTACTAAGCCGTCAACTCCTATTAGACTCTCAGATCCTATGGCTCAAAATCTTTGTAACTCAAAAGGCGGACAGTGGTCTGAAAAAGTACGAGAATGTCTAGGTGTAAATAAAAATACATGTGAGTCTATCGGTGGAGATTTTGCTGAATGTGCATCTGCTTGCCGAAACGACCCGAATGCTCAGGTTTGCACAATGCAATGTGTACAAGTTTGTACTATTAAATAAGTACTCTTAGCAAAAGATTCTAAAATAAAATGCTTACCAGTGATGGTAAGCATTTTGAATTTCGGTCTATTTATTTTTTTATTCTTTCTACTCAACAGGAGCTGTAATTTTCTCTCTCTTTTCCAACAAATTCACACTGATACTTTTTGGACTAATAGTAAGTACTTCTACGAAAGAAGGTACATTTATCATACCTCGAGTAACTTCGATTCGTCTGAGTCCTGGTGTAAAATCTTTTGCGTCAATCTTTGCTTCGAGTTTTGAACCATCAACAAGTGCGATATCCCGAGTCTTTCCTTCGAGAGTTAGGGTTATTTCCTTTACACCAGAGGTGCTATCCAGTTCGAGGCTAGCAGGAATGAGCTGAAAAGAAACAGGGACAGTATATTCTTTTCGAGTGATACCAGATTGTACAAAAAGAAGAAGCCATACGAGTAGAGTTATGCCAACCGCTACACCTTTGGCACCAAGATTACTGAGGAAAAAATATTTCCAAAAGTTTGTCTTTTCGTCTTCAATTTCTCCAGTCAATGTTTTGAGTAAGTCACGAAGTTCTTCCTCATCTTTTATTATTTCTCCTTTTCCATCTCGGAATATTGTGATAGTTCCACGCTCTTCAGAAACTGTCAGTGCAATAGCATCAGTGTCCTCGGTAATACCAGCAGATGCGCGATGTCGTGTGCCAACTTTTCTATAATCAGAATATTCACGTGCAAGAGGTAAGTGCACGCCAAATTGTTTTATTGAGTCTGTTTCAATAATAATCGCTCCATCATGTCCTGCAGAATTGGTATTAAAAATACTGAGGATAATTTCTTTGGTAATCTCGCCACCAAGTCTCTGACCTCCTTCGACTATGTCGTCGATGTCTTGTTTGCCTGTAAAAACCACAATACCTCCAATCTTGTGTGCGGACATATGTAGAAGCGCTTCAGCAAGTTCACCTGATGCACCTTTACTGATTTGATTTTTTGAACTGAAAGAAAAGATATGACTCTGTCCAGTAACAATCCATTTGAAAAAACGACGGATCTCTCTTTGGAATACAATAGCAATGATAATAAAAGTAAGGGTAGAGAGGGGCTGGAGAATAGTGCGAGTGAGTGCAAGGTCGAGATTTTGAGAAACGATACTGACGAGAACTAGTAAAAGCGATACTCCGATGAGGAAATATGATTTTGTTTGTTTAATAAATAGTAGCACCACATAGAGTGCGATAGAAACTACAGCGATGTCCGCAACCTCTCGAAGTGTAATATTTTGTAATGCATATGCCGCAGCTGACACTGATTGTGGTGCTGATCCAAGTAGGGAAGATATGCTGATTGATGATATGAGTTGGTTGAACATAAGGATTTGTGGCGCGAACGCACCTGATGTATGTATTGTACTCATTTTATTCAATTCGTCCATTATATTAGCCACTAGAAATGAGATATTGTATAATACAATTAGCATGAATGAGGTACAAACATTAACACAATCACCAACACAAGGATCAACTGCGGTATTGAAAAATGTAGCAGTCTTCGGAGGAGGATGTTTCTGGTGCACTGAAGCTGTATTTAAAATGATGAAAGGAGTGAGTCTTGTAAAGCCTGGATACACAGGTGGTACTGTTGCAAATCCTACATATGACCAAGTGTGTACTGGAAAAACTGGTCACGCTGAGGTTGTTTATATTGAGTATGATCCATCGATTGTAGAATACAAAACTCTTCTCACTGTATTTTTCGGTAGTCATGATCCGACGACACTTAATAAGCAAGGTGCTGATATCGGAACTGAATATCGCTCGATAATTTTCTACACTACTCTAGAACAAAAAGAAATTGCTGAGAAAATGATTCAGGAGATTGATTCATCAAGCGAGTTTGGTGACCCTGTCGTTACAGAGGTTGTACCGCTTGAGACATTTTACGATGCAGAGAATGAGCATCAGGATTTTGCTACAAACCAATCTGATAGTATGTATTGCTATGTGGTCATTAACCCAAAGCTCGAGAAAGTGCAGAAGCGATTTGCAGAGTTGTTGAAATAGTTTGAAGTAATCGTAGTCTTTTTAAAAATACGTGTGTATATGAAGTATCTAAAGGATATACATCGGATACTTGATACACACGTGTATAATTAACTCATCTATATAATATGAAAAACAATACCTCACAAAATAATAGCATCATGCCAAATAATATCCCTCAAACAGAACAAGAATGGAAAGAAAAACTTACTCCAGAGCAATATCACGTACTTCGAGAAAAGGGAACTGAATCGCCATTTAGCGGAAAGCTCGCCCCAGCTGAAGATGGTGTATACAAGTGTGCAGCTTGCAGTAATCCACTTTTTAAAGCTGATGCGAAATTTGATTCTGGAACAGGTTGGCCAAGTTTTGACCAGGCGCTTCCTGGTGCCGTTCGAGAGATAACTGACACAGCTCATGGTATGACTCGCACAGAGACAGTATGTGCGGTCTGTGGCTCTCATCTTGGGCATGTTTTTGATGACGGACCAACTGATACTGGCAAGAGATACTGTATGAATTCAGTGTGTCTCAGTTAGCCATGCAGTGTTAAAAACGTAAATTTGTCTCGTTTTGTCACAAGATTTACGTTTTTTGCTATACTTCATATTCAATGTCTAACACATTAAATAGCAAGTCTAAATCCCTTTTCTCCATATTAAAAGAATATAAGGCACTTGTGGGAGTGTCTCTATTTTTCTCTATTGGTGTAAATGTATTGAACCTAACTCTACCTCAGTTGATTCGAAGAGGAATTGATACGTTTTCTGCAGGTACGCTTGTGCTCGAAACTCTCGTATTTCAATTCGGAGCGGCCGCAATTGCAATACTTGTACTTATGTATGTCGAAGCGTTGCTCCAAAGTTATGTTGCGGAGCGTGTGGCGAGAGATCTTCGACGAAGTCTTTCTTCCAAAATAGCTGATGAGCCGTATTCATTTATTGAGACTGAAACGCCAGCAAAGCTTCTCACGAACCTCACTTCTGATGTTGATGCGATCAAGACCTTCGTATCTCAGGCGAGTGTTCAGATTATTGTATCTGTATTTACTCTTATCGGTGCGTCTACATTACTCATACTGATAAATTGGAAACTTGCACTGGCAGTCCTTACGGTGATTCCAATTATTGCAGTAGTATTCGCTATAGCATTTTCTAAAATGGGTCCAATGTTTGGAAAAAGCCAGGGTATTATCGACAAACTCAATACGGTAATCTCAGGAAGTATTTTAGGTGCGGCGCTTATTCGAGTTGTAAATTCAGGAAAGACTGAGATTGATAAATTTTCTGTTGCAAACACGGAGGCTCGAGATACAGGTATGCAGATTCTCAAGCTCTTTTCTGTAATGATTCCGATTGTATCTTTTGCATCAAGTTTGGCTTCTATTATCATTCTCACACTTGGTGGACAATTTGTGATCGCTGGTAGTATGTCACTTGGAGATTTTGCTGCGTTTCTTTCATACGTCATTATTTTGATTTTCCCAATATTTATAATCGGATTCATGTCGAGTGTGATCGGCCGTTCGCAAGCTTCATTCAAAAGAATTCAAAGCGTGCTGTATGCTGAAACAAAAAAAGATACAGGTACGGTTGTAAAAGATATTGTAGGTGCGATAGATGTCAAAAATCTTACTATAGTGGGTGGTGCAGGAGGTACTGCAAGTACTGATACTGATGGTGGTGCTGGTAATTCCGGCGCCAACAGTTTGAGTAGCTCAAACAAAATTATTCTCAACGATGTTTCTTTTTCAATTAAACCAAAAACACGTACTGCTATAATGGGTCCAACTGCAGCAGGTAAGACTCAACTTATGTATGCACTTGTTGGTTTGGTTACGCCGAAATCTGGTGAGATTCGATTTGACGATGTATTGCTCGGAGAATACGAAAAGGCGAGTCTCTATAGTCAGGTAGGTTTTGTATTTCAAGATAGCGTTTTGTTTAATCTTTCGCTCAAAGAAAACATCGCTTTTAGTTCGGATGTTACTGATGAATCGCTCAGAGTGGCTATTGAAACTGCCGAGCTTGGTGATTTTGTAAAAAGTTTGCCACAAGGACTTGATACGCTTGTTTCTGAAAGAGGTACTACGCTCTCAGGTGGTCAAAAACAGCGAGTGATGCTTGCTCGAGCTTTAGCGATTTCTCCAAAGATTCTTCTTCTTGATGACTTTACTGCAAGAGTAGATGGTCAGACAGAGAAAAAGATTATCGAAAATATTGCTCGGAATTATCCGGATATTACTCTTGTCTCAGTTACGCAGAAAATCAATTCAGTAGAATCATACGACCAGATTATTTTACTTATGGAAGGGGAATTATTGGCAAGTGGAACACATCAGGAATTGATGGAAAAATCTCCTGAATATGTACAGATTTTTGAGTCACAAAAAAGTACTACTAGCTACGAATCACAATAATTATGAACTACGATTTAAACATACATGAAAATGAGAATAAAAGCCTCTGGTTTTCAGTAAAAGAGATACTCGCTTTAATGAGTGGTGAGAAAAAGGTTGCAATTGTGACGCTGTTTATTATTCTGTTCAACTCTGCACTGAACTTGGCCGCACCATTGCTTATCGCTTATGCAGTGGACCACTATGTGACCACTGCGAACATGCAGGGAATTTTGCTCTCTGCTGGCGTTCTACTCCTCATGTATGCAGCTAGTTTCTTTGCGCAGTATTTTCAAATGATTCGAACAGGAGGAATAGGTCAGCGAGTGGTATGGAATCTTCGAAACACTATTTTCAAAAAGCTTCAGGAACTTCCTATTCAATTTTTCAATCAAAACAAGACGGGTGATTTGATTTCGCGCATTAACAACGATACAGAACTTCTCAATCAATTTTTCTCTCAATATATCACGCGTTTTGTGGACAGTATCTTCATGCTCCTTGGTATTACCATTACAGTCTTAATTGTGAATCCAAAATTCGGTACAGCATTACTTCTCCCTGCTGTTTGTTTGCTAATCATAACAAAGCTTATAGGTGGCTGGCTTAAGAGTCGAAACAAAAAAAGCCTTCAATCAATTGGTGGAATGAGTTCTGAAATTCAAGAGAGCCTAAATAATTTCAAAGTGATTGTTGCTTTTAATCGTCGAGATTATTTTAAGAAAAAGTTTGAAGAGGTGAACCAGACTACATTCAAGGCGAATATGAAAGCAAGTATTGCAAATAGTACCGTTGCTCCACTCTATGACTTGGCTGCCAATGCAGCACAACTTCTTGTGCTTACATATGGTATTTATCTTGTTGGTACTGGAGAAATAACCATCGGTCTTGTATTAGCTTTCTTTACCTATGCTGATAAGTTTTACTATCCTCTTCGACAGTTTGCCTCTATTTGGACTTCATTTCAACTTTCACTTGCAGGATGGGATCGAATCAGTCAGGTGCTCAAACTTAAATCAAATTTGATTGTGTTGGATAAGGTGGAGGTGGCTGGCGGCGCGAAAGAGGCTGGTGCAAATAAAATTGGCATTACCTCAAATTCAAACCCTGATTCAATTCTTTCATTTGATGACATCTCGTTTAGCTACAAGACTAAAGAATCAAACGAAGTCGGCGTGGCAAATGCGATAGATGATGATTCTTGGGTAATCAGACATGCAACATTTGATTTGCTCAAAGGTAAGACATATGCGCTTGTGGGTCCAACTGGAGGAGGGAAGACGACTACTGCATCTTTGATGGCTCGACTTTTTGATCCGACAGAAGGTACAGTTCGATTGGCCGGTGAAGATATTCGTACTGTGACTCAAGATGGGCGTACGCAAAAGATTGGATTCATATTACAAGAACCATTCTTGTTTAGCGGTACCGTTCGTGAAAATATTTTGTATGGAAATGTCAGCATGACGACAGGTGGTGCGACAGAAGATGAAGTGATAGAAGTTGCTGCGAACAGTGCATCAGCGGAAATAGAAAAGCAGATTAATGGATTTGATTCATTACTTAAATCATTCGAGAATGGAATAGACACGGTCGTCAAAGGATCAGGTGATGATATGAGTCTTGGTCAAAAACAATTGATTGCTTTTATGAGAGCTATTATTCGCCAACCGGATATATTAATTCTCGATGAAGCTACTGCCAATATTGATACGATTACTGAGAGTTTGCTCGAAGAAGTGCTTCGTCAGCTTCCTCCGCATACTACAAAAGTTATTATCGCTCATCGACTCAACACTATTAAAGATGCAGATGAAATATTCTTCGTAGGAGGAGGCAAGGTAACTCCAGCGGGATCATTTGAACACGCTATGGATTTGCTACTGCATAATAAAAGGGAGAGCTAAAGTAGGGAAGATGTAGATGATATCCTCCGGTATATTCGACAAAATGCTAAAAAGCGTGAAAAAGAAACTTGTGGATAACTTATAGAAAGTGGTTTTAACGTTCAGAAAACTTATATTTTACTTCAGATTTTCTTTATTAGTTTTTGAGCGTGGCTTCATGTGATTTCTATATACTAATGCAATTAAAAGTATTAATATAAAAATATGGTTCACAAAGACGAAAATGGAAAACTTAATAGTGTCACTACAGTTCCTCCTGTATATGGACCTGATGGTACTGAATATGTGACGATGGGGTTTATGATGGAGTTTAAAAACGATTTACTTGAGATTTTGGAGATGAGATTCAATGCGATTGATGGCAGATTTGAAATGATAGAAAAAAAGATTGACGAATCAAATACAAGAATTGATAGACTAATATCTCAAAACGCTTTAGAGCATCACAGTCTCGATATCAGAATAGCCTCCCAAGGTGCATAAAATGAAAACACCACACGACTAAGCGTGGGTGTTAACTGGCGCTTGTGCGCATAAAATCGAAGATTGCTTGATCTGAATCCGATCCACATCCTCGGATGAACTGTCTAGCTAGTCGCAAGAGCTCATCTGTGTCTGCCGGTTGATAGAAATGAATGATAAGGTCAATCCAATCGCCTGCAAAACAACATCCGAAGCAGTAAAAGCTTCCAGTGCTCCACATGCGAAATGAAGGACTCTTCTCATCGTGTATTGGACAATGGCAGATAAGAGCGCGACATGGTCCAGTGCTGATTTTGTATGGGATGGGTCTGTTGATCCAATTTCCAATAGATCGCATGAGACCAACTCGACGAATTCTCGGTTGCGAATTCAGAATGCTTACAATCCTCGGGTCCTCCTTCATGGAGTATGAGGTGGTCAAGGCGTTCATGATAAAGAGCTGTAAATTGTAAGAGTTAAACACGTCCCTGTTTTGCCTTTTGGGGTAGCAGAGACAGCTCGATGACGGAGTACAAGGTGTCGAACTCTTGCCGTCAGATTATCATATAAATATCTTATTTGGAAAGAGCTTGGCTTTGCACAGCTTTGCATAAGTTAGCTCTGTCCACAGGACAAGTGTACCCTTGCATAAGTGTGCCCTTACCCTTAAGTGTTCCCTTGAAAACGTTGTCTGATAGGTGTAGTATGCAGATATTATGAAGAACACATCAAAAATATCGTTACTTTTAGCCATTTTAGTACTTAGTCTTGGGGTGGTATTCGGCGCGATTCCACAAGTAGCCAGCGCTGCAACCCCTACTCTTGCTTTTGCTTCATCTGGAAACAACACCGTACAGCTCTCTGTATATGGTGACCCGAATCAAGCGGTAAATTTGTATTACTACAATGTTGGTACAACAATTAGCAATTCAGTTGGTTCAATTGGTACCACAAACAGTAGTGGTTATTTTAGTAATACGTTTAATACTGGAGCGTACAATATTCCATCGGGTGCAAATGTGTACGTTGTGGTTAATGGTCAGCAGTCTACTACTGCTACATGGCCGGCAACATATGGTGGAAATATTTATCTTAGTCAATCATCTGTAGTAATGAATCAAGGGCAAAATACCTCAGTGAGTATTTCAGGTGGTAACGGCAATAACTATTATATAAATTCAAATTCAAACTCAAGTGTTGTCGGTGCATCTATTTCTGGAAGTGTACTTACTTTGAATGCTTTGACACAAGGGTATGTAACAATAAATGTATGTTCATTAAGTTCTACAACAAGTTGTGCTTCAATTGCAGTAACTGTTAATTCATCATGGGGAGGAAATAATGGAAATAATTCAGGGCAGATTTACTTGAATCCAAGTTCTGTAACTGTTGCACCTGGCCAAACTCAAACTGTATATATTAATAATTACGACTCTAATTATTACGGTAACCAATATAATAATGGGCAATATTACGGCTCACAAAATTATTACATCGCAAATAATCCTGGTTCACAATATTTTTCAGCAAGTATCAGTGGTAACACAGTGACAGTTTATGGAAATAATCCTGGCTCTGCGACAATAAATATTTGCTCACAATATAGTGGAATGTCGTGTGCAAGTTTGTATGTAACGGTTTCTAGTAATTACTACAATGGCAGTTATTATAACGGTAATTATTACAATGGATATAATGGCACAACATACACATATCCATACAGTTATTCATATCCAACGACATACACATATCCGACAACCTATACTTACCCAGCTACTACATATTACTCAGGTAGTTCATACACTAGTGGCTCAAGGGTTGGTAACTCAGTATCAGGGGTATTCCTCTCACAGGTTCCATCAACAGGTATTAGTTTCGGCTTGAAAATGACTCTTTTCATAGTGGGTCTATTACTCTGGAGTATGTTTGCTGCATTTATGATTGTGAGAAACAAAAAGGGGATTGCACTGGCTAATCCATCGGGTGCGAATACTAATGTTGCGGCTACATTTTCCGCAAGTGGTGTTCAATCAAAAATAGAACTATTCAAAATGGCGAATATGAAGAAGAAAGGATTAATTTAGATTTTTACCAACATCACTCCCTGCCACATACCCCGTAGTCCAACAGAGCTGCAAACTATATCCACCAGACGGTCTATCAATATGAAGCATATCTCCAACGAGGTATAGATTTGAGTGAATTCGTGATTGCATAGTACGAGGATCTATTTCAGTGAGTATTACACCTCCTGATGTGACAATAGCTTTATCAGTTCCAAGCAACCCGCTTACTTGAAGTGTCAGCCCTTTGAGCACCGCCAGAATTTTTCGTCGATCTTCTTTTGTAATACTGTGAGCGGGAGTATCACCAGGAACTCCAGATATTTCGATAATAGCTTTGATGAGTGCTGTTGGTAATGTAGGAGACTTAGAAATTTGCGCGTCAGATTTTTCATCCGATGAGCCCATGTCACCAATCATACCTAAACAATTCTTCAATTTTTTATTAATTTCTGTACGAAACAATGTATTAAGCTTTGCATCAAGGGTAGCCTGGTCAATAGATGGCAATACATCGATAGAAACAAAAACTTCACCATATTTTAGAAGCTCGCCGACATCCTTGCTTAGATTGAGCACTGTCGGTCCACTTATTCCAACATGAGTGAATAGGATTTTCCCTTTTACTGGTTTGTTTTGTCTTACTCCATTTTGCAAAATAGTGATTTTTACATTCTGTAGCGACACGCCAGCAAGGTCTTTAATGGATGGCACGAATGTAGATTCTTTTATTTTAAGAGGAACAAGGGAAACACTCGGCTCGATGACTGTGTGCCCAAGTTTTTTTGCCCAAACAAATCCATCGCCAGTCGAACCTGTTTCAGGACGAGATTTTCCACCAGTAGCTAGAACAAACTTTTTGCTATATATAATTTCACCGCCTTTAATTTGCACACCTTTAATGTGAACGCCTGCGATTTTTTTGCCCGTAATCTGCACACTTTTATAGTCCAACACAAATCCTTTTACTTCGGTATTTGAACGAATAGTCACATGGCCACTCGCTATATATTTTTCCAAAACTTCGAGTACTGATGCTGCATTGTTACTTACAGGAAATGTTCGTTTTTCATTTTCAACTTTTGTCGGCATGCTGTGTAAATGAAAAAAATCCAAAGTTTCTTTTACTCCATATTGCGAGAAAGGGGAAAACAAGAACTTTCCACCGTCTTTAAACTTCGCGAGCAAGGTACGAGTATCAAATTCTGAATTAGTCACATTGCATCTTCCTCCACCAGTTATGAGAAGTTTTTTACCAAGAGATTCATTTTTTTCGAGGATAAGGACTTTTGCACCAAGCTCCGCTGCTCTGCCTGCTGCCATCATTCCAGATGGTCCACCACCAATAACAACCAGATCCCATAGGGGTGATTTTTCAGACGTCTTTTTCGATTGTGTATCTGAGTTAGACATGGTGAATGGGTTGCTAAATGACTTATTTCCACATGGTAGCATACTTATGTGCGTGATATAATGGTAGGTATATCAAGTTAATAAAAGGCTCAAAAGGCAAAATCAAAAACACATGAAAAAAGTAGAACTTAAAAGTGTATTTCATAATAAAGATTTCGGACTACTAGTTATTCGAGTAATTATCGGTGCTGTCTTTCTTGTACATGGTTATCAGAAGTTGCAAGGTATGGATGGTGTTGTCGGTTTCTTTGGGATGCTCGGATTTGCCCCATTCATGGCATATATTGTTGCTTGGGTAGAATTTCTCGGAGGTGTTTCTCTTATCATTGGCTACGGATCAAAGGTTGCTTCGTTCCTCCTTGCACTTACTATGATTACAGCTCTTATCAAAGTACACGCAGCAAATGGTTTTTCAGTTGGAAATAATGGCTACGAATTTGTCCTCGCTCTCTTTGCTGTCTCAGTTGGTCTACTATACACAGGTCCTGGACGATATAGTCTCGGTTCACGATGTGGCTGTCCTGTTAAGGATGGTGTATGCCCAGCAAATGATGTGGGATGTGACTGTTCAGGGTGTGAAAATAAATAAGATCTAAGAATAATCTTTAAAATAGAGGGTATATCGAGTATCCGATGTGTATCCTTTAGATACTCGATACATAAGATAAAAAATTCTCAAAACAGCACCACGCAAATCGACATGTTGGTGCTGTTTTTTGTCTTTCGGCGCGTGGTATTATGTGAGGAATTATGACTTTCGGAAACTCTTTTTCAAAATCGACATCTTCTAGTGGCTCAAAATGGCCAAGCCGAAAAATCCCTTCAGGTAGTTTTGCTTCACGAAGAGGGGATTTTAGCGCGAAGTCTGGCGCGTCGTCAGGCTCAGGTTTTGGCTCAAAGTTCTCCAAAAGCGACGCCCGGAGTAACGCTCGAAAAAAGATTATAGACGGCATGTCTTTTGAAGTCGATAAAGACCAAGGACAAAAAGAGAAGCTCAAAAAGGAAGAAGCTGAAAAAGAATTTTACAAAAATCTTAAACTCTCCGATGAATCAAAAGATGTAATAGATACTTTGGAAAATTCGAGTGAAAACCTTTTCATCACGGGACGAGCTGGCACAGGTAAGTCGACACTTCTTGGATATTTCCGTTCAACTACAAAAAAGAATGTTGTAGTTGTTGCACCTACAGGGGTAGCAGCGCTCAACGTCCGAGGCCAAACAATTCACGGATTTTTTAAATTCAAAATTGGAATGACCGTGCATGATGTAAAAAAAATTACCGCAGAAATAGATCAAAAGATGTATAAAAAAATCGATATGCTCATCATTGATGAAATATCTATGGTGCGAGCCGATATGTTTGACTGTATAGATCGTTTTTTGCGTTTAAATGGCAAGAATCCGAGCGAGCCATTTGGCGGAGTACAAATAGTCGTTATTGGTGACCTCTTCCAACTTCCGCCTGTTGTCGGTCCTGGTGAAGGGTATATTTTTGAAACAAAATACGAGAGCCCATATTTCTTTGATGCCCCAGCGTACAAGCAGGGTAATTTTCAAGTGATCGAATTAACTCAAGTCTATCGTCAACAGGACCCAGTGTTTATAGATATTCTTGATAAAATACGAACAGGCGAAGCAGATATGCAACATGTCGAATATATAAATCGAATGTGTCTTGAAATTGATGGAAAAAAAGTGACGATGACTGACGTGCAAACAGCGGACGTGGTGATTGAGGATTCTTTGTATGTGAATGATGAAGGTATTCCGATTGACGATGAAGAGCGAGATGAAGAGGGTAATATTGTAGTGAAGCATGAGATGACATCAAAAACACCATCAAGCATGCCGTCGAAAAAAGAGGAACTAATTCAAGACCTCAAGAAGCAATTCGATTTAAGTGGTATTAAGGGACTTAGCTTCGGAATGAAGACGACGACCGATGCTGCTACTAAAGGTACAGACACATCAGATGCCGCGAGTATAAAAAAACTCACTGTGTATTTAGTAACCACAAATGCCTTGGCTGATAAAATTAATACGGAAAAATTAGAAGAAATAAAAACTCCATCAAAAACATATAAAGGTGCTTTGGTCGGCAGGTTCGAACAAAAGAATGCTCCAGCACCAGAACAACTAGTGTTGAAACTTGGTGCACAAGTAATGACACTCAAAAACGATCCTGGAGGAAAATGGGTTAATGGAGACATTGGTACAGTCGAAAAACTTTTGGATGCATCTGTCCGTATTCGCTTTGAAGATGGGCGAGTGGAGGAGGTGATTGGTGATACGTGGGAAATGGTGCGCTATGAATATGATGAGTTACACGATCAGCTCGATTCCGAGGTTGTAGGCAAATACACGCAGATTCCCATCAAACTTGCATGGGCAGTTACAATACATAAAAGTCAAGGTAAGACATTTGATACAGCCATTATTGATTTTGGTAGAGGAACCTTTGCACATGGACAAGCCTATGTGGCACTTTCACGAGTCCGAAGTCTTCAAGGTATTACACTAAAAAATCCCCTACGTGCTCAGGATGTTCGAATCGATGAGCGTATAAGGGATTTCTTAACTGGTTCGCGTTAAAGGCGCGTTAAGTCAAACTAAAACTCCGCTTCAATTACTTTCATGTCTGCGTCACTTGAAGCACCTGAAACAGCTTCGATATCAAGGAGTATTGATTCATCGTCTGTTGCAATATTGTCTGCATTTTGTGCATTTTGTTTTTGCATAGCTTCGTTCTGTGCTTGAACAACACTCGCAGCTTGTTGCGCTTTCATGTCTTCTTCTTTCATATTTTTAATTCTTCCAAAACCAAGGACTGCAATAATACTAGCTATGAGTAGGAGGACAATGACAGCAAGTATAGAAGTCCTATGGCCAGCAGACTGTAGGGGAGCTTGGTACATTGAGTTCATTTGATTGTTTACAATTGGATCCATATATATTGATAGATTATTTAATAATTTATTGTGTAACAGAGACTGTACTTGAACTAGTGCTTGTAGCGGTATTTGAACCTGAGGTCTTTGCCTCTATACGCAAACTCTCAGCAACTTTTTTGTATGCATCTGCAGTAGTTTTGATACTTACTTCAGCACTTTGTACTAGACTTTTGAGAATCTCTTTAGAAGTTGATGTTGCGGTTTGTTCTATCGCAATTGATTTTGTAGCTTCGACATCGATTTGCGCTTTTGTGAGTGCTGTATGAGCGGAAATGAGGAGTGTTGAAGATGTCGTTGTATTCACACCCTTAGCTTTTAGTACATTGATTCTTTCTGTGATTTTTGTCTCAATTTTTACTAATTCTGCAAGTCTATTACTTAGGCGTGTATAAATATTTTCTAAAGTTTTCTTTACTTTTTCTTCAGCCTTTTTTTCTAGCCTCTCTTTTTTTTCTGTTTTTTTCTCTATCTTTTTGCCATTTTTGATTTCAAATTTAACCTCGAACTGTTTTTTGAGAGCTTCCCGTTTTGCTTCTATATCTTTAAGTAGTTCTTCTCTGTTGATTTTGAGAGCAGACGTTGTGCTCGCACGGATAGAACGTAATGCCTCTGTTGTAGATGCTCGAATTGCCCGTATTTGACCTTGTGCTTCTTTTAATTCACCATCTCGATTGTTTAAAATCATCCTTTTAGTTGAACTAGCAATTCGTTTGATTTCCTTCTTCTCTATTTGAGCTCCAGCACGGATTTCTTTTCGTACTTCTAGTGCGTCCTTGCGTGGAGTTAGTCTAGGTGTCACAGGTGCGACGTTGGTTGTTGCTTCTACTGATGGCACATTCGTTGCTGTGCTTATTGGTTGCGCAGTCTCAGTTTCTGCTTGCGCAATTTGAAAACTTACAAGCAGTAGTGCAACAATCGTCAGTTTAAAATATGTTTTTGCTTTTGTATTTCTCATTGGTAGTCGAATAATATAATTATAATAATGTATGAGTACTATTATACTATATTTGTACATTAATATACTGTGTATATATCACGCATGTTGACTTATTACAATATCAATGCATAATCATAAGTGTTCATCTTGCTTACAACTTATGGACACGCAGACAAACTGCGATTCTCAGCAAACCCAACAACACCGCTCAAGTTCCTGTTACCCCTTATGGACAAACACCCAGTTCTTTCCCGTCTTTTCATCGTATGCCTTCTAATTGCAGTCCCTGCTCTGTACTATGTATGGGCAGCTTATGTGAGATAGTGTCAGCGATTAATTCAAGCTCTTCGAAAATTCAACATCAAATCCTATGCCAGCTAAGCATGCTACCTTCATCTATTTGGTTCTTCCTACAACCCCAACCTCAGCCAATCGTCGCAGTCGTCGAATGACTCAACTCGAACATTCGGGTATAAAGACGTTGGTGAGTCTTACCAGAATCATCAAACCCGCTAAGAGTAAAAGAAAAAAGATGAAATTCTTTTCATCGCCCGATTCGAACACTATTGTGACAGCTGGTGTTCTCGTTGGAAGATGCAAGCCACTCTCAACAAAGGTGGCAGACTTACTTGTGAGTATTGACGAACTTGGTTGTGGAGGTTTAGTGCCACATCCTTTGCGTTCGATACAACTCATTGATGACATGAAGGGGTTCGTAGATTGTCATGATGTCATCATCTGTGCAGATAGGCTTTGCGTCCCTTCACTTCCTGCGGCGCTTCGGCACACCTTGGGTCTTCCAGGGAACAGAAATAATCCTGTGAAGGGTGACACGTTGCTCACAGACAGTTACAGTATGATTCGTCTTTGCTCCAAAACAGGCGAAACCGTCTTCTATGACAATGAAGGCAACGTTATGGCTGCCTAAAGAAGTGAGGGGGGTGTTTGTGACCCCCCATTTACCCCCCCAAAAAAAAATACCCCACCCAAGCGAAGCCACCCGGTTCGCTGGGTGGTTTTCTTTTAATTTTTTAATATGGTAAGTTTAAGTACTATATAATCTGGACACGCCAGACGTACTGCCAGACGTACTGCGACACTAAAAAACAAGCATGAAATACATAAACCTCAAGAAAATTGAATATGCCTATGGAGACCGAACCATATTTTCAGGGGTTTCTTTAAAATGTACTGAAAATGAACGTCTTTGTATTCTTGGTGAAAACGGCGCTGGGAAATCTACACTCCTCAAGATTCTTTGTGGAGAAATAGAAGCAGATGCTGGAGTAGTTGAAAAGAGTGGGCATATTCGAGCTGTGTACATTCCACAGGAATTTCCTCATGACAGTACACACAAGACGGTCGCTGAATATATCAATGACAATATCGGTGTCGGACTGACTAAAAGAGTATTTAGTATTTCAAAAGAGTTGGGATTTGATTTGGAAAAACTCGACCCGACATCAACCTGCGGATCATTCTCAGGAGGTCAACAAAAGATTCTCATGCTCTCAGTTGCATTCGCTGGAAATCCAGATTTCATATTGCTGGACGAGCCGGAAAACCACATCGACATTGTTAGTCGTATGGTGTTGATTCAAATGCTCCAAGATTATCGAGGAGGAGTTGTCTTCATTTCTCATGACCGACTGGTTATTGATTCTATTGCAACAAAAGTTGCAGAGCTTGCTGGTGGACAAGTTCATATTTCAGAAGGTGGATACGATGATTATATCGAAAGTAAGATGGAACGAATCGGTGGAATGCAAAGAGCATTCGATACTGAGACAAAACGTATTAAACAATTGCAAAATACAATCGTCATCTTGAAGCAAAAAGCAATTCGAGGAAAAGAAGTTTCTGCATATCAGAGAAAACTTAAAGAGTTAAACGAGCTCAAGGCGAGTCATAAAGATACCGGACGTCCTGATGATAAGAAAGCGCGAGTGAAAATCGCACAAGGTGGAGAAGGTTTTCATGATGGAAAGTTGCTCATGCGTACCACAAAGCTTGGATTCAAGTATCCAGATTCAAAATCATTTACATTTAAAGATGTGTCACTTGAGGTCCGAAGTGGTTCACATATTGCACTTCTTGGACGAAATGGGGCAGGCAAGTCAACATTTCTAAAATCTTTGACGGGCGACTTGGTGCCAACAGAAGGTACAGTGACATGGGCGATAGGGGCATATGATCCAACTTCTCGGGTTCCTGAGAAACCAGTAAGCTTTGCGTATTTTGATCAGCATATGCAATTTGATGCGGATGCAAATCCTGTAGATGTAGTTATGAAAAAACTCAATTGTTTTGATGTAGAGGCTCGTTCTGCGCTTGGCGCTATGAGATTTGATCTCAAAAAAATGCAAACAAAAATCGGCTCACTTTCTGGAGGTGAACGAATGCGACTTCGATTTGCTATTGTGTTTGGACAAAAACCAGACTTTCTAATTCTCGACGAGCCTACAAACCATATTGATGAAGTGACATGGGAAGTGCTTTTACATTCATGTAAAGTTTCAAAGAGTACTATTTTACTCGTGAGCCACGATTACGAATTTATTCAAGAATTTGCACCAGAACTTTTTTGGGTAATTGGCAATCAAACTGTGACTCCAAGATGGAAAGAGCTCGGCGAGCTCCTCGATGAAATGAGTGGGGACGTGAAGGTGAGCGGTATGGTGCCAGAGGCGAAGATTAAGGAGGAGTAGAGGATATAAACTTGTGGCGAATTTGAGCCTCCGTGAATTTGACATTATAGCTTGGAGTTTGTAGTATTTTTCTGAGAAATGTGGGTGGTCCAAGACCAGTCTCACAGAGATTCTCGATAGTTCGTTCAATTCAAAATTTGACTTCAGTTATGAAAATTCTTCGTTTTTTAGGAAACTTAATTCTAGGCATCAATCAAATGGCTGATGAAAAAGCTGATGATCTGAGTGCAAGACTCGCACATCATGGCGACTATGCCAATTATGATGATGACAACATCTTGGGGATCTTCGGCGGGTTCCTTTTGTTTTTAACCTGGGTTATCTCAATCCCAGGGTTTCTGTTGCTGATTGGTACCTATATCTCATACACTACTTATTTCTCATTTGGGGCAGTGATTCCCGGTTTTGAGTACATCTCGCGTATGAGTATTTTAAATAGGTCCATTACCACAGTCACAGCTCCTTTCAGTATTCCAATCGCATTGTTTCTGTTTCATTATGTGCGACATGCAGGTTGGAGACTGAACAACTGAATTGTACTCGATGCATTTCCAGATGATCTATATCGAGAACAAATCAAGTAATATCCCCGTGGTACACTAGCGTATCCGGGGATGTTTGATTTTATATTTTATAAATAATGGAAGACACAGACTACACAATTAAAATCAACCGTCGATCAAAACGAATCAGCCTCACCGTAAAACGTGATGGTTCTTGTGTGGTGACTGTACCATATCGGCGTTCTTCTATTTTTCAAAATTTGCTTATAAAAAAAGCGGAATATTTTGTCGCTACTAAAAAAGAGTGGATAGAAGTGCAAAGAGAAAAGTATAGAAAACTCCAAGAAAAGATAAGGAAAACCCGTGGCGAGCTTTACGGCGATTCCACGAATCCATCACAACCCATATCAAAATTATCTGAAAAAGAATTAAAGCTTCGGACTCTCTCCATTGTACAAGAACGTCTCACTCACTTTAATCAGTTCTACAATTTTACATATAAAGATGTGAGGGTTAAAAAAGTTTCAACAAGATGGGGAAGTTGTTCGCGTCGAGGGAATTTGAATTTTAGCCACAAGCTTGCACAGCTCCGGCCGGAAGAAATAGACTATGTGGTTGTGCATGAACTTTGTCACTTGTCAGAATTTAATCACGGTCCAAACTTTTGGAAATTAGTGGAACGTACTATTCCGGATTATATGAAAATACGGAAGGGTATGAAGTTTGCGATATTTTAGTAGGTAAAAATGACGAGTCCTATGTGTTTGTACATCTTTTAAATGTATTAATGTGTATCAAGTATCCAATGTGTATCCTTTAGATACTTGATACACATTAAATAAAAAAACAGCTCACGTGTTTCATCAGTTTCTTTCGATTCCGATAAAACACGCAAGCCGTAGGTTTTTTGAGGATCAATCCGTCGTGGGGATGATCAACGCTTCTTCTTATTGCCAGTCTTTCCTTTCCTGCGAGGAGTGGGATCCTCGATTGCCAGGATCAACAGTACGAGAAGACTTTTTCGCTGCCGGAGCAGGTCATCCAGCATCGTAGTGGCTTCTTCATTGATTTTTTTTGCACTTGATTTCTTTGCAGATTTCTTCGCCATAATGTCGGTTTCTAGATGTTGTAGGTTGCTGTTGTTGCTTTACCCAAACACATATTGTGCTGGGTTACATTTGTTCCTTTTCTTATTCTCTTTTCAACTCCTTTGCCATGCGTGTCCGAAGATGCCTATTTGGCACCATAGTACAGCGCAAGCTCAGGGGACTGAGGCTCCTTTTTAACACAGATATTGCTATTTGACAAATACTGTATCCTAGTGTAAGTTGTATAGGTAAGTTATATCTAAGTTTTTGCCTACGGCCTATATGGCCACTTTGCGTCACTTTATTAAGCTTTAGATTCCGCGCTCCGCGCAATATATCTAAACCATCGACGCCTATGTTTTGTAATCAGGCGAGGACTTTACGCCTTACACTACATAAAAATGAACAATAATAAATCAAGTTTTTCACGTGGAGCAAATTCACGTGGACCAAAGCCGACTTTCCGTCCGGCTCCTAAAGCAGACGCTCTGTCATTTGCAAAGCAGTTTGTACCAAAAGCACAAAATAATTCAGCATCAAGAACAGGCTCTGCATCATCTGCACGATCTGGTTCTTCTTATTCATCAAGCGGACGCGACAGTGGACGTGGTGGATATTCATCTGGATCTTCATACTCATCAGGTGGCGGTTCATCAAGCTCATCACGAGGAGGTTACTCATCTCCATCACGATCTGGAGGTTCTTCTTCATACTCATCTTCACGACCATCATACAGTGGTTCACAGACTTCATATGGAACAAGCGCTCCATCACGATCAGGCTCTTCATATTCATCTGCACCACGAACATCATCAGGATATAGTTCAGGTGGTTACTCATCTGGCGGATCACGTGGAGGCTACTCTTCAGGTGGCTCATCATACTCTTCAGGCGGTCGGGGAGGCTATTCATCTGGAGGTTCACGAGGAGGATACTCATCAGGCGGATTTGGCGGTGGAAGAGGTGGCTATAGTTCCGGCGGCCGAGGTGGTAGAGGAGGAGGTGGACGAGGTCAGTATATTGATGTAAATAAGTACATCAACAAAATCGCTGATACTACGCACATTACAGAAGAAGCTAAAAAAGCAGCTGCATACAAGCCAACTCATACATTCAACGATTTTAATATCGCAGAAGATATCAAGAAACGAATTGCACTCAAGGGATATGTAAATCCAAGTCCTATTCAGGATCAGGCTATTCCATATGTTATTGAAGGTAAAGACGTTATTGGTATTGCAAACACAGGTACAGGAAAGACTATGGCCTTCCTTATTCCACTAGTAAACAAAGTAATCAATAATCCTAAAGAAGAAATTCTTATCATGGCACCTACGCGAGAACTCGCTGTGCAAATTGAAGATGAACTTCTTATCCTTATCCGAGATACAAAAATATACTCAGTATGTTGCGTAGGTGGTGCTCATATTCGTAAACAGATCATGGACCTCAAATATTTCAACAACTTCGTAATCGGTACACCTGGACGACTCAAAGACCTTGGTGAACGAAAATATATTAACTTCTCAAAATTCACTAACGTGGTTCTTGATGAAGCTGATCGAATGTTGGACATGGGATTCATCAACGAAATGAGATTCATCATTGGACAAATGCCAAAGACAAGACAAACTCTTTTCTTTACAGCGACCATGTCAAAAGAAATTCAGAACCTTGTTCATGAATTCCTCAATGATCCTATAACTGTTTCAGTGAAAACTGGTGACACTTCAAAGAGTGTTGATCAGGACGTCGTACGAATCGGACGAGGTGAAAATAAAATGGATAAACTCCATTCACTTCTTACTGATAAAGATGAATTCAAAAAAGTTCTCATCTTCGGACAGACAAAGCACGGAGTAGAACGACTCACAGAAGATCTCATCAAGCTCGGACACAAAGCAGCTTCTATCCACGGTGATAAAAATCACTATCAGAGACAGAAGGCACTTGCTTCATTCAAGAGCGATGCATTGAACATTCTTGTAGCGACTGACGTTGCTGCTCGAGGAATCGATGTTCGAGGTGTATCTCACGTGATCAACTACGAACTTCCTATGACCTACGACGACTATGTTCACCGAATCGGCCGAACAGGACGTGCAGGCGCAGTAGGGAAGGCGTTGACGTTTGTTCCAGGGCATTAATCCTCAAAATAAAAATATTATGTGGGTACGGATATTTTCTTGCTAGAAAATTCCTCGTACTCGGACCGTCGTCCTCGCAAGTCCCACATAATATTTTTATTTTTCGGAAGTAGGAGAAAGATACCCAAAGGACTCACGAAAGTGGGTCTTTTGTGTTTTAAGTGTGGGGCGTGGTAGTATTTATTTGATATGAACATACTTTTTATATGTCGTGGAAATGTAGGGCGAAGTCAAATGGGTGAGGTACTCTTTAACATGCTTACTAACTCAGGCGATGCATATGGTAAAAATAAAAAACATACAGTGTTGTCTAGCGGTACGAGGGTACTGAGCAAGGAAGGTGAAAGTCGACATGGTCAATTACTCAAAGACCTGCCTGCTGCAAATTTTGTTATCGAATCATTAAAAGAGAAAGGATTCGACGCATCAGAGAATGTGAGAACTCAACTCGACCCTACGATGGTAGAATGGGCGGACAAGATAATAGTCATGGCTGAACAGCATACCATTCCGGAGTATCTGAGGAACTCTACCAAAACAGTGTACTGGGAAGTGGCAGATCCAAAAGGAACACCACTCGAAGAACATCGAATTATTCTTAAACAGATTGAAGATTTGGTTAGAGGATATATCGCTGAGCATTCTTTATAAAATTTAAATATGAACAAAGAAATCGAAATCAAAATACGAGTCGCCGAATTTGAGACATTCCAAAATAAGCTCAAGGAACTGGGTTGTGTATTTACTAATCCTGTACTTCAAGATGATATGGTCTTTATAAATTATGAAGGCGAATACACTCTGTTTCCAGAAGGAGCTAATTATTTGAGAATAAGACAAACTAAAGATAAATCGTTTTTTACCCTGAAGCGTGGGGAAGAGATGGATAGTATTGAAAGGGAAGTAGAAATCTCAGATCCGATTCAAATGAGAGATGCAATTTTATATATGGGTTACAAAGAAGCTGTTAGAGTTAAGAAAGTTCGAACAAAGACAAACTTTAAAGGCTATGAAATTTGCTTTGATTCAGTCGAAGGTTTAGGTAATTTTGTAGAAGTCGAGAAGATAACTGATGAGGACACTGAGAAAGTTAGAAAGGAAATGTTAGAGTTTTTGGAAGGCTTTGGCTTGGACACAAAAGAAAGAGTCCATAATGGGTATGACACGTTGATGTATTTGAAGAAGAAATAAATCAATAAAATAAAAGCATTTTGGAGTTATCCCCAACTTCCCTATCGCCTACCTTTGACAGGTGAACTACAGTTCACCTATAATATAAACATACAGAAAACACGACGCAGAGACCGGCGCCAAAAATTATAAAAAACAACAATAACTAAAAATCATATGAACATGAAAAGAATGTCACTAATGTTTGCAATCAACCGAGAACTTCGATCAATTAACAAAAAGATTGATCAGAAAATTGTAAAAGGAATTTCTTATGAAAAAGAATCTGCTCGTCACCGATCACTTGTCTCACAACTTCGACGAATTGAAAGTGAAGCTTCACTTGCTCGAACATTTGCAATGGCCAGCTTTCTTTTCTAGCCCGATGTAAGATTCATTGTAAGTGAGTGCGATAAATTCAACTGCAATTCTGATACAATATGCTTAACGCATAAATTCGCTAAATCAAATGCCATACGACTCATACAAAAAGAAAATAACAGACTTTTACAAATCGCATAAGCGAGTTCCTGGCTACAGCGAGATCATGAGTCTTGTCGGCTTCAAGTCTAAGAATGCAGTCTATAAGCTCATCAATAAACTTGTTGAAGAAGGGATTTTCGAAAAAGATTCAAAAGGGAAGTTGACTCCCGCGAGATTGCATGGAGATGTACCTCTTCTCGGTCTTGTTGAAGCTGGTATGCCGACAGCCGCCGAAGAACAAATGCTCGATGCTACAAGTATAGAAGATTTTTTACTTGGGGATTCAAAGAACTCAACATACATGCTTGAGGTAAAAGGTGAGTCGATGATTGAAGCTCATATCGCTGAGGGTGATATGGTCTTGGTTGAAAGAGCTTTAGCAGGTGGAGGTACTAGATCTGCTAAGGTCGGTGACATTGTTATTGCAGAAGTAGATGGTGGCTGGACTATGAAATATTATCGAATAGACAAGCGAGGGAGACCGTACCTAGAGCCTGCAAATAAAAATTTTAATAATATCTACCCAGAGTACGATATGAAGATCGCCGCCGTCGTTAAAGCGGTTATACGAAAACTGTAAGCCGTCTTCTAGACTCTTTGCTACCCCCCTTTTTTTTATTATAGAATTGTAGACCAGATATTGTGGTGGTATACTGTTTGTATTATGGAACCAACAAAAAATACAAATTCAAATAACGAATCTTCAGAGCCAGTATTTCACGGTATGCCAAAACCTGGTCAACCACTTGCTTCGACTCCACGAGTAAACTCCAATCCTCTACCAAGTGTAGCTCAAACAAACAGAACTCCAACTCCAACCCAAACTCAATTCAGGTCGCAAACTCCGGATACTCATCCCACATTTTCAGAAATTATGTCATCAGGTGCAGTAAAGCCAACTGCTCCAACAGCTCCATCTAACCTACCTACATCTTCTTCATCTTCTCCATTTTCTGCACACTCACCATCTGCACTCGATCGTATAATGAATCCGAATTTAGCTCAAAATACAGCGGTGCCGCCAACGCCAGTATCACCAGCGCCTTCGTCTGCCTCAGTCCAAACCCCTGTTCAGCCTTCAGTATTCAAGCCATATACACCTCCAGCTTCACCTGTTTCAAAACCAGTATCAGCACCAACACCAGCAGCTACTGCTACAGCTCTGAATGCAATGCCAACTTCAGGATACAAAGTCGGTGCACCCATCACTAATTCATATTCAAATACAAACGGTATTCCACCTGCACCATCAGCAAGTGTAACTGCTGCAAAATTGGGAAATGAAGTGAATGCTATTTTAAATAATCAGCAAAATACATCAAAGAAACATAAAGGAACCATCGCTTGGATAATTGGTGCGATTCTCGTATTACTCCTTCTAGCAGGTGGAGGGTACTATTGGTACACATACATGTATTTGCCTAGCACCTTGAATACAGAAGAAACCACTCAAAATCCAACTGGAGCAATGCCTGTCCAAACAAATACTAGTAGTAACAATTCACTGTTCCCAACATCCGCTACTAAGCTCCCTGTAGCTACACCACCTATCGCTCCATCACTCGTGAAGCCGGTCGCGACACAGACGACAACAAAGACAACAAAACCAGCACAGACTACAAAGCCAACTCGTGTGATCACACCCTTCAACCAAGCGCAGAGAGATGCTGTTAGTACCTATATATATAACAATATCAACAAGCTCGCTTATCCAAAATCAAGAACATCTTACGAAGTAACAGATGTAACATTTGATGGTCCAGATCGTGCAATCGTTCAGTATCTAGATGGTACGTATTCATATACTGCCATTGCTGTCGCTAGTATAGACACTGCCAACAAAGTAAGTATTGTAAGTTTCTCTCTTTTGGAAAAATAGAATGACGGAGAAAAAGTCAAAAAAAGAAAAAAAGTTTTGGCTCATAAAAACTGAAGCAGACTGCTATTCTATCGATGATTTGAAACGAGAAGGTAAAACTCCGTGGGCAGGCGTTCGAAATTTCCAAGCTCGAAATTTTATGCGTGACCAAATGCAGGTAGGTGACCTCGCCTTGTTTTATCATTCCAGTTCAAAGAATGCAGATAAACCAAATGGTGTATATGGTATAGCAAAAGTTTCAAGTGCTCCATATGCTGACTCGTCAGCCTTTGATCCCAAAGATGAACATTTCGATCCAACTTCTTTAGCTAAAAAGAAATTGGCTGAAAAGACTGGTACGGAGTTTGTTCCAACATGGATGCTTGTAGATTTTTCATTTGTCAAAAAAATTAGGGCCCCGTTTACTCTTGCGGAGATAAAAATAGATCCAAAACTCGATGGAATGGTTGTTCGGCAAACTGGAAGTAGATTATCTATCCAACCAGTTTCAGAAATACACTTCAACTATATTGTCACAAAGAGACAATAGATATATCATTAGTGTGTTATGTCAGAACGTGAACATTCTCATCATATTTCCCCGCAAAATCCTAAACCAGAAAAAGGACTTTTATCTTTTATTAAAATAAAACTCGAGCAGGCAGTTCATCCACGAGACATAAAGCAAATGCTGTCACGTGCTGGTTTTGAGGAGGGTCATATAGATACTGCGTTTGAGCATGCTAGAGAGTTGTATACAGATATTCACCAGGATTTGGCCGCAATCAACAACTTTTTACCACCTTTATCAAAGCATAGAAAAGATTATGCAGGATCCAAAGTGGGTGCCCAAAGACATCACTCACTAAATGTGTTTGGGAGAAATATTTCAAAGGCTGTTGATGTGAATGGTGAGACCATCCATAAGGGACTGTTCGCCGGTCGGCTTCGCCGAAAAGATTTTGTAATCGGTTTTCTATTCTTTTTTGGTATTGGATATATTACATTTGCATTTAGTGCTCTCCTTCTTGCTCGACTTGCACCTGAAGTATGGACAATAATACTCGATACCGTTGCCACAGATACAGACAATTACCTACTTATGCTCGCACCTGTTATCTTGGCTCCTATAACCGTAATGTCGCTATCGTTGATTGTTAGACGATTGCACAATCTAGGACTTCCTGGGGGATTAGCCTTCCTCTTTCTCGTTTGGTTTTTACCATCTTTCGGACGAGTGTATGAGTTTGGATTTTTGATTCTTGAGGTTGTGCTCTTGATACTATTTATAGTACTTATTACCGTAAAGGGTAATCCTGCTCCAAACAGATATGGTCCACTACCCGGTAGTCGAGGTTCATTTTTTAGAAGGATTTTTAATGTATAATACAAGTAATCATGAACACACTAATACACGCTGACATTTTTTTCTTTATTACCACAATCGCCGTTATTTTACTTGTCTTGTTACTAATCGTCTTGCTTGCGTATGCAGTAAAGATTGTCCGTACCATTTCATCCATCGCTGAAACAGTCAAAACAGAAAGCGAGAATGTTGTCGAGGATATCGCCGAGCTCCGAGGTAAGGTAAAAGAGGAGGGTGTCAAAGTATCTGCTTTTTGGCGTTTTGTTACAGGATTTTTTCTAAATCGATTCACCGAAAAGTTTACATCGCATCAAGGTGGAAATAGCGGTCGAAAATCACACGCCGACAAGGCACGGTCAAAAAAGAACACCAAGGATGACGAGGTAGTAGGCTAGTGTGATATACTTGTAAGCGCGTAGTTATCTTTATATTTAATAATAAGATTCTAGTAATTTCCAAAATATCAAATCACATGACAAACAAAAAAAGTAAATCAGCAACATCAGGTTCATCAGCATCTACAGCTAGTATCGCTATTATTGGAGGACTCGTTGCGGCTGCAGCAGGCGCATATTTTATACATGGAAATAAGGCGGCTCAGAGAAAGATCAAGCAAGTAAAGGGGTGGGCTCTAAAAGCTAAAGGTGAAGTATTGGAGCGAATTGAAAAAATAAAGGAAGTAGATGAAAATTTATATCAGCAGGCAATTGACGCTGTTATGAAAAAATATGAGGGTGTAAAATCAATCGATACAACAGAGCTATCAGCTGTTGCAAAAGAACTTAAGTCTCATTGGAAAAATATCAAGCGTGAACTCAATGCTGGTAAAAAGGTTGCAAAGAAGACAGTTGCTAAAGCAAAGAAGGCAACAGTGAAAGTTGCAGAGGATGCAGTGAAGGCGGTGAAGAAGTAGTCGTCTCGGTCAAATTTATAGAGCGAATAATAAAAGACGTCCTAGAAGGAGCCCTGACTGCAGAGTTTGGGCTTTTTCACTACCATGCTATATTGCATGTATAAATCAACTATATTATATGAAACACGACACATCTTGGGGAAAAGTAGCAGATTGGTATGACGAATATCTAGGTTCAGAGGATTCTTATCAAAAAAACGTAATCCTCCCAAATATTCTCCGTATTGTGAACCCGCGAGCTGGGGACTATATAGCAGATATTGCTTGTGGACAAGGATATTTTTCTGAAGCTGTTGCATTGCAGAAGGCACGAGTGGTTGGAGTTGATATTTCTCGAGAACTGATTGGAAAGGCAGAAGAACGGTTTGCTCAAAAAAAGCTCAACAATGCCAAATTTCATGTCGGAAGTGCTGATGATTTGAATGTCATTCAATCATCTACTGTTGATACAGCAATGTGTATTTTGGCTTTGCAAAATATAAAAGAGCTCGACAAAACATTTGAAGAAATCGCACGAATCCTCCGTCGACCAAAGAAGCAAGATATTGTTGGTCTATCAATTAAAAATAAAAGAGATATCAAGGATAGCCCAGCTGTTACTTTTGGACGTTTAGTTCTTGTCATCAACCACCCAGCTTTTCGTATTCCTCAGTCATCCGATTGGTTTTATGATGATCGACCAGCAAGTACAAATCGCGACAGACAAGGTCGTGTGGTGTATCAGTACTTGAGTGAGGGAACTATTAAAATAGATATGAACCCTGGCATTCCAAAAGAACGTGCTCGGGAAAAGAAATATACTATTTCATATCACAGACCACTTCAAGTTTTCGTAAAATTATTATCAAAACACGGATTCGTCATCACACGTCTCGAAGAATGGTCTTCACACAAAAAGAGTCAGGGTGGTCCTCGGGCAAAAGCTGAAGACGAAGCTCGAAAAGAGATTCCGATGTTTATGTGTATTGAGGCGTCGCTTAATAAATAGAGTCCGTATTAAAGGTTTAAGGTTTGTTGTTTTAGTCCTATTGTAATCAAACGATTTAAAAATAAATGTGTGTATTAAGTATCCAACGTGTATCCTTTAGATATTTGATATAGAATACTTTAATATGTTCGACCAAATAATTTCAAAACTTAAAGCTGGCGAATCGAATATTTCGACTGATACTCGTACTCTACAAGTCGGAGATATCTTTTTTGCTATAAAAGGTGAGCAGTTTGATGGGCATGATTTCGTACAACAGGCGCTTGAAAAAGGCGCTTCTATTTGCGTTGTAGATGCTGGCTATATAAACCCAGATTTTGGGACAGAAGATTCAAGATTGTTAAAAGTTGAAGATACAGTACGCGCACTTCAACAACTCGCAACAGAATATCGTGAAACACTCGGAATCCCAGTAATTGCAATCACAGGATGTAATGGTAAGACAACAACCAAAAATTTCATGGCAAGTGTTTTGACACAAAAGTTTGACGTTGAAAAAGTCGCCTATACAAAAGGTAATTTAAATAATTTTATTGGGCTTCCGTTATCAATCCTTTCTATAAAATCATCGGACGAGATTGCTGTTTTGGAGCTTGGTTCAAATCATCCTGGAGAAATTGAGTTCCTTTGTGCCATCGCAAAACCGACTTATGGTATTACCACAAGTATCGGAGCTGCTCACATAGAATTTTTTGGGACAGTAGAAGCTATTGCAGATGAAGAGGGTGCTATTGCTCTATCACTGCCAAAAATTGGTTTGTATGTAGTACCAAAAAATGATCAGTACTCAGAATATTTACTCAACCGGACTTCCGCACGAAAATCTGCCGTCGATATTAAACATATAGAATGTCTCGGGGTGGAGTTTTTAAATTTTCAATCAAAATTAAATAAAATTGGCATAAGTGCACCACATATTGTCACTGATGCGCTTCTTGTAACTGCTATTGCTCACGACCTAGGTGTTTCTGGGGAGCAGATTTTAAAAGGCCTTTCTGAGACGAAAAACGATAAAGGGAGGTTTGATATTTTGAAACGAGAAATCGCTAGTCTCGCAATTGAATCTGTTGGAAGCAATACGGCAAATGCGTCGACTACTTTCCCTATAACAATCATCGATGACACATACAATGCCAACCCTGATTCTGTTATTGCTGCTATAAAAGCGACGAAAGAACTTTTCCCGAATGAGCGCAAAATTGTATGCCTCGGTGTTCTTAAAGAGTTGGGAGACTATCTGCATACTGGTTATGAGCGAATTGTAAATGTATGTAATGAAGACGATGTCGCCGAGTTAGTACTTATAGGTATCACCGATACTTTTGAAAATATTGATATTCAAACTAGATTAATTTATGTGAATGATAATGTTGAATGTGTAGATTATTTAAAGAAAAGTGTGAAGGTAAACGATGTCATTTTGTGTAAGGGAAGCCATGGAGCAAAAATGTGGGAGGTTGTTGAATGCTTTAAATAAAAGATGAAGCCGTACCTTTTTGAAGGGTACGGCGACGTGGTAAGGCATCTGATTTAAGGCTCTAGGTGGCCTTTATTTCCGGGCAGCTTGATTGCTTCGCAGTATGCTGCACCAGGAAAGCAGACAAAACATTCTCCCGGGTTGCCCAAATATGGGGCTGAAAGACTCGGAAAGAGAGTTTTGAGTGCTTGTATTGGTGAGTTGGTGCCCTTCGAGGAAACTAAAAACAGAAAGTGGAAATCGTTACCCAAAAACTTCAGAAAATCTGAAGCAATCGATTCTCGGCTCGTTGTCAACCAAGGAGACATATCAACACATCTGTTGGTATGTTCAGTATTGATGATTCCGACTGTCTTGTTGATCAATTCTCTGGCGGCCAATGCTGGCACGCCTACTTCATAGGCAACCGTGCAGACGTTCGCTATACATGAAGGGCCTTGGCCTTTAAAGTACAGTTCAAGACTTTGGATGAGGATGCATAGAAGCATCCTGGTTCGTTCGGCCTTGATATAACGCATGTCGTCATCTGGCCATGTAGGCAGGGCGATGATTGCTAGAGCTTGTTTCCTGAGTTTTTCTAGTGCTGACTCCTGCGGCATTGTAGATTGTTCTGGGTTCATGAGCTGTGCTTTCTGAGGGTTTGCTGTGTATGGGTTGATTTGTCAAATAACACCAAAAGGATACAACACCCGTCCACAGTGTCAAGACAACCCAAACTATGAAAATTTGCTATAATAATCAGGTAATTTCGCGTGATATAGTAGATATAGTAATCGAAATATCTGCCGATGTATGTATCGAGTATCCGAAGTGCACACTTTAGATACTCGATACACGTAAAAATATCTGGAAAAAACCCTATGGCAAAAGAAGAAAAAAAACCAAAAAACAAAGACGTCTACGATGCGTCATCCATCACCGTTCTCGAAGGTCTTGAGCCGGTGCGAAAGCGACCGGGTATGTATATTGGTACGACAGGTCCAGAAGGTCTTCATCATCTCATTTGGGAAATTTTTGATAACGCTCGAGATGAAGCCATGGCAGGACGTTGTGCGCATATTGAGGTGGCACTTCTACCAGATGGCTATGTACGAGTCGCTGACGATGGAAATGGTATCCCCGTAGGTATTCACCCAAAGACAAAAGTTTCAGCTCTTGAGACTATCATGACAGTCCTTCATGCCGGAGGAAAGTTCGACAATGAAGCCTACAAAGTTTCTGGAGGTTTGCACGGTGTGGGTGCATCTGTAGTAAACGCCCTTTCTGTTCATACAAAAGTTACAGTGCATCAGGATGGCGGACTTCACATGCAGGAGTACGGTATTGGTAAACCAAAAGCTCCAACAAAGAAAATCGGCACATCAAAAAAACATGGTTCCATTATTTTATTTAAACCAGATGTAGAAATTTTTAAAGAGGGAATTAACTTTGATTGGAATAAGATTGTAAATCACCTCCGACAGCAGGCGTACTTGGTGCGGGGTGTTGAGATTAACGTAGTTGATGCACGAGGATACGATGAAAAGGCAATCGAGAAAATCATCGATCCAAAAAATGATGATGTGTATTTTATAAAAGAAGCAGGGCTCGATGTTCCTTCAATGACTTTCTATTTCGAAGGGGGACTTCGTTCACTTGTTGCATTCTACAACCGAACACAAAAGCCAGTTCACAAAAATATTTTCCATATCGACAAAGAACACACTGTAGGAAAAGGAGAAGTAGACGCTGAGGCTCAGCAGAGTCAGGCTCGAAACAAAAGTGTATACGTAGAAATGGCTCTCCAGTATGTAGATGATATCAATACAAAGATAGTTGCATTTGCAAACAACACCTACAACAGTGAAGGTGGTACTCATGTCCAAGGTTTCAAAATGGCACTTACTCGTACTATCAACCAGTACGCAAAGAAAAACGGCATTATCAAAGATTCAGAAGATAACCTTACTGGAGATGACGTACTCGAAGGTCTTGTTGCTGTTGTGTCTGTGAAGCTTCCTGAAATTCAATTCGAAGGTCAGACAAAAGCAAAGCTCGGTTCAACAGAAGCACAAGGTGCTGTAGCGTCAGTATTCTCAGAAGCATTCAGTGCATTCATGGAAGAGAATCCGGATGATGCGAAAGCTATCATTGGAAAAGGGTTGCTCGCTCTACGTGCTCGAAAGGCTGCTAAAGCCGCAAAAGATTCAGTGCTCCGAAAAGGCGCGCTCGAAGGTATGACACTTCCTGGAAAGCTTGCAGACTGTCAGAGTAAACGAGCAGAGGAATCAGAACTCTTCATCGTGGAGGGAGACTCTGCGGGAGGTACTGCAAAGATGGGGCGTGATCGACGTACTCAGGCTATCCTTCCTCTACGAGGAAAAATTCTCAACATCGAACGAGCTCGACTCGACAAGATGCTTGCGTCTGAGCAGATTCGAAATCTTGTAGTTGCTCTTGGTACAGCTATTGGTGATACATTCGACATCTCGAAACTCCGATATCACAAAATTATCATCGCTACAGATGCCGACGTGGACGGTGCACACATTCGTACACTTATTCTCACATTGATGTACCGATATTTCCGACCGCTCATCGATGGAGGTTTTGTATACATCGCTCAGCCACCATTGTATAAAGTTACAAAAGGAAAAGAGGTGAGCTATTTCTATGCTGACGAAACAAAAAATGCATACATCAAGAGTCTTGGTTTTGATGTAGATGCAGTAGAGATTTCTGATGAATCAGAAGAAGCTGACGCAAATGCTGAAGTGGAAGAAGGTGAGGAGAATGCAGAAGGTGCTGATGCAAATGCAGATGAAAAGGGCGCTAAAGGTAAAAAAGGCAAAGATGCCAAAGACGCAAAGGGCGCAGGTAAACCACCCCGAGTTCAGCGATATAAAGGTCTTGGAGAAATGAATGCAGAAGAACTCGGCGAAACTACTATGGACATCACAAAGCGTGTACTCAAGCAGGTTGCTATTGAAGACGCAGAAGAAGCTGATAAGATCATCGAAGTACTCATGGGTAACGATGTACCTTCACGAAAGACATTCATCCAGACAAATGCACGGACAGCAAGGTTGGATGTTTGATTTTGGAACGCAAGGAAAAAAGTTTCGATAAATTTTCGCGATGAAATATTAAAAGTTGGGAAGTGAAAAAGCCGCAGGGAATTGCTCCTTGCGGTTTTTTCTTTTTCTAAACTTCCGATTTATTTTTAATAGTTCACATTAAACCCAACACTTCCAATATTGTTTCCTTCGTTGAATTCATTTACTTGATTCTGACTATCGAGGAAAATAGTGATTGTGTTTGAGCCGATTCGAACATTGTCGAATGCGATAGTGTATACCGCTCGTCCACCAGCTGGAATAGATGATTCATACTGTGGGTTTTCATAATTCTTCACAGGGTTATCAGTGAGCTCTGCTCTGAAGTTCCATATACCTGACGCTGTTCGTCCTTGGTTTGTGATTTCAAACTGAACTGCTACACGATCACCGGCTCGGAAGTTTCCTCCATACGCGGCACTGTTTCCATACATACCATTACTATTTACAGTACTTGCTGGTACAAACTGATTGTTGTAAGAGAGGACACCAGTCTGAAGGATTCGCACAGCTAGATCAGCTCGTCCGTCACCTTGAGTTATAACTCCACCATTGCCGCCATTTCCACCAGTACCTGTTCCATTGTTTGTAACAACGAGTGCAGATGTTGCGGTGTTGTTAGATGTATTACCATCTCGTCCACTTGTATCTGTAACTGTAAGTATTACATTTGAAGAACCTGCTCGAGGTGAGTCAAAGTTTGCTTGTCCAGTAACAGCTCGTCCAGCAGGGATAGATGCAACATTTGAAACTGTTCGAAGTTGATCAGTCGTATTATTTGATGGCATGTCAGCTTTAAAATTCCATGTACCTGTAGAACAGATTCCACGGTTTTCAATTTTAAATTTTAGAGAAACAGTATCACTTGTTGTGAAGTTGTTTGTTTCGATATATTGACCAGTAGTTTTACTGATAACACCTCGACTCAAGATTGAGATTGCAAGATCAGGTTGTTCGCCAGCAGTACATGCATTTGAACGTGCGACATATGTATTTGCTCCAGAATTGTTCTGAGAATTATTCTGTGTTGTATACGCTCCTGTGTTTGTAGAAGTAGCAGGAGTTGGAACGTAGTTATTTGGAGGATATGATCCAAACTTTGGAGTAATGAGATCCAAGAGGGAAGTTGTAGCTTTTCCTGTGTTGTCGGTACCACTGTTGTTTGCTCCATTACTTGTAGAACTTGAAACGATAATAAAACCGTTTCCGTTTGGTACAACAGTTCCGTTGTTGTTGTTCGTGCCGTTATTTGCACCATTGTTTGTAGAAGTAGCATTTTCATCACCACTAAAAATAGAACTGATTGATACAGTTGCAGAAGCGAGTGAAGAGAGAGCCTTTGGTACGATTTTAACAATACCAATACTCAAAAAGACCAATATTAATAAAATAGCCGCGATGACGATTACTCTAAGAAGTGTTTGCATAATGGAAGTATTATATCATACACTATGTGTACTTGTCAAATGTCAGGGCTAGGGCGTATAATAAGGAGAATAAAGGAGAATATAAGCGAAATCAAATGAAAAACCCACTAAGCATCATGTTCTCACCAAAGGAAGCCAGCTTTATAGGCTGGTTTATGGTTATTTTCCTTGGTTCAGCAGGGCTTTTGGCTGTTTTTGGGCTGCTTCCAAATGAGCTCACTGAGCAATCAAATGGGCAGACATTTTCTCAAAGGATTGCTGATGGTGTGCTTGGCGGCAATTCTGAGCAGCCCAATTCTCAAATCGATCCTCAGACCAACGATCCGATAGGATTACCTTTTTCACAATCAGCTTTAGGAATTTTGAATAGTACAAGTAAGCCATCGACTCAAGTATCTGGCGGAGCTAGCACGAATTCTGGCACAAACTCAGGTTCAGGTGCGGATACTAACTCAAATAATTTAACCCAAATAGGTCTACCAACTCGACTCGTAATCCCTTCGATTGCTGTTGATACTCAAGTATATACACCACGTAACACCTCGACTGCTGTATTAGACTCCACTCTCACAAAAGGTCCGGTGTATTATCCAGGGTCTGGCACAATCAATACCGGTAATATGTTTATTTTCGGTCATAGTACAGGGCATGCAGTCGTCATCAACAAAGCGTACAAAGTTTTTAATGAATTAAAAAACCTCAACAAAGGCGACATCATCTATGTCGAATCAGAAGGCAAGAGGTTTACATATCGTGTTCGTTCGGTTGATAAGGTGGACAAAGACGAGACGCTTGTAACATTTGATACAAAGGCACATTTGCTCACACTTTCAACGTGCAACAGTTTTGGTTCAAAAGCTGATAGATTCGTGGTGGTAGCGGAGTTTGTGGGGTAGAGGATGCAAGAGCAAGAGTGCCTGCGATGTCTGGCGCGGGAGGATTACGCCTTGCTTGACATGTAGGTAAATCATGTTATATAATATTTTGGTCAGTTAAACCCGTCATCCTACAAAAAATTCAGAAACCATCCAGAAACTCAGACTCATGAAAAATTCAATCGTTCTTTTAATCGGAGCAATGTTCGCACTGCTCCTCGCGTCATGTACGGTCATCGTTGATGACAACAACAGGGTCTGTGGCATGGTTCAACAACCAGTCCATGTTGGAGCTTTCGGTCCTGGACATCCGTATGAATCGATCACTGGTCGCCGTGGACAACATCCATTAGTCCAAGGTAGCTTCAGCACCAACTCGCTCTGTGACCCTCACGGGTTTCAGGCGCGTGGTGGAATCCGCGTCAACCCCATACCGCAGGGTTGGGGTCAGGTCAATCCGTGTGGCTATCGCCCCCAGCCTTGTCCCTCAAATGTCGGATACGGCGGTGGATACGGCGGATACCCACAGTATCAACCAGCACCAATGTTCGGTTACCAGCCGCAGCAACCGCCTGTCTATCGGTATTACCAAAATACCAACAACAGTGCGACTGCAACTACTGGCGGATCACGACCCCAACCGGGTCGATACAATCCTCGAACCGGTCGATGGGAATAGGTGTTGCAAACGCACACCCTCCATCACCAAAAACCACTCCGAGTTTCAAAAGGTTTTACACTTTCAATCATTGTGTACTACCTGCGAGACTCGGAGTTTTTGTTTACTATTTTTTTGAGCTAATACTTTTGTATCAAAAGCGTACCCCGATAATTTATTTGAATGTACAAGTTATGTGGTATATAATTATATTCATAAAATCTATGACAACTCAAAATTTTGAAAATCAAATGTCTGAGGGTGACAACTTAGACGCTCCATTTGAGACAGCAAGAAGCATTCCACGAAAGGGACTAGAGGCTCTAGGTAAAGTAGTCGATTTCAATAGTCACGCTGATTGGGTTGAAGCAAAGTATGAGAAGTTTAAATCTGTAGCTTCCAAATGGAAAGACAATGTAGTGGAGACAATTAAGTTAAATACTGTAGATAAGTGGAAGCTTATGGATGAAAAAGAAGAGACCAATAGGTTGATTCAATTTAAAGTTAATGATATCGCTGATCTTAAAGGAAGGGCTGTGACAGAAGAACAAAATATTGCACTCTTTGAAAGTATCAAAGCATCAGATGATGCAAAGTTTGGACCTACAGTACAGTCCGCAAGAGATTCAACTATACGAGAAATATTCAAACGTACATGGGGTGAAAAGACTGTTCACTCCAATAATAACATTCTCAATTCACGAACTATTATCGAACACATTGACCAGACAACAATGCAATTTGCACGCGAGATTGTTAGTTTTCAGCAAAAAGTAAGTGAGGCTGGTGTTGTCTTTGGGGAAAAAGTCGACAATCGCATTGAAAAGATTCGTGAGGGGAATGGATATTATGAAAGACAAGAGTACTTAGGTCAGGTAAATGATGAAATACAGAAAGGTAATGTGTATGACCAGTACTGTGATGAGAAAATTGCTGAATACACACAGGCTTTATCCGTAGCTGTAGAGATAGGGGTTAGTCCTGCTGATTGCAAAACTTTGAAAAATGGTATTGCGGAGTTTCATACCAAAAAGAAATCAGCGGGGAAGACTATGAAAAAATTGTACAAAATAGCCGAAGGTCTTCAAGATAAGATCAGGAAGATAGATAAAAAGACAGCAAAGTATGATGAAATGAAACGAAAGATGGGAATTGAAACTTCTGTGGTACAGCCGAATTTAGATATACCTGAAGTTGATGAATCTAATGCACAAGATATATCTGAAGCTGACGGGTCTGATACGCTTGATGTACATGACGATGGTGAACAAGATGAATATGATGTAGTTGATGAAACACCAGTCGATAACAACGGCGTAGATCAGGTGGACGAGGGTGTGCCAACTGAAGAAGAACAAAATGAAATACCGGTAGACGATTTAGATAACGAAGTGCCGGTAATAGATGATGTAGATAAAACTCAGCCTAATGAAGATCTGACAACGGTAGAGGAAGTAGATGAGGAGGCTCCTTTGAGTGACGGAGAGTCTGTAGTCGAGGAAGAAGTCGAGAATAATAGTATTGTTAAAACATCACCGATTAAATCTGATGGTTCTCAATTATTTTCAAAAGCACCTACTAATATGACTATCGAGCGTGATGGTGGAGCTCAGTCTGATACTCTTGCAAATGAAACACTTGTTCCTAAAAAATTAGCATCCTCACAAGAAGATGCTCTGGTAGAAAATGAAGAAGATGAGTCTGAAGAAATAGAGCTGACTGAAGCTCGTAGAGAATCTGCAAATGAAGCACTATCGAATGATTTAATTCATCTATATGAATTACTTACTACAAATAATTCAAAAACCGATTCTGGTCCAAAACAAAAGCTCAAAGCCTTTGAGATGTTATATAAAACAATAGCACTGGGTAATACAGTTGCAGAACATGAAGACGCATTTACGAAAGAAGAAACTACACGACTTGCTAAAGGATTTGGAGAAATCAAACGTGACTACAATCGCCTTGATATGACTACTCCAGCAGATAGAGAACGATTGAAGAAAGATATACTCAACAAAGTTATCCGACGCCTACCAGATTGGATTTCAATATAAATATATAATTACTAAAATAATCTAAAAACATATGACTGATTTTGATATACAACAGGTAAAAAAGAAGCTCGAACAAGACCTTCAAGACGCCACAAAGAAAGGCGATGTTTTTGAAAAAGATTCGGATACTTTATTGAAAAAAGCTGAAGCCCTTGAAGATATAGAAGAAAAGGAAGATCAAGATGAGAGCAAAAATTTGGCACAAATTCAAGCAGAGTTGGATGAAAGTTTGAATAATGCTGTACTTGACCTTGCTGGTAAGGAGAGATAGTGAAAGGGAAGTGGATCGGAGCGGTGGAGCGACGTTTTTTAATGTGAAATTATATTCTAGGTTTTAAAATAAGGGCTTTTGAGTGTGCTTGACAATAGTCATTAACGGTGATATGATTAATGCATCAAGATATAGGGGTAAAACCCAATCTGATCTAACTCCTAGTCAAAAAACCGCGAGGGCAAGTGCCGCTCCGGATGGAGTTGGTAAAGCACCTTGTAAAAACAAAAAACGTCAGAGAACCCGAACCTACTCAGAACCCATGAATCCACCCACCCTGCCACCACCCCCTCAACCCACAGGTGGAAATCCTCCACCACGTCCAGCACCAGCCCCCCAACCACGTTCTCCTCAGCCGGCTGTCCAAACGCTGACAGATGCCGACGTGCAACGGATTGCACGTCAAGTGGTTGCCAGCATCCCCGCTGCACAATCAACAACTACCCCAACTCCAGGTCCGTTTTTCCATCCCGTGGTTAAACAGATTCTGGGATGGATTGTTGGCGTCGTGTCGATCCTGCTCGTGTTGCTCATCGCATTCGAGCTCATCAGTTTGGCCTGGCCGTCATGGTCAAAGCCTGCTGAGGTCGCAGTGATCCCAGCTCGTCAACCGGCTGTGGCACCCCCAGTGGTCACGCCGCCAGTTCCAGCAGCTATCGAAGTCCAGCCCTCCGTGGTCCAGGCTGTTCCTGTCATCGAAACACCAATGGTCCCACAAGGGGAGCGTCGCGTAGTTTTCAATCAACCACCGCGGGATTTCGTGGTGGGCAGGACAAACAACCGTACAGGTGAACGAGTCGTTCTTGGGACGAATGTGTCACCTGAGGAGGCAAAGCGAATTCAGGACCAAGCCAAAAAGTGGCACTGGAACGAAAAGGGCAATTACTTCGACCCCCAAGGTCGTCAAATGCCTGGACCCAATCGCTGAAGCTGACGAAAGGCCCATTGAACTGGCTCAAAATAAGTTCAAAACCGCGTGAAGTACATGCGGTTTTTTTGTTGGATCAGGTTGCTTGCTTTATTTCGATATGTGTTATATAATATATATATCAGTCAAACCTACAACCCAGTTATTCCAAATGAAAAATGTTCCTTGTCAGTTCTTCGTCATGCTCGTGGCTCTTGCCATCAACATCGGCTTCGCTTCCTGTGCATCAGCTCAGGAAGTTCCAAAAGCGCAGTCTATTGCGCCGATGGGAGTTGTTCCTTATACGTCAGGTAAGAGAATCGTGATCGACATAACCACGCAACTCCTCTACGTCTTGGACGGTAATATGTCTTTGATGATGGTACCTTGCGGTACTGGTAGTGGTCTTGCTAAAGATCTGGAGACAACCCCAGGTAATTACAAGATTACGACCAAAGAGGGAGTTGGTAGAACATCTCATCTGTACAAAGGCGCACCTATGCCTTATGCAATGCAGCTTGATGCTACCAACATGTTCATCCACGGCTCACCCGACTTCAAGCCTCTCAGAGTCGACAATGTCGACATCGGCATTCCGCAATCTCACGCTTGCGTACGAATGTTCGTTCAAGATGCAAAGAGGCTGAGTGAGTTAGTCTCAATTGGCACCCCGGTCAAGATCATAGGATCAACTGGTGAATTTGTTACCGAGTCGGATATCGTCCGGCGTCTGTATGACAAATTACCTGATGGATCCTATAAGTTGAAAATACTCAGTGATCCTTCTGAGGTAAACGTCAAAGTAGCTAGGGAGGCTTTCTTCAACCGTCAGATCCTTGTACAGAGTGCCAGTAAAAATCCCGTCGTCGGGATGCCGTTCTTACCACCTAGCACGAGAGTTGCACTCTCCAGCTTCGAGGCTATCACCCTTACGGAAGAAGAAAAGTTCAACGGAAAGCATCTTGGTGGCGGATACAAATGATGGCTCTAAATATGAGCTTTTTAGACCAGTGTTCCCAGGAACACTGGTCTTTATCGTTAAACACTTGACATTTTTATATTTCACTATATAATATATACATTATGAAAAAAACACATACATTTATCAAATTCATGTCTTTGGGAGTTTCTCTCTTTATTCTATCTGCTGTTTTTGTACCTCAGACCACATTGGCCTTTGGTGACAGTGATTGGAGTTATGGGGGTTGGGGAGCTTCTGATGATTATACTTATGACTTTACCCCAAATTATTACGGTAGTTATGCTAATGACGACTATACATACGATTTCACACCTAACTATTATGGTAGCTATGCAAACGATGATTATACTTACGACTTCACACCAAATTACTATGGAAGTTATGCGTATGATACTCCTTCATACAACAACTACGTAACTCCATCATACGGTGGTGGATACTCAACTCCTTCATATGGAAGTGGATACGCTTCACAGCCTATTTACGATTACGTGTACAACACACCGTCACGTGCACCAAGTTATGGTGGTGGTTCATCTGCTCCTCAGTCACAGTATGTATATAGTTCAAACGAAAACAACAATGCTAACGCTAATGCGAACGATAATACAAACACGAATACTGTAACGAATACATTCAACCCAACAAACATCAACAACAACGATGCGCGAATCAACTTGATCGTATACGGAGGCGGTGGTTCAACTACACCAGCTCCAACACCAGCACTTACTGGTAACTGCGTTATTAGTCCAACGGTTGGATATATAAACCAGGATATTTCATTCTCTGCTTCAGCATCAGGCGGTAACGGAAGTTATTCATACTCATGGACAGGTGACAATGGTATTAACTCAAATGCTCAGAACTTTACTGGACGATACTCATACTCTGGATACAAGACTGCTACAGTGACTATCCGATCTGGTTCTGATTCTATTACACGAACGTGTGGAGTAAATATCCAAGATAACTACAACCCTGGTACTGTTGGTGCATACTGTGTAGCTAACCCAACAAACGCTGGTATCAACCAGAACGTTACATGGACAGCGTACGCAAATAACACAAACGGATATTACAATAACTACTCATACTCATGGACAGGTTCTGATAACCTCTATGGAAACGGTCAGTCTATCTCACGGTCATATAACACACCTGGATACAAGACTGCTACTGTAACTATGTATGGTAATGGTCAGTCAGTAACAGCTACATGTTCTACAAACATCAATGGCGTACTTACTAATCAGTCTAACGTCACAGTGATTCGAGATCAAAACCTTGGAACACCAGTGTCAGGAGTATTCCTTTCACAGGTTCCAGCTACAGGTATTAGCTTCGGTCTCAAGATGACACTCTTCTCAGTGGGTCTAGTGCTTTGGAGTCTCTTCGCAGCATACATGATCTCTCGAAAGAAGAACGGTGCCTTTGCTCAAAAAATCAACGCTTTCAAACTTGCTAATATGCAAAAGAAAGGGATTATTGGGTAAGGGAACACTATCTATCAAAACTACCTCGTACGAAAGTGCGGGGTAGTTTTGTGTTAGGTATTGTATATGTATCAAGTATCTAAAGGATACACGTTGGATACTTGATACATACTGTACGCTGTCATATCTTCTCATAAAAAAACCACATACATTTGCTATTCGTCTCAACCTATCCTATAATTAAATTCGAATTAAGTTTATTCAAATATTGCACCAAGTATCAATTGCACCTTATGGCAAACCGGCACCTATCCAGATCAATAGTTCTCCAATCACTCTTCGAGAGAGACTTTCGTAATGCTCCCGATAATACAATAGAAGAAATACTCCACCGACATGTGGATGAGTTTGCGCCTGGTATGGGTGATTTTTCATTTGTAAAAAACCTTGCTGATGGAGTTCTGAAGAAGAGAAAGGATATAGACACTATTATCGAAAAAGCTGCACCTGAGTGGCCTATCGACAAGATTGCTATGGTGGATAGAAATGTACTTAGAATCGGTCTTTTTGAGCTCATTTTTGGAGATAGAAAAGAAGTGCCTGCAAAAGTGGCAATCAATGAAGCTATTGAACTCGCAAAATCATTTGGGGGAGAGACGTCCGGGAAGTTTGTCAACGGAGTACTCGGTGCTGTGTATAAAGAAATGGGTGAACCTGGAAAAGAAGAAGTTTCTACTCGAAAAGAGAAAGAAAAGAAAAAAGAAGTGCCCTACGAGGAAATGCCAATCAAAGTTCTAGGTGGCTCAGTTGTATACGCTTTCCACGAAGGTGAAATGTATCTTGCATTGGTACATGATGTGTTTGGTCATTGGACTTTGTCAAAAGGGAAACTTGAAACTGGTGAATCGGTGAAAGAAGGTGTAATTCGAGAAATAAAAGAAGAAATGGGAATTGATATTGTTATCGAGGATGAGCTTGCAAACAATGAGTACATTGCCTCTCATCCTGAAGAGGGAAAATTACGAAAACAAGTGGCATATTTTCTTGGAAAGGCTGAGTACGCGCCACTTACTCTTGGTACCAGCGGGGGACTGACAGACGCGAAGTGGTTTAATGTGAAAGATATTCTGACTCTCAATTTTTATAATGACATTTTGCCAATAGTTACCAAGGCTATTCAAATATTGCTAAAACGGCAAAATGTGGTAGCGTAGGGGTACAGACGGTATCGCTCGCGACAATATAGTTAATAATTTACATAATATATGGATTTTGGAGTATTCGAAACAAGCATTGGCATAGAGTTTAAGAACAAAGAACTGCTCAAACAGGCCTTTATT
>JAGOSK010000003.1 GCA_018062305.1 Minisyncoccota bacterium | reverse complement strand
CATAAATGGCCACGGATTAATTGGATATATAAAAGTGGGCGAAGTCATCAAGGCTTGGATGCAAATCCAAAAAATCTTGTGAGAAATTGGACCATCTCGTGTATTCCGATTATCGGATTGATTGCCATCTATTTGATTCAATACAAGCCATACGGAGTGCCGCAATATGTTATTAGCTTGTGCATTCTACTACTCTTTATATACGGCAATAGTTTCTTTGGATTATTCAAAACAAAAGCAGCCCTTTTCCTAGGTACTATTAGCTATAGTGTATATCTGATGCATGGCATCGTTCTATTTACAGTGCTCCATCTGGCAGACACTATTATCCCTATTGATCAGCTCGCCACGTGGTCTTTTTGGGGTCTAATCCTGGTCTCAGCGCTCTTGACCGTGCTTGTCTCGACTATTACCTATAAGTACATAGAGCACCCCTTTCTTCAGAAAAAGTAGCTTATTTACCAATTTACCTGTACTATGGGGTAAATAAGTCGAATTTAAGAAAAAAATAAAAAAATCACATTATATGAAAGGAATTGTAAAAACATTGAACCCAAAAGGATTCGGATTCATCTCTCGAGAGGGAGAAGCTAAGGATCTTTTCTTCCACTCTTCAGAGTTGGTTGGAGTTACTTTTGATGAACTTCGAGCTGGTGACGAAGTTACATTTGAAGTATCACAGGGCGAAAAAGGACCTGCAGCTACAAACGTAGCTCGAGCATAGTCCGCTCTCGATTTATATAGAAATATACAAATCATATAAAAACCTCTAGAGCTTATACTTTAGGGGTTTTTATATTGCATTTTATGATATAATTTTCGGCATTATGGGTAAAAACATTTCAATTTTAATTGCATGTGCAATTGTAGCAATACTAGCTTATTCATTTTATTCAAATAAAGGTGAAGACAAACTCGTACTTCAAAATTATCAGAAAGACACGCAGAGTGCTTTATCAACAACATCAGCCTCATCTACAGCAACGACACCATCAACTAAAAATAAAAAAACTATGAACATTACACTCAAAACAAATAAAGGAAACATCACTATCGAGCTGTTTGACGCAAAAGCTCCAAATACCACAGCAAACTTCCGAAAACTCGCAGAATCTGGCTTTTATAACGGCGTCAAATTTCACCGAGTGATAAAAGGCTTTATGATCCAAGGTGGAGATCCACTGACAAAAGACGATAGCAAGAGTGCAGAATGGGGAACTGGAGGTCCTGGCTACAAGTTTGCAGATGAAATACACTCAGACAATAGAAACGATGTAGGTACTATTGCAATGGCAAATGCTGGTCCGAACACAAACGGTAGTCAATTTTTCATCAATGTAAATCCAAACAACCGTCTTGATGGCAAGCATACTGTGTTTGGAAAAGTAGTTGAAGGTATGGACGTTGTAAATCTGATTGAAAATATGCCGGTAGATGCCGATGATCGACCAATTTCTCCAATAATTATCGAATCAATTATCTAATATGGTCGCGGTGCAACGAAATGTGTCACAAAAGAGTGCGGTGCAAAGAAGACACCGAAGTAGAGTCGACCCCCGAAAAGTGGCTATTTTGATTGTCTCTATTATCGCTGTGATTTTTGTGAGCACTAAAGTGTTCGCATACACTACCGATGTCATCGCTTCTATTATGGAAAATGGATTCGCTTCGAGTACTACATTTGGCACAAATATCATTGCAAAAAAACCAGAACTCGATAGGGTGGACTATGACCTTCGTCTCTTTCACCTTGCTCACGCAGTAGATTTAAACAATGCTACTTCCACTGCAGAGTTTAAATCTCGACTCAAGTTTGGAACAGGAGCTACATTTACAACTACGTTGACGCCGATTGCTACGAGCACTGCGACAGCGTCAAATACAGTGGTCGCTAACACAAATATTTCAACATCTAAAAGTGCGACGACTACCAAACAAAGTCCAACTGTTTCTGTTGCGAAGGCCCCAGTAAATGCAGTTGTAAAAGCCCTCTGGCCAGTGCAAGGAACAGCGTATCCAAAAGTTGGCGCGATTCTACCTTTCAAAAGAATAGTGGCGTACTATGGAAACTTATATTCTAAAAAAATGGGAGTACTCGGCGAATACGAACCAGATGATGTACTTCGACGACTCAAGACTCAGGTTAAAGAATGGGAACTTGCAGATCCAGCTACTCCTGTACAGCCTGCTCTTCACTATATTGCAGTAGTAGCGCAAGGCTCTGCCGGCAAAGACGGAAAATACAGAGCTCGCATGCCAGACACTGAGATCGACAAAGTTTTGGAAATGGCAAAGAAAATAGATGCAATCGTCTTCCTCGATATTCAAGTTGCCTTATCAGACGTACAGCGTGAATTGCCTGCGCTCGAAAAATATTTATCACTCCCAAATGTACATCTTGGTATCGATCCAGAGTTTTCTATGAAATCAGGAAACAAGCCGGGAAGTGTCATTGGAACGATGGATGCTCGAGATATAAACTTCACTGCCTCATATCTCGCTGGATTGGTTCAGAAGCACGACCTACCTCCAAAGGTTCTGACCTTTTATAGATTTACTCGAAACATGGTTACCAACTACAAGAACATTCAGACAATCCCCGAAGTGCAAATGGTTCTCACAATGGACGGATGGGGACACCAAGCTCGTAAGATTGGAACATACAAAGGTTTTGTATACCCAGAGCCTATTCAGTTCACCGGTTTCAAACTATTTTATAAAAATGATCTAAAGCAGGAAAACTCACGGCTGATGACTGCATCGGAGGTTATCAAGCTCACACCAGCGCCTATTTATATTCAGTATCAATAATTTATACTAGATTACGCATATCAAAATCTGTATAGTTGATATTCATATATAAAAATATCTATGCATAAAAATATTTCTATTCGTGAAATGAGAAAACAGATAAAGTTTGTTGGTATTGTACTTTCATCTTTTATAGTCCTTTTAGGAATATCTATCGATATGCTTAAGGGTGTTGATTCAAAGAAAGTCGATCAAGAAATAGATATAGATCCGTTCGTCACCACTCAAGTGAGTCAAGTGGTAACTTCGAATGAAACTTCCAACGCAACTTCAGATACAACAGTGAATTCTGTTTCAGATATATGGATGTATGTGGTCAAGGTTGTAGATGGTGATACAATCACTGTGCAAAAAGGTATAGATGATATTAATCTAAAACAAACTATACGACTCATAGGTATAAATACACCTGAAACTGTTGATCCTAGAAAAAAAGTAGAGTGTTTTGGAAGGGAAGCATCTGCTAAAGCAAAAGAGTTACTTTTGGGAAAAATGGTACGTCTCGAATATGATAAGACTCAAGATACTAAAGATAAGTATGGAAGAGGTCTTGCGTATGTATATGTACATAGTAGGGAAGGTGATCACACTTACGCCACGAATACTAAGGACACAGAAATATTTTTTAACAAATACATGATAGCTTCTGGTTACGCATACGAGTACACCTATGATAAGCCATACAAATATCAGAAGGAATTTAAGGAAGCACAACGAAATGCCGAAGTGGGGAAACTAGGTTTATGGGCGGAAGATGCGTGTGGTACTGGTAATTAGGTAGATATAGTAGGTAATTAGGCAGATCCTCTGAATCGACACTAGGGAGGAGAGGATTACGAGATGCTTGACATTATATATATCTATGATATAATGTATATATTGAGTCGGGGATATCTCACTGAGACCCCTAAGACTAGCCTTTAAAAGCCTCCTTTAGCAAAACATAATTTAATCTAAAATATATGAAAAAACTACTTAACATATCAATCGCAATAGCCTCAATCATAGCAATCGCTATCGTCGCAGTTACTGCTGGAACAGCTGGAATGGAAAAGGTAGAAGCCGCAGGTGAGTCTACATACTTTGTTGATATTACTGGAAATGGTTGTGGAAATAATTGCGCAGACTTCTATAGATACCTAACTGCAAATGGTATATCTGTTACAAGTACAAACAATCAGAATACTAGTACTTCAAATACTAGTAATACAAATAACGGATCAACTACAACTGCAACAAGTACTCGTCCTACAACTGCTCCAACTGCATCTACATCAATCCCAAACTATGTACAGTACCCATATCAGGTGTATACGAACTTCCCATCAACTGATGCATATCGTAAGGCAACTTCGACAAACTCTACTAACTATGTGCCGTACCCATATTATGGATACTCATATTTCCAAAACCCAGCTCCAAAATATGATCCAGCTACTTCAGGTCAGTACCCAGAACAAGTGTATATTTATCACGGTACAGATGCCACAGCACAGATGAATAAATACAAGAAAACATATGTGCCTGTATCATCTACAAACGGATATTCATCAAATGGACTAAGTGCGAGTAGAGACTCTGGATTTACTATTACCTCAATACTTAACTAAGTAAGTGAGTAGATACGCAAGGTGCGTAATCTAGGTTTGCGAGACAATACAAAAAATGATATAAGTGTGTCACTATGAGAAAACAAAATTTTCACAAGGTGGCACCTTTTATCGTTTCTACGGTGCATATCCTGCTAGTAGTACTTATCGCATCTGTATCACTCTTTGGATTTATCGGGGTACAGACAGCCTCAGCTTGTTCGTCGTACGGTTCGTATTATGCATATGATACGTATGGTTGTGGAGGTAATTACGGAGACTACTATGGTGGGTATGATTATTATGATTCAGGATATTCTTACTACAACTCTGGATACTCTGACTATGGAAACTACTACACTCCGTATCCTTCATATCAGTATGTGTACAATCAGCCAGCGTATTATCCTTCGTATAACAACTACGGATACGACAACTATGGCTATGGAAATACAAGTTATGTGCAATATCCATACTATCAGTACACCTATTTTCAAGACCCTCGACCTCAAACATATCAGGATACATATACATATACTCAGTATCCATACCAGACGTATGTCTACAATCGCTAGCGTAACACGTAGTATTTTTGCCTAGTTATCTACAGGTTTTTTTGAAACAGAGCATGATATACTCAATATATTATGAAGCCAAACAATTCACCCTGGTTACATCAACTAAACGTTACGAGGCCTATCGACACATTACAAAGTGATATCGCAACAGATATTGCCATCGTAGGCGCTGGTATTGCTGGTGTGATGACTGCGTATTTTACATTGAAAAATACTGACAAACAGGTTCTCCTTATCGAGGGAAATCGAGTGGCACACGGTGCGACTGGGCACAATGCAGGTCAGATTGTCTTTGAATTTGAAAGAGAGTTTTATTCGCTTGTAGAAGAGTTTGGTTTGAGCATGGCAGCTGATGCAGAAAAGTCTGTGCGAGGTGCTTGGATTTTACTTGAGCAAATATATGAAGAGGCAAAGCTAACAACGCCGATGTCTTCGTTCATGGGATACAACGGATTTACCGATATCGGACGAGTCGTAGAAGAGTTGAAAAATAATATTTTTCGTACGGAGGCGGGTATCCAAGTATCCCCAATATATATATCAGACACGGCAGAAGATATAGATCAAATTCCAAAAATATATAAAGATTTATATAGTCTGGTACCACATGCAGACATTCTGTCTTTGCTCGAGACAGAGGACACTTCATATGTTGCCGTCATGTCTGAGCGAAAAGGGTGCGTGAATGCTGCTGTACTCATAGAGGAGATAGTGGGATATTTACTCTCAACATTCAAAGGTCGATTTGTATTATGCGAAGAAACGCATATCCAGGAAGTTATTTTGGAAAAAGATTTGGCGTTACTCAAGTCAAAAGAGTATGCAGTAACTGCTGACAAAGTGGTCTTGTGTACCAACGGTTTTGAGAAGTTTTTGATTACTAACAATGCGGGTGCTGACATCGATACTAAATTCCATCATATGGTCCGAGGTAAAATCGGATACATGGCAGGATACCTCGAAGAACTGACACATCCTCCTATCGCTCTGGCATTTTATGATCAAACAGCAGATGATGTGGAAAGCGTCGAAGATCCATACGATCAAAAGCCATATATTTATATGACTCGTCGTCCGTATGAGTTAGAAAAAAATGAAAAGCATAACCTAATATGTGTAGGTGGACCTGAGCATTCGCTCGATGATACTGAACAATATGTGTCAGAAGCGGAATACAAAGAAGAAGCAACTGAAGAAATTTCTACTTTTCTCCATAAAACATATAAGAATGCTCCAAAAGGTGATATTGATTTTCGTTTTAAATGGCATGGGTTGATGGGGTATACACCGACCAGTATTCGAGTGGTAGGAGAGGAACCAAAAAATAGAGTGTTGATGTATAACTTGGGATGCAACGGTGTTGGTATTTTGACTTCTATCTATGGAGGTAAGCGGATAGGAGATATCTTATCTGGTCAAAAGCTGGCGCCCTCATTGTTTGATCCTCGAGCGGTGTACTCAAGTTCAAAATTGTTCAAGAAAATAGTGAGCCGGAAAGCGGTGAAGTAATGCGGCAAATAAAATAGAATGATCGAATTTGTAATACATTTTTTAAATACTAGCGTTTTGCCTGTAGTGCACCAACTCGGATATTGGTTTTATGTGCTGGTAGCTCTCGCTGCAATTTTTGAATCAACTTTTATTTTGGGGACATTTATACCTGGGACTATTATCTTGTTATTTTTTGGATTTACGGCTGCGGCTGGGGATATCAGTTTGTATGGAGTGATACTCGCTACGGCAGTTGGAGCGATTCTCGGAGATTTTATCAGTTATTTTATCGGTAGATATGGAAGTAGTTTTATAAAGGAAAATAAGGGGCTATTACGGATCAGTCATATTGAAATTGGTAAGGCTTTTTTTCACAAACATGGTGGTAAAAGTGTATTACTTGGGAGATTTATCAGCCCTATCCGGCAGATTATTCCATTTATCGCTGGCGCTGTGTATATGCCATATCGGAAGTTTGTGATTTTGAATGTTGTAGGTGCGTTTTTGTGGGCTATTAGTTATATATTGCTTGGATATTATTTTGGTGCGAATGGAGAATTGATAGACAAAGTTATCTCTCGAATTGGTATTGTGTTTACAGCTTTGATTGTCGGCGCAGGGATTTACTTTTTTAATAGAAGGAGAGGAAGGAAGCTGGAGGATCTTGCTAAGGGGGAGGTGGCGATGGAAGAGCTTACAGAGAAAGATACCACGGCAGATTTGTTGTAGGGTGTGGCGTATCTATATCAGAGTATTTATTTTTTTGCGCGTGTATCATGTATCCAAAGTATATACTTTAGATACATGATAGGTATCTAATTTTTGAAAAATTCACTTTTTGATATTTATTTTATTAGGAATTTAGCTCGCTAGAGTATAGTGGCTGAATGAATACTAAACTGAGCATTGGAGTAAATACTATTTCAGGTACTAGTTTTGAGCGTGGTTTTGTTGCCTTGTTTTTCGTTTTAATGCTTTCGGCGGCACTCGCGACATTGATTTTTAGTCTCGTACTCCGTGCACAGTATATGTTCATACTTCTTGAAAGTTTTAAAAATGGCGATCATGCCAGGTCTTCCGCCTTGTATTGTAAACATAGACTGTACAACACCACCTTACAGAACATTGAATATATACCGCCTATTGGTGTAGACATAGCGACACCGTATGGGTCAATATGTAGATTTGAGTCTTTTGTGCAGACGAAAAATATCCGAACTGCATATATTGTTGGCGTGTATCGAGATTTGCGTCAAGGTGTGTGGCAAAGCTTGACACAAGGTGTCGCAACAACTACGTCGCAGGGCTCGCAGGCTACCTTGCATACTTTTAAAATCAAATATACATACTCTATTACAGATGAAATATTTGGGTATATTCATACTGAAAATATTGAAAGGGTGGAATGACTCCATTCGAGTGGGGTAGCTTTACTCGGCATGGCTTAAGTTTGAACTTTTTTGTCTTTCAGTCTAGCCGCCGATTCGATTTTTATAAAAATTTGATAGTGGCTTCATGTTGATCTGATACACTCCTGCCATGAAACAAAAAATAAATATGTTTGATGTTTTTAAAATTAAAAAACATAATAAAAATTATTCAAATTATCAAAACAATTATCAAAATAAGCGAGCGAATTCAAGCGGTTTTACTTTGCTGGAGGTACTTATGGTTATTGGTATCCTGGCGATACTCGCGGGAGTGGTGCTGGTTGCTATCAATCCTGCCAGGCAGTTCAAGATCGCTCGTGACTCACAGAGAAATGCCAATATCAGCACGATTCTCAATGCTATAGGTCAAAATCTGACTGACCATGGAGGAGTTTTCACTTGTGAGGGCGTGATCACTCCTATACCAACTGACAAGACTTTGATGTCGGCAGTTGATGGTGACTTTAACATTGCAGTGTGTCTCGTACCAGATTATATATCTGTTCTGCCGTTTGACCCATCAAAAGAGGGTTCAGGATTCATCGATGAGCTCGACTACAATACTGGATACTTTATCCAATCAGACAGCGAGGGGCGCATCACTGTATCAGCTGATGGGGAAGTATCGAGTAGTACACTTGCGGTGACGCGGTAGTACGGAGTAACGTTCAGGAAAAGTATCCTGAAATTACTGCCGAAAATTATTACAAAATAATCAATAGAAAAAACAGACACTAAACCTGTCTGTTTTTTCGTCGGAGCGAGTCGGGTGAGGGTGGAAAAGTTGGAGCTTTTCATACTCCAAAAATATGCTATTATGGACAACGTTCCCAAGCTGAAAAGAGGGGGAACGAGACATTCCGTGGTAGCTCAGCGGTAGAGCAAGCGACTGTTAATCGCTTGGTCGTAGGTTCGATCCCTACCCACGGAGCCTGACTGACAAAAGTGGCACATGATGCCACTTTTGTTGTATGTGGCCTGGCTTTTTGTAGGTTCGAGCGTGCTCGATTTCCCGCTCAATAGCTTCTCGTGCTTTTATGAGGCTCAAAAAGAAAGAACTGTAGGAAAGCTGGATCTTTTTGTCGGAAATGGTGAGGTTCGAGCCAAGACATGCGAGTATCGCTCTTTTGGTCTTTTCATCGCCATTCTCGTACCAAAGGTGTGCATAGCAGGCAAAGTCAAAGGTTTGCTCTGAAAGTTCTGCCCATTGTTCAACTGCCTTATTCTTGATCTTCAATTCATCTTCGAGGAGTCCCTTCTTTCTGAGTAATTCAGACTTGAGAGACTGGTATTCCTGTTCACCAATAACGTTTCGAGCCTTGTTGGAAGGCGCTGTGAAGTTCAAGGTCAAAGACTGCAGCTGCTGCGTTACTTCTTCACACTCTTTGTGTTTGGTCCTTATCGCTATCGAATCACTCTCGGCCTCATTCTTGCGGACCTCATGGACGTGGCGGACCGCCCAGTCACGATACTCCTCTGAAATTCTTATATCTTTAAGTATTGCTCCAATCTGTAGATGTAGCAGTTTTACTTCGACATGCTTTTCAGTGCAGCCAGCATCGTATCTCTTTTTGGTGCAGTTGTAGTAAACATAGTGATGTACGTTGCCATTTTTGCAACGCTTTACTTTGGCTTGGGCTGTAATGCTGCAGCCACAGGTGGCGCATTTCATAAGGCCGGTAAATGCAAACATTCGCTCTTCATGTCGTGGGCGTGGTTGGTTGGTCCTACCCATAACCTTTTGTACCTGATCAAATTCTTCTTTGGTTACCATTGGCTCATGTGCTCCCTTATTCCAATTGCCACTGTGTAGTGGAAACTCAAACCAGCCGTAATAAAATGGATTACCGAGGACTGCATAAATTGCTGATCGTGAAAGATGTTCTCCGCCTATATTCCTACGTGGGACCGTTCGGAGATTCAATTGTTTTCTTGAAATATTCCAAATTTGGGCCATGGAATAATTGCCGGTAAGTGCAAGGTCAAAGAGTCTTCGGACCAATGGAAATCTATCGGGATCTTTTTCTAAGGTCTTATATCCCTTTTGCTTATTTGGGGTATTGAGATATCCAATCGGTGCGCCACTTGGCATCCAGCCATCTCTTACCTTCTTTTGCAGACCTCGCTTTACGTTCACTGATAGGTCTCGTATAAACTGATTAGCCATACCTAGCTCAACCTGCATCATGAGCACGTTGTCGGTCGGATAATAGGTTCGGCCGAAGGTAACGATTTTAGATACGGCACTCTGCTGCAACATCCAGCTTATCTGGCCACCATCGACAGGATTACGGGCTAGGCGGTCCAGTTTCCAGCATAGGATGCCATTGGCTTCGCCTTTATAGATCCTCTCAAGCATTGAGTTGAATACCTTCCTACCTGGTTTCTTGGCTGATTGTGATTCTTCAAGGATATCCAGGATGTGTAAGCCTTGATCCTTTGCAATCTTCAAAAGCTCGTCTTTCTGGGCATCTATGGATGCTGCCTGGCGATCTTCTGCCTCGCTGGATTTACGAGCATAGAGGAAGTATTTAATTGGTTGGTTTGTCTGGTTCATGGTTTATTTGTGTGTCAGGTATGTGGGTCTCATTTACTGGCTCTGCCCATTTTTCACCGTTTTTTAACGGTGGTTCCGTAGTATCTGATTGGATACTGCCGACTTCCCGTAAATTTCCCGCTATATCGGGAAAATTATCTGCGTTTTCTGTGGGTCTCACTACCTCACTTAAGGGTATCTTTCCTTCATAGGCTGTCTCAACGACATCATGCCCAGAAGGCTCTTGAATAGCAACTTGTTCCGGTAGTTGCCACTTATGCATTTTCCTCTTAAGAACATCGCCTATGCTAGTTAAAGAATTCGGGGATTTATTTATTTGGTTAGTTAGAGTATCTACGTTAATACTACGGTTCCTGCGCTTTCGGATACTACGGAGATGTATATCTGGATACTGCGCAACTGAATCTTTAAGTTTGAGACGCCCTTTAACATGGGCTATGCTTTTCCAAAAATCGACCGACTTAAAGTAGTACAGGTTCAGAGTTTTGAATCCACTCTTTGTCTGGACCACACCAAGGATGCTGCACTCAACAAGAAGTCGGACCGCATTTGACACATAGTTTCTGTTCTTCTCTCCAGTCAGGTCCTGGATAGTGGTCAGACTCGGCCATGCGACTTGTGTCTGCGTATTTCCATGTTTCAGAATTGCGCAATAAACGAGCGTGCAGAGCTTTGGCAACTTTTCCATATAGCCATGCTCCACAAATTCATTCTCTACGAAAAACCGAGTAGGCTTTCTCTTGCCGCGCAATAGGGACCGATCAATCTGATTCTTCAGTTCCTCGATCTTCGCCTTGTGGTAGGCATGGGCTATCTCCACTTTGCTCTTCTTCGGGTCCAACCACTCGAGGAAATTCTTCTCGTTGTTGTTCATATTCTTTAAGCCACACCTTTTTCACAGGCCGGTAGACAAGGTCAAAGACAGTTAGGAGTTTGGTTGCTTCTTCAACAAGAATTTCATCCGAAGGGACCTTGCCATGTTCATTGCGATAGATCTCTCGATATTCATCTAGTGCTTGTTTGCTTAGCATAATGGTGTAGTGTTTGGTTAATAATTTCGACCGTTATTGAGATCTTCCTGAAAACAGAAAGAGCTGAGTCCCAGTTGCAAGTGACTCAGCTCTTTCCGTGCAACTGGAAGTGTTATGTATCGTAGACCCAATTTTATGCAAAATTACGTGCATTACTTTTGGACCTTCGATTTGTCTATTCTGAAGCCCTATAAATTCCTAACTGCAGGAATTACTTCGGACCAAAGAACTACTTAATCCTAGTGCTTAAAAAAAGCAAAACATGGTGTATTACTTTTTATGGCTAGGATTATGGGTTTATCCTAAGATGTATAAAGTTCCTAACTGTAGGAATTACTCTTACCTCTGAGGACTGTCTTAATCCTATTGTCCAAAAAGTGAAAAATGCGTTGCATTACTTTTCTGCTAGGACGATCTGATGGTACCCAAGAAAAAACCCTCAAAACTCTGCGGAATCAATTCTTGGATAGGAGTAGTATGATCCGTCTAAACACGCACTTCAGTGTGAATTACTTTTCCTTAGGGACCCGAGTAAGTATGAGGTCCGAATAAGTGCAAATTAGTGGGTATTGGCCGAGACAACGTAAAAAGCCCTGAATAGGCTTGGAAAAGCGTACACAGGGCAATTTAGGGCCTAATTATGGGCCAAACTAGCTCTTATTAAACATCCTTACAGCCTCGTTAAAGTTCTTGAGTCTGTCTTTTTCCCAGTCTTCTTGCCTTATGTAGAGCGCTTTATAAACAACCCTGTTTTGTCGATTGTTCACATCCTCACACCATTTTTGTAGTCTCTCAAATTTCAACTTGTCATTTTCCTCCTCTCGTCCTTTTGTCTCAACAATGTAAACCGTTTTCTCATCTTTTTTTACAAAGAAGTCGGGATAATAAGTGGCTATGAACCCTTCTGAGTTTTTGTACTCAATTCTAAGAGCGCTTGCTTCCTTGTTTTGGAAGTTCTTCGCAAAGGAAATTACATCATCGCAATTTTCAAGAAAGTCTGAGAATACCAACTCAAAATCACTATCACCAACAATTTTATTGAAGACTGATTTTTTAGGTATTAAATATGACTTGTCGTTAACAACGAAAGGACGTGCCTCACTAATTTTTATGTAATTCTTTATTTCCGTATCTCCTTTGTCCTCAACAGTAAGATCGTTGATGGCTTTTTTGAATGAGTCCTTTATGAGTCGTATATACTCAACCTCCGATAAATTTCGAAGTGTATTTAAGTCAGATAAATTTACCTGGCTATCGAACAGATGGCCCTGCACAAATTCTCTTACCTTACCAAACAAGATATCGTAACAACCGAAAAGCCTGAGTTCTCGCATAATTGCCTGTGCAAAAAAACCAACAACACTTTGATAATCTGGTTCAATTTCACCTGAAAGGATTGTTGTGTGATGTGTTTTTTCACCAACGACATCCTTAAAGACAATCTCTCTTTTTTCTTCTTCGGAAAAAACTTTAACCGCAACCTTTTTATTTCCAAACGCAGACACATCTAACTGGGCAAGGTTTTTATATTCCCTTTGAATTCGAGGGGACATTACCGGAATTTCAATATCCAGTTTTTCGATGTCCTTCTTTGGATTATCTTTATCAACCTCAATAACCATTGGAGATATGGGTTTAGCACCCGTTCCCATCGACTTCTTTTCAAGAATGACACCTTCACCTTTGATTGATTCTACGAAGTCCATGAAAGCTGGCGTACCGATAACACTCACATATTCCTCAACGTCATCTCTGCCGAAAAACATCCTTCGGAGGCCTCGGCCGAGAGTTTGTTCCGGAAGGATCTTTGAATCTGCGGCATACGGTCTTAGTCCGACAATAGTTGTCACATTCTTTACATCCCAACCTTCTTTAAGCATCAAGACGGAAATAATGACTTTGAACGGACTTTCCCAGCTATCTATCTCGTTTGCTTGTTTTCTGAGTAGGTCCAACTCCTCCTTATTTTTACCAGAGATTGTTTCTGAAATTTCACCGCTCTTGTTTGTGTGAATAGTCAAAACAGCACCTTTGAGTTCCTTGAAGCTTGTCTCAATATATTGGGCTACCTCATCACAGTTTTTTGTATCATCCGTCATGATAAAGAGAATAGACTTTTTACCCATTGGTTTTAGTGCCTCGTATGTTTTTTGCCATTCCTCAATACCGAGGTTTATGTAATCTCTGTATTTTTCACTAAAGAGCGTACTTTGATTTTCCTTTAGTTTTCCACGACTCGCCGCATCAGGCACCACTGGATTTTTTACCACTCTCTGGTGTATTGCTTCAACGAGTGGGTAATCAGAAATGGTTTGTACAAAGATGGATCCATCATTCTTTTTAGGTGTAGCCGTAAGATCAAGTTGTAAGGACAATTTTGTTCCTTTTTGCTTCAAACGATTATCTATATCCGCAATAGATTTTACCCAGGCTGATTTATCATCATGTAAATGGTGAGCTTCGTCATTGATAACAATGAGTTCATCGATATCTCGTACGATCATTCCCAAGTCAACGATAGAATCATTTGTTTTTGTAACAGGTTTATTTCCAAGGAAATATGCTGAGGTGTCCTCATCGTCGAGGCTTGCGTCTTTTACATCACCTTCAAATACTCTGTGGATATTTGTAAGGAATATATTTCCTGTATCAGAAACATTTCGCAAGTCATCCTGAAGGTGCAGTGTCAACTGGAAATCATCCTGCCAATTTTGTCCACGATATCCATTATCTGGTAATACAGGGTCACTGAAGAATATCTTTAATCCTTCAAAATCATTCCTTATTCTTTCGAAGACGATAACGTTTGGTGTTATGAGGAGGAAATTTTTTGCTAATACAGAATCCTTTTCATACTTCTTATGGAAATAAGCCCACGCAATAATGAGGCTCATGACTTTGGTTTTACCCGCACCAGTTGCCATCTTTATGACAAAACGAAGCCATTCTTCAGTAAACATCTGGGGACTGAGTACGCCGGTAGAATTATAGCGAATGAGATCATACTTATCTTTTACCTTAGCCACTTCATAGAGCCACACTACTGTCTCAAGTGCCTCTCGCTGTGAGAAATAGTACCTGAAGTGAGAAGATACGCCGTGTTGGTCATATAGAATATGATCCTCTTTAAACCACCAATTCAAAAGTGCTTGGGAAGTATCGCTTGCACCGTCGTATCCTCTATCCCGCCATTCTTTAACCTTTTTGCGGAGATCAGCCACAAGAGGAGGGATGAGCTTATCGAACCCTTTTTCACGTAGATCTTCATCAGCAGGAAACCACCTGATGCTTGGATCAAGTATTTCATATGGATCTTTTGGAAAATTTTTGTGTAGGGCCATAAATTATGATGTAAGCCAATTTAATGCGTTGGAGAAATTACTAAGAGTAGTTGCATTCAGATTTTCTTTCTTAATCTCACCCTTCTTTACTTTCTCTAAAAACAAACGGGCAAGCAATTCCTTCTTTCTATCCTTTGCAATTTCAGAATTTGAGGTTGCTGCAGTAGCAACACTTTCATTCAATACATAAGTATAGAAATCTTCCTTAGTTAAGAGGTCCTCTATACCTTCAAAGCCATCCATTTTCTTAACTACTTTTGCAAGACCATCCTCATCTTCTTTGAAGAGATGTTTGGCAAGATCTTTGTGTACACTTTTTCCTTCTTTCCCATCATCAAATATCGCCTTAAAGCTAGTGCCCCAACCAATAAGAATACTGACAAGTGGACGAATATTCTTCACTCCGCATGCTGGGATAAGAGCAAAGTCGTTTGCGATACCTATCAAACTCTTGAAAGCAGTAAAATAATAATGATCTGTTATTCCTTCAACGACAACGCACAGCTTGTTTGCGTCAACGATTTGTCCGAGGTGACTGATACCCATTGCAGTGATAATCGGTGACAGTGCATCTTTACTTGCTGTTTCCTGAGATGATGCAAACTGTGCAATCGTGTTTATTTTAGTACCCTTATCCTTACTCTGAAACACGAGGCGAATTCTTAAAAGCTCATCATCATTTACTCCAATAAGGGAAGGATTGTGTGTCGTATAGAGAATATGCATTCCTTTTTGAGCCAGCTCTTCCAATACAACTTTTACATTTTTCTGAGCAGTCTCATGTAAGCCCTGACCTGGTTCATCAATCAAAAGAATATAGTTATCAAAATTACCATCTTCAACACCGATTGCTTTTAAACGAAGCATGAAAGCATTGAACCATTGGAAGCCCTTGCTCTTTTGCTCCATAAACAATGGGGTACCATCCTCACGATGTATAAGAAATTCAACTCTCGCCTCCGTACCAGGAATCATGTTTATGTCAAAACGATATTTGTCCTCTTCTCCATCTGTTCTCTTTTGGCTCCAGTAGGTATTAAGATCAAGTTCAGCCTTACCCTCGATGGCACTCTTAATAGAGCTGCGCTCCTGTGGATTTTTAGTAACAGCATCAGCAAAGTTAACACTAAAGATCCTTTCAAAATCTTGAACTGCTTGGTTTGAAGGAATCTCAGCAATCTTTATTTCGCCAGGCAACAACCCAGTAAAAGAGTCGTAAAGAATGAATTCCGGCAATGAATCAATTATGTGAGAGATGACTGTATCAAAGAGCTCATCTTTTTTCTTTTGAATGGCTTGCTCACGAGCTGAATCGTCTGCTTCACTATTTTCCTCAGTGACCTTTGCAGAGAAATCAATTTTTTTGATCAACTCTTTTATTTGTTCATCACTCTTATCTGAAGTACACAAAGTATTGTCTTCTTTCGTTGTACCACTTCTGTAACACTCTACTGTCTTTAGTTCTTTTAGAAGATCATTTATTTCCTGATCGTCTGAATTACAATCCTTGTCTTCTATAAGAAAGGTGCATGTAACTTTTGGTTCTGCGTTAAGTCTCTTTGAAAGTTTAATAAATCGCTCGTCCGGACCATTACCAAAGTAATTTAATGCCTCCAATACTGCACTTTTTCCTGCCTCATTTTGTCCAGCAAGGACAAGTATTTTTTCAGTATCTGAAGCATGACAGACACCAGAGTCTACTATAGATTTCACATGTTCAATTTGAAAGGATTTTAATTTCATATAGTTACTTCAATTACTCTCGTTGTGTCATTTCCAAAGATATCAACCACTTTTACAGCAACTTTATAAGAGCCCTTTGCCGCTACTTTTGGCGCACTGATCAGATCGAGATTCCTATTCTTCTTTGTTCGAAAACTTTGCCACTCATTATCAAAGATGTAATCACCGGTCCATATTTCTTTTTCTTCACCATTCTCAATTACTTTGATTATTTCTTTTCGGCTTGCAAAATCGAAATCAACAGCCCAGTAATCGATCCAATCACTCCATTTCTTCGTCAAAATCTCTTTCGAAACTTCTTCAGTCTTTTTATCTTTTAAAATCTTAACAACCTGACCATCTTCTACTACCACCTTAGACCCACCAGGGCGTAGAGCCTCGGAGACTTCACCAGAATCATCTTGATTGTAGAAAACTGAAAAATCAGAGAGCTCGATTGATATCTCTTTATCCTTTCCTTTGCCTTTAATAATCGGCTTAGCCTCAATAAATGCCACATCGTAAAACTTAACTTGCCCTTTTTCTACAGCTTTTTTATCAAAAACCTCTCTTGGAATTATTCTAAAAGCAATATCAATTCCTTGGTCTTTATACTCACCGAAATCAAGACCCATTTCATAATCAAAGCCAAGCACATCAACTTTAGTAATTCCTTTTTCCTTACATTCCTTCACGATCTCCTGGACCAACCTTGAAGAAACAGGTGTATTAATTGGTCCTACCGCTACAAGTCGGTCCCTCTTCTTACCGAGCATGTTTACAAAAGATTCAACGGGTTCAGCTTTATAGGCCGAAAGAATCATTTTTATAAACTCTTTTTCTTTTCTCTCTGCTTGCTGTGCTTTTTCCTCCGCTCGTAAATCATTGTTGGTTGCAAGGAAATTTTCTCTCTCATATCTACCAACATTCAAAATCTCAAAAGCCCTAAAATTCTTACTTTCTTTTTTCATCTCTCTTTGTACGCCAATCATCCTTTTTCTAGACGTATGAATACCAAATTTACCCAGATCTGTTCCGATCCATTTTCGGCCATGCTTTTCTGCCACTGTTAGTGTTGTTCCTGAACCACAGAAAAAATCTGCGATGAGATCGCCTTCATTCGAAGACGCTTTAATTATTCTCTCCAATAGATCCTCTGGCTTTTGAGTTGGGTAACCTTGCGCCTCAAGAGCCTGTGAATTGATCGGGTATATGTCACTCCACATATCATCAACAATATCTCCGGACATTTCATCGAGAAATTGGATTTTTTCAGGTGTCCCAGTAGATGTAAATCGAATTCTATTATTTTTTATGGCCTCATTAATTCTTTCCTGGCTCCAAATCCAATGTCTTCCAGGTGGTGGAGATATAACCTTACCTCCAAAATCTCGCGCAGGACCTGAACCTTTTTGTACCATTGAGACTGTTCTGTAGAGACGGTTTGTTTTTGGATCAGTTTTGTAATGTGATTCGATATAATTAGGGTCTAATTCTGTAAACTGGTTATTAAAAATTGCATTATCACTTTTCCTATAGAATAAAATTGAATCGTGAACATTTCCAAATCCAAGTGATTGAGCTTTTGTGGTTCTAATTTTTTGCCAGGCAATCTCATTCATAAAATTATCCTTACCAAATATCTCATCAAGCACCAATCTCATATAACTATTTACTCTCCAATCACAATGTACGTAAATACTCCCATCTTCCGCCAATAGATCGTGTATTAATTTTAGTCGCTCATATATCATTGCAATGAAGCTATCAGCACCCTTACCCCAAGTGTCACGGTAAGCGATTTCTTCTATCACAGATGGTTTTTTTGTAAAACTTTGTTCACCTTCGCCATCACCAATACTTATATCCATTGAAAAGTCTGCCCCTACATCAAATGGTGGATCAATATAGACCAATTTCAACCCACCTTGAGCTTCTATTTCTTTTCGCAGCGGACCATTCTTTAGAGAGGAGAGAATGAGCTTGTTGTCTCCCCAGATCAATTTGTTTGTCCAACCGGTTATTTGTCTACCTGATGTATCAAAAAGAGAATTTTGATTACCAAATTTCGCATCACTTCTTGGCTCGTCAATTTGTTCTATCACTTGAAAAGGTAAAACAACATTAGTTACTTCATTTGTTTTTCCGTTCCAAAGAAGTTCGACCTCTCGATCATCATTGAATAGTAAAAAGCGATATTTCTCTGGAAGAGGTTTTCCAGCTTCCAAGTATTTTACGATATCTCGTTTTTCATTATCAGTAAGTTTCATATAATTATTTTTGTACTTCTTCGTAATCCTCTTTACTGCCAATCACCCTTACGTATCCTTCAGTTCCATCAATCTCAATAGCCCCGCACTTGCATGGGGTCATTTTCTTGTGTGTATTCCAAAAGATCTCAGTGCCACACTTTTTACACTTGATATAGGTTTCTTTTTTGTTTTGGTTTGCAACTGGATTCATAGATTTATTTTTCGTTACTGTGCATTACCTTCAATATAAAGATGGTGTCATTCTTTAATTTGGCACGCGCAGAATCTTTCTGTGAGTCAGTAAGTAATTCACCAAGCCCGTCTAAGATATGCTTATTGTCCATCGACTCCAACATAGCAATAGATTTTTCTAATGCCTGTTTGTAAGAAACACCTGAGCGTTCCTCTACAATTTTTCGATTTATTGGCCAGTTATTTTTAGCAAAATATTGAACATCAAATATGTCTCGACTTGTTTTGCCGATTCGTTCAAGCATCGCCATCAACTTATGAGCAAACATATCTTCTTGGACCATGACAAGCATAGAGATACCAAGCAAGGTTTTCATTTCATACTTTGAACCGAATTGGCGACGGTTTACTTCCACTTTTATATTCTGAGCCTTTGGATCGTATGAGATGACATTTCTCAAATTGAATCTCTGTATGTATGAGTCTGTAATCTTTCCGTAGTTGGTGATGATTTTATTTATCTTCTCAAATACCTCTTTTTCTTTTGTCTCATCCAATAAGTCCAAATCCAAATCTACAGAGTTTCTCGGTAAGTCATAAAACATCATGGCGGCAGTACCGCCCTTAAACCCTAAGTAGGGAGCAATAGAGGTATCAGAATAGATGTCCTTCAAAATCTGTAATAAAATATTCTTATGTTTTGAGTAATCTAACGTCATGTTATTTCTTTATCTGGTTATCCTGATAGCTTTTAAAGTATTCTTTGATTTTCTTGTCCAAGCGCTTGTTATGATAGATAGGCAAATATTCAAATACCTTATCCCAATTCAAATTAGCCAAGTTATCAAAGTGGTAATCCTTGCTCACATATACACGATCCAAAAAAGCTCGCTCTCTGGTCGCAATCGCATAACCATCTTTATGTTCGATGCCGGTAGTATTACTCAAAACATAATCTTTCATTCGGACGAATGTGATTTTCTGCTCACCAACACTAATCTCTCGATTTACATATGAGGCAACAAAAATGTTTCCGTAATATTGAAAATTTACACCCTCTCTTGTTAAAACTGTTTCAAAGCTGATGTATGAGGGTGTGTAAATACGAGTCGCTAATTCAAAATGATCAAAGTCTTTGTCTTTTGCATATAATCCTCTGTATGGTCTGACCAACTTCTCGGCGTTTACATACTTCTTTAATCTGTCGGTAACAATCTTATTGTCGTCTTCACTCCACAACAAAGCCGCATCCTTTGTGGAAAAGATTGTTTTTGTGGATCTCAATAAGACCTCTAAATATTCACCTTTTGTGGGTATTTTATCCATTCGATGACTGAAAGGGGTGTTTAAATCCCTTTCTAGTCACAATACTAGCATATTTTAGTAATATCAGCAATATCTATAAATTCACTAAACTTAGGTAAAAACTAGTGAATAAGTCCTTAAAATAAGGGTCTGTTCACTAATTTATAAAACATATTAAAGTTTGAGACCTTAACTTTTAATACACTGGTTTCAAATTAAAAGTTCCTGCTATTTCTTGATCTAGAAGGTTCCTAAGAAGTCTAGCGGGACCTTTACTTTTTTATTGCCAAGGAATAATGTTCCGTTATGCAACTCACAGATAAAGACCTCGAGAGTTTCCAGGCACTTTATAAAAAGCATTTCAATAAGGATATTTCTCGGCAAGAGGCTCTCGCAAAAGGCACAAAGCTTTTGACTTTGATGAAAGCTGTTTATAGACCCATGACCCAGGAACAGTTCGATGCTATCCAGAAACGGAGAAAAGATACATTGCCAGCTTTGATTAAAAAACTGGAACAAGATCAACTCTGAAACTCTACCTCGAACGGATACATTCCCATTCCGCACGATCCCTGGAGTGTGCCGAGCTTACCACTACCAATATCAATGTCAGTTGATCCTGTCTGTGGAAGCGATTTGCTTATACCCATGCTTGGGATACGGACCGATGATGAGCAATCGAAGGTTCCTTTTGTGTTGAACCGGATGATAGTTGGGATACCTGCCTTAGCAATACTCTTTCGTGGCTGGTAGCCGCCTTTGGCACTTATCTCGATGATTTGTTTTCCGTCTACAACAGTGACGTTGTTTGCATTTGCCACTTGTGCTGTATTGCCACCACTTCTGGTCAGCATAAAAGCTCCTCCGATGAGGACTACTGCCACAATGACTGAAATAATAGTTGCTTTCATAAATGAGATTATACTAGAAATTAAAGACTGGCGGTATAACCCCAATCACGACCAAGCTATTAATAAGGTTGAAGAGTGCGAACATGATCACGATCAGTCCCGCTGTCTTGAAGAAGACTCCGGCTTTGGAACTCTTTTGAATACTGAATGAGCTGAAGCTAATGAGAGCAAGGACTGGCAACGTACCGAGTGCGAACGCAAGCATGGTGAGTCCTCCAGTGAGGAAACTTCCTGTGGTCAATGTATAGAGCTGCATTGATTGAGTGAATCCGCATGGTAGGAAGAATGTTGCAACACCAACTAGAAGCGGAGTAAGGGTGTGATTTAACTTCGACACACCATAAGCATGTTTTGCGATGAACTTCGGCATTGAAGGCTGGAGTTTCTTTGCCCAGTGGAAAGTGTCGAGAAGATTGATACCGAGAATCAGCATGACGATGCCAATAATCAGGCTCAGAATAAATGTCGCCGATGTGTTGAGCGTGAACGCCGATCCAATTGCTCCTATTACTCCGCCGAGAACAAAGAATGAAGCGATTCGTCCTGCATGGAACATGAGCTGGGGCCGGACCCTATCTCCTTCTTTAGCAAATGTGGCAGACATTGAGAGGACCAGTCCACCAACAACCGCCATGCATGTTGAGAGTGACGCAATGATGCCGATCACAAATGCTGTGCCGTAGGTTACATTGCCAGCGCTAACAAGATTTACTATTCCCATTTTCTGTAGCACCACAAAGAGCACCGCAAAGCCGAGTGCGATAGGCACTGCAATCTTGAAGTCTCCCCATTTAGCATTGTGCTGTTGTTTTTCTACTGAGACTGTGTAGCCATGAGGCTTCAGTGGAACAGTAAGTTCTTCAGCAATTTGTTCCTGTGTTTTATCTCCAAAGTCTCCGGTAACTTCTACTGAATGATTCTTAAGGCTCGATTTAACGTGAGTGATATTAGGCAAGTCTCCAAGCTCGCTTTCTGTCATGAGCACACAAGCGTTGCAGTGCATGCCATGTACGTGGAAGGTTAGTGTTTTCATGATTGATAATATTTCTCTTGATTACACAATCTCTCCCTTTTTCTCAAGCATCATGTGATGGATGGTTGCGATCTGAAGCCATGTGGCGATAAGGATAAGAATCGCAGAACACGCTAATGCATCCATTTTTGTAATTCCAAACACTAGATTGTCGCCACCGCCGATGAGTGTTCCTATAAATACTATTACTCCAACAAAACCTGTGATAACACTTCCTACATGCATTACTTTTGATAGTTTCATATATTTTTATGTTTAATTATTTTTTAATAAATTTATTTGTACCACTGAGTATACCAAGCCTGCATTTGCTGAATTTCTTTTGATTGAGATGAGATGATGTTCCTTGCGAGCTGCTGCATCTCAGGACGACTGGTCCCTGACTGGAGCATATTTGCCATCATGATCGCCAACTGATGATGAGGAATCATTTCCTCGATGAATGCCTTATCGAAATCAGTAGCGTTTTCCAATGCCGTCATATCTTCCTGTCCGCCCATATGCATACCACTCTGTGACATCATGCCGCCACCCATCATTCCAGTGCTTACTTTTGGAACAACGTTTCCAAACCAGTCCTGATACCAGCCATTCATGCTTTGAATCTCTGTTGTCTGGGCTGCGATGATCGCCGTTGCTAGAGTCTTGATCTCTGGATGTTTTGCTTTCGTAAGCGCGAGATTTGCCATGGCAATTGCTCCTTCGTGATGTGGAATCATCTGTTCGATGAAGTGTTTGTCGATTGTACCTGCCACTTGGGTGTTGTCGCTTACTCTTTGGTTCGACACGGAGTTATTTCTCCAGTTCATCATTCCGTAATTGCCATACCGCATCATCGGATAAAGCACTCCGGCAAGGAGAAGTCCTATCACAATACCTCCAATACCGTATAAGATTTTGTTGTTTTGATTGTTGTTCATAGTAATGTAGTTAGTTTAATAATTTACTCTCCGGCATACTTCACAGGATCGGCTGTAAAGTGATTCTTGCAGTGGATGGCACAAAAGTAGTAAGTCTTACCTTTGTAGTCTGCAGTTGCCTTAATGCCGTCTGCATCAAGCTCCATTCCGCAGACAAGATCGAATGCCACTTCTGGATCGATAGTTTTATGTTTTTTATTTTCCTTAGACTTTTTTGTTTGCATAGATTTATGAGATTAGAATTTATAATGAAAATTCTATGCATCGAAGGACTGTTTTCAAGTAGAGAAAGCCAGCGAATAATTTCCCTTGGACGAGCAAGCTGACGTTCGGGATCGTGTCGGATTCGCCAAAATGCCAGATTGGTTAAAAGTAAGTCCCGATATTTTATATAGAGAAATCCTGCACTCAGAAATACTGCGAGAAACAATACAAGCAGGAAGATAAACGGAATCGAAGGGATAACACTAAAGAATGAAATGAATGCCTGAATATGATGGACCGACATAGCAGCAATATTTTCAGGACATGGCGTATTATCTACGGCCGAAGCTATACATCCCACAGAATGATTTGCCCCATGATTCATTGAGGTAAAACCAAACACCCCTATTACTAGGACACTTATGATTATTAATAATGAGAGGAGTTTTTTCATTATAGTTTTTTAGCTTTAATGCGAAGTGAGTTAGACACCACAGACACTGAGGACATGGCCATGGCAAATCCAGCAAAGACGGGATTCAAAAGCCAACCGAAGACTGGATACAAAGCTCCTGCTGCAAGAGGTATGCCTACGATGTTGTAAATAAATGCCCAAAAGAGGTTCTGTTTGATGCCACGCATAGTGATCTTCGAGAGCTTGATGGCTTTTACGAGCTTAGAGATATCTCCACCTAGAAGTGTAATACCTGCCGACTCAATAGCCACATCTGTTCCAGTCCCCATGGCGATACCGACATCTGCTTGAGCGAGTGCTGGAGCGTCGTTTACGCCGTCACCAGCCATAGCAACCACCCGACCTTGTGACTGAAGCTCTTTGATTTTTTTAAGCTTGTCTTGTGGTAGGACATGGGCAACTACATCATCAATACCTACAAGAGAAGCTATGTACTTGGCAGCCTTTTCATCGTCTCCGGTAAGCATTACTACTTTAATTCCAAGAGCATGGAGATTCTTTACCGCTTCAACTGACTCTGCTTTTATTTCATCTGCCACCATGACAAAGCCGAGGACCTTCTCTTTGGTAGCGAGAATGACTGGTGTTTTACCTTGAGAAGTAAACTCATTAAGCTTTGTGATATCGAAAGAAACTTTGAGGTCGCTTACGAGCTTTGCATTACCGACAAAGTATTCTGTGCCATTGATTGATCCTTTGAGTCCTTTGCCTTGTATACCTTCAAAATTTGATATGTCTGATACGGAGATATTCTTTTCTTGCGCATAACTTACAATCGCATGCGCAATCGGATGTTCTGATTTCTTTTCTAGTGAAGCAAGGATTGAAACAAGTTCTTCGTCTTTAAGATCAGAAAGGTTTTGAATATCAACAAGTGTTGGCTTACCTTTGGTAATGGTTCCAGTCTTATCAACCACAACTGTATTTACCTTATGCAGTTTCTCAAGTGTCGCTGCATCTTTAATAAGAATGCCTTCCTTAGCTCCCTTACCAACTCCGACGATGATTGCAGTTGGTGTAGCGAGACCAAGAGCACAAGGACATGCGATCACAAGAATACCGACGAACGAGACCAGACCGAATGAGAGAGCTTGAGAGAATCCCAGGTATTGCGATCCGAAGATGAGCCATGCACCAAGAGTAAGAAAAGCAATTACTAAAACGATAGGGACAAAGACTGCTGAGATTTTATCTGCCAGTGCCTGAATGGGCGCTTTGCTACCCTGAGCGTCTTCAACCATCTTTATGATCTGTGCGAGAAGTGTTTCTGATCCAACTTTTGTTGCTCTAAATGTGAATGAGCCACTTGTGTTTATGGTCCCAGATACAACACTGTCTCCGATTTTCTTCTGAGCAGGCATTGGCTCTCCGGTGACCATGGACTCATCGATAAATGAGGACCCTTCGGTAATAACACCATCTACTGGGATCTTTGCACCTGGCTTTACGATAATGAGATCTCCATGTTTTACTTCGTTGACTGAAATCTCTACCTCCTTCCCGTCACGAATCACCAAAGCTGTTTTAGCCTGGAGATTGAGGAGTTTTTCTATAGCATCTCCAGTCTTTATTTTTGATCGAGCCTCAAGGTATTTACCGAGTGCGATAAAGGTAATAACTACGATCGTTACATCGTAGTATTGGTAATCAACGTTTATGAATGGTCTCAATGCTTCCTCGAAAGCTGTGACTGCAAAGCTGTATAAAAATGCGGCCGAAGTTCCTATACCAATCAGTGTATCCATGTTGGCCTTACCGTATCGGAGAAATCTGTAAAATCCTTGGAGATATGGCTTTCCGACAACAAACAGGATGTATGTGGCCAGTATCGGAAGGAGATGATGAATAAACTCTTTGATTGTGTAGCTCATCTCTGGGACCGCTTTGTACTGGGCGAGAATATCCCAGGCCATAACGAGTGCTGCAAAAATTGCGAGTGGAACGGCAGAGAATAGCTTTGTTCTCATGTCTGAAACCTCGGCAAGTTTCTCTTTCTTTGACTGGTTAAGCCCGAGATGTGCAGCATGTTCATCGGCCGACATACCCATCTCCTCTGCTGATTGACCACCATGCTCGTGTGACATTTCTTGATCCAAGGCAAGAGAATAGCCAAGTGGCTCTATCTTCTTTGAAAGCTCCTGTGCGCTTGTTTTTGATTCGTCAAAGGCAACTTTTGCCTTTTCGGTCCCATAGTTTACCTCGGCAGAGTGGACCCCCTCTGTCTTCTTGAAGGTCTTCTCAATAATGCCAGCGCAAGAGGCGCAATGCATTCCTTTCACTCGATATGTTTTAGGTTGGGTGTGATTCATGTATTTTATTTGCGCTTGAGCTTATAAACCTTAAGAATCTCATCGACGGCTTTCTTTTCGCTTCCATGCTTCATCTGGTGAACCACATGTGTGGAAAGATGATTTTCAAGCACCAAGTTCTCTATCCCTGTGAGTGCTTCTTTGATAGCTGATGCCTGAGTGATAATATCGATGCAATATTTCTCATCCTCCACCATCTTTTGGAGTCCTCTAATCTGTCCCTCAACAATTTTTAATCGGCGAATGGCCTTTGTTTTTATATCTTGTCTCATATATAGGTATAATACCCCTAGGGGGTATATGAGTCAACTGTGGATTTCTACACCAGAGCCAATTGTTCACTCGTTGGCCGAACCAAAGGATAGATCCCATCCTTCAAATTAGGGATATAATGGTAGTTACTTGTGGTCTTAAAATAGGTAGTTATTTCATCAACAACGCGGAGCAAATTGGACAAAATTAAAAGAACGTGATATAAATGTCATGTTCTTTTTATATTTAACTGCAGAATAAAGTCTGCTAAATTAGTGAATTTTATTTTGCAGTTAATCAAAACACCCCACAAACCCCCATATTTTCAAACCATGAAGACAAAAATTCCCACGTGGCTGGAAAGCTTCGTAATCACACATTCGACCTTTTTCCACGACGATGAAGATCATGAGTATGCTGTTGTCGCGTCTGCGCTTGCCACCAATCAAGGAGCTCCAGAGGTTTTTGCAATTATGAACGGTGAGGTCTTGGCGATAAGTGAAGCTTATCCTGAGGAATACCGCGAGTTAGGGCTCATTCATGAGCTCGTTTGCAACACAACCAAGGAAGAGGACTGTCACATCTGCCTCCGATCTCTCCAGTATGAGCTGGACCTGGCAAGAGAAAGAGGACTTGTCATGGTTGATTACATCAACTTCCGCTCGCTTTTCTTCGAAAACCTCATTAAGTATTATGAGGCCAAGAATGAGACTGTAGTAGAGGTCAAAATATTGGAAAAGATGCGTCATAGCCTAGCGCATCTCAAAAATCTATAACCATCACACTTAACACAGAAGCCACACTTTGGCATCCTGTAGCGAGGTGGTGGTTTTTCTGTTCTTTTGACGAATCAGGAGAAAAGCAGTACTGTATCGGCAGTGCAGTCTTTTGACATACTCTAGTCTAACTACACATTTCAGTGCATTTCGATCGGGCTTTGAAATGGGCTTTGGCGACGTACTGTGTCTATGTGCCCTGACATGTGTAGTTAACCTAAACAATAAAAAAAGCTATGAAAACCAGAACGTCGATATTTTTTTGGGCCACTTGGATCATTATTGCTGTCGCAGTATATGGTTATGTCCTGCCATTTATCACTGATGAAACTTCCACAGAATTCCTCATCTTTACTTGGGCAGTGGCAGGCTTAATCCTCCTGCCAGGAATATACGCTTCTTTTCGGTTGATTAATTTGTTACATCAGCAATCGAAGCCGAAAATAAAGAGAGCACTAAGAATTGAAGAAACAAGGACTTTAGGACAGTTCTTGTTCGAGTCGTATGCGGGGGAAATCCTACTTGTTAAAGAACTGCAACTTAACCTTCCTCGTAGTGTTGGGACACTATTTGACCAGTTGGATGATGCACTTTCAGATTTTGTGCGTTTCAAATTTCGAGAGAATAAGCCTTCACTTGAAGAAGTGAGGGAGATTCTTATCGAATACTACGAAAGTATAGGTTGGCGAATTGAAGCCGAAGATCCAGAGCGGGGGGAAATCAATGGAAGTGTGTATCCGTACCCTGACGAAATTGAGGTATGCCTTGTGCTTCGAGTGATGTATGAGGATGGTGACGATGCAGACGTTCTTCAGATTCTTACTTTGCCGATTCATGCCTGATATGCTGTTGTATCACTTTGACACGTCCTAGGTCACTGACCTCGACAGTACATCTCACACACCCACCTTACGGCGGAAACCTAATACAGGAGTCCATCGCACGGTGGGCTTTTGTTTGGATTGATTCAGCCAGAGATGTAGGTCGGTAATCATTCCACATCCTAGGCGTCTTAACTTGTATATGAATAACAAAAACTTTTTAAGGATTGTCCTGGGTGAAATAGTAGCGTCTGCAGTAGTGCTCGGGTTTCTTATTGCTGCAGCTGTCTTGGTATTTATGCCAGGAGTAGCTGGAGTTGGCGGGCGAGCGGAAGCACAGACTTTGGCACAGGCACAGTCAATGACGACTCTTCCTCCAGTGTCAGCAAACTGTACAGTTATTACGAGCAACCTTTATTTTGGTGCTTCCGATCGTTTTATTTCAGGAAATAATGTAGCTAAACTTCAAGCGTTTCTTAAAGCACGTGGATACTTGTATGTGAATCCTACTGGTTTCTACGGCTCTTTGACGTTTTCTGCTGTTAGAAATTTCCAAAGAGATAATGGCATCTTGGCGATAGGTTTAGCTGGTCCACTGACTCGAGCACATATCCAAAGAGTATCGTGTGACGGTACAGTGCCACCGGTGAGTGGTGCTCCTGTTATAAATGGTATCGACAGTCCTTCAGTCTTGTCCGTAAATCAGACGGGTACATGGACAGTACGAGCAACTGACACAACTTCCGGCGGATTGAGTTACCGTGTAGTCTGGGGAGATGAATCTCAGTATGCACAAAATTCTTCCGCACCACTCTCAGTTCCTGTAAACTTTGTTCAATCTGCAACCTTTAGTCACGCATATACACAAGCAGGTGTGTACACCCCACGATTTTATGTACGAGGTTCAAATGGTTTGACAGCAGAGGCTTCAGCTTCAGTTCAGGTAACAGGCAGTAGCCAGACACAATCTCCATCAATTTCACATATTTCTCCAAACATGGGGATTTATGGAACTGTAGTCACTGTGACAGGTTCAGGTTTTACTCGATACAATAACTCTATAAACTACGCTGGTAGAGTAGGCGCTGTTGTTGGAGTCGAATCTACAAATGGTACAACTCTGCAATTCACTATCCCAGCTACACCTTGTCCAAATGGAGCATCTTGTGCACAAGTAGTTATGCCGCCCGGAACATATCCGATTAGTGTGAGTAACCAGAATGGTACAAGTAATAGCGTAAATTTTGTTCTCCTTTCAATCGATCCAACAACTCCTCAATCATTTGATCAAACCGTCAGTGTATATGTGGGGAATACAGCAAATATCTCTGTTCCTACAAGTACAACAAGTACTGGCACTATCCAAATCAAGCCAGTTCGTATAATCGAAGATAGTCGTTGCCCAGTGGGTGTAGGTATCAATTGTTTCCAATCGGGCAGAGCTGTTATTGAGACTCATATTCAAAGTGGTGACATGATTAGGGTAGTAAACCTTGTGGCTGGATCCTATACTGGAGGTGATACACAGGCAGTTGTGGTAGTAGATGGGTACACAATACAGTTGGCAGGTGTTTCTCCACAGGCAAGGCCGAGTGGTATCCCAACTAACGAATACGTGGCTTCATATCGAGTGACGAGATAGTGAGCTAAAAGTGTTCGTGCTATTATAGAGCACATATGGAAAGAAAGACTTCATTAGCAGAAATAATACGAAAGCACATTGGCGTGACCGTCACTGGGTTTGTTGTGCTTATTGCTATTGTAGCTTGGTCAGAATACCGATATCTTGAACTCAAAAAAGTAGTTACTGTAAAACAGATAGATTTTACAAACCAAATTGCATCTTTCGCTGCGAGTAGTAGTGAAATGCATACGATGTTGACTGCGTTGATATCAAAAATAGACACTTTAAGTAATGAAAGTATAGCGCTCACCGGCGTTGTTCAAAATGAAAAAAGCAAAAATGAGGTCATTCAAGAACAGGTAGGAAAAGTTGCAAGTACTATTGGTTCACTTGATAAGTTAAGCAAAACTGATCCAGAATTATTACAAAAATATTCAAAGATTTTCTTTTTAAATGAGCATTATATACCTCCGAGTTTAGCAACTGTGCCTTCCGAATTTTCATTAAATCAAGAAACAAAATATCAAGTACATGCAAATGTTGCGACTACATTAGATAATATGCTAAAGACGGCGAAATCACAGGGTATACATCTGTTAGTGGCTTCGGCATATCGTTCGTATGGAACACAGGGTTCACTCAAAGCAAACTATAAGGTTACCTATGGTGCTGGAACTGCAAATAAGTTTTCTGCGGAGCAGGGATATTCAGAACATCAACTTGGCACAACTCTCGATTTCACTACACCTAAAATAGGCGCAGTTTTGAACGGTTTTGATACTACTCCAGAATTCACATGGCTAGTAAATAATGCGCATTTGTATGGCTTTATTATGTCATATCCGAAGGGGAACACATATTATATATATGAACCATGGCACTGGAGATATGTTGGTATAGATTTAGCAAGTCGACTGAAGAGGGAAGGTAAAAATTTCTACGATCTGGACCAGCGGGTGATTGATGAGTATTTGCTTTTGATATTTTAATTCTTACTTTTTACACCCTACACATCTGCAACCAAGTGGTTTGATGTGATCATCCCAATATTCTTTTCCATAGTCATAGCAAATCTCTTCACCAGCTTTTATCTTTTTTGATGTAAAAATAAATACACGCCCTTTGTGCGTTTCAGGTTCTGCATTTGGTTTACATGAATGGTTTATATATCGTGCGGTATTGGCTCGATCTCGTCCATCAATAGTTTTTCTCGCGTGGACTTCAAACAAATATTTACTTGTGCTTGTATATTCTTCCTCACCCTTTATAACTCGTCCAACGTACTCTATAAAACAAACACCTTTTGGCATGTCCTCTGCTGCATATAGCCCAAGTCCTGCTGATGATCGCCCAACTCGTACTTTGTGACCACTAATGTCATATTTAGATTTTCTCTTTTTGCTGACAGTTTTTAACTTTTCCGTTTCTTTCTTAGTAGTCTTAACTTCTGGTTTTTTCATGTGCATGATTGTATCATATATATACAATGAATATGAGTGAAAAAATCTGTGGCACCTATGGACTCTCGTTGCAAAATTTTAAAGTTCTGCAACGCCTAAGTACTCCTAAAAAGATTCAAGACTTTCTCGATACACTTCCTCTCAATTGGGAGCATGGAAATGAGACCTATATGTCTGTAGAACGAACATTGAAGGCGGGGAAGGCACATTGCCTAGAAGGTGCGCTTGTAGCAGCTCTCGCTTTGTGGATACATGGTAAGCAACCACTTATACTAGATTTAAAATCATTTACTGGCGATGATCATATTGTAGCGCTATATAAAATTGGTGGAAGGTGGGGAGCGATAAGTAAGACAAATCACGCAACTCTCCGATTCCGTGACCCTGTATATTTGAATGTACGAGAGCTTGCTCTTTCATATTTCCACGAATATATACACGTAAAAACTGGTGAAAAGATTCTTGAAAGTTACGCAGTTTTTGATCTTAAATTTAATCTCAAAAAAGATAAGACAAGACAAATTAAAGATTGGATATCTGGAATCGATGATTTATTTTGGCTTGCTGATACGATCGACACTTCACCTCATCACAAAATGTACCCTACAAAAAATAGGAAACATCTCCGCCGGGCAGATGCTATGGAATTAAAAGCTGGAAATATAACAGAATGGAAGGGGACTGATAAGGGGGTTTAACAAAAAACACTACCAATTAAGGCAGTGTCTTTTGATTTTATGAACCTCGTAGTTTCAATCTTTACGAATACTTTTGCAACTTTTGCGAATCTATCGTAACTAAAACTAGTTTGAAGTCTGGAAAGTCTTCTGTGTTGTAACACTTACATTTCCGTCCTGATCAGTTGTATAGAGCATATAGTAATATGTTGTATTTGATGCAAGGTTTGGAATTGAAACACTTTGTGAGCCTCGGAAGTTTGCGTCTGTCATAATTGAAGCGCCATTGATATCAACTGCATTTTCTCGTTCGTATGCAGTAAGTGGAGTTGAACTATAGTAGACAACACCCTTTGTAAGCTCATCAGTGTTCCATGTCACTGTTGGGATTCTTCCATTGATTGCTACACTAACGTTTGAGATAGAAGCTGATCGTCCACCTACAGTTGCGCCACCAGTGTTCATACCAGCATTCATCTGGGCGTTGATAACAGGAAGTGTCGCTGGTCCTACTCGTCCTACTCCTGGGAGACCATTTCGAACTTGGAAGTTTGAAACAGCAGATTTTGTAAGTCCACCGAAGTATCCTGTTACAAGTCCTTGTGGGTAAATTGTATTGTCAGTCGCAAGAAAAGTCTGGAGTGATGATACGTCGTTACCTCGCATACCAAACTGAAGCTGTCGGTAGAGTGTGTCAGCAGAAGCGAGTGCAGGTACTACTGCTACAGCGAGAGTCGCTGCAATAAGTCCTGATGTGAAGAGTAATCACAAACTTGATGATATAATAGCGGATATACATACACATTTAGATGTACCCAATATACCAACAAAAAAACGTTAAAATATTTGCACTCTTGGTATGCATCGCATGCGTCGGAGCATTGTTATATTTTTTCTATCCACGAACTATTGTCGATATGAATAGCGATTCTGGTGTGTTTAATACACAACCTAAGCTGTACACTTTTGATCCGAAGAATGCTACTTATGTTATCGACGGTCAGTCAGTGACTCTAGTAAACGGTATCAGCGAAGTTGAAAGTGCACCTGGATCTAGCTCGAAAACCACTACTCGATATTTTGGAAATGAGGCATATGGTGATGTTGACGGCGATGATGATAATGACGCAGCCTTTTTAATAACGCAGGATGGCGGTGGAACAGGATTGTTTTACTACGTAGTTGTAGCTCTGCGAACTCCAAAAGGATATCAGCTCACGAACACCTTTTTTGTAGGTGACAGGATTGCGCCACAATCGACGGAGATACAGGAAGATGCTAAGGAGCTACATGTAAATTTTGCAGAAAGAAGAAAAGGAGAGCCGATGAGTGCAGAACCTAGTGTTGGAGCAGTTTTGCTCTTGAAGGTAACGCCGGATGGAGTGCTTGAGGGATTGATGAAATAAAGTCGTAAAAAACGACATTTACACAAAAAGACAGCTGGAATTTTCATCCAACCGTCTTCAGACTACCCAGTTTATAAGAGAAAATTACTTTTTCTTCTTTGCATCTCGAACAGCGTTTCGAGCATGCTTAGTAGCAAGGCGTTTCTTTGTTTTCTTTGATCTCGATGTCTTGAGTCGAGCGTTGATTCGTTTAGGCATGTACACAGTATACTTCAAATTTTGGATTTTTGGAACATGGTGCCAAATTGTGATACCTTACATATAAGAATGCTTATACACATCAAAATAAAACCTGATTCGAACAAAGATGAGGTGGTCAAAAAGAACGACGCTTCGTATATAGTATTTGTGCGTGAGGAGGCGAAAGAGAATAAGGCAAACTATGCGATGCTTCTGCTTATGGCGGAATATTTAGATGTTCCTGTTTCTATCTTGCGAATTATAACTGGACATCATAGTCCTTCCAAAATAATCGAAGTTATGGGCCGGTAAGATAGAGACTCGATTTGGAATAGGTAATGGAACATGTAGCTTGGAAAAGGTGATATAATTAAGACATTATCAGAGTAGTTAATTCAACAAAATAATATGAATATCATCATCAAAGGTTCACATATAGAAATTAGTTCAGCGGTTGAGGAGTATGTTACCAAAAAGCTCAAGACGCTCGAAAAGTTTTTAGATGCTGATTCTCGAGTGGAAGCTGACCTGGGTAAAACAACCAATCATCATCGGTCAGGAGATATTTTTAAAGCTGAATTCAATACGAACTCTCATGGTCAGTTTTCTCGCGTGGTAGCAGAGGATTCTGATCTCTACACAGCAATCGACAAGGCACAAAATGATCTCTTCGATGTGCTCGCATCAAAGAAGGATAAAAAACACACTCTATGGAGAAGAGGTGCACAGACTATCAAAGCACTCGCTCACGGTGTCGCAGGCTCTGCAGGGAGGAAATTAAAGAGACTGAGGGGGAAGTAGGCTATTATGGAAGCATCGCAAAACCCTAGAAGAATATTAGTTGTCGGAGATGCTGGTCGTGGAAAGACGACATTTGCATCCGCTTTGGCAAAAAAGTTGGGAGTTAATCATTACAGTACGGATGACTTCTATTTCGAAAAAAAGTTTTCTGTGCCAAGAGATAGAGATCTGAGTGTGACGATGATAGAGGATGAAGTTTATTCTCAGCCGAATGGCTGGATTGTTGACGGTACTACTAAACATTTGATTAGAGGTGCACTTGAGAAATGTGACACCATCTATCTTCTAGCTTTTGAAAATATTCTTCATCAATATTTTTCGCTTATTAATAGAAGTATAAAGCGTAGATTCGGAGATGGTCCAAAAGAGAGCTTGGGAGAAGCGTTCGGTATGCTCAAGCATGTTACAAAGAAGCGGTATGACACTACATATTCAAGCCATGTGTCTCATCTACATAAACTTTTAGAGCCGTATAAGCACAAGATTGTGAAAGTAAGCTCATTTAAACAAATTAACAGTATTCTAAATTCGCTCTAGAGTTAGAGGAGACATACAATATAATTATAATTCAAGAATTTTTCCAACTCACCGATCCTATTTCATTGAGTGAATGATACCGTTTATGTATGATCTGGTGATAGGTCCAAAGAATCCAACGGCAGGTTGTATGCCTTTTGCTTTTTGGAATCGGGCAAGAGCTGAGCGAGTAGCATTACCAAAATAATTTGTCTCACTCCCTATAGCTCCATTTCCACTTTTTGATACTGAAAAACCTTGCAGGTTCAAGAATTTTTGAAGTTGAAGCACTTCATTGTTTCTAGCGCTCAAAGTCGCGTTTCGAGTGAATTTGTAGTCTGCGCTTATTTGATTTAGCCCCAGCCCTGCCGGTACTGTTTGATGGTCATTTGAAATGCCTTGATTGATAACTGTTGTTGGGTTCACAGTGCTGTTAGTACCACCAGAAGAACCTCCACCTGAACCACCTCCAGTACGCATACCAGTTGTAGGCGGAGGAGTCGGTGTGTCTGTATTTATTACTAAATTTTTATTTGTAGCAAGATCAATAGTTGGCACAAAATTTGACATGGCGTTTGTCCCGATATCAGTAATGCTTCCTGAAATACTAGATATAGATAAGTCAGAAGATGAGTCGCCGGCTTGTACGGTATAGTCACAGCTGGCGGTTGTAGATGCGGCTACGGTGAATGTGCAAGTTCTGTCTGTAGCTCCTGTTTCGAGCGTCACCGTAACGGTACTACTTGATGTCACGATTTCAGAAAAAGTTAATTCAATGTCGATAACCTCTCCAACACCGTATGTGCCGTCTGTTTTGTTTGAAGATACTGAGGATATAGTAGGGGCAGTCGTATCTGGTTCGATAACGTTGACCACACCACTAGCAGATGTTGCAGAATAGACCTTGGTACCGAGGGCTTTTATATTAGTCGGATCATCTCCAACTGAGAGTGTCTGAATAGCATTATTGTTTGCTGTATTTATAATAGAAATAGTATCATCGCTGTGGTTTGTTACGTATACCTTACTTCCAAGGACCTCTATCTTTCTCGGACCCGTACCAACAGCTACGTGTGATACCGCGTTGCTATTTGCAGTGTCGATGATTGAGACAGAGCTACTTGCTACATTCGAAACATACACATTTGTTCCAATACTGTCGATGTGAAATGGTGTACCCTCAACAATGGCGGTACTGACGGCATTAGTTGCCGAATCAATAATAGATACGCTATTACTTCCTGCATTTGCAACATATATATTACTGCCTATAGCGGTAATAAATTGGGGTGAAGTTCCAACAGATATCGTGGTAGTGGCGTTGTTGTCTGCTGTATCTATCACAGTCACAGTATTGCCTGTTGTGTTTGAGACGTATACCTTGTCACCCAAAGTTGTTATAGCTCTTGGGTTATCACCAACTGTTACGCTCGATGTTGCGTTACTGTTAGCTGTATCAATAACAATTACTGAATCAAGGTTGTGAAGTGTTGCATATACTTTCGTGCCGAGAGCAGTGATTGCTGAGGTGCCTCCACCTACCGCAAGAGTTGATACCGCGTTGCTATTTGCAGTGTCTATTATGGAAATATTATTACTACTAAATCTTGTAACATAAATATTATCCCCAAGACTGGCAAGTGCAGTTGGGAGTGACCCAATATTTACACTTGATGTCGCGTTATTGTTTGCAGTATCGATGATCACTACTGGTCCACTACCGCCTGTTGTAGCAATGTATAACTTGTCTCCAACCACGATGATATCTTGTACACCAGGTGCAGCAGTGCTGATAGTTTCTGTCAGAGTATCAGCAGAAGAGATTTGCGCATTGTTGATGCTGTATAAACTGCATAGGACCAGTACGAGTAAAAGGGTATATCTGTGTGTCTTTATGTTATTCATTTTTGTATATTAATATAATTTATAAATTCTTTCCAATTCATCTCTTTCTTACCCTCAGGTATAACTCGAAGAATTTCCATAGTCTCGAGTGCTGTGTTCCACGCTGCTTCTTTTATTTTCACGCGGATGTCTGCATTACCTTTACGTGCAAAAAAGAAGAGTCCTGGACCGCCATAAAACGCATTATATTTGAGAAAAGTATTCCACCCTTGGTCGCCAACTAAATTATCGAGGGAAATAAGTCCATCATTTTTTTCGATCTTTGCAGTGTAGGTAGCATTTTCATGCGCTTGCTCTGATGGTACTAGTTTACCACTGATATAGTCATTGAGCTTGTCTGCTAGTAAGTCCGCGCCCTTTAATGCAAGATATTTTTCAAGTTCAGGATACGTCTGTGGCCACGGACTCACTTCTTCTTCGTGTGTAGCTACCAGCGGACCATGATCCATTTCTTTGTCCATTTTGATAATACTTACACCGGTGTATTGCATGTCTTGCATAATAGAAGTCTGAAGTGGAGTTGCGCCACGTAGTTTTGGGAGTAGCGAAGGGTGCACATTGAGAGCACCATACTTTGGTATTTGAAGGATAGCTTCTGGTATTATTTTCCCATATGAGGCGACGATAAACACATCGGCTTCGAGCGATTTGAGAGTTGTAATAGTATTTTCCTCTTTGAGTTTTTCAAATTGAAAGTAAGTTACATTGTGCAGAGTAGCCCAGACTTTGAGTGGTGGGGGAGTGAGTTCCATTTTTCGCCCTGCAGGTCTATCTGCTACCGTAACTATTGCAGTAGGAGTGATACCACGTTGTATGAGCTGTTCGAGTACATATATTGAAAATTCTGATGTACCAAAAAATATAGTGTTAATTCCTTTCGACCTGTATGAACCGTATGAATCTGTTTTTGTATCTTTGAACATTGTATCTGTGTGGTTTAAATTTAAAATCCCGTTACTTCTCATTACTTTTTGGATTCTTTTGGTTTGTTAGTTTTCTTGGAATGAGCTTTAACTTCTTTAGGGTCTACCTCCTCGATGTCTTTCGCTTTATCAATAAATAGTAAACCGTTTAAGTGATCAACTTCATGTTGAAAAATATGGGCAAGCAGTCCTCCTGCACCTCTCTCAAATACTCGACCGTTTTCATCATATGCTCGAATGGTCACTTTGGTAGATCTTCGCACTTTACCGTATACCCATCGGACAGAAAGACACCCTTCACCTTCCATCCATTTTTTTTCTTTTGATTCCTTAGTGAGGACTGGATTAATAAACACTAAATCATCAATCTTTGCAGACTTTGCAGATGATTTAGTGGTGTCGTTCTCTGACTCTTGTTCAGAGCTTGGCCCGTGCGATGAAAAAATCTTCTTGGAAACAATAAATATTCGCAAAGGCACACCTATTTGAGGAGCAGCAAGTCCAATACCGTCCTCTTGTGACGCAAGAGCTTTCTTCATATCAGTAATAAGATTTTGAATTTTAGCACTCGATATTTCAGAAAGGGGAATCTCTTCTGAAATAGCTCGTAATGCTGGATGGCCTTCACTTACGATTGCTGGAATAAAACCGTTTGATTGTGTTTTTTTAGCAGGTGACATATTTTTTCATATTATAACAAACTTTCAGGATTTACTCGCACTGCGTATTCATGAGGTAAACTTTGCAAAAGTAGTCGAAGGTGTTCGTCTGGCCATGCATCCTTTGTTAAGGATAGGAGTAGGTGTAATGTTGACTTTCCTTTGGCGCCTGGAACAAATGCTGGAAATACTAAGGTTTCAAACTTAGCAGAAGAATTTTTCTCGCACTCTTCCAAAAGTTGCTGAAGTCTTTTCATCTTTAAAGTTGCACTTGCTCGAGTGTCTTCAATTGTAATTTTTATATGAGTTATAAATGGGGGATAATGAAGCATTTTTCGTATTGCTATCTCCTCTCTGTATAAGCTCAATAGATTTCCAGATTCGATATGTTTTAAAACAGAATTCTTTAGACTTCTCGTCTGGATGAGAACATATTTTGAGGTCTTTTCAAGAATTCTCAAGATAGTATGAGTAATACGTTCATTAATTTTGAAATCAGGAATTGAAAATAGACTATCAAGTGACGCTATGGCGGAGTATTCTATCTGTGGAAGAAAAGCAAGTGAGCTTTCTGTTCCTAGTAAAATTCCATCAGAACTTTTTGTAAATTCTTGTATAACATCGTGTGCTTGTTTGTCCGTTTTTACTACATCCTTATCAAGCCTAAACAGATGTCGTTTTGGAAAATGTTTTTTGATCTCTTCTGCAACTGTTTCAATACCGATACCAAGGGTAATAAGTTTCCAACTTCCACATATAGCACACGCTTCGACTGCTCCGCGCTCAGTACCACAATGATGACAGAGGAAAAAACGATTTGGGTTGATATCCATGGAATACTCGTTTTTGGATGTTGATGCAGATATTGATGAACCTGTCACACTTGTTGCAAGAGATGCAGTCTTTTTTTGATGCAATACAATCGGTGCATGACAGACCTGGCACTCTACTGTGTGTCCACAGTCTCCACAGACCGTCTGTGGTGAAAGACCTCGCCGGGCGGTGAATATAAACATAGGTAAAGATTTCTTGCCGGTATATTCAATCATTGAGTGGAGCTCTTCTGAGAAAAGTTGAAATGGTTTATTTTTCACCCCTTCTTTAATCTGCTCTTTAGTGAGCTCCTTTTTACTAGTATCTACAATAATAAGTTCTGCTTCTTTTTCAACTCTGTACGAGACAGGAAAGAAATCGCTAATTTCTCCAGTTTCTCTTCGATACAATGTTTCAACACGAAGCATTGTATCTCCCAAAATGAGTCGAGAGTTCTGAAGCTTCGCGTAGGTTTCAATATAATCTCGAAAATCTATATATGGCATACGAATAGCTGAATAGGCTCTCGAGGACTCCCTTTCAAGAATTATAGTTTGAATATCAGGTCGAGGAATTGATGCAAATAGTGGGGTAGTAATAATTAGTACAGGGTGATCAGTTTTTAGTGCTTTTTTCCAAATGTCGATTTGTTTCTTTTTACTCAGACTTCCGTGAAGTACGACTACATAATCCTCAATTCCTTTTTGAAGATTGTTATGCAACTCTTCTGCTGATATTACAGTTGGAGCAATAATAAGCACTGAGCGTTTTCGTGCGAATTCTTCGCGTACAATACTTTTGTATGTACCAAGACGATCTTCGGTATTAGTCTGAAAAATTAAAATGTCACTGGCAACTCCGGGATTTACTTTTGACTCACTTATTTTTTCTAATTTAATTTTTGATTCGATGGTCTCCTTCAATATTGCGTCAGGAATACATGATTTCAACACACTCCCAAACGGCACGGCATATTGTTCGGACATTTTTGCGCAAGCCTGTATGCACTCAGGCTTTACAACATGTAACTCCTTTGTTTTCTCAATTTTACGAGTGACAAACGATGCTTGTTTAATATTTGCTTTAGCATGACTTGCAGGTACTACTGACCCAACGAGTGCGGGGATGGTTCGACCACGGAGGGGAACTTCGATAATTGTCCCGGGTGAAAAAACATGTGAACTCCAATAGGTAAGTTCATCTTTGAATGCTCCGCGGATAATAGGGTAGACGGTGACTATGTTCATGTGGTTCGGCGAAACGCGGTCGCGTTTCGATGCTCACTACTATTCTCTCAAAAATGAAGGGTTCCGGCGTATTGACTATTATTTATATGTGTATTACTGTTTTGTGGTTATTTCACGCACGAAGCCTACTCGACTTTCGTATATGAGGTGACATCAGCTCATCGACAACACTTCAAACTCAGCCTCTCCGCAAAAATTATGTCCTACCGTTACCTTATTGAACTTGCCCTTGCTTTCTTGTGCTCAGCCATTGGTGCTTGCTTCGTCGCAATCGCGCTGCAAATTGCCCACGGTGGCCTTACTGTCACTGTTAATCACTCCTACATCTATCAGTGGGAAAAGTCCAGTGCTGCCGCAATCTGCGATTCCAGTAGCGCCGCGCAGTTACCAAGCTACTCTTACTCGGTGAGTCAGTTCGGTGGTCAGCCACATTCGGCTGAACCAGAACTTCCGACTGAGTATGCACCCACTGAAGCTGATCTCGATCAAATCTTTCGTCTGCTTTCACCCTCTCTAGAATTGGGAAGGAAACAAACGGTTGAGGAAAAGGATCACTCATACTCAGCAGACGAATCAAAGCCGGGAGGAGAAGGTTATAAGATGCCTTATCCTCCACCACCTCGGGGTTGTAGGTAGTGGGGTATTGAAGTACATGCCACATGCCGAGCGCTGACCAGTAGGTTCCAATCCTCCGGTCAGCGTTTTTTTTGTTGTATATTTATTGATGTATGGTTTAATGATGTCTTACGATGAAGTTTGGTCAACATATCCAAGCTTCCTTGCTCGATCGTTGACATTCTTTGGTCGATTTTTAAGTCGATTCCAGTTATATAAACAAAACCGTATCATCAGCGGAATATAAAACGATGCGTCTGCAGAACGTACCTGCACTTACTGAAATGGCCCAGAAAAAAGTTAGAAATGAGAGAGGGGTACAATATCTCGTATCTCCGAGAAAAACATCCCTCGCCTTTGTCACCCAGTCTGCTTCTTCTGTTTCAGTCTGGCGATTTATCGTCGTCAAACCAAGTCGCATTGGTTGCCACCGCAAACGGTTTCAGATTCGGAAAGTTTGGTTGAGTGGTTCAAGTCAGTTTGATGTAGGTACGTGCCTGTTTCCGACTCGTGGAAGCATCGCATACTTCGAACTCAGGAGAGGTTTACGTGTCCTGAGTAGGTGTGCACGCGATGGAGTGATGAAAGAAGTCTTCCACACTTCTCCAATCAAGGGTCACTTTGATGACATAGAATCCGCAGTAGAATTTGCGGAGCAGTTATCTGGAGGTGACACATCCCGCAGCGAATTTAACCGTTACTCACGGCTTTGGTCGTTCAATCAATGGTTTCCCAAGATTTCAGCCCTTTCGTTGCGTGAAGCGAGACGAAAGGTAGGGCTTCCTATTTGTTTGAGTAATTGAGAGGTTAGTTTAGACCTTGGCTTTGCCAATGTGTCGCCTTTCAGCTTGGAAAACAAGACCTGCCGACACAGTCCGGCAGGTCTTCTTCTGTCTTTTTTATTTTTACTCGTTTTGTAGTACTATATGCCCACATGTCATTCTTCTCAAAAAAACTCGGAATAGACCTTGGAACCGCAAACACGCTCGTGTTTTTACCTGGACGTGGAGTAGTGCTCAATGAGCCGTCAGTGGTCGCAGTTTCCGAACAAGACAATCAGATTCTTGCTGTAGGAAATGAAGCAAAAGATATGATTGGAAAAACTCCGGACAGTATTATTGCGTATCGACCGATGAAAGACGGAGTGATTGCCGATTATCGTGTGACTGAGGCGATGCTCCGGTATTTTATAAACAAAGCCTTGGGTAAATGGAATATTTGGAAACCGGAAGTAATGATTTCTGTACCAGCTGGAGTTACCTCAACTGAACGTCGTGCGGTTATCGAAGCTGCTATCAAAGCTGGTGCTAAAAATGCATATGTAGTAAAAGAGCCAATTCTCGCTGCAATTGGTGCTGGCATTTCAATACAAGAAGCAGTGGGACATATGATTGTAGACATCGGAGGTGGTACAACTGACGTTGCTGTGATTTCACTTGGAGGTATCGTAGCGTGTACATCTGTGAAGTGTGCAGGCAACAAACTTGATGCTGCTATTACTGACTATATAAAGAAGACATACAACCTCGCTATCGGAGATAAAACTGCAGAGGAAATAAAAATACAAGTTGGTTCTGCGGTGCCTGTAGAAGATGAACTTGCCATGACTATCAAAGGACGAGATTTTCTAACAGGACTTCCACGAGGAGTCGAGATCAAGACCAATGAAATTGTAAAAGCTATTTCAAAAGAACTTCGAGATATGATCAAGGCCATAAAGGATGTGTTGCAGGAAACTCCTCCAGAGCTCGCATCAGATATTATTGATAATGGAATCATTATGACCGGTGGTTCATCAATGCTCCGAAACCTTCCCGAACTTGTATTTCGACGTACTGGCGTAAAAGCTGTGCTTGCTGACGATGCACTCTACTGTGTGGTGAAGGGGACTGGTATCGCACTCGATCACTTGGATACATACAAGAAGACTATTATTACGAAGAGATAAGTGGTATTGACTAATATACATGACGTGATATAATATATTCACGTTCTTTTTAGTCAAATAAATCAACAACAAAATCGGCTTTTTAGAAAGGGAGCCAAAGTGCACTGAACGTTGCATGAAAGGGATAATGACATGACGCTTATTTTGCAAATCTTCTTGGTGGTCATTCTGATCGCACTGTTTTGCGGAGCAGTCGCTCTCACTACAAAAATCTTCACTGATTCAGCGGAGTATTTATGCTCCGTCATCCTCGCTTGCATCAGTTTTACAGCTGTGGGGATCGATATGTTCCATAGCACTTCGTCTGCCTGGAATGCATTGACGCCATTGATGCAGAGGTTTGAAGAGGTTGCGATATCGGAACCAGATCATCGCTATGCCTCAAACGAAAGAGGGTCCACTCTCGACTATGGGGGAGACCTAGACGACATTCTCTGGGAGAGGTCAATTCTTACTGAGAAAATGGGTCTTGTTGGAATGATGGTGTACTGGCAGACTGACGGATATTGGGTCTCCTTCAGTGGAGTTTACTTCAATGGTCTGGGGGTCTTGATCTGTCTCTCAATATGGCCTGTGTGTGTGCTACTGCTGTACGCTCGCATCCGATGGATTCGTCACAGAGAGAAGAATGGGTATAGACCACATTTACCCCGCTCTCGACCCTAATCCTCAATCGCCTCCCGGCGACAGAAAAACCTTCTGTCGTGACAGGGCAGGCGGTTTTTCTTTTTATTTTTGATATACTCTCTAATACAATATGCTCTCCCACCTCAAAAAAGAATCAATGCATCACGCCTTCATCATAGAAGGTGATACTACTCAGACTCGACTCGCTATATTTGATTTTCTAAAAAAAGAGTTTGGAATAGATATAGGACACAACGATCTTATTTTGCTCGATAGAGGAGATTTTGGTATTGATAACGTACAGGAAATTGTTAATGTAAATTCTCGAAAACCAACTGTTGGAATGTATAAAATCATTGTTGTAGTTTTGCATTCTATTTCACATCAAGCTCAAAATGCAATTCTCAAAACTCTCGAGGAACCACGCCCAGGTACATTTATTTTTATACTCACAAATACATCCGCTATCTTTTTGCCGACTATACTTTCACGAGTGCAGGTTATTAGAGATATTCAGAAAAGTGCGACCCATAAAAGTACAGCCAATAACGGAGTTCTGTCCAAGCAAGTCTTGTCGCCTGAACTTTTCATAAAGAACTCTCAAACGAAAAGACTTGCACAGATAAAAGAAATTCTTGATTTAAAATCTGATGAAGAAATAGGGGATGCAGAGATATTTAGTTTTATACAAGAGGTTGAGAAGTTGGTATGTGGTTCGAGTAACAGTGTAAATACTCCGAGCATGGCGCACACTTCAATTGCAAAAATATTTACAAAAATAGAAGACTATATGAGAGACACCTCTTCTTCCAAGAAGCTACTACTTGAGTATATGGCGTTGACATTGCCAGTTTTGTAATTACCCATAAATTGCCAGAGAGTGCCAATCGTGTGTGTCACATAGTTATACACTCAGTAGTACAATATATTGACATATTTTTACTCGGGTATATAATTCTTGCATGAGTACAAAAAGTGCATCACTTATCAAAAAACTGCGTGAAGAGAAAGAGCTTTCGCAATTAGAAGTCGCAGAAAAGCTCGGTATTTCTCGCACTTCATATATTTCTTTTGAAAAAGGGGATAGAGATCTATCTCTCGACGAGGCCTCGATTCTAGGGAGCATGTTTGATATTTCATTAGAAGAAATCAACATAGGTAAATTACAATCTGAACCAACAATCATTTTAGAGTCTAACCACAAAGTGCGTGGTAGCACATCAAGTCATATGTCACATGACAAGTCGCAAGAGCGTATTTCTATTCCACAAGAAAAGGTCAAAAAGTACAAGCAAGTTCTGTTGTATATTTTGTCAAAAGTTGGGGGTAAACCAAATATAGGGCAGACAGTGCTATACAAGATTTTATACTTTATTGATTTTGATTATTACGAAAAATACGAAGAGCAACTCATCGGTGCTCGATATATCAAGAACACTCATGGTCCAACCCCTGTAGCTTTTAGCACTATTATCTCTAGTCTCGAAAAAGAGGGAAAGATTGAGACCATAAAGAGTAAATTTTACAAATACGAACAGACAAAGTATTTGGTCAATCCAAATGAAAGAATAGAATTCTCTGAACTCAGCGCTCAAGAGTTAGCACATATCGATGAGGAGCTCGGTCGACTTTCAGACTTCACTGCATCACAGATATCGGCATTATCGCACAAGGATACTCCATGGCTTGTTGCAAAAGAAAAAGAACAGCTCGACTATGAGTACGTCTTTTACCGACCCGAAGAAACTTCCGTACGAGCTTATGAGCAACTTTAGACGTCTGCCAGAATTTGAAAAAGAACTCACCAAACTTTCTAAAAAGTATAGAAGTTTGGAATCAGATTTGGCAAGACTCGAAAAAGTCTTGTTGTTGAATCCGATAGGTGTTGGATCGAATTTTGTTTTACTGCACAACACCAAACATATAAAAATAGTGAAAACCCGTCTTGCCTGTGCAAGTTTAAAGGATAGATCGATTCGAGTTATTTATGCATATCACGCTGATATGAGCTCGACAGAACCTTCTATTTCTAAAGTACCCGTAGTATCTGCGACATTTTTGTATATAGAAATCTATTTTAAAGGTCAAAAGCAAAATGAAGATAGGGATAGAATAGATGTGTATTTGAGGGGGAATAAAGGGTAGTGTGTTTTTATCAAAATTTTAACAAAATTTCACCTCGTGCTAGTATAATGAGCATACTAATCAAAAATCAGAATAAGAGCCGCGCTAAGAGGACGGTTGCGCGGCACGATTTCGCTAAATCGCAAAATCACACAATGGCATACAATTTTTTAAAATTTCAACAAAAAGTAAAAGAAACACAAGAGTGGTATTCAAAAGAGCTTGCTAGTATTCGTACTGGACGAGCTTCTACTGCATTTTTGGATCCAGTTCGAGTAGAGTCATACGGTTCTGAGATGCCTATTACATCACTTGCTACTGTTACTTCAGAGGACGCTCGATCTATTCGTATTTCTCCTTGGGATAACAGTCAGACACAGGCTATCGAAAAAGCTATTACTATTGCAAACCTTGGTGTGTCAGTGGTCGCAGATGGTTCAGGTCTCCGGGTCATTTTTCCAGAGCTTACGGGTGAGCGACGTATACAGCTTGTAAAAGTTGCAAAGGACAAACTTGAAGATGCAAAAGTTGCACTTCGACGTGAGCGAGGTGAAGTTTCAGATGATATCAATACTCAGAAAAAAGAAGGTAGTATGGGTGAGGATGATGCTATGCGAGCAAAAACAGAGATGGAAAAGTTTGTACAAGAAGGGAACGTGAAGCTCGACGAACTTTTTGCAAAGAAAGAACAAGAAATTATAAATTAATATATCTGAACCAGCGTCGCGCAGGTCGAATCTAAAAGGAAAGAGATTCGACACGAACCAACAGGTTCGGACTTGCGCGACGCGATTTCGCTAAATCGCATGTCTACAACAATCATATTTCTATTAGTACTTACATTATTGGTATTCATCCACGAGTTGGGACATTTTCTTGCTGCTCGTATGTTTGGTATTCGAGTAGATGAGTTTGCTATTGGCTTTCCTCCACGTATTGGTAGCTGGATGTGGGGTAAGACTCGGTATGCTATCAACCTTTTACCACTTGGTGGCTATGTACGTATTTATGGTGAAAACTCAGAGGATGCACGTACTCCAGACAATATGCTTTCAAAACCAAAGTGGCAACAGGTTGTAGTGCTTGCCGCTGGTGTTACTTTCAATATTATCCTCGCGTGGCTTTTACTCTCGTTGTCGCTATTTATCGGTGCAAAAGCATCAGCTGACGCGATGCCCGCAGCTATCGTCAAGAATCCTATTCTCACAGTAGTTATGGTAGCTCCTGGAAGTCCTGCTGAAATGGCTGGACTCAAATCTGGTGATGAAATTCTTTCTATCACAAATTCTAAAAAAGTACTTGCTTCGACTTCACTTTCAGTTGTTGGAGCACAAGAGGTAATTGCTGGCGCTGAAAAAAACATCGAAGTTACAGTGAAGCAATTCAAACCAAAAACTGGTGAAAAAGAATATGAGGTAAAATCAATAGTCATCACACCGAAAGAAGGAATCGTCGCTGGAAAGAAAGCTGTGGGTATTTCTATGGATATGGTAGCTACGGTGAAAGCTGGTTTCTTTGAATCCTTTTACTATGGCGCTCGACAGACCTATTACCTCACAAAAAATGTAGCAATCGGTCTTTATACTTTTCTCGGGTCTGCCATCATGGGTAATGCGAGCCTCGAACAGGTTAGCGGTCCAGTTGGTATCGCTGGCGCAGTAGGTGAATCAGCCAAAGTTGGATTTGCTAGTCTGCTTGTCATTGCTGCTGTCATATCAGCGAACCTCGCTGTGCTAAACCTTGCCCCATTCCCAGCACTCGATGGTGGGCGTATAGTAGTAGTGGCTATAGAGGCAATTATCAGACGTGAGCTTAATCCAAAGATTATCCAGTGGGTAAATGGTATCGGATTCTTGCTACTCATAGCACTCATGCTGGTGGTGACGGCAAAGGACATTTGGACGCTGTTTTAGTAAAATCTTACACAAAATTTCACACAAAATCTTATATAAAATCATATGAAAAATTTCACACAAAACATCATGCAAAATTTTCGAAATAATAAAAAAGTATACATTGGTATCTTGGTAGCAGTCATCGTGGCACTCGTCGCTATCTTCTTTGGATCATCCAAATCTAATGAAGCAACAAACGAGTCAGCAGGCACGGGCATTTCTGATATCTACGACACAACGTCTACATCGACGACTGGTGCTGTTAATAATTTACAAGCTAGATCAGTTGATACAAAAGCCGCATATTCTCGAATCCAATCAGAATGGGTATGGTTCAAAACTACATATTCAAATCCTGCATGGGCACCAGTGGGTCCTGTAAAAGGAAAAGATTTTGTTTTGAAGTTGAATGAAGATAAAACTTTGTTTGTGATCGGGGATTGTAATACTATTCGTGGAACATATACAGTTGATAAAAATACAGTATCAGGACTCGAGTCAGAAGATGAAATGGCATTAGGTACAATCAAGTTTGATGTAACTGGCGCAGCATCTGCAACTACAGCATCAGGCGCACCAAAAAAAATCTGCGAATGGAGCAAGGAAAAATCTTTCTTGGCTGATCTCGCGAAAGTAACTTCGTACGATATGCGTACCATTCAGTTAGATCTCATGCTACCAAACGGTCAGGGTGTTATGAAGTTCAAGCGAAATATGGAGATTGAGGGGTAGGGGGCGCTCAAAAATATAATTTGAGACAAAACGAAACCGCAGAAGCACAATGAAGTGTCTCTGCGGTTTTGGGCTTATCGACGTACGGTCGAACCCATAGTCCTGCTGAACAAAACTATTCCGAGTAGGAGTAAAATTACTGACAGGCTGGTACTCAGAATGTCGTGATTTACACTTTCTCCCTGGCTGATTTTGCTAGAAGCTCCCACTAGTTCAAGGCGAGCCATCAAACCAGCTAGGATTATCAATCCAGCTACCTTTCTATGCAGGTTTACACGCAAAGTATCAATCTTTGCGTTGAATGACTTTGGTCCTTCGGCGGACTTTACCCACTGTCCCCACAGCTCGGATTTAGATGCTTTGTAGTCTGCAAAAAAGCCGAGAGCACAGAGTGCATGCGGTGCAAACCGAAAGTAGAAGTGAGTTTCCTCCATAAATGTAATCAGGAGGCAAAGCCCTGCAATGCCGAATAGTAGTGACTTGAGTGCATTCCAGACGATTTTCTTAATGAAGTGCCCATGCTTCGTGAAAAACTTGGCGAAAAATTCGTTCATATGATTCTGGGTTTCTTGAGTTGTTGGTTTCCTAGCAGTCTGTGTTTTCTGTCGTTTTATGCCACCATAACGGCGGATTTGTTGATGAAAAGGGCAATGTGTGTCCTGACGTGGATGCTACCACGAAAGGTCTAATCTGAGAATAGTGCAAATACGCCCTTTGGTGTAAAATACCGGCAACAGGATAGCCCTTAAAAGGCGACCATTTTCACATATCCCCAAACACCTCAATACATCTATGTATAAAAAGCTCAAACAAAAATTTCATAGAATGACCTCAAATAACATCGGTATTGACCTTGGTACTGCAAACACTCTGGTGTATATGCAAGGAAAAGGTGTTGTCATAAACGAGCCATCAGTAGTAGCAGTCAATCAAAAAACTGGACGAGTAGTGGCAGTAGGCGCACAAGCAAAAGCCATGCTCGGTAGGACTCCAGGGCACATCATCGCTATACGTCCACTTGTTGATGGTGTTATTTCTGATTTTGAAATTACAGAAGAAATGCTTTCGTACCTTATAAAAAAAGCTGAAGGGCTTTCCAAAAAAATGCTCGGACCAAAAGTTGTTGTCGGCGTGCCATATGGTGTGACAAATGTAGAGCGTCGAGCGGTACGTGACGCTGCCAAAAATGCTGGTGCTCGAGAAGTGCATATTATAGAAGAACCGATGTCTGCAGCTATTGGTATTCGACTACCTGTGCGTGAAGCGACAGGTTCGATGATTATAGATATTGGTGGCGGTACCACAGACATTGCGGTCATCTCACTTGGTGGTATCGTGCGTGCCAAAAATCTGAAAATAGCAGGCGACAAACTCAACACCGATATTATTTCATATATTAGAAATGAATTTAAAATTTTGATTGGCGAAAAAACAGCCGAAGATATGAAAATATCTATTGCAAGCGTATTGCCATGCAACCCTTCACTTGAAACCACTATCCGTGGGCGAGACCTCGTCACTGGACTTCCACGGGAAGTGATTATTACAGATTCAGATATCCGCGAAGCTATAGGTGCGTCGATGAACACACTCCTCGATGCTGTAAAAGAAGTGCTCGAAACAACACCTCCCGAGATCCTCGCTGATGTGATGCGAAATGGTATCTATCTCGCGGGAGGTGGTGCATTGATTCGGGGATTGCCCGAAGCGCTCTCAGACTATGTTGGTATTCCGGTCTATGTCGCTGAGGATCCTCTCACTGCGGTCGCGCGTGGAGCTGGTATTATCCTAGAAGAGCTAGAAAAATTTGAAGATATGCTAATCCAAAATGAACATGAACTACCTGTCACGCGATAAAAAAAGAAATTCAGGTAAAGAATTTTTTCGTATTGTGCTTATTGTTATAGCGCTGATGTTTGTATACGTGCTTTTTTCTAAACCGCTTGCTTCAGCGCTCCATGCCACACAGAAAGGTGTCGGCTATGTACTGGGATATTATGACGATCCAGTTCGTCCTATTTCTGAAAATACTCTTATCCAAGCCTTGAAAAATGAAAATGAGCAGTTGAAGGAAATAGTCGGTAGAAAAACAGAGCATGATGACCGACTACTTTCTGTTGTGCTGTCGCGACCGCCGAGAGTGCCATATGATTCACTCATCATCGATATCGGTGAGGACCACGGTTTGCAGATGGGCGACATGGTATATGCAGAGATGGACTACAGTATTGGTCGAGTCGAGGTAGTGAATTCAAAATCATCCGTTGTAAAACTTTTTTCTGCGCCGGGTGAAAAAATAGATGTGCTGGTCGGTTCGAGTACGATACCAGTGGTTGCAGAAGGGAGAGGTGCTGGAAATTTTTATATCAAAGTCCCAAAAAATATCCCCATCGTTGAGGGTGACCAGATTTTGGTGGCTGCTGGTCGCCCTGTAATTTTGGGAACAGCAGAGCATGTTGATACGAGTGAAGGTGAAGCATTTTCACATATATATTTTAAATTACCTGTAAAACTCAACGCACTCCATTATGTTCAAATCAAAAAGAGCACTCGTTAATATCGTCTTATTTGGTTCGTTTATATTTGTACCTTTTTTGCCATGGTACATACCTTTTGCTATTGGTATAGTTGCTGCTTGGTATCTCTCATACTATGAATTTATCGCACTTGGTTTTTTAATGGACGTATTTTTTGCATCACGGTATATGAGTGCTGTATCAGATGTTCCGTTGGTAGCAGGCGCATCGTTCATCCTCAGAACTTTCTTTTTTACACTGATTACTGCGGGTATAGTTTTTGTTTTGCAGATGATTAAAAAAAGAGTAAGATTCTACTCATGATATTTAGGCGTTCAAAAGATGTTCGAAGATATACGGAAATTAATCCTGAGGAAATTTTCCTTGATTCATCAAACTTACCTGAGTTTGATACAGACCAGTTTGAAGGGCAGATTGAAAAACCTATTTCTAAAAATTCAATACGTATTGCGGGCGTAGTATTTCTCTTTGTTGCTGTTTTTTTTATATATAAAATCACCACCTTACAAGTAGTCGGGGGCGAGCGATATAGACTTATTTCTGAAAACAACCGTCTTCATCACAGTCTCTTATTCGCTGAACGCGGAGCAATAACCGATAGAGAGGGGACACTGCTTGCTTGGAACCAAACAGACCCTACTCAAGCCGATTTTTCTCTTCGTTCGTATACGACAGAACTTGGATTGCACAACTTGGTTGGATATGTAAAATATCCCAAAAAAGACAAATTTGGGTTTTACTACAATACTGAGTTTGCAGGTGGAGATGGTGTTGAAAAATATTACAATGAACTACTCTCAGGTGATAACGGTTTGAAAATTACTGAAACTGATGCACTTGGAAAAACACTTTCTGAAAGTGTAGTTCGCCCTCCTAAAAAAGGTGACAACATTAGTCTATCTATACACGCAGGAGCCCAAAAATCTATGTATGAAGCAATATCTGAAATGCGACGAAGGTCTGGTTTTGAAGGTGGGGCAGGAGTAGTAATGGACGTACGAACTGGAGAGATACTAGTGAGTGTTTCAAATCCTGAATATGATTCAAATGTTCTGACAGATGGAAAGGATGTAGAAAAAATAAATGGATATTTACAAAATAAGAGCAACCCATTTCTCGATCGAGTTTCATCCGGCTTGTACACTCCAGGATCAATCGTCAAGCCTATATTTGCACTTGCCGCACTGGTTGAGGGCGTCATTACTCCAGAAAAACAAATAGAAAGTACTGGTGAGTTGAAAGTGCCAAATCCATATCGACCTGGAGAGTTTACAATCTTCAAAGACTGGAAAGCACATGGATATACAGATATGCGTAGAGCTATTGCAGTTTCATCCGATGTTTATTTTTATCAAATAGGAGGAGGATTTCCGGGACAAAAAGGTTTAGGTATCGACAATATAGACAAGTATTCACGTATGTTTGGTTTTGGTGATTCACTCGAAGGGACATTTTTCCATGGTAAAAAGGGTGTCATTCCGACGCCCGATTGGAAAAAGCTAAACTTCGACGGAGATATTTGGCGCGTGGGTGATACATACAACACTTCTATTGGTCAGTACGGTTTTCAAATCAGTCCCATACAAGCAGTTCGAGCTACGGCAGTTTTGGCAAATAGTGGAACTTTACTTACCCCAACTCTCCAGAAGGTCGCTGGTCAAAACACGGTTGGTCAAAACGTCGGTACAACGGCTGGCGCAAACTCGGGCACAAAAATAGATATAACCCAGGAGGCCTACTATAGAGTCGTCCGTGAGGGTATGCGTCAGACTGTCACTGAGGGGAGCATGATGTTACTCAACGTGCCATATGTTAAAGTAGCAGGCAAATCCGGTACTGCACAGCTCGGTGTGGCAAAGAAACAAATCAACTCATGGGCAGTAGGATTCTTCCCAAGTGATGCACCTCGATATGCCTTCGCTGTACTCCTTGAGCGGGGTCCTAGCACAGCTACAGAGGGTGGAACGGCAGCAATGGCACTTTGGCTCGATTGGATGAATGTGTATGCACCTGAGTATCTTTCAAGTGTCTAACCTAGCTGAGCGGACTTTTGTATTTGTGAGGTGATAGCTCTAAAATCTACATTGACCCAGCGACCCCAAACCTGTATACTTGTCCCAAATTGCAAATTATGTCAAAAAACCCAAACAATAAAGAATATCTTTCGAAGGAAAAATTCAAACTTCTCACTGCAGAGCTTGAGGATCTTAAGACTGTTAAGCGAAAGAAAATCGCTGAAGAATTAGAGTTTGCAAAGGGTCTTGGTGATTTGTCAGAAAATGCTGAGTATCACGAAGCTCGTGAAGCACAGGCAACACTCGAGGATCGTATTTTACAGCTCGAATCTATTCTCGCTAATGCTGAGATCGTGGCTAAACATCACTCTGATGTCGTTGAAGTAGGTTCTGTTGTTCATGTAAAGAAGACTGGGGACAAAGCAGAGCGTATATATACTATTGTAGGCTCAGAGGAAGCTGATACTGCCACAGGAAAAATCTCATTCAAATCTCCAATTGGCCAAGCTCTTCTTGGAAAAAAGAAGGGCGAGGAATTCAAATTCAAAACACCAGCAGGCGAGGCAAAGTATACTGTGGTGAGTATTGAGTAGGGTTTAGGAAAAACTTAGGAAAGTTCCGCATATCTCGCATATGGTGTTATAATTTGCACTAATTATCCATATTTAGTTTTTCCGCAAATATTTAGTAAAACACATGGCATCACAAGAAGAAATAAAAGCAGTACGACTTGAAAAACTCAAAAAACTTGAGTCTCTTGGTATTGAACTATATCCAGTATCTGTTCGAAAAGATTTTGACCTCAAGGATCTACGAGAACAGTTTGATGCTCTTGTAAAAGAGGAAGGTTCTGCTGAGTACACAAATCAAGAAATCTGCATCGTTGGACGAATATTATCTTTGCGTGGGCAAGGTGCTTTGGTATTCGCAGACTTGTTTGATGGTACTGCTACTTTTCAAACTATTGTAAAGAAAGATCAAAACCCAATCTATACTATGAGTGCGCAGGGTGGGTGTGAAAGTGATGCAAATGGTGTTCACACAGAAAAGGTTTCGGGTATTACAGAGACTATTGCTCACACTGGTGTTGCAGATGCTTTTGAATTATTTAAAGACACTGCTGATATTGGTGACTTCTTGGAAGTGCGAGGACGACTACTCAAAACTGCACGTGGTGAAATGAGTCTCGTTGTTTCTGCTTGGAGAATTATTACGAAGTCACTTCGACCACTTCCTGAAAAGTGGCATGGACTACAAGATGTTGAAGAGCGATATCGAAGACGATATCTTGATGTTCTCTCAAACGAAGATGTTCGAAAATCTTTCATACTCCGTTCAAAACTTCTCACAGCTGTTCGACGATTTTATGATTCTAATGGATACCTCGAAGTAGAGCTTCCAATCCTCCAGGCACTCGCAGGTGGCGCTACAGCAGCTGTTTTCGAAACACATCACAATGCACTCGACCTTAACTTCAATCTTACTATCGCCCAAGAACTGTACCTCAAGAAGCTTATAGTAGGTGGTTTCAATAAAGTGTATGAAGTAGGACGACGATTTCGAAATGAGGGAATTGATGCTACTCACAACCCAGAGTTCACCATGCTCGAATCTCAGGAGGCATATGCTGACGCAAAATCTCAGAGACAGTTTATACAAGACCTTGTACAGTCATTGGTGCGAGAACTTTTTGGTACTGATTCATTTGAGTACGAAGGGCAAACTATTGATACAGGTAAACCATTTATCGTTCGTGAATATCTTGATGTGATTGCAGAATACGCAGGCATCAGTGATGTACGTTCAAAGTCTCGAGAAGAGCTTGTTGAGGTAGCTCACAAGTATGGAGCTGATATTGAACCAGCAGACGAGTTTGAAAAGATTATCGACAAGATTTACAAAAAAGCTGTTCGACCAAAACTTTTCCAGCCAATATTCCTCATCAACTATCCTGTTGAATTTAATCCATTTGCAAAAAGAAGAGAGGATGACAAAACACTTATCGACCGATTCCAGCTTGTTATGGGAGGACTCGAAGTTACAAACTGCTTCTCAGAGCTCAATAATCCAGTTGATCAAAAAGAGAGATATGAAGATCAAGATAGAAAGAAGCGAAAAGGTGATGGAGAAATTTCACCAAGTGATCAAGACTATCTCGAAGCAATGGAATACGGTATGCCACCAAACGGTGGTATCGGTATTGGTGTTGACCGTCTTGCTATGCTTTTCATGAATACTGGAAATATCAAAGACGCTATTCTTTTCCCAACGATGAAGCCTGAAGATGGTGGAAATGGCAGTGCTAATTCAGTTGGTTCAAATGGCTCAGACGGCATAAATGGTAGCGGAAAAAATGCAAAGAAAAAAGAAAATCTGATAGCAGTTATTGTTCTCAATGCTGGTGCAAATCTTGTGGGTTGGCAGAGAATGAATACTGTTGCGCATCTTAGTGCATCTTTTGCAGGAACTGCAGGAAAAAAACTTTTTAAATATGAAAGTGCAAAGACTGCTGATGATAAAGACATCAAGCTTAATATTCAACATGCGATCATGATTAAGGAAATAGATTCAAATGATGCTGTAAAAAATGTTATTGCTCGAGCAGTTGAAAAAGGTCTTGCTATCGCAGAGTTCACTCGTGAAATGATTGAAACCACAAATGATAATAAAGTGGTCGCAACTACCAAAGAGAAAAAGTTCGATGATATCGAATATCTTGGTGTACTCGTGTTTGGTCCGAAGAGTCTCGTGGAGGAGGTGAGTGAAGGTACTGTGTTGGTGGAATAGCAATCAATTTTTCCATAGAGAATAACTACGAATTATGATGGGTATGTACAACTATATAAAAAGTTGTACTCTTTTGGTTGGAACAGCTCGTATGGGTGTGCCCAATATACTATCCCTAAATCTTCCAAATCAACTTTGAATAGTCAAATGTGGATAAGTCACACTTCATACATCTCCCATGTATGATATATTGTGCATATATATGAAACATTCTTTATTTAAAAAACTATTACTAACATCAGTTTTCCTATTATTCACTATATCACTACTCCCAAACACAGTATCTGCTGCTACCTACTACCACGATGGTTCAGGAACTCTCTCTGACTCTAACTCATGGTGGGATGCATCTGACTTTTTTGTAAGTGGAACAAACGGATTTCTTCCAACATCTGGTGATACGGGTATTATACAATCAGGAATTACTGTAACTGAAACTGGCACCGTTGCTGTTGACTACACGTTGCAAGTAACCAGTGGTACTTTGAATGTAAACACTAGTGGTACTTTGAATGTAACCAATAGTGGTACTTTGAATGTAGACACTAGTGGTACTTTGAATGTAAACACTAGTGGTACTTTGAATGTAGACGGTGGTACTTTGAATGTAACCAGTGGTACTTTGAATGTAAACAGTGGTACTTTGAATGTAACCAATAGTGCTATTTTGAATGTAAACAGTGGTGGTATTTTGAATGTAAACACTGGTGGTACTTTGAATGTAACCAGTGGTACTTTGAATGTAAACAGTGGTGGTACTTTGAATGTAACCAATAGTGGTACTTTGAATGTAGACACTAGTGGTACTTTGAATGTAAACAGTGGTGGTATTTTGAATGTAAACAGTGGTACTTTGAATGTAACCAATAGTGCTATTTTGAATGTAAACAGTGGTGGTATTTTGAATGTAAACAGTAGTGGTACTTTGAATGTAGACACTAGTGGTACTTTGAATGTAAACACTAGTGGTACTTTGAATGTAACCAATAGTGCTATTTTGAATGTAAACAGTGGTGGTATTTTGAATGTAAACACTGGTGGTACTTTGAATGTAACCAGTGGTACTTTGAATGTAAACAGTGGTGGTACTTTGAATGTAACCAATAGTGGTACTTTGAATGTAGACACTAGTGGTACTTTGAATGTAAACAGTGGTGGTATTTTGAATGTAGACGGTGGTACTTTGAATGTAAACAGTGGTACTTTGAATGTAACCAATAGTGGTACTTTGAATGTACTCTGTTTTGCTTTCTTTAATCTAAATTTAGGAGGAACCTTCAACAACGCAGGAACCTTCAACTACGCACACTTCAATAACAGTGGAACTTTCAACGATACGGGAACCTCAACTGATACTTCAGGTTCTTGTGATGTCACCGCTCCAACCATCTCTTCAGTTACCTCAACAACACCAAACGGTACATATGGAGTAGGATCAACAATAAACATCACTGTAACATTTGATGAAGCAGTTACATCAACAGGTAACGTAACTGTAACCCTTGAAACAGGTGCTACAGACAGAACATGTACATTCACAGTTACTAATGCTACTACAGGAACTTGTATATACACTGTACAAGCAGGAGACACTACGGCAGACCTTACAGTGAACTCAATATCAGGAACCATTGCAGATCAAGCATCTAACGCAATGTCAAACTTTGCACCAGCTACAAACTTAGCTGCTTCAAGTAACATAGTCATTGATACAACTGCTCCATCTGCTCCAACAGCATTTACTGCTACACCAACAGGAACTAGTACCATAGCTCTTGCATGGGTTAACCCAGTAACCGACTTTGCATCTTCAACAATACGAAGAAGTACTACAACACTCCCAACATCAATCACAGATGGAACACAAGTTACAAATACAGCAGGTACATCACATAATGATACTGGACTTGCTGCAGGTATATATTACTATGCTATCTTTGCAAAAGACGCAGTAGGAAACATATCTGTACGAGCTACATCAAGTGCAACGGTAGCAGCAGCAGACACAACACCTCCAACCATCTCTTCAATCGCTTCATCTACCACTCAAACCACTGCAACCATTTCATGGACTACAAACGAAGCTGCAACTTCAACACTTGCATACGGTCTCACTACTTCATATGGTGCAACTTCAACCATCCTTGTAGCAACAACTACACATGGTATTACACTCACAGGACTTACACCCGCTACTACATACAATTTCCTTGTTACCGTATATGACGCTTCTGGTAACGCCGCAACATCAACTAACCTCACATTTGCAACAGAGGCTCTTACTGTAGTGGTTAGCACACCAACAGTAACAAGTGGTGGAGGTGGAGGTGGAGGAAATGCACCATTCTCTCAAACACCAGTAGGAATTGCTCAAACACCTACTCCAACTCTTTCTCTAGGTATTACTCATAGTGGTGTACGTCAACTTCAACAGTTCCTTAATACACAAGGATTTACAGTATCAACTACAGGAGCAGGTTCTCCAGGTAAGGAAAGTGCATACTTTGGAACAAAGACACAGAGTGCGCTACGGGCATATCAGAGATCGGTAGGTATACCAGCATCAGGTATCCTTGATGCTCAAACACGAAGTAAGGTGTTCGGAGCATCAGTTCCAGCAATAGTAAGTAATACTAATGCTTCAACAACTAAAAACCTCTGCGGCACAGAACTCTTCCTCAAGAGACCTGTAAAGTTTGGTTCAGCAAACCTTTCATCAGATGTACAACTTCTTGAAACATTCCTAAATACATACGAAGGATACAACATCCCTGTAAATGGTATCTATGAACGATCAGACAGAGACATCATTGTGAAATGGCAAGAGAAGCATAGAGCTAGTGTGCTTACTCCATGGGGTCTTAGAAAGGGAACAGGATATGTATATACAACATCCCTTAAGACCATCAAGGAAATTGTGGACAAGAAGTGTAGAGGGTAGGTAGTGGAAAATCCCAGGGAGTGTGAAGCTACTCTGGGGTTTTTTTGTTGCTAAATTTTTAAAATAAGTTCTAGAGTTATCCACCTAGCGTGGGTATTTTTGTTTGCAAAAGAGTATCAAGTGGAATAAAATGGTATGTAAGTGGGATGAAATGGTAAATTCTACAAAATGCCTTTCAAATCAAGATTCTGACCGTGAAAGGCAAAAAAATAGAATTTACCTAGGGAATAGTCTTGCAAACTCAAATTGCATCTTGGAAATTTTGAGAAATTCACCAAGAAAACTCACATAAAACTTCAGCAAAAAGTGTTGTGTGAGAAAAATAAAAAGAAAGTGGAATTTGCGGGGCAAACCCAATCGAGTAAAGCCAAGCAAAAACTACCAAAACTAGTCGGGGACAGTGAGTTGTTTTATAGAGCCATCAGTCCGCTGCCACGTGACTATGGTTCTGATACAAAATCGCGTTCGCGATTTGATCGCACCAAAAGGACTCGTGCGATCCAATTCGCAGAATCGCATACAAAAAATCATGCTAATAGGAGAATATACCCACACCCAAGACGACAAAAAAAGAATTTCACTCCCTTCGAAATTTCGAAAGGAAATGGGAAAAAAGGTTGTGGTGACCCGAGGTCTCGACAATTGTCTTTTTATGTACACAGTCAAGGAATGGTCAAAAATCTCTGAGAAACTTGGCGGACTTTCAATCGGACAGGCAGATAGTAGAGGTTTCAATCGTATCTTCCTTGGAGGAGCTCAAGAAATCGAGATTGATTCAATTGGACGAATACTTCTACCTGAATTTCAAAGAGAGTACGCAGGAATCGAAAGCAAAAACAAGGTAGTGTTCGCAGGTGTTCATAGTCGAGTTGAAATCTGGGAGGAGACTCGATGGAGAGACTACTCATCAAAAATCTTGAAGCAGGCAGACCAGCTTGCTGAAAAGCTCGGTGAAATTGGCGCGATCTAGGTCAAATTCCAAACTAACAGAAAAACTAAAACTCAGACTATCAATCATATGCGACACAAACCAGTTCTTTTACAAGAAATATTAGAGAATCTAAAGCTTCCAAAAGGTGGAGTGTATATCGATTGTAATCTCGGTGATGGAGGACATACTCAAGCAGTTATTGAATCATTAGACGGTGATGTAACTGCAATAGGGTTCGACCTTGATCAAGATGCAATTAAGCGAGCAACTGAAAACATCACATCAAGTAATGCATTCAGTGCGAACACAAAACTCAAACTTTTTAGAAAAAATTTTAGAACTCTAAAAGAAACTCTTTCCAAAGAGGGGATGCTCAAGACAAATGTCGATGGCGCTGTAGAGCCAATCGCAGATGCAATACTTTTCGACTTAGGAATTAGCTCATACGAAATAGATGAATCGGGACGAGGCTTCAGTTTCCAAAAAGATGAACCATTGTCTATGACATTTGGTAAGTCAAAGCGAGCAACTGGAAATGCGCCAGTGACCGACTCAGCTAACGGCGCACAAGATGGCGAAATTGACCACGAGTTTACTGCATATGACATTGTAAACACATGGCAAGAAGAAAATATCGCCGACATCATCTATGCGTACGGAGAAGATAAGTATTCAAGAAGAATAGCAAAAGCCATCGTCGACGAACGTGAAGCTCGTAAAAAAGCTATAGCGTACGAATCGCGAGATAAAAATAAGCCCAATGAAGATATTGCAATGGGAATAGGTGGAATTCAAACAACTACCGAACTTGCTGAAATTATCAAAAAGGCTTATCCAGCATTTGCTCGATTTGGAAAGACAAACCCAGCGACGAGAACATTTCAGGCATTGCGTATCGCAGTCAACGATGAGTTACGAGCTCTCCAAGACGCATTACCACAAGCGCTCGAAGTCCTGAAGCCAGGGGGAAGACTACTAGTCATCAGCTTTCACAGCTTAGAGGACCGAATAGTTAAACAATTTTTTAAGGAAAAATCAGGGGAAGAACGTGGCGAAGAAGATTTGATTTATGGGGGATTTAAACCAGCTCAGGAAGCGGAAATCAGGATAATAAGCAAAAAACCGATTACTCCAAGCGAAGCTGAAATAAAGGAAAACCCAAGGTCAAGAAGTTCAAAGTTACGGATAGTCGAAAAATTATAAATCGCACATTAGCACAAGACAAGATGAAACACGCAACACAAACAATACGAAAAATAGACAGACTCAGTGATACGATTTTCTGGTCACTATTAGTTGGCATCGTTGTGTTAGCAGGTTTCTACATGTTTAATGTGCAAAAAACTGTGCGTAATGTGGTGCAACGAAGTACTCTGCAGTCAGACATTGTCGCGCTAAATTCAAAGCTCTCAGAAAGCGAATTTCAATATATAAATTCAGTGGGTGATATTACGCTCGAAAGTGCACAGAAACTCGGATTCCAATCTGCAGTTGATAAGACTTTTGTAACACGAGAGCGAATTAGTCAAACTGTTGCTATTCGATAGGTTAGCGTCGATACATTCGAGTTGATTTTTATTACTAAACGCCGCTCGATTCAGCAAACTGCCGTGCTATACTATTTTTCATAATGAAGACTCGAATTAGAATTATTGCTGGATGTGTTTTTCTTTTTGCTATTTTACTTCTTGTAAAATTGTATTCAGTTCAAATAATTCACAGTGAAGATTTTCGAGATAGAGCAGATAGACAATATCAGCGACCTGCGAACGCATTCAATCGTGGAACAATATATTTCACTGATAAGGCAGGTACCAAAATATCAGCTGCAACTCTCAAAACGGGCTTTATCTTAGCTATTATTCCAAAGTCTCTCCAGAGAGACGCTTCTATTGATACGACATACAACAAACTGCTCGAAATAGTGCCAACACTTAACTATGAAGAATACGCAGCTAAAGCAAATAAAGTGGGTGACACATACGAGGAAATCGCTAAAAGAATTGATGAAGAGCAAGGCAAGAAAATTGCCGCTCTTAAAATCCCTGGTGTGAGTCTGTACAAAGACAAATGGCGATACTACCCAGGTGGAGAGCTTGCTGCACACGTGCTCGGCTTCATGGGCTACAAAGGTAATGAAATTGGTGGGCGGTATGGACTTGAGCGTTCATATGAGGATAATCTCAAACGTGAGAGCGATGATGTGTATGTAAACTTTTTTGCTGAGCTTTTTTCAAATATTAAAAAAGGTGTAAGTGGGGAACTGCAAGGTGATGTGGTGACGAGTATAGAACCAAGAACTCAAGCCTATGTCGAGGACATGCTCAAAAAAATCAGCGGTCAGTATAGTTCTGAACGTTCAGGTGCAATAGTAATGGATCCAAATACGGGTGAAATCGTTTCTATGGCGCTGTATCCAACATTTGATCCCAACAATTTCCAAGCAGCATCAGGACCTGAAGTATTTCGAAATGATATGGTGGAAAGTGTGAATGAAATGGGTTCTATTTTAAAACCTTTGACCATGGCCGTGGGAATTGACCTTGGTAAGGTTCATGCAACTACTACGTACAATGACACTGGTTCAGTTACTTCTGATGGACGAACTATTTATAACTTTGATAAAAAAGGACGACGTGGAGTTATTACGCTCCAGTATGCGCTTTCAAAATCGTTGAACACTGGTTTTGCGTATGTAGTGCAGAGAACTGGAAACAAAGCATTCACTGAATATTTTAAGAATTTTGGATTTGGGACAAAGACAGGTATTGATTTGCCAAATGAGGGAGCAGGGCTTGTCGACAATTTGAACAGTCCACGAGATATCGAACATATCACTGCATCATTCGGTCAGGGTATTGCATTGTCTCCGGTGCAAGTAGTGCGTGCATTTTCTGCTATCGCAAATGGAGGGACACTCGTAACACCACATGTAGTAAAACAAATAGACTATCGAGTTGGAATTTCAAAAGATAAAAAAGGGGACAGTGATGCAAGCGCTAATGTGCGAGTTATAAAAGAAACTACATCAAAAGAGGTGACTGATATGATGGTGTATAACGTAGATAATTCACTTCTAGAAGGTAAAGCCAAAAATCCTCGATACAGTGTGGCAGCAAAGACTGGTACAGCGCAGATCGCCGTGAAGGGTGGGTATTCTGATGATCGATATCTTCACTCGTTTGTAGGGTATCTCCCAGCCTATGATCCAAAGTTTGTAGTGTTTATGTACACAGTGAATCCACGTGGAGT
>JAGOSK010000017.1 GCA_018062305.1 Minisyncoccota bacterium | reverse complement strand
TTACAATTGAAAATATTCCATCAGCCAAACCGTTAAGACGTTGTTGTTTCATATAGTATTTATCATAACACAGCACTTCGTAGAGTAAGTTCTATATGTGTGTATTTCTGTGAATAATGTGATCTGTGCAAATAAATTGTGAACTACCCCACTATCTGATACACTCACTCCAATATGAAGCCACTAGATAAAAAACCAAAAGTAGTTAAGCCGAACCCGTCCAAAGCTCCGACTTCAAAAGCTGACGGTGCCACAGGTTCAATGCGAATCAACAAGTATATGGCTCTGAAGCAATATGCCTCACGACGTGGTGCTGATGAGCTCATTACGGCCAAGCGTGTGACTATAAACGGGCGTATAGCTGTTTTGGGTGATACAGTTGGACCAGATGATGTGGTAGAGGTAAAAAAGAGTGTACTCGATAAAGAGCCTCTATATCTTGCATACAACAAGCCAGTAGGTGTTCTAACTCACTCTGCTGGTGAAGGAGAGCAAGACATTGCAGGAGCTATTGCACCACTTCTCAAAGGGCAACTTCATGGAGCAAAGCTATTCCCTATTGGGCGACTCGACAAGGATTCTCATGGACTTATCATTCTCACAAACGATGGACGTATCACTGGTAAACTCCTTGATCCCGAAGAGCATCACGAAAAGGTATATATAGTAGAAACAAAAAATCGTCTTTCAAATAACTTTGAGATGTTGATGCATCGAGGTGTTGTGATCCAAGACGACGAAGGAAAAAAATACAAAACAAAGCCGTGCCAAGTGAAGATGCTTGGTGATAAAAAATTCAGCATTACCCTAACTGAAGGAAAAAAGCGTCAGATTCGACGAATGTGTGAAGTATGTGGAGCAGAAGTAACAGATCTCGAGCGAGTGCGTATCATGAATATTGAGCTTGGATACCTTTCTGATAATAATATTCGAAAAATCAAAGGCGAAGAACTTGAGAAGTTTTTGAAAGATTTGGGTGTGGTGAATCCTTTGAGGGCTGGGAAGTAATAAAGATGTAAAGTCTGACAACTTACATGGCAATATACATGGCGATTGACAACATATTCAAATAGGTGCAATGTACTGTACAGAGGAACTCGGCTTATTCACCCGCTCTCTACTCCCTGTCAACTCAGCCAAACCAAGCAACCAACCGAAACCACGAAACCTAGTAACCCGCTATGATCTTTTACATATTCACTCTCCTTGTGTTTGTATACACATGGATTCTATTCTGCATCAAACAACACACTGCAGAACTCGTTAAGAAGGCCGAGAAATCTCTCGGCGTCACCCACAATGAGAAGCTCACCGGTAATCAAAAAGCATCGAATAATGGAGACCTGCAAAGACTGAAGGACTACATCCTATTCAACGGCATGTTCAAGAAATGGGTATCTACCTCAACCGCCTATCGGGTTGGGTTCATCTTCTACACCATAGTCCCGTTAGTTGAAGGACTTTTACACAATCGGAACTTTTGGGAGGATAATTCAACAGATCCTCTACAAATTTTCATTTGGAAAATAATGTCCTTACTCTATTGTGTAGGATTTGCTGTCAGTCTTACCCTCTCAATCCGAAAACTGCAAGAGACGTACTGTACCGACTGTGAAATATTAATCCACAGCTAAAACTGGTGGATACAAAAGGTGCATCGAAACAACAAACCCGTCAGGCTTCGAAAGAAGCTTGGCGGGTGTTTGATTATAGAGCTCAATATTTAGTTATCCTTTTCACTATTTCAGGAATAATAAAAATCAATCATATGAGAGACTTGCGAGAACGACTGGTTCGAGCACGAGGAATTTTCTAGCAAGAAAATATCCGTACTCTCATATGATTGATTTTTATTATTCTCTTTTCCTCTCCATATACGCCGACACCGTCCTTCGCTTGAACGCCTTACCGTTCTTATCAATATGTTTATATGATTTGAGCATTTTGTGAATTACAAAAAATGGTGCATACAAATCGTAAATTTCTTGCTCTTCAAATACATGCTCATACACACCAATCTTTGGGTGAATATATGAATTTTCTTCAGCGGGAAGATTACCAATAATATTTCCCTTTTCATCTGTAATCACTTCTCCCCTGTCAGGATGTTCTTGGATAAGTCGCTTGATATGCAAATCCCCTTCGACAATAAAAGTCTTAAAAAATAACCAACCGTATGGTTTCATTACACGCGCCACTTCTTGCACATATGTTTCTCGCTCAGCTTTTCGCAAATAGTGAGAAGTCATCATATCGAGTACCACATCAACAGATTGATCTTCAAGTCCAAGTGGTTCACTGATTGATTGTGTTCGAAACTCGATTTCAATATTTTTCCCTTTTATAAGATTCCCTTCCTCATCAGTGCTGTCTTTTGCAGCATGTGCGAGTACTTTTTTTGCCTGTTCAGTAGCAGTACCCGATATGTCGATGCCAAGTCCTTTCATCCCATACTCACCACAAAGTGGAATAATATTTCGCCCATTTCCACAACCAACATCTACCACAAAACCATCTTTAGGGAATGGGAACCATTCAGCGTTTCGACTCACCCACTTCTCAAAAGTAAGTAAATCAGAAGCAGCCTCAGCTGACATAGTGAGGTGTTTTGGATCTGAATACTCCTTGTTCCAGAAGGTTTTACTTTGTGATGTTGATTTTGACATGGAATTTAAAGCCACAATACCATATAAAGGCTATTTACAAAAACAACACCCTACCGCCCTTCACCTATACGAGGGATATTATGATAACAAACAGCAGGCTTTGGAACCTCACGGCCCGTCATCCTGCTGCCATCAGGACTCTTACATATTTCAAATACAGTCTTTTGACAGTTTATAGTTCTAGTCGATAGATCCTCGCTTCTATAAGTCTCAGACCAACCCTTTTTCACATTGCATTCTCCCTCCGCCGTACATGCTCCGAAAGAAAAAGTTTTGCCTGGAATAAATATCGATCCACTAATTGTCCAATCAGACCCTACAGTACCAGGATTGGTATCTTCATTATCCTCATCGTCCTCTATTGAACAAACATAGTTAGTATTAAAACAATCGGCTTGCGAACAAGCCATACTTCCTGATGAGCACTGAACAGGCTCATTCGCCTCACCTTGCTCGTTTGAGCCACAATCTAGTGGCTCTGCAACTGATCCATGAGGTCGAGAGATTGTGGTATTTAAATTGCTATTTTTAGATGTAGTAGTAGTCACATTTGAAATCGGTAGGTTTGTGCTCGTCGTATTTTCACAAAGAACTTTATTTGAAAAAGAACTACCAATATTTTTTAATTCAGCATAATCAACATATGCTTGATTTAAGTTTGTAAGTGTTTTTGTAAGATTTTGTTGCGGTTCTTTAAGTCTATCTAAAGCTTTTAGTGCATTAGTATATTGTGTTCTGTTATATACAATCTTATTCAAAGCGTCGTTTTTATCAGTTCTTTTTTGTAATAACGCGGGAAGCTGTGATCTTCTAGTATCATTTTTTGGGGTAGTAGCTATCTGATTGTATGCAATCACAGCATCAGAATACTGTTTTTGAGCCTCAGCAAGCTTCTCATCGGTAGGATTTAACTTAACTAACCTTAAAACTTCCCCTTCAGAGTTTTTTAATTCAATCTTATTTTTATCAACAGCACTCTTGTACTGGATAGCCAAATTTTGTAACTGTTTTATTTCAGATACTACAGATACAATTGTTTTATTCAATTCAACTACAATAGAGTCTGATACACAAGGCGTATCTTTAAATTTTGATACCTTTTCTGAAACTACAGGTAGTGTTGATGAAGACACTAATCCGGGGCTCGCACATTTTTTGGTATTTGCGTTATTTAGTTTAGCTCTAATTGAGCTGATTGCTTGTACGACACTTTTTTCTTTATCTTGTAGAGATTTAATATTCTCTTTATACTTTGCGATTTCGATTACTATGCTAGCCGATCGGTTACGACGCTCGGTGTCAGTTGGCCTACCAGCTTCAATTAAACTACGTTCTGTTTCTAATTTTACTTTTGCTGTATCGATTAAAGATGTAAGTTCCGTGAGTCTTTTTACTTGAGTAGCGTTTAATTTAGAAACTTTCTGGAGATTAGACTTCTCAGTAACTAATTTATTATAAGTACTACTGGCTTTGCCGTATGGACTTGTTGCCAGAGTCTCCCCATCAGTAAACTTTTTTATTTCAACTTTTAGTTTTTTATCTTCTATTTGAAGTTTGGTAATTTCCGCATTAATACGTTTTGTCTCATTAGATACAGAAGTTGGACTTGAAAGGGCTAGTGCATTTTGTAAATCACTTTCAAGAGCTTTAATTTGAACATCTACGTAGCACAATGATTCTGGTAAAGATACACTTTGAAGTTCGGCTATTGCTCGCGACACGTCAGCAACTTGTATTTGAGAAATATCTGCTACATAGTTATGTTTAATTAATAAATAACTATATGTTGAACTTGCAATGACTACTGCACCTAAAGCAACGATACTCGCCATTTTTTGTATTTGATTCATATACCAAGATTATACAACAAAAAAATAATCCTTACACTACCAACGCCCAAATAGTCCCAAGTGCTGCAACAATCATCAGCGCCACAGTTATCCACCCTATGCTTCGCGCAACTGCCCCGTTTTTCTTATCACCCATAATGTCAGAGCGACTGCTCATAGATACGATAAGAAAAAGAATCACTGGTGCCACAAGTCCGTTCCCTACCGCTGAGTAGATAAGTGCCTTGATTGGATCAAGCCCGACAAAGTTCAATGCGATACCCACAACGGTAGCAAGTGCAATTACTCCATAAAATGCATAAGCCTCTTTGAGCTTTCTGTATAAGCCAAACTTCCATCCAAAACTTTCAGATACGGCGTACGCTGCAGAACCTGCCAGCACAGGTATAGCGAGCATTCCTGTACCGATAATACCAAGTGCAAAAAGTACAAATGCAAAGTTTCCAGCAAATGGTCGGAGTGCCTCCGCGGCATCCCCTGCTGTTTGAATATCAGTAATACCTGACGCATTCAATGTTGCAGCACATGCCGCGATAATGAAAAACATAACGAGATTTGAAATGAACATTCCCGTCCACACATCTACACGCATATTTTTGATGTCCTTTTGTGAGAGAGGAATGTCTCTATGTATGCGAGTAAGTGAACTGTATGAACGCACTTCCATAGTCTCAATAAGCTTGTCAGAATTATGAGTGAGTGATTTTGTGTCACCGCTCGCACCGTCAAGCAAGTCATCTCTCGCGTTGTCACGTGCATCATCGCCTTTTTTCTTCAAAATCTTTTCTTCTACTTCCTGTGAAGTTTGCCAAAAGAAAAGATATGGTGAAATAGTTGTACCCAAAATTGCACACATCATTATTATCAAATCCTTGCTCCAAGTAAATGAAGGTACGAGTGTACTGTGCAGTACCTGACTCCAATTCATCGACACCATCAATGCTGAGATTACGTACGCGAGCAGAACAAGCGCAAGATATTTTAAATATTTTGCATACTCTTCATAGCTTGTGTAAATTTGTAACAACAAACTTGTTACACCAAAAAATACAACCAATAATCCAAATGGCACAGCGGGCGCAAGCAATCGAAGTGCTTCAGCCATAGCCCCGAGGTTTGCCCCAATGTTAAAAATATTTGCGAGTAGCAAAAGTACCGTACAGGTATAGAGTACTGGTTTTGAATAGTATCTGCGAATATTGGCAGCGAGCCCTTGTCCAGTCACAAGACCAATGCGTGCACACATTTCTTGCACTACTGACATGAGTGGAAAAGTAAAAAGTGACATCCAAATAAGCGAGAAACCATACATTGCACCCGTTTGAGAATACGTGGCAATACCAGACGGATCATCATCAGAGGCTCCTGTTGTAAGCCCAGGACCTAGGACATGCCAATACTCTTCCATTTCTTTTTCAGTATTACGGATGGCATGACCTGCACTTTCAAAAGCGTGCTCTGCTCCTTCGATAGAATCTTTAAATGTATGTTGCATTGGATATTAGTGTTTGTAGAACTTCCCTTCTTTGTAATTATTTAGAACTTTTTCACTTGGTCTAAAAAGTGGCGTCGGCAATTCATCAAGCGCAAACCATTTCCATTGTGTAATTTCGTCAGGCTCCATGACTTGTGGCTCTTGTTCACTCACCGCTGAATTTGGTGCACACTTACACAGTAGTCCAACAGTCACAAAATGTGCAGTTGGCACAATATCGTTACTCAAACTTATGACCTCAAGATCGTTCTCATTAATAACAATACCTGTTTCCTCTCGCAACTCGCGAACTGCACCCTCTTCAAAACTCTCACCAAAATCAAGCTTTCCACCAGGCATAGTCCAAGTACCCTCTCCATTCATAAGACTATCAGCCTTTGCAGGATCAACATGTCGTTGACCGAGAAGCACCTTACCCTCTTTGAGCATCATTACACCGAAACCAATCCCCATTTTCTTTGGCTTTTGTGTTGTATTGTCAGTTATGCTTGTGAGCGTGGGTGCGGGTTCCATATGGGTAAATAATAACACAAAATTTGAAGCCTATTTAACTAATATAATCCTTGATGCTACTATATTGGTATATGGAGAGTCCAAATAAACCCTCACCCGAAAATGAAAAATCTATATCTCCTATGGAGTTGCATACTGAAGCTGAGACCGTTTCGACGGAGGGGCACACCATTGAGACTCCTAAAGACTTAGAGATCGTCAAACAAGATACTGCAAAGATGAGTTCAGTCCGTGAAAAATTGGGGTTACTCACAAAATCGGTTCGTACTTGGTGGGAATCTACTGAACATGGACCGAAGACTAACATTTTGTATAGATCCGACAGAATGTATCGATGCATAGGTGAAAGTGGATACAATGATTTTATTGCAACAGGAACAGTTGGGTCAAAAAATTCTGCTAAGTATGCTGACGTATCTTTTAATATTGGAGCACCAGCCTCACTGTATATGCAAGGCGATTCAGGAAACTATATATTAGAAGCTACTGCAGACTCTGCCAATTTTGAATTAAAAGTAAATCCATATAGTCTTTCAGGAAAGACAATGGATAACATTCCCTATCGATCGATTCAACCAGGAGAGCTCACAAAGGCGTCTAAACTTCGTATCTTCAAAAAAGTAGACGCAGATCAAAACGGAACTACATATGAAGTAGTGTTTGACAACATCGGGGATCAGGCGCTAAAAGATCAGGCTGAAGAAAAAGGTAAATAACATCGCGAACTACCAAGCAGCCAATATTGCTCCCATAGCGAGGAATGAAACAAGTGAGGCAACAACTTCGAAAAGCCAAAGCTTTCTCGACTTACCCATCCAAATAACGTCCATAGATGTAGCAGTAACAAGAAAACCGAGCCATGCCCAAAATGCAATTCCCATTCCACCAACAACATTTCCTACATTGTCATAATAACTTGCAGTAACATAGATAAACATCGCTAACACATATGCACAGACAAGATTTGATACAAAGTTTTTGATCATCTGAGGAACCATATCAGAAAACTTTTCATTACCTGTTGGTTGAATATTAGCTAATCTCATCCACACTTTCCCGAACAATGGGCCGTGGAATAAGAAACCGATGATAAATGCAGCGATGGCTGCTACTAATACAGAAACTAAGTTTATTGTTAACATAATATTTTTTTACGCGTTGCGTATTGCGTTGCGCGATTAATGAGTAATTGATTTGATTAATAACTCCCCATAATACCCTTCACCATCGATTGAATACTAATAATAGCATGGTTTTGTGGTGTACATAGAGACTATGCCTGTACGAAAAAGGCCCTCATCAGTGAAGGCCTTTTTCTGTGTTTATTTGCGCGAGCGATGGGACTTGAACCCACGACCTATCCCGTGACAGGGGATTGCTCTAGCCAGCTGAGCTACGCCCGCATTTTTATGAATTTCTCAAAAACAAGCTTCTTTCTCCGTAGAAATAGCTTGTGGGGCTTATTATACATAATTTTGTATAATTTCAAAGCATCCAGCGTACTTAAGCTCAATCTACTACAGTCTTTGTTTTTGATATAAAACACCGATCCTCCTTGTATACCTCTAGCCCTAAGTATCTCTCTAAGATTGAATAGAAACCCCCGTGAGGCGCTCGTAAATCCTACAAGCATTTTGTGGTTATTTTTTACACCTTTACGCCTTGAAAATCCTGTCCAGACATTACCGTCGCCATCAAAATACCCTCTAATGAAGTCGGGTTCGAGGTTGCGTGGAATATTTGGAACTTCCATCCGACGAGATTTATTTGGAGTGACGCCAAGGACACAAAGATCTTTAAAAAGCTCAATACTACCTATCTGGAACCTATACGTTACTCCAGTCTTTGATACACGACTGGATAGTTTATGCTTTGATTCAATCGCTCTCATTAACAGAGCGACAATCGACTTATCTGCAGAATAAACAGAGATGTAATATCCACCCCTCCTACCCTTCACCATGTTGCCGTCAGCACAAAAGAAGCCGAGGAAATATGCCATGTCTCGTGTCCATTTTTTGAAAAAGTCTTTATTGTATTCTTTGGCAGACATGTCACAGTATTATACACTAATCATATGTTATGAAAATCTTGATTAATATATCAAATAATGTTCAAAACTTTCTGGCTTCTATTTTGTGTCGGGGGCGGGGCTCGAACCCGCGACCTCACGCTTATGAAGCGCGTGCTCTAACCAGCTGAGCTACCCCGACAGGTGCGTGTCACTATAATACATTACAACCCTTTTTTCAACCAACACTCTATCTCATAAAGAAATGCGTACTTCATGTGTGTGTTCTACAAAACAAAAGCCCAACCATTTCTGGCTGGAGTTTTCGTTCAGTTTTGTTTACTTGTTGCGGGTCGTGGAATTGCACCACGTCTATAAGGTTATGAGCCTCATGTGCAACTGTTACACTTACCCGCTATGTCTATCTCCGGCACATTTGAAGATATTCAAGCAGTATAATACAAAACCGCGATTTTACAAGCTCGCATGGGTATGTTTCCTTTCTGGAAAGAGTACAACAATGCAGTGTGTGAGACTTGCGAAGACGACTGGTCTGAGCACGAGGAATTTTCTAGCAAGAAAATATCCGTACTCACACACTGCATTGTTGTACTTTTCTTACACAAAATAAAACTCATCAAACACTCTCTTAAACAAACGAATCGTTCTCTCAGCCTCGTCTCGTGAAAGCTCGTAGTTGGCACCTTCATGGGCAATAATATTTCGAATACGATGAGCTTTCCATGCATCATCAAGCGTAACAAAATTTGCCTTATCAACATTTTTCAAAATCTCCCCTATTGAAGTTCCTTCGTATCCCATTTGCGAAAGCATATCGTATAAAAGAATGTCAGCCTCCAAAATAGCCACTCGCCACTCTGACATATTGTGTGATTGCATATTTTTTTCTATCTGTGCCCAACGAGGATTTGTGACTTGGGCCTCTGGTGCGACCGCCTCCTGCCGCTGTCCATGATTTACAGCAGATGAAGATTTCTGTCCTAAATTCTGCATATATTGTTCAAATGGATTTAGTGCAGTATTTCCACCTTGGCTCGACGCAACACTCAACGTCGCCTGAGCTGGACTCTGAATAGGTGCCACCGGTATATTCACACCTGCAACACCCTCTGCACCAAGTACAGTATCTCCAAGCGCCGCATTTGAAACTGCAATATTTGAAGCGAGCGAAGACTGCAAAGGTTTTGGCTTGCCTATGTTGTCGCGAGCAGCGAGATGTGCTGAATATGCATCAGCAATTTCTGTACGACGAGTCTTTGCATAGATAAGACCCATTACAAACAAAAGGGAAATAAAAATAGAGATGAGACCGAGAGTGTCTACAGTACCTGTAAAAGCTGCTGAAGTTTTATCACCTAAATCACTTGGTATTATATTTGAACTTTTACTATACCCAAAAAAGATGAGAACTGTAGGGATGATTACAAAAACAACAACGGTTGCAATTAGTGCCATAAAAACCATTTGACCTTCTGCAGATCCCCCACCTCCACCACTTGGCTTTGGAGGTCCTTTTTTATCTGGTTTTTTATCAGCCATATATAAAAGTATTATACCTTACTTTTTTCAGTAGCGTAAAAATCGGCAGTTTTATCCGCGCATTTAATCGCGCAATTATTTTCACTTTTATCCTCGCAATTCTTCAAACTTTTTGCCGACAGTAAATAGAATATCTTCACGACAATGAGGCGCCATGAATTGGATGCCGAGTGGAAGGTTTTTTTTCTCGCCGGCGTCATTTACTTCAACAGTGCCAGATGGAATAGAAATAGCTGGTACGCCCACCAAGTTTGCGGTCACTGTGAAAATATCTTCGAGATACATTGCAACAGGGTCACTCGTATGTGCACCAATTTTGAAAGCTGGAGTTGGAGCGGTTGGTGTAAGGATTAAGTCAACCTCTTCAAAGGCTTTTTTGAAATCTGCAGTTATCAAATCTTTTGCTAGGTTTGCTTTGTTGTAATATGCATCATGATATCCACTTGAGAGTACATATGTACCAAGCATGATTCGCTTTCGCACTTCTTTTCCAAGCAATTCCCCTCTTGTGTTCATGTAATCCTGAAGCAAATCAGAGCCATCAACTTTTGAACCGTACTTTACACCATCAAATCGCGCCATGTTCGATGACACTTCTGCAGGCATCAATATATAGTAGACAGCGAGTGAATACTTCATATGCGGGAGTGAAATTTCTTTTATTTCATATCCAGCAGATTTGAGAAGTTCAATAGAAGCATCAAGATTTTCTCGCACTTCTTTTGAAAGTCCTCCGAGGTTCATGAGTTCTGGAACAATTCCAATTCGGAGTTTTGCAGGGTTCGAGTCAGAATCCACGCCAGGATTTATACTATGCAATGCAGAAATTTCTTCTACTTCTTTTTTTGTGAGAGTGGTCGAGTCATATCTATCAGCATCAGAACAAGCAATCGCATTAAAAACCATCTCGGCATCTTCAACAGTTTTCGTAATAGGACCAATAACATCAAGTGATGAACCCATCGCCATGAGACCATGTCGAGACACTCGTCCATATGTAGGTTTGAGCCCTACCACTCCACAATAGCTCGCAGGCTGACGAATAGACCCTCCAGTATCAGAGCCAAGAGCAACCAATGCGCCGTCCATAGCAACAGCGGCAGCAGAGCCTCCTGATGATCCACCAGATACTCGCTCGAGGTCATGAGGATTTTTTGTAACTCCATACGCCGAGTTTTCAGTTGAACCTCCCATAGCAAATTCATCCATATTCACTCGCCCAAGAAATACAGCTCCAGCTTCTTTCAGTCTCACTATCGCAGTTGCGTCATACGGTGCTACATAATGTTCGAGTATTTTTGATGAAGCACTTGCGGTGTGTCCCGCGAAAAGAATATTGTCTTTTATAGCAAATGGAATACCGAGGAGAGGATTTGCAACGCCATCAGTAGCTCCAGCCCCAGTAGCACGTTTTTCGTCAGCCTGCTTGGCTTGTTCGAGTGCATCAGCATACACTTCTAGATATGCATTCACATCTGAGTTTACTTTTTTGATTTGTTCAATATATGCAGACACCAAATCAACACTGGTATACTCACCTTTTTGGAGACTTTCTTTTGCTTTTTTTATTGTGAGATTTTTGAGGTCGATCATAATTAATTGAGAATCTTTTTAACTTTTACAAAACCTTGTTCCTGAGCTGGCGCAGATTCGACAAGCACATTTGAATCAGGATTAAGATTTGCATCGGCAATATCTTCTCGGAGTGCGTTTCGATGTGGAATATCAGAGGGCTTTTTGTCAGCGTGCGACACGTCAGACGAAACCTCCTTGATCTGCTCGACATAGCCCAAAATAGAATCTATTTCTTTTGCAAATTGAGTTTGTTCTTCCTCGGTAAGTTTCATACGAGAAAGTGAGGCGAGTTTTTGGATGTCTGTTTGAGTGATTGTCATAGTGATATGGCTAGATAATAGCATTTTTTAGGAAATTCAGAAGATTTAAAAGCTATTGACAATACTAAATAGAATGATATGTTATGTCAGTTCAGTGCCTGGTAGCTTTCCTCATGGAGGCTGAGAACGGCTAGTTCTACATACAACAGTTGGACGAGTGTCCGAAGTGGATCCTCCACTAGTTTTACGTTTTTTACGCAGATTGTTTCTGTGTACCAGGCCTGAACAACTTTTTACCACTAGAGAAATCCTCAGTGGTTTTTTTATTACTTCACTTTACTCCTTCACCATTCTCAAAAACTCCTCCTCGCTTAGAACTCGAACACCCAACTCTTCTGCCTTATCCAACTTTGAGCCAGCCTCTTCCCCTGCAAGAACATAGTCAGTATTTTTTGAAACACTTCCCGTTACATCACCACCCAATGCTTTTATTTTAGCTTTAGCTTCATCGCGTGACATGGTTGGTAAAGTTCCTGTAAGCACAAAAGTTTTTCCATATATATTCGAACTTTTGAGCATGTCGGTATTTGAAGTATCAAGTTTTTCATCAAGCACAGTCACCTGCGAGAGCAATCGCGAAACCAAAGCTTGATTATCCACATTTGAAAACCATTTTACGATAGATTCTGCAACAACCTCACCTATGCCGTATATTTCAGCAAGCGAGTTTTGGGCAGAGTTTTGTGCCGAAGTAGATGCAATTTTCGCATAAAAATCTTTGAACTTCCCAAAATGCTTTGCAACATCTTCAGCAGTCTCTTCACCTACGTGATCAATAGACAGTGCAAAGATAAATCGAGCGAAAGAAATCTTGCGAGCCCTTTCGATAGCTTCCAAAATATTGTTTACGGATTTTTCTGCAAAACGTGGCAACGGCAACATATCACCCTTTTTCAAAGTAAAAATATCATCGCAACTTGAAATCAAACTGTGCTCGAGAAATACATCTATTTGTTTCGGTCCGAGTCCATCAATATTAAAACATTTCTTCGAAACAAAATGAGCGAGCTTGCGTCGATGCTCCGCTGCACCTCCACGAAATACGCAACGATACGCCACCTGCCCAGGAATACGCTCTATACTGCCATCACCCCCACATTCCGGCACGTGCGATGGAAATGTATACGCTTTTGCACCTTTTGGGCGAAGTTCTGTCAGAACTTGCACAATATCAGGAATAACATCACCTGCTTTTTGTAAAATAACAGTATCGCCGACTCGTATGTCTAGTCGCTCGATTTCATCTTGGTTGTGCAAGGTGGCACGAGACACAGTGCTCCCTGCTACCTCTACGGGTCGTAAGTGTGCAACTGGTGTAAGGACGCCTGTTCGACCAACTTGAAGTTGTATGTCTTCTACTACTGTCGTTACCTGCTCCGCAGGAAATTTAAAAGCAATCCCAAACCGTGGAGCCTTACCCGTGTAGCCAAGTGCTTCTTGATATTTGATTTCATTTACCTTCACCACCACTCCATCAATCCAATAGTCCTGTTTTTTTGACTTATTTTTCCACTCATTCCAAAAAGCAATCACCTCATCCATAGTCTTACACACTCGAGCGTAGTTGTTTACTTTAAAACCAAGTTCTTTGAGATATATGAGTTCGTCACTTTGCAAAACAGGCGCGTGAGCATCGACACTTGCATGTGAGTGCGCCGGCGTATTGATCTGTGAAGCTTTTGTATCAGCCTGTGCATTTACCTGCGCAAGGTCATATATAAACACATCGAGCTTTCGCGAAGCGGTAATCTTTGGATCAAGCTGACGGATAGAACCGGCTGCGACATTTCGAGGATTAGCAAAGAGTGGCAAGCCATTTTTCTCCTGCTCCTTATTTATTTTATCAAAATGCTTTTTGGACATCCACACTTCACCCTCAACAATCACACTCTCAGGTCGACGGAGTGAAAGTGGAACTGATTCGATGGTTCGAACATTGTGCGTAACATTTTCACCCACCTTTCCGTCACCGCGAGTTGCTGCACACACCAATTTTCCATCAACATATTCGAGCACCACTTTGAGTCCATCGATTTTTAATTCACATACGTAAGTCGGGTTCGGCACTTTCGCTGTTCCAACTTCGCCAAAGGCGTCTTTAACAAAACGCTTCACTCGTTCATCAAAGGCTCGCATATCAGCTTCAGTGAATGCATCGTTGTATGACCATTGTGCTACCTTGTGTGGCACTTTTTCAAACTGCTTGAGAGGCTCACCAGCGATACGCTGTGATGGCGAGTGCGCGTCGACGAACTCTGGGTGTTCTGTTTCAAGCTCTGAGAGCTCTCGTTTGAGCGAGTCGAGTGCCTCAGCCGATATTTCTTCTGTATCGAGCACATGATAGTTATATCTATGATGTTCTATCGCTTCGCGCAATTTGAGGATCCGCTCTTGTACGCCAGAACCAGTATTAGCCTTCGAGGTACCTTTGGTAGCACTTTGCAGGTCGGGTGTATTTTCAGGTGTGTTTCTAGACATACCGTTGATTTTATTACAAATCAAGTTGAATAGCACGCTCCACTACTCTACTTGCATCGGAGAAGTTGCATACAGCACTATCGATAGCTCCATCATCTAAACCAACATTATATCCTCGTGAATCAATTCGAGTTTTATCAGGTGTAGCTGATGTTGCATCATACCATTTTGCCACAGTTACTTTGGCACATGCAGCGTTTTCAGTATCACTGAAGTCTACATAAAAGGTTGTGGTGGCACTCAGCGATTCACCTCCTCCTGGTTCATCTGAATTTACTTTTAAAAAAGAACCTACTTGTGCGGGACCTTGAGCACCTTGAAGTCCTGTACCACAATAAATATCAGCAGTCTCAGGGCTCGATGTTGCAAAAATACTATCTACTACAAAATTTCCATCGACGCCCTTTCTATCCCAATAGATGGCACACTCAGCACCACTGTCGGCTGCATAAAAAGCAATTTGTGATTCACTTCCAGAACTTGAAAAAACAAGCTGCTTTAAAATAATAGTACTCAACGACACTCCGATTGCTAAAAGCAAACTTGAAACAATGAGTGAAAGAAATAGAGTAAAACCCCTCCTTTGTAAAGGCAGACATGAGAATGTCACATGTGCGGATGTTTTGGTTGCAATTTTATTTGCAGGCATATTTTTAAGTGTATTCCTTTGAGTGAAGAGTGTGAACATATTGATATAGTCTTGGTATCCTTATTATACAGTACTGATTTAGATAGCGGTATTTGGTAACTGCCAGTTAGTGAGATACTCTTTCAAGACGATACCACTACTGTATGAACCATCTTGCATTCTCCATTTTACCTTTACAGTTACATCTAACCCTCGTAGCAGTGCCTGTTCACCATCAGCTTCACCTGCCCCAATAACTGGCTCATTAAAAATAATTTCTCGTATAAAGATTGATTCCTCATCCGCAGTGCTCTCACCATATAAGGCTTCGTCATCAGGTGAACCCTCGAGTATATCTCTATTAAGCATTATATTCGGACAGTCTTCATTAACAGTACAACCTATCAATACATACCCCGTGGAATTTCTTTCCAAAGAATACTTGTTCGAATACACACCCGCTGTATTTATACTTACGGGTATACTGCTTTCATCCACCAAAACATCAAGCCAATCAGTACCGGAGTGATTTTCTTGGTCCAACCCAAACGTATCTCGTGTATTTCGTACATATTCGATAGCTTCTTGCGCTAAGTAGTATGCAGTGATCTGGTCGCGTGAGAAATATGAAGAACGGAGCGATTGAGCAACAATAGCAAGTGGTCCAGTGATAGCAATGATAAGGATAGCGATTGCCACCAGAGTTTCGAGGATAGTGAAACCACTCTGAACATTCTTTCGACTCATTTTATTTTTTGTATGTATAAATTTTAAATTCATATAATTATAATTTCTATTGCAGGTTCAATATTCTTTGTGAAATGAACGTCTGTAATCCAAACTGCGTCACCTGCCCATCGAGAATTTCTGCTTTTCCTGTAATTATCAAAAAGATACTTGGCTGACCGGTTCCAGGTGCAGGATTATTTACATACAATTTCATCGACTGTATATCGACATCAGTCTTTGAAGTCAGCTCGACCTCTAGCCCACCATCTGTTTGCTTGGTGATATATCCAGGTTGATATATTCCATTGTTAGTTGCAGACGGAACAAACTTGTATCGAACTGGTACAGGCTCGCCACTGAGAGTTGAGTAGAAAGCGACTGAACCTTGGACGCCCGGTCCACAAGCATTCGCCGTCGGTACAGGATTATCAATGAGTGGAGTAGTTTCATCAAGTGGACACTGATAGAAATACCCTGTCTTCATATCTCGCACCATACTTTCGATGGCAAAGTTTAAGTTGTTTACCACATTGTTTATACCTTGTGCTTTTTTATTATTTCCAATGATAGACAAGATAGCAGCAACCGCGACGAGCATCACTATGGAAAAAAGACCAACAGCAACCATCATTTCGATCAAGGTGAATCCCTTTTTGCGAGACTCGGCGTTTTTTTGTTTTGGTGCGATGATTTTCATAGAGTTTTTCATAAATTTTTATATGCGTTTGATTCCCTGCTCTAATTCGTCAACTTTTGACAATTACCCCTTGAAGAATCCTCAACTCGAATCTGTCCCGTGCTTTCTATTATAACAACTCTACAGTCATCTCCATCTACAGAACTCACAACTATGTAAGCTCGACCAGTTTTTGCAACTGCATCAGTTGTCGCCCCGGAAGTATCCGGTCCATAAATAAGAGCCGAAGGATTTGGACGTTTGAATAAAATATCAAACCCATCGAGAGACTCAGTGCCAGGTGATGTAAAAGAAACTCCCCTGTCACATGTCTCATCTGGTACAGTGATATTTCCCACACACAGCGCCGCAATCTTGTTTCCTCGACGATTATCAAATTCGTATATATATTTTTCTTCAGGAGGTACGTGATCAGGCGTATATGCAAAGTTAGTATCCAAATCAGCAAATACAATAACCTGACGCTCTTGTCCATCAGCTACACTAAAATGTGCTCCGTATTGACCCGTAAACGACGTGCCCAAGTCCTCACTTCGCACACCGATACCGTATATCTGTGCTTCACGCACAGCGAGCCCTACTTCATATCCCATATTGGTCAGCAATACACTACTACTGAGCTTGCTCTGATTGAACATAGCAATAGAACTAATGATAACGAAAATAGCGATAACAATAATAAGTTCAGGGAGACTGAAGCCACTTTGAACACCTTTTTGTCCCGTTTTTCTACTGACTTTTTGGCTGTTTATTTTTTTAAAAGAAAGTATACGCATGAGTATGTATGTTGTGAAGAAATTTGTCTAGAAGTTTTGTAGAAAATGGGTGGACGTAGTGCATCTAGAGCATCGCCAAAACACTAAACATATTATATCCGAAAAAGTACACAATGAGGAGTCCTGCAATGAGAAAAGGTGCAAAAGGTATTTCACTTTTCATAGTGAGACTGGCACTTTGATGTGTCATTCTGCTTATTATTTTTTGAACAATAAGAATAACCACTGAAACAACAGCTCCAATCCAAAATCCATAGATGATAGCAGTACCACCTTGTGATAGCCCGAGAAACCATCCGATGCCGAGTGCAAGCTTTGCGTCTCCCAACCCCATCCATCGACCTCGTGAGACAAGCCAAAAAAAGTAAAATGGAAACGCTAGAATAATGCCAGCAAAGAGGTGTGACAGTTCAGGCATCGCAAGGTAGATGCTGGATAGACTAATAGCTCCCCCGACTTGTACAAACATGGCGACAAAGGTGACGATAGCAAAGGTATATGAAAATAGATCTGGAATAATCTTGTGCCGAAAGTCATATACAGTGATGAGTACCAAAAGTGACATAACGATGAGTGAGACAAGTACTTTGAATATGAATACTGCAGGCTGTATCAGTAGCGATGGAGCATAGAGAGCATAGACCCCTGCAAAAAGTACAGCAGTCAAGAGCTCAACTGCAGGATACTGGAATGAGATATGACTTTTGCAAGTGCGACATCTCCCACCGTATACGAGATAGCTCAAAATAGGTACAAGGTCGATAGGAGCAAGTGTCCTCTTACATGAAAAACACTTAGACCTACCACCTATTGTCCGCCCGGTATTGTATCGAAAGAGTACCACATTGAGAAAACTACCGATTATTGATCCGAATATAAAAAA
>JAGOSK010000016.1 GCA_018062305.1 Minisyncoccota bacterium | reverse complement strand
CTGACCTCGTGATCGAGCTGTTGTAAGTGAAGCAAGTACTACTGAAGACAAGATACCGATGATGGCGATAACCACGAGAAGTTCGATAAGTGTAAAACCTTTTGACATTTTCATAATTGAAATAAAATTGATTGAAAGAATTTCTGTTAATTTTTTGTAAAGTTGAGTTTCCATAGACTTTACAGTTTCGATCCTCGACAGACCAAAAACGTGCTTACATTATACCAACAAAAGAATGGGCGACCTATTTTGAGAGCCAGGCTTTGTGGATAACTATTAAAGCCATAGACACTGAACCTACAAAGTGGTCTACAACCCAGAAGAAATATTGTAGATAGGGATAAGCACCGCCGCGAGGAGAAAACCTACTCCGAGTCCGAGAGCTACGATCATCACTGGCTCGATCAAGTTGATAAGCGTATCCACCGCATTCACCACCTCACGCTGATAGAATTTGGCAAGGGTTTTGAGGATGTTTCCAAGCTCTCCAGTTTCCTCTCCTACTCGTATCATCTGCACCAAGATTCCTGGTATCTCTGGGTATCGTGACATTGCATCAGAGAGCGCACCTCCAGACTTTACTGATTCGAGTGTCTCATGAAGGATAGTCTCATACACACGGTTATCTACTACATTTCCTGTGAGCTCGAGAGCTTTGAGCATTGGGATACCACTCGAAAGCATAGTGTTCATGTTGTCAGCAATACGAGAAAGGTACAGCTTTCGATACAAATCTCCGATATACGGTACAGAAATACGGATACGAGATGAGGCATCCTTCCCTGCTTGAGTTTTTAGGAAACGATATAGAAAGACTGCTCCGACAATAAGTAATACGAGGATGAACGGTCCGAAATTTACCAAAAAATCACTGAGTGCAAGTACGACTTTAGTATAGATAGGCACTTCCTGTCCTGAACTCTCGAGTATTCCTCCGATTTTCGGGATAACGACGGTAAGCATCAAAGACATTACAGCGATAAAAGTAAAGATTACAAAGGCTGGATATATCAAAGCGTTTTTTACTTTTGAAGTTACTTCATAGTTTCGGTCTAGGTAGTCAGCCAAAAAGAGAAATGTCTCATCAAGTTTACCTGACTCTTCACCTGCTCGAACCATGTTTATATAAAAAGATGAAAACACCGAAGGGTGTTTTGACATCGCGGCTGAGATAGTCGAACCGCCCTGGATATCCTCTGACACCTCAACCAGTTTTTTACGAAGTACTCTATTGTCAGACTCAGCTGAAAGCAGTTTGAAAATACGTAGCGCTGAAACCTGAGCTCCAAAGAGTGTAGCAATCTGTCGAGACAAGATAACCACATCTTTTACTCGAACGTGCTCAAACAGCGTAATCTCTTTTCCAAAAAGTGAACCCGCCTCATCAGCTGGCTTGATAGTACTAATAACAAAACCACGCCGTTGGAGTGAGCTAATGGCAATGTCGACATTGATAGCTTCAACTGAACCTTCAGTCTCTGCTCCAGCTTGATTTATGGCTTTGTATTTAAATAACATGGGGTTTTGTGTTTATGTAAGCTTCTATATTTATATAAGCTTTTCGAGAATCTTTGGATCGAGTGAATGCTGGTACGCACTTTCGATACTGATCTCTCCTCTTCGAACCAAATCTGCCAAACATCTATTCATATCAATCATACCATCTGCAGCACCTGTCTCAATCACTGTGTTAATCTCGTGAGTTCTCTTTTCACGGATGAGGTTTGCAACAGCATTGTTTGCTACTAGAAGTTCATATGCAGGAATCATTCCTCCTGAAATACGTGGAATGAGTCGCTGTGAGAAAATACCAGAAAGTGAAGATGCGAGCTGAACTCGAATCTGATCCTGTTGGTTTGGTGGAAAAGTGTCAATGATACGGTCGATGGTCTGAGCGGCATTGTTGGTGTGGAGTGTAGAAAAAACCATATGCCCAGTCTCCGCAGCAGTCACGGCGGCAGACATAGTCTCATGTCCTCTCATTTCTCCGAGGAGGATAACGTTCACGTCTTGTCGAAGGACTGAAATAAGCGCGCCTTCAAATGTTGCCGTATCCACACCAACCTCTCGCTGATCAATGATAGATTTCTTTTGTTCGTATGCGTACTCAATTGGATCTTCAATAGTGATGATATGCTCCGCTCGTTCTTGATTGATCATTTCTATCATTGATGCCAAAGTCGTTGTCTTTCCTTGACCAACTGGTCCTACCACAAGAAAGAATCCTTGCTTTTTACGAGCAAAAGTCTCAAGCATCGGTGGCAAGTTCAAGTCCGCCAGTGTCCGAATCTGTTTTGGAATAAGACGCAGTGCCACGCCGTACAAACCCTGCTGTACAAATGCATTACCTCGAAAACGAGCTATGTCGCCAAACTTGTATGAAAAGTCGAACTCTTTTTCTGTAGCAAATTTTTTTTCACGGACATCACCAATCATTTCGTTCAAGAGACCAGCGATATCTTCATGAGAAAGTACATCTTTTTTTACAAGGGGTAAAAGTGAGCCACTAATACGAATAGTCGGATGTTTACCTTCGGACAAGTGTAGGTCGGAAGCATTTTCTCTAACGACCGTACTTAGTATTTCATTGAGTTCTTCCTTGTAGTTCATTTTTTGTAATTTATTTCTTATTCGCTAACATTCTCTGAACCTCGGTTACTACTTCAGATGGAATAGTAGTGGCTTTTACGATATAACCATCAATGCCCAGCCGTTTTGCTTTATCAATATCTGATGACTGACCTTGATTACTCAAAATGAGTACTGTAGCATTTTTTGCCAACTCTCCTTCTCGCATTTTTTCTAAAAATTCTAAACCGTCCATTACCGGCATAACTATGTCTAGAACTATCGCGTCTGGTACTAATCCCTCTTGTAATTTCTTTAGTGCCTCTGACCCATCGCTTGCTACTGATACTTCAAATTTTTCCTTCTGAAATTTAATCGAATACATATTCAAAAGAAATTTATCATCGTCAACTATCAATATTTTGTTTGGGGTATTTCCACTCATAATTTATAATTTATTTTTGGCGTAAAGTTTCATATCTAGTATACCAATTTTGTGATATGTATAGCTATAAGTTTTACACAGTACTCACCTCCTCGAAAGGTATGACCTTAGTAAGAGATTTGATAATCGCGTCATCTTTCATTGTAGTGAAGCCTTTGCTTCGTAGTAGTGCATATATAGTAGGCTCTGTTGGATCTTTGAGAATGACTTTTTCAAAATCTTTATCCATTTCAAACACCTCAAATACTGCCTGACGACCTTTTGTTCCCTTTGGACAATCTGCTGTAGGTGAAATTTCGTAGATTTCATTGATTGGAGGAAGCTTGTTCTTGAACTCTTGCGGCATATCTTCAAATTGTTTTTCGATAAACATTTTGAGACTGTCTTCCACAGGCACGGCTTTCACCGCTGGCGCATAGGCTTTTCCAACTAGTCGCTGCGCCATACCAAGTACGAGTGTAGGTGCAATAAGGAATGGATCAATACCCATATCTATGAGACGTGGAATAATACCAATGGAGCTGTTGGTGTGAATAGTCGAAAGCACAAGGTGACCTGTGAGCGCCGCTTGGATAGCAAGCTGAGCTGTTTCCTTATCTCGAATCTCTCCCACCATGATTACATCTGGGTCTTGTCGCAAAGTTGTACGAAGACCAGACGCAAACGTATATCCAATCTCCGGTCGAACTTGTGACTGACTCATACCCTCGATGTTGTATTCCACAGGGTCCTCAAGCGAAAGCACGTTTTGTGTCTCTCGATCGATTGCATTGATCATCGAGTACAATGTAGTTGTTTTACCGGAACCTGTCGGACCAGAGATGAGGATGAGACCATATGGACGTTTGAGTGCTCGCTGAATCATGTCGAGATCACGAGCTGACATGCCGAGCTTATCGATAGGTTGCACACCTTTTTGCTGATCGAGGATTCGCATCACCACCTTTTCACCGAAGTATGTTGGAAATGTAGACACACGAAAGTCAATCTTTCGCCCATCAATACGAGCAGAAAAACGACCGTCTTGCGGCTTTCTCTTTTCATCTAGTTTCATATTACAAAGCACTTTGATACGTGCAACTACTGCATCGTGCACCTTGAGTGGGAGTGCTAAACTCGTATTCAAAACACCATCAACTCGAAAACGAATACGCACTTTTTCTCGAAGTGGCTCAATGTGAATGTCTGATGCTTCACCTTCTATGGCATATCGAAGAGTCGTTGCCACAATTTTTGTTACCGGTGCATCTTCAACAATATTTACCTGACCAGAGGCGTCTGTCTTGGTAACGAGCTCATCATCTCTACTTACCTCAACATTTCCTGGTGTAAATTCGGACTCGAGATCTCCGAGTGCTTTAGTCACCTCACCAGTCAATCCCTTGTAGGTAGCCAATACTTTTTGAAAATCGTCTTCTGAAACAATATATATCTTGAAAGGCATGTTAACCTTTGAAGCGATAAAGTTCAGAGCGTCTCTTGCCTCTATGTTGTCAGGGTCTACCACTCCCACTTCGAGTACGCCGTCTTTGACATTTATAGGAATAATCTTGTAGTGAATAGCAGACTCCTCTGGAATGTATTTCAATACTTCAAAAGGTACTTCTCTGTCCTCAAGTGACATGCTCGGTATGTGAAGCAGCTCACTTTTTGCATGTGCAATAACACCAGCGGTGATTCCCTTTTCACGGAGAATATCCTCCACTGTTCGTCCAGAAGATACAGACTCTTCTTGAATATATGTAACATCATCTGCTGTGATAACGCCTTGTTTTACGAGAGTTTCTAAAAAATTCATAGGTTATCGTGCTAGTTATTTTACTACTTATTCCGCTTGGTATTTAGTGTTGTGCTGGATTATCTCGTCCTAGTGCTTGCAGGACGTGTGGATGCAGGTGCTGATGTTGATTCTGCGGCTCCAGAACCATCTGACTCAGGTGTGATTGATCCAATATTTCCATTAAATCCGGTTCCTGAAGTAGTTTTTCCATTTACAAGATCTGTTTCAAGCGGTGCAAATGGGTTCGGTCTTCCAGTCTCTTGAGGTAGAATTTCCCTACTCCAATCCTGCAGTCCTTGGAACACAGGGTCGCTAAAGATACTCAAATTAAATTTGATGTTTTGAATAGCCAATAGTTGAGTGACGAATTCTTTACCAGGACCATCGAGACCTGCCGCCTTTGTAGTAGTCACTCCTGCTGTGGACGTCTTTGAAGTTGTACCAACCGCCTGTTTTGTAACACCACCTGCACTGCTATCTTTTTTTCCAGATATAGCTATGGCATATCCAATGAATGCGAGGATTATGATGGCTGCTACTATAAGTATAGTTTTTTTATTAAACATAAATTTTATTTTAACCAGTAGGTCTGGAGTGTTACATTAAATTCATATCGACCCTCTTTGTTTGAGGTGAATGTCAAAGAAGTCACATCAACCAATCGCTGACTTGCCTCCAAGTCTTTGAGAAATACGAGGAAGTTTTCGTATGCTGAAGAAACTGAGAATGACAACGCGATAGTCCCGTATTTTTTTGAATCAGGACCAGCTACCGCGGTTGTCGCAGCCTTTGTTGCTGCAGTACTGTTGATCTTGGTATTTCGAATTCTCATACCATACTTACTTGCGATATTGTCGATATCGATAATAAGACCAACGTTTTCTACGCCATCAGGCAACATCTTGGTTATTTTTTCTTCATCAGCTTGCGCAATCTTTTTTCGATCGTCTGTCAGACTCTGTCGCACAGCACGGAGCTTTGCCGCTTTGTCGTTTGCCTCCACGATTCTCGACTGCTCGTACATACTATTTTTCAAAGTCTTGTAGTGTGGGCTCGTATAGAAAAAGAAGAGCGATCCTGCAGCAAGTATGAAAATGATTGGCATTATTTGTCTCATTATCGTGTTTTAGAATTAGTATTTTGAGTAGACTGGTTTGCGTTTGCACCTTGGCCTACATCCTGGGTGGTACCGACCTCATCCTGCATAATCGGCATCGCGTCTGCACCAGTGCCAGCACCATTTATGGTTCCGTTTCCTGCGCCATTTGAGCTAGTCTGAATAAATCCTTGTTCGCCAGTATTTGTAGCTCCCCCAGTCGGTGCGCCACTTGGGATGCCTGTAGCACCATTTTGTGCAGCGCCATTTTGCATTGCTCGATATTCTTCTTGTTTCAATTTGTAGTAATCAACAAGCAACGGATCGATATTTGTAGTAAATCCAAAAGAAACATTTCCTTGCGCATCAAGTGTTAGGTCACCAAATAACGGACTCTTGAAAACGTTCTTTAGATTTGGATTTGTGAATTCTTTTGCTTGTAGGGCGACTGTCTCATAACTCAAAGCCTGCCCCTTCATACTGAGGCTTATTTTTTCATCAAGTCCTGCATAGTTAAAATCACTGAATCGCACATTTTTGAGAGTAGCATTGCTAAGTACATAAAACAGTGTCGATACGCTCTTGTGTTTTTTCAAAAGATAGTCAGTTGCATTTATACGATCGTTGAGTCGAGTGATCTGACTAATAGTATTTGGATCGAATGCATTTTTATTGAGCTTGAGCTGTGCTTCACCTTCGCTGATATTTCGTTTGATGATTTCGCCGTATATGAATACTCCACCAGCTGAAGCGAGACTTGCCATAAACAGTATAAAAGCAGCCAAGAAGAAGAGACTAGCTGCTGATGCATGATGTGGCGCTTCAGCGTCTACCGGTTGTTTTGGAATAAATGATGTTTGAAATTTTGTCTCCATGTTTTGTATGTTTCGTGATGCATCTAGCGCATTTGGTGTTATGCATGTGACGCAATATGACGCGCTTGATGCATGTGATGCGTTTTCTTTTTCTATTATATCACTTAGATAAAAGAAACATCAACATAGTTATCCTACTAATTTAACTCTTGCAGTTTACGAAGTGCCAATCCAAGAGCGGTTGAAAACTCGAGTCCTGTAACTTTGAGTACATCCTCAAGAAAAGCTGGTGATTCTACTTTGTTGAACGGATCACCCATAACTACTTCTGTTTGGAAATTTGCACGGGCGAGTTCAAACACTCCTTTCATAGCTACCCCACCTCCTGTCAGGATGACTTTACTTATAGCCTTATTAAACTTTCTTTGATAATTGAGCGTCACTGTGTTTGCCTCTGAAAATACATAGTCCAAGGTGAGTGAAATAATTTCATATATATCTTTCTCCTCTGCTGGTGAACCTGAACCGAGGTTTCGCTTCATATGTTCAGCTCTATCAAAAGTAATATTGAGACCTTTTGAAATACTGACAGTGATTTCTTGTGATCCTCTGTTGATAATATGAGAATATTTTACAACCCCCCTTTCGAGAATATAAATCTTCGTCGAGGATGCACCCATATCAAAAATCATAACTGGCGTTGTTTCGCCAGATAGAAGTGCACGTGTTGAACTAAACATTTCTATTTCAAAAAAAGTCGTATTAATACCGGCATCTTTTACGATCGTACTATACGTACTCAGCACATCATTGTGAATAGACACAACCAATACTTGTACTTTGTGTGACTCCGGTTTGAGCTCATTATTTTCATCATCAACACCCTGTGCAAAGTCTAACTCGTGATCAAATTCTGTCGGCACCACCCACCAATCCATAGTAACTTCACTGATAGGTACAGGAATATATTTTCGAGCTTCAAGAGGAATCATTTCTTGCAATTGCTTTGGTTCAGCTTGTGGCAATTCGATGAGTGAAACAAGACTTGATTTGAAAGGAATAGAAACCCCAGCAGAATTGGTAGTGACGTTTGACTCACGCAAAATATCTTTGATAGCCTCAGCGATTTTATCCGCTGGAAGGCTGGTCACCTGACCGAGAGCAAGGCCAGCATATGGACCAAGTGAAAGTTCACCGTACGTTTCGAGTACAGCTCGCCCTTTTTTCTTTCGTAATTGAACAACTTTGATAGATGATGTGCCTACATCAATACCTATTACGCTCTCCTCTGGTTTTTTGAAAAGATTTTGAATGAAATTTGACATGTCGTGTACTAGAATACCTCACTATACAGTATATATCAGCAAACGACGTATGAGAATACGCAATATGAGATGAATATGTGTACAGATTTGTAGATTATGGACAGGTTATAAGACGATTGTAGTCGGATCATGTGTCATGAGCGGTAAAAATTATAGAAGATTTTAAATATGAAAAATACATCAAATATAATTAAAAAACGGATTGCAGTGTTGGCTAAAATATATGCTGTCGTGAGTGATGTCGTGAGCACCACCATAAGTGCCGCCATTGAAACCATATTTCCAAAGGTTTCGACGATGAGAGACGGCGGTTTGTTTGGATGGAGCCTTAATCTTTGTAATGGATATAATAACCAACAAGACGGGTATACCCCAAAAACTCACGCCCGTTCAACTTATTTTCTAAAATATAAAGACCCCGAGGTTAAAAAACGCATATGGCAATTCAAATATTATCTAAATCAAGTAGCCCTCACTGAGTGCACATATATATTGTATGACGAGCTCATCGCTGAGGTTTCTGATCGAGTTAGTCAAATCCCCTTCTGTGACCCGTACCCCCTCATTCACTGCCCTTCTTCGACATATTTCAAAGGTAATAAAAAGTTTGATCACATGAAAGAGCTTGTGTGTAAATTTGATGAATTGCAAAATCCTGAGTCGCATTTCTTCATTTCTTGCACTCATGCCATATTGCCCCGTGCAAACCAGGCGACGAACTCGGGTGACATAAGGCTCGCGGGGCATGTAGGTGCAGAGACAAATATGCGAGCTCAACACACCGGCACAAGAAAAGAGCGACTTGAATGGGCAGATCAGCGATTCTTTATTTCAGAAAAATTTGAAGATTATTTGAGGGGGAAATTGGGTGAGCCAGTTTTGAAAGAAAACTCAACTGAGGCGTGCCCGATCATATATTGTATCGACGATGTAATCACCACAGGGGCAAGTCTAACCAGTGTGTCAAAACTATTGCAAAAGAAATTCAACGTACATGTCAAAACTTTTTGTATTTGCCATTGAAAATATCTGATGACTACTTGTCGTGTCTGCCATAAACTTCGCGACGTTTTGTCATCGCGGTCTCGTGTGTTATCTTAGACTGCATATGGAGACGTGTCGGAGTGGTCTAACGTGCCTCTTTGCTAAAGAGGTGGACCTCTTATAGGGTCCCGGAGGTTCGAATCCTCTCGTCTCCGCAACAAGAGCCTGGTATTGGTATAACCCACATACCTAAAATATGTACAAGAACATCCAAATCATCGCGGAAGTAAAAACTCAGTCACCCTTCGGATTTAAGTCAGAAAAAAGTTGGGATGAGCTTTTTGCCGTCGCAAACGAAATCGGAGATATCTTATCTATCCATACAGACCCAAGATGGGGAGGATCTTTCGATTTAGTTAGAAAAGCAAAAGCATTAACGAATAAACCCATTCTTGCAAAAGGAATCCACGCGACAGATATGGAAGTGCAACAAGCGATTGATGTTGGAGCTGATTATGTGCTTGTAGTTGGTCGTATTCCGTCTATTCATCAAGATAAGTGTTTGATCGAACCTCTTACATTAGCTGAACTTAAAAAAATTCCAGATAATCTTAAGGTGGTTTGAAATAGTCGAGACTTATCTGACGGCGGGGTTAAAAGAGAAACTTTTGATGACGCCAGACGGATTTTTAGCGGCTGGATTTGCCAAGCAAGTAATATTAAAACAATTCAAGATGTTAAAGAGGGTGCAAACGCAGTGCTTGTTGGAAGTAGTCTTGTTGAATTCGTGAAGTCATTAAAAGCGTCAGGAGAGTAATCCCAACTACTTGTTAGTACTCTCCCGCTTCCCAACCATATCACCAATAAACACCAACATCGCATCCTGCATATATTGAGCAAGACCAACAGCGATATCTTCGTAGGTCTTTTTGAATCGTGGATCAGCAACATACATTTCAGCTAACCCTTTATATATCTCAAGGTTTGGTTCGTAGAAATTATTTAGCCAATCGTAGTGTTCAGTTATAAGTTTCTGCACTCGCTCATCCCGCACCGCGACCCCCTCTTTCATACAATCCACAATAGCTAATGTAATAACGCTGGATTTTTGCAACGCAACATTCAAACCATCTTTACCCATCTTCGCAACCCGAACTTGTGACTGCTTGTAAGCATCAGTATTTCCCCATCTCTCTTTCGCTTCTTTTGTGTAAGTTTCCATTTCTTCTTTGGAAAAATTACCATACAGATCTTCGTCTCTCATATTTGTTTTATTAGTTATATTTGTAATTGTCTTATCTATAGTTTTGAGCAAGCCGTCTATTCGTTTCTTTTTTAAAAGAATCATCTGCTTATGTTCCTTGAGTGCTTGCACAATATCGAAGTTAGGGCTTGTGATTATTTTTTTAATATCATCAAGAGCAAAATCGAGCTCTCTAAAAAAGAGAATTTGTTGCAATAACAAAAGCTCATCTTCGGTGTATAGGCGATAATCGTTTTTCAAGTCTCTTTTAGGAGAAAGTAGACCTATCTCATCATAATGATGCAACGTTCGGACACTTACTCCTGCAAGTTTGGCTAATTGGTTAATTGTGTATTTCATAGGTTGTAGTGTGTAGAAGGCGCAAGTAGCACGTAGCTACCACATTAGCATAGACTATGACGTAACGTTAGAGTCAAGCCCTTTAAAACTTGCAAGCTACTTCTACTTTAGACTTTTACCCTTAACCCATTGTGGTATATAATTAATGGCATCATGAAAACGATCAATATTATTTTAAAGGTGGTCTTGACTCTATTACTCGTCTCTCCAATACTTGGTGTGCTCGGAGTGTTTCCAGAACCAACACGGGAAATGTACACAAACGATGCAGCATTCCAGTTTATTAACATTCTCATGACGAGCGGCTACATTGTATGGATGGAGGCGCTTACGTTCGCGGTCGCTGCATTCTGCATCTGGACACGACGAGAAGCTCTCGGCGCTCTCCTACTCTTACCATTCACATTCAACATTGTAGGTTTCCATGCCTTTCTTGATGGAGGACTATTTACAGGAGGTGCAATAATGGGAAATATTCTCCTCTTGATCAACGCATACTTCTTGTGGGTATATCGAGATCAGATTGTTCCTCTTCTACGAAAGCGAGTTTAAAAAATATGCACTGGACTATCTTCGCACTACTATCAGCAATCTTCGCAGGAGCTGTTGCAATACTCGGTAAAATCGGACTCAAAGGAGTAGACTCCACGCTCGCTACTTCCCTACGTTCTATCGTGATGGCTACTTTTCTTGTATTAGTATCTTTATCTTTGGGTAAATTCAATAGTCTAAACACAATCGACAACAAAGCACTTTTCTTTATCGTTGCATCTGGTATTGCAGGTGCGCTCTCATGGCTCTTTTATTTCTTTGCTCTCAAGTTTGGACCAGCAAGTGGCGTATCAGCAGTAGATCGAACGAGTGCAGTATTTGTACTTATACTCGCGGTTCTCTTTCTTGGAGAAACTCTTACATGGATGAAAGCAGTCGGCGCACTACTTATTGTTGGTGGAGCGATATTGATGATTTTGTAAAACTATTTTTCACAATTTTACAAAAAATATGGAGTAATACACTTACTCTGTAATCACCGTCGCTTGCTCAGGAGTCCAAGGTGGAACGCTTACTACATACAATGTCACTTCTGGCTTTGGCTCCCACGCATATTGCTTATTTGGCTCTACAAGTACCACAGAATCTTTTGGTAAAAAAGCAGTTTCTCCTTCACATACAAAGACTACTCCACCTTCCAAAACTCTCACAATCATTTTAGATTTTGTATTTAAAGCAAATCCCCCAATTGGATATCTCTCACTCAGATGAATTTCAGCCACATTTGCCTCTTCAAGTGGTAAAGTAAAATCTATAGCAAGAAAACCAGAATCCTTGCTTTCAGAGTTTGCACCCTCCACATTTGGAACATGGTAGTGAATCATAGGTAAATTATATACCGTTATTGTCTTAAGGCTAGTCCCCTGTGGGTGCTGGCAGTACAACTGGTGGCGGGGCTGGCCTAGGTGGCCGAGATATTTACTGAGCTGATTTATTTTGAAAATGAAGGCTTTTGAGGTAGTATTGCCCGTATCGGTTAGATATGTAGCCGTATTGGAGGCGTGGATGAGTGGTTTAAATCAACAGTTTACTAAACTGTCGACCCTTAACAGGGTCCGTGAGTTCGAATCTCACCGCCTCCGCAAAATAAGGAACGTAGTGACTATATTTTGCGAGAGTGTAGTTCAAGGAGCGATAGCGACTATGAACCCACCTCCGCAGACCATATTTTTTATCGGGAGACTGACTCACTGGAGGCAGTTGAGTGACCGAGATAGATAAATATTTGATGGGATTTCATCTATCCTTATATTCTGATTACTTCGACATTTCCTATCTAGATAAAATATCGTTCCAGCTTGTCCATCCTTTACTTTTAAAATATTTATGAGGATGAGCTGGCCAGTTTTTATGGTTCCTCCTCTCTTTCTTGTACCATTCATTTATTGCAGTTTTATCAGATGGATATAAGGTTTTTACTTCTCCAATAAAATCTTCGAAAGATACAAACTCTCTTCTTTTATGATTCTCTTTTCCAACCAAAGCGGACCAATTATCCCACCCTTTATTTTTATAGTACTGTGCTGGCAACGATGGCCAATTTGTATGATTTTTACGCTCATCATGATACCACCTTTGAACATCACCACCTGTATACAAACTCCTCACCTCAGTAGAAAAGGTCTCGAAATCCGGAAATTCTTTTTTAAACATATTTTCTTTACCAACTAATTCTGGCCATCCGACCCAACCAACATCTTTATATATAACATTAGGTGCCGAAGGCCAACCAGAATGATTTTCTTTTTCCTTTCTATACCAGTCCTCAATGTTTCCTTGGTCAGAATAAGAAGTACGAACCTCAGTCCCAAAATCACTGAAATCTATAAATTGTTTTTCTAATGGATTTTCTTTTCCAATGATTCTATACCACCCAGCCCAACCTTTTTCTTTATAGGTAAGTTTGGGTACCGCTGGCCAATTTTTGTGATTTTTACGTTCAGTTTGATACCAATTTTCAACCGAACCTTCTCCTGGATATAATTTTTTTATTTCATCAGTGAAGTCTGCAAAATCAAGGAAAACTTTCTTTGTATTATCTTCGAATCCAAAAACTTCAGACCATCCCGACCATCCCATTCCTTTGTATTGGACTTCTGGCTCAGATGGCCAATTTTTGTGATTTTTACGTTCAGTTTTATACCACTTCTGAACCGAACCTTCTCCTGGGTACGCGATTAAAACTTCATTTTTAAAATCCTCATAATCTAAAAAATGCTTTTCTAGATGATTTTCTTTTTCCACAAGATCAGACCATGATTTCCATTCGCCCTCATATGCTCTTGGAGGCGTTGATGTCCAGTTTTTATGTTTTTTACGTTCAGCGTGATACCACCTTTGAACATCCCCTATTCCAGGGTATTGAGATTTAACGCTATCTTTAAATTCTTCAAAAGTTAGATATTCTTTTTTCTCAAATTCTGATGTTTGAATGTCATCATCAATATTTTCACCATCAACTTCTACAGAAATTTGTTGCTCTGGGAGATCTTCTTCAAGATATGTTTTAATCTTACTTCGCCAATTAGGAGTCTGCACTACGCGAACACCTGTTCTTGGATACATTACTATCAATGAGTTTTTGTCTTTCTTACCATCAATGTCGAGATCCTCTAGTGGAATATTCAAATCTTTTAATTTTTCTGCATCAAATACATAACTGGTATTTCCTTCTTCATCACATACGTATACCACACGACTAAGATTTTGAATCGTAACACGTACATATGGATTCTTTCGCATCATAGTATCGGTAACTTCACCCTCAATTATTTGTACATTTGTTTTGTCTTTGATATCAAGACCAAAGTCTATATTGAGTATGTACAGCAGGGTAAGCAATCTTGGAATAAGCTTTTTCTTTTCGAACGCTCTTTCTCCAGAAATTATAGTGTCGTGTTCAAGCTGATCAGGAGGAGTAATAACATTATCGGTGCTTTCCATAGGCTCCTCAATGTATGCCTTTATACTATCAATATTATTCTTAACTTCTTGAATACGATCAAGTATATTGGGAATGTTGGGGAGTCCTAATTTTTCACAAATTACATCCTCTTGCTGTTGCATATCTAAAGAAAGATCGCTGTCGATATTTGGATTATTCTGGTACTCAGAAACTAAACTTTGAACAAGTTTGATTGTCTCTTCAAGTACAGTATCTGCAAATGATTCTATATTTTCTACAGTAAGTGGTTTGTATAGGATATCCCGCAATCGCTCTACTGATTCAGTTTTTAGAATTTCAAGAGATTTATGAGACTCTGCAGGGTTAAATAGTTTCTCTAACATATCTACAATATTAACTTATTTCAGTGAATTTTGATAATTTATTATAGTGTTTTTACGTCGTACCTCATTTGTCTCATTTATTACAAAATACCTATAATTTGCGAGAGTGTAGTTGATTCAGTAGAATCAACTACTGGGTCAAGGAGCGATAGCGACTATGAACCCACCTCCGCAACAAAACAAAAGTATAATCAAAACTACAACCCCCTCGAATCATACGCCCAATGAAGAATCGCCTGTCTCTGACGAGGACGACAAAGCTCATCACCTGGTTCACAGTGATAACTCACCTGTGCCAAATGCCGAGCAATAGCTTTCCATCGTTTAATCTGCCGTGCATCTTCCTCTAGCAATCTCCTACCCTGATAATATCGGCAATACCACTGAAACCAACCTCTTGGATCATCTTTGTAAATCCAGCCTTTCTTTTTCCATACCGAGAGTGACTGGCTGGCATTTACTTTGAAATAATTAATTGAAGCCTGTGCTTTGTGTACATTCTCTGGAGCGAATTTTGCCCGTGTAAACCAATCCGCTGGAAATTCTTTTATACAATCCCTCATATATACACCACCAAATACACCAAGTGCGAGCATTTGCTTTGGAGTAAGGTGTGGCTTAAATTCTGAATCAAACTCTTTGCCTGCTGGCGCTGAAAGCGTGTAGACATAGCCTTTCTGCATTTTGTCGTTTACTGTGATTTTCTGTCGGTGGGGCTGTCCTTGCGTCATTTTCTCAATCATATCACAATGGGAGCTATGTTAACGCCGTCGTCCCACCACCAAATGAACGTCCAACCATCTGAAATTCAAAACTTCTCAAAAGAAATCTGGAAATACTATCTCACTAACAAACGAGACTTGCCTTGGCGTCACACGACAAACCCCTACCACATACTCGTCTCTGAAGTTATGCTCCAACAAACTCAAGTCGCCCGAGTTATCCCAAAATATCAAGAATTCATCAAAAAGTTTTCAACAATCGAATCTTTAGCAAAAGCGTCAAAAGCTGACGTGCTTACTTTATGGCAAGGACTTGGATACAATAGGCGTGCATTATTTCTTAAAAAAACTTGTGAGACTCTACTCGCGCAACATCAGGAAAAGTCACAACGCAAAAAATCACCGCAATTCCCCACTACTCGCGAAGAATTATTGAAACTCCCTGGCATTGGACAATCAACATCTGGTGCATTACTTGCTTTTGCATTCAATAAACCAGAACCTTTTATAGAAACAAATATTCGTGCAGTATATCTTTATTTTTTCTTTAAGGAATCTTCATCTGTTTCTGATATACATATATATGAGCTGTTGCAAAAGACACTCGCACTGAAAAAGCATAAAGAAAATCCTCGTGAATGGTATTACGCCTTATACGATTATGGAACTATGCTTAAGGCAAAGCTTGGTCGAAAGAAAATAGAATTACATAAGCAGAGCAAACACTACAATAAACAATCTAACTTCAAAGGTTCAAATCGAGAAATTCGAGGAGCAATACTTCGGCTTTTTACAAAACACAAAAAGTTGACGGCCTCAAAAATCAATAAAGAAATTATGAAAGAACTGACTCATCGAAGTCCTGCTGACACCTCAAGGCATGATATACCTCCGCGAATACAGACAAACCTTGAGACTCTTTTAAAAGAGGGTTTTATTCAAAAAACTACTCAATCTACCTACAGTCTTTCCATGGTATAATATTAACACCATAAAAATATGCTACGAAATTCAATCATCAATTTTACCTTAAAACTTGGGCTCAGTTTTTCTCTCTTTTACGCAGGTTTAGCTGCCCTCATTGTACCCGACCATGTGCTCTCCTTTTGGCCTACATTCCTCTCCTCAAATCTCAACGAATCCTTCCTCGTATTTCTTTCTGGAATTGTTTGCTTTGGACTAATCGGTTGGATTTTTTCAAAAAAAATACAATTCACGAGTGCTGTAACTACGGGTATTTTGATTGCGTTAGTAGGACTATTCAACCTCACCAATGTACCCTTCATTGTCGACCTCGCACCACTCTTCTTTATCTCTCTAGCCTTATCACTTCGATACTATCCGAGAGTTCGAGTTGTTGCACAGACAAAAGTCACTTCACTGGCGACAGTCACAGTCCACGACGATCTTGATGAAGTATCACCTCACACAATTTCTGACGAAAGCAATTCCACCGAAACAGTAGTAGAATCAGGCATACACGAAGAACATGACCAACACATTTTTGTACCAAAACAGTAAAGACTTTTTTAGGCTTAAGGGCGATCAGATTTTTGCGCTCAAAAAGTTAGGAATCACGACACTTCAAGACATTCTCTATCACTTTCCAAGTCGCTACGAATCTTCATCTTCTGCAAAACTTATTCAAGACCTCATTGTTGGCGAGACTATCACTATCTATGGAAAAGTTTCTTCACTCAAAACTGGGAAGTCTTTTAGAAGTCATGTTTCAAAAGCCGAAGGGTGGCTCGATGATGATACGGGTCGTATAAAACTCATGTGGTTTCATCAGCCGTATATAGCAAAGCTGATACAAAACGATAGCTTGGTAAAAGTTCATGGAAAAATTAGTGAAAAAAATGGGCATCTGAGCATGTTGAATCCAGAAATTGCACCAGTAAGCGCGGTGCCGAATGGTATAGGCGATGATTTGTTTATGGGCACCGAGAACATGGAAGCAAACCTCGCTCAAATTCCTGTATACGCAGAAAGCAAAGGTATCACCTCAAAGTGGTTTTTTCATGCGATTCAAAAAATATTTAGACATCCAGAATTTGCACATATCAAGGACCCAATTCCTTCTGACATTTTAAAAAAATATAACCTCCCCTCTTTAGCCACTGCACTTGTTTGGATTCACACACCCAAAAAAGATGCTGACGCCAAAGTCGCAGAAAAACGTTTCGCATTTGAAGAAATATTTTATATACAACTCAAGAATGAATTCATCCGTGCGGAGCAATCTGCGGAGCAAAGTTTTGTCATAGAAAAAAGTGCGGACGAGCTTGCGAGTTTTACCAGTCGATTTCCTTTCGCTCTCACTGACGGTCAGCAACAAGCGATAGATACCGTGCTGGCTGATTTTAAAACAGGGCACCCCATGTCTCGACTTCTCGAAGGAGATGTGGGGTCAGGTAAGACTGCCGTAGCTGCAGTGACCACATACGCCACAGTCGCATCTCGTCCAAAGGGACAGGATTTTGGAACACTTCAAGTCGCATATATGGCACCGACTGAGATTTTGGCGCGGCAACATTTTGAATCTTTTATTCAGTACTTTAAACACATGCCGATTTCTATTGGTCTCATTACTGGAAATGGTTGCCGCAAATTTCCATCAAAAATAAATAAAGATGGATGGACTGATATTTCTCGAACTCAGTTTTTAAAATGGGTTGCTAGTGGCGAAATTTCTGTGGTCATTGGTACACACGCACTTATTCAAAAGTCTGTTGATTTCAAACATCTTGCATATGTGATTATTGACGAGCAACACAGATTTGGAACAGCACAGAGACAGAAGCTTACGAAGAAAAATGTTAAAGGTGCTGGCGCTGATATTACTGCAGGCATGGACAGAGACAAGCCTGCCAAAGTTTCGAAATTCAAAACAACCCCAAAAACTTTTGGTGTTCCCCATTTACTTTCAATGACCGCGACTCCCATTCCTCGAACTCTCGCACTCACTATGTATGGAGATCTCGACCTCTCAATTCTCGACCAAATGCCAAGTGGACGAAAAAAAATAATTACTGAAATTGTAGGTAATGGTGGAAAAGCCGGTAAAAAATCTGACCGAGAAACTGTGTATGAACATATTCGTGAAGAGCTCAACAACGGCAGACAAGCATATGTCATTTGCCCTCGTATCAATGAACCAGATCCCGAAAAAGAGCAAAGTGTTTTAGCACGTTCTGTAAAAGAAGAAGCCAAAAGGCTGAAGAGCGACGTGTTCAAAGAATTTCGTATTGATATTATGCACAGTAAAATGAAACCTGCTGAGAAAGAAGAAGTTATGGAGCGTTTCTCACGACATGAAATTGATATTTTGGTTTCAACATCAGTTGTTGAAGTTGGTGTAAATGTTCCCAACGCTTCCCTTATTATTATCGAGGGTGGAGAACGTTTTGGTTTGTCACAACTTCATCAACTTCGAGGGCGAGTTATTCGAGGGAATCATCAGCCGTATTGTTATGTGTTTACGAGTGACACACGCGGAAACGGAGCAAATGGCGCGAAAGCCGGATCAACTAGTGGAGGAAAAAGTAAATCAAGCGACAAAACTATTGAACGATTAAAAGCCTTAGCAACAGCTAAAAATGGATTCGAACTAGCAGAACTCGACCTTGCACAGCGTGGTGCAGGAGAACTCTATGCTGGTAAGCAATGGGGGCTTTCTGATATTGCCATGAACGCTATAAAGAATCTCAAAATGGTAGAAGCAGCTCGAACTGAGGCGCAAAATATGGTTAAAAGATATGAGAAAATTGTCGCGCTAGATCAGGCTGAACCACTTATAGCAGAAATACTCAAGCAGAAAAGAGATGTGCATTTTGAGTA
>JAGOSK010000015.1 GCA_018062305.1 Minisyncoccota bacterium | reverse complement strand
CCCGAAGCGTTTCGCCGCTATGCTGCGTCCTTCATCGCTCTGTTGTGTCAAGGCATCCACCATACGCCCTTATATTTCCATTAGGAAATATAAAAACCACAATCACTTTTATTTGTTACCTGTCTCATCATCCCCTTGAGAAGGAATGATGAGTTTGTTGAAGGTTCAGTCACTGCATTTTTTCAGGATGCTTTTCTGATTCAGTTTTTTATACTGAACTAGTGCGACTGTTTTAATGCTTCAACTCTGTCTCCGGAAAAAAGACCTCAGAGATACGAGAGTTAAATGACCGCACACCACTTTGCATATACATAAAAGTAAATGAAAAGTTTTGTACGGTACTTCACTGCTCTCGTATCAAAGTCCAGGACAGTATTAAATTTACAAGGTGTATGTCGACTGGATGGTCTATAGGATTCATTTTCAAATCTAGATTTCTCTAAAAATGAAAATCGCTCCCTTTTTGGAGAGCGGTCTTCACACAATAGCACCTGTTGGACCTAGACTTTCATCTAGGAGCTTTTAGGTACTACTTTGGATTCCGCTTCCAATGTAGACGATTAACATATCTGATAAGGGGTATTATACAGACGGCGAAACCTTTGTCAACAACGAAATGAGCCTTTTGGTACCTATATGGGGTTAGACCTCAGATATGCTTTTTTATCAATACAAAATGACCCCATTTCGGGGTCATTTTGGTGCAAATTTAGAGCCTGAATAAGGCCTAATTTGTGATTTTGCTTACTGTCTCTTTAGGACGTCAGAAACGGCTCTTTCAAGGAGTCGGGCTGCTACCTCTTTTCCACCTAGTCCAAATGCTAGACCGAAAGCGAGAGAAAGAGCTACGACGATTCCGATAAAGAGGATCTGTACAAGCGCCGCTGCGATATTGAGCTGTACAAGAGCAGTTAGAACTGCAAATATTACGATAGCCCATTTTGTAAGAGAACCTAGCAACCGAGCTGATGTGAGGTGAGCATTTGCGGCTGCACCTGAAACAACTTTCTTTGCTACTTCACCGATAATTACTGAAACAAGAAGGATAAGTATTGAAGCAATTACACGTGGTAGGTATCCAACGATGATTGTCTCAAGATATGTTGTAACTTCGACGAGACCGAAGACCTTAAGTGCCGCTAGGAAGAATACAGCAATGATAAACCATCGAACTAATCCTCCAACAAAGGCACCTGAATTTAATTTGATATCACCTTTATTTAAAGCACTTTCAATACCTGCTTGTCGAAGTACAGCGTCAACTTTAAGCGTCTGAAACAATTTTTCAACTAGACCGCCGAGGAAAGATCCAAGAATCCAACCTACTGCAAATATGATAACTGCTGCTAATAGGTACGCACCGAATTGGATGAAAGCTGGTGCAAAACCAGAGAATGTTGTACCAAGCGCGTCACCCCAAGTCTGGATAATAGTCATGTGATTTAGCGAAATCATGTCGCGCAACTGATTCTGCGAATCATGTCGTGTCGAGTCCTCCTGGACACGACCGTTGGCGCGACTATGTCTCTTTTTAATTATTTTTAATATATGTGGCCAAAGGCCTTGAGATTAAAGCCATGTTCAACCTCAATTGGGGCGACTACCCCGATGCAAATATTATATCACTTTTTTCTTCACACAATCTTCATGAGCAATTTTTGCCAAAGCAGTTCGATTTCAAGAGGTATATCTAACAGTAGATGTGTATAACTATTGCAACATACCAATACGGTCGAGAACGATTTCGTGTGGGTAGTCGAGGACATCTCGTATCAATCTATCCCCTACTCCAAGACGGTATTTAAAATCCTCTGTATCGAGAACCGCAAATCGAATCTCTTTACCAATATCAGCTTCGATAGATGCCATCACTGAGTCAGCTACACTTTTCTTTGAACCTTCCGCGACGACTAGTATATCTATTCTACTATCTTGTAGTTCTTTGAAAATTCCTGAGAATACAACAAATTTTAGTTTTCCTATTTTGGCGATTTTTTTGAGAATTGGTTTTGAGTTTTTGAGGCTTGTTTCAAGAAGTAATCTTTGGAATTCTACTAGATATGGGAACTTATCATTTAAATACCAAACCGTCTTATTACCCCTTGTTGATTTTTTCACAAGATCAGCTTTCGAAAGAAAATTTAGCTCTGAGCGAGTTTTTGATATGTCGATTTTGGATCTATCTGCAACGTCTACTGTCTCGAAATATAATGACGGATTAAATAAAAATAATCTCATTAACTTTACTCGATGCGCTCCGCCGAAAATTTTCTCTAATGTGTCCATAGCTTGTAATATCTGTAAGTAGTTAGGCTGTTAATAGACAGTTATAGGGCAAAATGTCTGCTGGTTTATATCTGTTTGTTATACCTTTAATGTACCATATTTTAGATGAGAGTTCCAAAGCTCCCTTTAGCATTTTAACTATCTTTCATCCCCCTCACCCGAAACAACCCCTCTCTTGACCCTTGATTCTAGCTTTTCCATGTTCATACGGGCAACATCTTCAATGGTTGTATCTATAGATTGAGCAAACCGAGCCAAATACCACAATACGTCACCAAGTTCCTTAGCCATTAATACCTTATCTTCTTCGCTAATGACTCCCGCTTTATCTCTTACTATCTTCTTCATTTTCTCAGCTATTTCGCCTGCCTCGCCACAGATTCCCAGGACTTGGACCAAAAGATCTTTCTGAGGGTTCAGGATGTTTTTACTGAGCCACGCATCATATTGTTCAAATGTAAGTTTTTCCATATACCTAAGCATATATGAAGGAATCTTAGATGAAAAGCTCCTATGTTGTTACCAGGAAAACTAAAAAAGGGAAAAGGCTATGTATTGCTGTGAGTGAGAAATACAAAATAAAAAGACGTGTGTATGGCCGAGCCTAAAGATGATTGGCTCGACCCGATTTGATCCCTAAGATCATACTCGGTACATGCTGAATCGAATCCCGGATACACAGCCAATAAGAGCTAGCATGAGACGCATAGATGTTAGTGTCTAGCTATTAAGTTTAGTTCGATACTGATATTATTAACTTAATATGAAAAACACACAAAATGGTTTTGTTGGGATTGTTATTGTAGTAATTGTTGTTCTGTTGATAGGAGTTGGGGGCACTTATGTTGCTTTGAACAAAAATACAACAGTGGAATCAACGGCTACTTATAACAATGACGAATCTGTAACTCAACCGGAAACAGACGTTGATCAGCCTAAGAATAGTAATGTAAATGTTGAGCAAAATATAAGTGTAAATAATAATGTTAAAGATACCAGTCAAGGAACTTTAACTGATTCTGAAGTTCTAAGCGCTACTTATAAAATAAGTGCAAATTTTGGAGGCGTCAAAACTCCTTCAGCGAGTATAATCTTCCCCAAAACTACAAGTAGTACTAGATTATCGGGAACGGTTTATCTAGATAAAAGTGGGACTACAGTTAACTCAATGAGTGAGAACCTTGAGGCTTTTTGGATTAGTGGTTACAAATATACTGACTCATCTCGTACAGAAGCTAAAGTATTCATTGGTGGAAATTTCGGTGCGAGCGGTTATGATGATCGGGCATTTTTTGTGAGTAAGATAAACGGAGTTGTTACTACAAAGGAAACTAATTGTAATAAAGCATCGAATGGTAGTTGTAGTGTTGATGCAAATTAGTACTCGAGGTGCGTCGTTTCTGAAGCGAAATAGATACTTAAATGTCATTACAAGCCTTGGCCGACCACGGTTCTAGCTCGAGTCTCACACGTGTCTTTATCCTAGGAAAAACTAAAAAAGAAAAAGGCTATGTATTGCTGTAAGCACGGATACATAGCCTTTTTCTTTTTTACGTTTGACCTATTTAAGCTCAACTTTTCCACCAGCGTCCTCAATTTGCTTCTTGAGAGCGTCAGCTTCTTCTTTCTTAAGACCTTCCTTAACAACTGCTGGAGCAGCATCAACGAGATCCTTAGCTTCCTTAAGACCGAGGCCTAGAGCTTCTTTTACAACCTTGATGATTGCAATTTTGTTAGCACCAGCATCAACCAAGTGAAGGTTGAATGAAGATTTCTCTTCAGCTGCTGGACCTGCCGCCGGACCTGCTACTGCAACTGCAGCCGCTGATACACCGAATTTCTTTTCTAGGAATTTTACAAGTTCGTGGAGTTCGATAACAGTCATCTTTTCGATGGCTTCTACGACTGCCTTGAACTGTGCTGGAGTTTCTACAACTTCAGCTGTTGTTGTTTCTTCTGACATATTATTTAGTTTAAATTATTTTGATTAATAGCTGTACGCGTATAGTACCAACGTATTGCTGTGACCGTCATATTCCCTACTGTTTCTTTTCTGCAATCGCGTTAAGAGCGACAACAAAACCTTGAATAGGAGAATTGATGATATTGACGAACTGAGCGTACAAAGTCTTCTGAGAAGGGATGAGAGCAATTGACTCCATTTCCTCTCTAGTTTTGTACATACCGTTGAAGATTCCACCGAGGATAGATACTCGTCCATCGAGCTTCTTTTGGAAGTCGTAGATTTCTCGAGCTGGTGCCAATAGGTCAGCACTGTATACGAGAGCGAGTTCACCATCAAGAGTAGGAATTTCTCCAGCATATGCAGCTTCAGTGAGAGCTCTCTTTGTAAGAGTCTTCTTTGCTACAGTGAAGTTCACATCCTTAGATCGAAGTTCCTTTCGGATAGTTGTTGATTCAGAAACAGGCAGTTTGTGAAAATTCACAAATACTACTGATTTTGAAGCATTCAAAATATCTTTTACGGAAGCAACAATCTCTTGTTTTTTCTGTCTGGTAATTGCCATTATGATTTTATTTAGGGTACTTGGTAATCGCCATTTGAGCTAAACTCCACATTTTTATATTTGGCGCTATAGGCTCGAAAGCGTTCGACCGAAAGGATATCTTGAAGGAGGGGTGATTTTACGAAAGCTGGTAGCCATAGGTCTTTCAACCTGAGCTAACAAATCTCGTAATTTCGACCTCTGCATAGGGCTTATTGGTGCCTATGGTCTTCGAAGCCTTTCGATAAGAGATTAACAGATTTGTGAGCAAAGTCAACACCTATAATCCTCCGATACCTGACTAATCGCCGAAAGCTCTACTTAATCTCGAAAATTGGCTATATAGAAAAGCTGCTTCACTTTTTCTCATACCCCCTCTGTAATATAGAGCACGTGACCTATTTAAATCTTTTATAATAGCCAATAAACTAGCGGTGGTATCTTTTGCATAGAGGCGAGCAAGACGCTTTTTTGATTCAATGAGTAGTTTATAGTTTTTCTCTATCGTATTCAGTTTGAGAATGTAGCGCTGTTTAAAGTTTAGACGCAGCCCTGATTTTTGTATTTCAGTTCTTATTAGGTTTGTAAGATATACAATATCTATTGATCCTCCAGTTTGTCCCCCACCACCTCCTACCGGACTACCTCCCCCACCCACAGTGGTACTGCCTGTACCACTACTACCGCCAGTAGAAGTATCAGTGCCTTGCAACAGAGCGTTTGGCGAACTCTGCGGAGTTACTATATATGTCATTGTTTGGACATATATATCCTCATATCGATCCGTGACTTTCATTTCCACTTGAGTTGTTGAGGCAAGATCAATTTTTACTTCTACAGTGGAATACTCAGTAATAGGGATTTGCTCAAATGAAGCTATAACTTTTTCGGTCGTAGTGCTCACGCTCGTACTTCCCCCAAGACTTCCACCTGGAATCGTCTCAATTTCTTTTATTTTAAAATCAATCAATACTGGAGATGTCGCTTCAGAGACTATAGGATCAGGTTTTAGAGTAACAGAACTTGGGAGATTTTCTGTTTGCAAATAGTACGTCGATCCAACATGCGAAATATTGCTATTCGGTGCTGAGTTTTGAACAGGTACAATTTGTGGAGTCTTCGAGGTACGTGTAGATGTCATTGTGGAAAGGGCTGGAAAATGCACACCAGACACATTTCCTAGTGTATCTTTTGTAGATATAAACACCGCATCGCTTGTCGAAAGCTGATATTTTTTGTGAGTGTATGTATCCGATGACGTGTCAACACCTCCAACAATCGAGGTACTTGTACCAGCTTGCCCATTACCTCCCAGACGTACTCCACCATATCCAACTATATACTGTGGTAAAGCATAACTCCCAACAGTCTGTAACATAATCTGCATCAGTGTAGATATGACCGGAGGTGCTGAAACGATATTAGCATGACTGTAATTTTTTGAATTCTTTCTGTTGTATTCCGCAATATTAAACATATACTTTTCTCCCCATCTTTTACTGTTTTTGCCATCAAAACTCCAGACCGCACTATCGTTAGTTTCAACATCAGTATGATTCAAAACATCATCTGCAAGTACAACCCCATCACCTAACTGCGAAAAGTTTGGAACATGATCAAGACCGCAGTTTGGAGACATGAGCGATGGGTGCGTATACAAACTCACACAGGGTTTTTTGGTATACGAGATACTCTCTACTGTGTCTAGTCCAACGCCGAGAATATTGTAAAACTCTATATTTGCATACGCTGGGTCCGTCTGAGGTTTGATAAAACTTGCTGTCGATTCAATATCAATTTTTTGTTTTAATTTCTTATTTGATGTTAGAGGAATATTTGTTTCGAGCCAATCAATAGTGTTTGGTCTTGATATTTCATTAAACAAAAATTGATACATAGAAGCGACTGTAGATATGTTTGGCACCGATGTCGCTATGGTGTTGGTGGCATTCATGCCAAAAATTAAATTTGAATTTGTCTTGGGTAATAAGGCATAGGCAGAAGGCATGTTCTCTGCAAACTTTCTCATAGTTGATGTATTCACGATATATCCATTTCCAATATCTTGATTGTCACCATGAAGTAGTGCGAACAGTGATGCGGGTGAGCCAGTCTCAGGCACTCCTACAAAAATAACCTTATCAATCAAGCCTATTTTTCCTCTCTGGGTTAAATATGCGAGAAATCTTTTGGTCACAAGACCTCCATAACTATGTGCAACGAGTGTCACTTTTTTTGTTTTTGAAACTTGAGACATCTGTACTATCTGATCTTCCATTTTTTTGTATTGACCTGTGGGTGAAGTATATCGTGTACCCTCTGTGACTATTGTATTTGGAGACATCCGCCAATCGTACGCAGAAAACTGCCAGTCTTCGATAGAGAAGTTGGAATTTAGTCCATTGAGTGCGTGTATGAGACCTTTGTATATTTCTACATCATCATTTCCACCAAAGAGGATATTTGTCCGATCAATAATATCTCGAAGATACAAGCTCTTGTTCATCGAATACCCATCAGTGGTCAAGTAGAGACTGGTAATGTCTGACGTTGTGTTTGGTTCCCATAGCTGATTCTCCATCAGCATCCCTTTCTTATATATACGGCTACCTTGATGTCCTGGGATAAAGAGCACACTCGAACAGCATACTGTTTTCTTCTTTGGCTTTGAATCCTTCCAAGGGCTAATTTGTCCATTCCCTATATAAGCATCACCTGTGCCATTTGGATTTAGAGGAATGCTTCGAGGGCCTGTATGACTTCCCCACCAGTTGTCCGTAGCAACGATTGTGCCACCATACGTGATTGCACCTTGTTCTGTATTTCCAAATATTTCACTTTCAGAGATTTTTATATTTGAATTGTATGATTCTATGCCAATTCTATTCTGAGTAAAAACTGTTTCGAAAATATCAATGGTCGCATTAGAAAAAGCCGAGATAGCTTTCGCTGAAAACCTTTCAAAATCAGTACGCTCTGTTTCCATGAATGCCCCACTAAATATCTCAATGGCTTTTGTTGTTGGAGTTGAAGGTGGAGTTTGAGTCGCGATTTGTGTGGATGGCGGAACTAGTTCGCCGACTGGTACTACAACAGTTCCATATAGTAGAGAGTCCTCAATAGATGCGGTTGAACCATTGCCATATATCACAATCGATGTGTCCGAGCCGACATGAGCTAGAGTGGTTTTTTGTATATCTATTGAACTTTTATTGAATACTTCTATACCGTATCGAGAGTTTATATTTTTTAAAATGCTGTTTTTTATAGAAAGTGCAGAATTGTTAAATACAGAAATACTCGCCCCTGAACTTATATTCGTAAATGGTAAATCTATAAATACAGAATCAAAAACAACGGTGGATGTAGAAAAGGCGTTTAGTATTTGAGAGAGGCCGCTCTCTAGAAACCCCGACGTAGAACTTGAGGTAGTGCCCACTGCAACACCTGGTATATCTTTTATTTCAACATATGATGCAAAAAATTCTCCACCTATTATCGTGAATATATTTTGATCCGAACCTTGGCTGGAGTTTTGATCGATACTTTGATTTGAACGTTTGATTTGTATCGGAAAGTCTTTTTCTCCTGCCAACACAAGCTTTCCAAGCACCGTGATATTACCGTCAACATAGACTCGCGTACCTTTATCCACCATAACTGTAACACCGCGTGCAATGGCGTTGCTCCCTGAAAAATAGTACGGCTGGTTTATACTTTTTAGAGTGATGCTCTGGGTGAAGGTTTTGTCTTCATATCTAACTTCTGCGAAGACGGTGGGTACTTGCCATAGATATGACCCAGCGAAGATACTGAGCATTAGTACTATCAGCCCTATGTGTTTGAAAATATTTGTAGTCGTACCCTTACTAATATTAGGGTACCCATCAAGGTGTATTTGTGTGTATGTTTCTTGCATACACACACTATACTCAGAGTCGATAAAGCCACGATAAAGATTTTATAAAGAATCTACGTGAATCGTACCAGCAATGATGAATACCAAGAATCCGAGGATAAGTAAACCAAGGAAGCCACTGATAAGCTTTAGAGATGTTGAATCGAACATTGTGTGTATTTTAACATAAACAGAGGCTTAGTTGTCCGATTTTTGCGGACAACTGCATGAGTCCACGCTTATTGCGTTAGTCTCTTCTTTTTTTTCACTTTTGGTAGATATTTTTTTTCCGTCTTTTGCTTTCAATTTCAGGTGTACGATTCTATCGTACACCTGAAAACCCTCAGCTTGGAGCTTCTTTTTAGATCTGACCAATATCTCTTTGGTATAGAACTATCTGTTAAAATCTGAATAACATCAACAATAGCAAATAGCCATTTTTGGTTCTCCGCATCCCATATCCTTCTGATTGGGGTATTCTCAAAGTTTATAAGTGCCTTTTCAGTCTTGTCTGTACCACTCTCTGATCGATCTGATTTATTTTTACTCATAGATGTATTATTGCACACTTGGATAAATTCTCGATGAATAAAAGATAAATTTTCACTTCGAGACTCCCACTGATATAGTATAAAAACTCGAGCAATCTTCTCATATTACAAAAACCAACCAACACAAAAACCCACCCCCGTGAGGGAGTGGGTTTTTGTTTAGACTAGGTAGTTATTATCTTGCGATAGTAACTTACATCGACTACTGCTGGTTAGCAGCTGCAGATGTCTTGAAGTCATCAAGACCGTAAGTCTGAGTTGTTGTTCCGTTTCCGGCGTTCCAACTGATGCTTGTGATAGCGGCGTTGTAGAGACCAGCAGCGAAGCCAGCACTCTTAGCTGTTACCGTTACATTTGCAGATGATCCGTCAGCGATATTGTTATTAGGGATAGTAACAACACTTGTATTAAGAGCTGTTGCTGTCTGTCCGTTAGAGAATGTAACTGTTACGTCAGCATTTCCAGGGATAATAACGTTACCTCCTCGAGCTGCAATGTTAAGTGGGAATACAGCTGTTACAGTTGAAGTACCTCCTGAAATTGCAGCGTTTTGAGCTGTAATTGTAGGTGTTCCAGCAAGAGTAATCATTGCTGCTTTACTGTATACATACTGATTAGCACTTGAAACTGCTGATCCAGAAGCTGTATCTGTTGTACCATTTGGTTTTTCATAAGTCACAACATTAACTGTTGTAGATGAATATGAACCGTTAGTTACAGTTGAAGGGTATGAAGCCTTAATTGTAAATGTTACAGGAGAATCAGTTCCAGGAATTGTAGAACCTGAGATTGTATCTAGGTTGTTGAACACTGCATTTCCACTTGTAAGGTTAACTTCTTTTAGGAGAGTTGAACCGTTGTAAAGACCAAGTCGTGATGGAGCTGTTCCTGAAGCTGTTGTTGAAGCAGTAATAGAAACAAGCTTTGAATCACCAGACTGAGACTTCAAGTTGAATGTAGCAACAGGAATATCAATAAGATCATCTACACCGTTTGATCGGTAGTTCTGTGATCGTAGAGTTGTTCCAGCTGAAGAAAGTGTCAAAGTAGATGTTCCAGGCTTCTGGAATGTATGCTGTCTTTCAAATCCACTGATTGAGTAGAATGAAGAGATACCATTTCCTGAAACAGTTCGGATTGAACTATTTCCGTATCCTTTAATCTTAACGTATCGAGCTGTATCAATAGAGTTTGTACTAAATGAAACAACAAGATTCTTTGTAACGTCTTGCGCTACAAGGAAGTTAAGACCAGAGATTCGAACGTAATAAACTCCGTCTGAATCCTTAACGAATGTTGAAGAGTTAACAGGAACTGTAGCTATAACACTTGATCCATCCCAAACCTTGATTGTATTAATCAAAGTTGAAGGATTTTCTTGTGATGAGTAGTTAGAGTTTGTTGAAACAACAACATTGAGGTCCATTGTCTGAACCGCTACAGGAGCGATTCGAGCTCGAACTTCAACTCCGTAAACAGAAACATCGTTCTGAGTTCGAATGTTTGAATTGTCAGTAGGAGTTGGAGCGAGTCGGAGGTCAGCTGTTCCTTCTACACCACTAGTTGTAACTGTAGTTGTTGTACCAGCGTTAGCTGTACATGTGAATCCTGCAGGACAAGTTGTTGTTGTAGTTGTACCAGTTGTATCAGCGTTAGCAGTCGCTCGTGTAAGAGGACCGAAGTAACCTGAAGCTGGAGTTACACCCATTGAAATCTGGAATGCAACAACAGCTGACTTAGTAAGACCACCAAAGTATCCCTTAGCAACACCAGCTGGCATTGTTAGGAGACCCTTTGATTCGAGGAATGACTGTAGCATAACTACATCAGCACCTCGCGCACCTAGTTTTAGGTTCGTGTTGAAAGCGTTTGACATTGACTGCGCTGAAGTTGCAACTGGTGCAACAACAGAAAACGCAAGTGCAATAGCAAGAGCTATAGAGAAAATTTTCTTCATATATATAATGATAATTTGGTTAAAGAAATATGCTATCTACATTAATTGTTAAACAATTGATAATGTGTAGAATCACATATCCTTCGGGTTAAACTAACCTGGCGGACCCGTACCGCAACTGAATCTGCCGAATATTAAATTCGGTTCAATGTCAGTACGGGTCCGCCATTCTTTTTAATAACTTCTTTTGTTTTTGACTAAATTTAACTAGTCTAATACCTAACTTACGTATGTTAACTATCTATCTTAATGACACTTTGTAGTTTGCAAACCGCAAAGTGTCATACTACCCATCAAGCTTCATAACGTATCGACACAAAGCTTGATAGAGTTGTTGAATTTCATGGGAAATCGGAGGTGTCTGAATAAAAGGAAAAGGCTGAAATGCCTGAGAATTGCCCGGGGATTGACTGAGGGGTACTATTAAATTTTCAATGGTCGAGGTCAGTCTGAAAGGTCTATTTTTCACATAAAAGCCTTATTTTAGGCTATCCTACTGCGAAACAGTGGATATACATGAAAAACACCGGTCTCTGTACATATACCATGACGGCATATGAATCAATATATTACAGAAAATAGGGGCTACAGTCAATTACGAGAATTCTAATTCTACAAAGCAGTAGCAACGTAGAATAGAATTTTAAAGGACACCAAACACCGTTTTGGTGTGAAAAAATGATGTCTTTTATATTGCAATACTGTATCGACTCCATCGTCGCTCCCCTGTCTTTAACAAATCTCCCGAACCGACAAGCGCAATAAGCTCTCTCTGGATAGTTTTTTCACTACAACCTCTAATGATATCTGTTAAATCCTTGATAGATGACTCTCCCTTACTTCTGATAGTAGAAAGTATAAGAGTTTGTCTGTCATTTTTTACACCAGGTGCACCATTTATATTCTGCGCCCCATTTTGCGTACTATTTGCGCTAGGATGACTAGTCGTTGCATTCATTAGTGATTTGCTAGACAGAGCACTTGATGCACTGCCATTTGATTTATCAATCGTCTTTACAGATAGTTTTGCTGATACCTGAGCTTGCGATTTTTTAAAAGACATATCAGTGTCACCCGAAACCGCACGTACTATATTTGGATTATTTGATTCATTAGCCAACTCACTAAACTGATTTGACTGATCTGTCCGAGAGTTTTTATAAGCGACATCAAGCGTGTCCATAGAAAATAAATGTGTTGGTATAGCTTGATTATTATAGGACAATGTTTTCCAGTATAGTTCTACTTCTTCAACAAATAACTGAACTTGCCCGACTACAAGATTGTAGTTTGAGTCACTGACTAATCGTGCAGATACTGCTATATCGGACACTGATACGAGTGCCATTGCATTCATCGCTATGTCACGAGCATGGGCTTCTGTCTTATTGATCGTAACTACCAAGTCGAGTGTCTTTGAAGACATATCGAGAGCAAGTGTTCGAAGCTTCAACCGGATACTGTCGTGATCTGGTATATGCTGTGTAAGGAGAAAATAGGCCTTGCAAATCTTTTCAGCTCTCCGATACATATGCATCCCCTCTTTGTCTTTTATGAAATTTGAAATCGCTTCATAGACTTGTATGTCCTTTTTCTGATGTATATCCTGGTTTTGGTTGTGAGATATGTCCTTTTCCATAATTCTATTTGACTACTTTTTGTCTTTTAATTGACCTTTAGATGACTTACATTTTTGTCACACTTTTTTAATCACGTCCTTGAGTTCAAGCACATTATATATAAGACAATATTAAAAGCAACTTCTAAGCCTCCACTCCGCGTGATAAAATATTTTCATGAAGAAACGAGATAAGAAAAAAAGATTGGACGAACAAGAGATTGATAATACAAAGAACATGCGACTCAAAGAAAGCACCCTCAAAAGTGTTTGGGGTATAGTGCTTTTTGTACTTTCTGTCTTCTTTTTATTAGCAGCATATGGAAATGGCGGACCTGTTGGGACATGGACGTTTAGTCATATAAAAACCCTTTTAGGCTATGGATATTATCTACTACCTACGATTTTCCTATTACTGTCAGTATCATTTTTTGGCGATCAGGAGAGATCCTTTCCTCTATCAAAAGCCCTTGGGAGTATTCTCTTCGTGGTATCTGGACTTGGATTATTTCACCTTATAAGTGAAGAGAGTGGAGGTATTGTTGGACGACTACTCGCTACACCATTACTTAGTCTTTTTGACTATACTATCTCTATCATTAGTCTTTTGGCACTTCTGACTATTTCCATTCTAATAATCTATGATGCAGCCCTCCGAGCTGAACATCTCATGATATGGAAGAGACTATTTTCATCAAAGAAAGATACTGCGGAAGCTTTGGCACTTGGAGCAAATGGAGAGCTACTGATGCCTGCTGAGCGTCAAAAGATTATAGATGCCGAAAATAAGGCGAATATGAAAGGTGAAAATAAAGGACAATCTATGTCCAATATGTCTGATATAAAGGACACTACATCTGGGTCAGCGAATCTTGCGGGTGGTGCATACGCCGCTTCAAATACTTCTGGCGTTGATACCAAGAAGGGTTTGACTGGCGGAACTGTTGGTACTCAAACTAAAAATGGTGATGCAGGGGCTGTGGATAACGAGATGATTCAGGTATCAAGAAAGTCTATGTTGCTTGGAAAAGCATTCGTTCCCCCTCCACTTTCACTTCTTGAAAATGATCGTGGAAAACCTGGAGTTGGTGATATTAAGGCGAATGCGAATATTATCAAAAGAACTCTCCAAAACTTCGGCATAGATGTAGAAATGGACGAGGTCTCAATCGGACCATCAGTTACTCGATATGCACTCAAACCCGCAGAAGGTGTGAAGCTTTCAAAAATTCTCGGCCTTCAAAACAACTTGTCACTTGCACTTGCTGCTCACCCTATTCGTATCGAAGCTCCGATTCCTGGAAAGTCACTTGTTGGTATTGAAATTCCAAACAGCATCAAGACAACTGTCGGACTTGGTACGCTTCTCGCGCAAGATGAGTTCCAAAAATCCGAGAAACCACTTATGGTTGCACTTGGAAAAGGTATCTCTGGAAAATCATATTTTGGAAACCTCGCAAAGATGCCACACCTTTTGATTGCGGGTGCTACTGGATCTGGAAAATCAGTGACAATCCAAACAATCATCACTTCCCTACTCTACCGTAACTCTGCAGAAAATTTGAGAATGATTATGATTGATCCAAAACGAGTAGAACTTACTCTTTGGAATAAAATTCCGCATCTTCTCACTCCAGTTATTACTGATGCAAAGAAAGCTATCCTCTCACTCAAGTGGGCGGCGAAAGAAATGGATAGACGATACAATGTTCTCGAAAAACATACTGTTCGAGATATTGATTCATATCATAAAAATGTCGTCTCGCCTGCCCTTGAAGCACGTAAGAAAGATGGCTTCGTAGCTGGCGAAGAAGAAACTATCGATCCAATGCCATATATAGTAATAGTGATAGACGAGTTGGCAGATATCATGCAGACATACCCACGAGAACTTGAAGCAGGCATCGTGCGACTTGCACAGATGTCCCGAGCTGTCGGTATTCACCTCATCCTCTCTACTCAGCGTCCATCAGTAAACGTCATTACAGGTCTTATCAAAGCGAACATCCCTGCTCGTATAGCTCTGCAGGTAGCATCACAGATTGACTCACGAACCATTCTCGACATGCGTGGAGCTGAAGAACTCCTCGGTGCCGGAGATATGCTCTACCTTGGAAGTGAAATGCCCAATCCTCAACGAGTTCAATCTGCATATATTTCTGAAACTGAACTCAAGAAAGTTGTTACTTATCTCGTAGACAATATGGATGCCCTGCCGTCTGAAATCAGCATCTCTGGAGAAAGTGTGACAGGTGGTGGCTCAAATGGTGGAACAAGTGCCGGCGGTGGATACATTGATCCAATATTTAGTTCTGCTACAAGTGGTGGCATGGGTGACATGGGCGGATTTGGCGACGATAGCGGTGAAGACGATGATGATCTGTATGAAGATGCTAAACAAACTGTTATCGAAGCTGGTAAAGCATCTACTTCATACATTCAAAGAAAGCTCCGAGTTGGATACGCACGTGCTGCACGACTTATGGATATCCTCGAATCAAGGGGAGTTATTGGGCCTGCTGACGGCGCCAAGCCTCGAGAAGTACTTGCCGGTAAGAGTGATAGTAACCACAACAGCGGGATGACCAATACAGGCTCACAAAATGAAGAAGTAACAGTAGATGAAGCGGAGGTAAGTAATGAAAATGAAGAGATTAATGATTCAGAGGAGCAGCGGACCTACTAACGGACTGACCGGGGTCTGCATTCAAATCACTGAGTTTTTAGAAAAAATTGAACGAAAATTTAACACCTATACCATATGATTAAACCGTACGAAGATGGCAAACTAATACTTAAAACACTTTTTATTGCCTTTTTCGTACTTATTATCATCGGATATGGAATATTCCAGTCCCAAAAGATAATCGGTGGACCAAAAATCACCGTCAGCTCCCCTACTACTGGTCAGGTTATTGGGCAAAGTGACATTGATATTGTTGGAGTAGCTACAAACATATCAGCCATTTCTCTCAATGACCGAGCTATTTTCATTGATGAAACTGGCAAATTCAGTGAAAAATTGATGCTCTATCCAGGGTATAATATAATAAAGCTTAGAGCTGAGGATAAGTTTGGTTCAAAAGTAGAAAAAGATTTAGAGTTAGTTTATCAGATATAACAGAATAATTGTCCCACTAATCAAATGGCGAGACTAAGCGTTCGCAAAATCAAATACCATGGCAAAATTCAATAAAAAATCAGCAACACAAAAGAAAGGTAAAGGAGGAGCTTCATCTAATACAAATGAAATTCCAAGCACAGAAACAGAAAAAGAAGTTTTAACATCTGAAGACGGAAATTTTGACGAAGACACAGTCAACGCATCTACAAAATCAAAGAAGAGTGACGCGACCGCTTCTTCTATAAAGGATACCCTCGCAGAGATTAAAACAAAGTTTGGAGAAGACTCTATTATGAAACTTGGTGACAAACCTAAAGTTAATGTAAATGTCATTCCAACAGGTTCAATCGGACTCGATGCTGCACTTGGTGTAGGAGGTATGCCACGAGGTCGTATCATCGAAATCTTCGGACCTGAATCTTCAGGAAAGACTACCCTATCACTTCATGTTATCGCTGAAGCACAAAAGCTTGGTGGTGTATGTGCATTCATAGATGCAGAACACGCGATGGATCCTGAATATTCAAAAAGACTTGGAGTTAAAATCGACGAACTTCTCATCTCACAACCTGACCACGGCGAACAAGCCCTCGAGATTGTAGAGAGTCTCGTTCGTTCTGGAAAGCTCGATGTTATTGTCATCGACTCTGTTGCAGCACTTACTCCAAAAGATGAGATCGAGGGAGATATGGGAGCACATCATGTAGGAAAGCAGGCTCGACTTATGTCACAGGCTCTCCGAAAGCTGACAAGTATAGTTGCAAAATCTAAGACAGTTGTTATTTTCATAAACCAGATTCGAATGCAAATCGGTGTAATGTTCGGTAACCCAGAAACAACTCCAGGAGGAAAGGCTTTGAAGTTTTACACATCAGTACGACTCGACATCCGACGTATTGCTCAGATTAAAAAAGGTGAAGAGATCATGGGTGGACGTTGTCGAGTAAAAGTCGTAAAAAATAAGGTTGCTGCCCCATTCAAGCAGACTGAATTCGACCTCATGTACAACGAAGGTATCTCACGAGAAGGAGAAATGATTGCACTTGGTGAGAAGATGGGTATCGTCACAAAGAGTGGTACAAGTTACTCCTATGGAGAAGAAAAGCTTGGACGAGGATACGATGCAACACGACAGTATCTACGAGAAAACAAACCTATCTCTGACAAGATTATGAAAGAGATTCGAGCGAAGTTGAAGGAGATGGAGTAGAAGTCAACACAAGAAAAATAAAAGAGTGTGTATCCGGGATTACATCCATACACACTCTTTTATTTTTCTTGTGTTTTCTAATTAGGAGACATCGAATACATAGGTGACAAACAGAAATGCCTACCCTCACAATGAGAGTAGGCATTTTGAATTCGTCGGAGAATTCAAGGTCTATCGGAATTTAAATGGAGGATATGTCTCAAACCGCAGAACTTTTGTCGAATCAGCATCAAACGACATGGCTCCTGAAAACTTCATTCCATTGAGTACTTTTGGTACCCAGAGATTGTCACCAAGCATCATCCTCTCTAGAGGAAGGCTGCTGATGGGAAACTCTTGAGGTACTCCCATCTCTTTGGTCTCTACTGGCTCTCCTAACCATCGATGTGCGATAAAAATATGACACTCCGCGACAGGTCGCTCTTTATCAAAAAATACCATCGTCGCAGAATACTCTAGGTCTCCAGGTTCAACGAGTACTCCTGATTCATCCTTGATCTCGCGAATTGCAGACTCCCAGATTTGCTCTCCGGGATCTATTTTCCCTCCATAGCCATTTAACTTCCCTACTCCGATCTTGTCTTTCTTTTCGGCTAGGATGACTGTTTTGTTCCTCCCCATTTCACCAGCTCTAACCAAATACGTAATAGTGTACTGCTTCATACTGATATGATTCTCAGGTTTGTGGTTTTTGTGCAATTTCAAATTGATCTGGTGAGTATAGTACACCCAGTTTGAATTATTGTTAAATACATAAATCAGACGTAAAAAATATGGTTTAGATAATAAAAAACGATGTTTTGTTTAGTTGACTACACTTATTTCAATATAGTAATATTTAGTACAGAATACATCGATAAATTATAACTTCTTGCGGGGGCGAAAGTCAGAAAGGCTCTACTGCGGGGTGCTAATAGACTAGGTAAAACCAGCATCAAACGCATTACGATGAAGGTTGCCGTCCTTCCACTCCCACAAGAGTTTATAATTCTTTAGATAATTGTCTCCGGCTCTGAAAAATGTCACAATTTCATTCCGAAAGAAATTGTTTATATGGACAACCTGCACTAAGCATAGATATTTATTTCCTTTTATTATTTTGACGAAGCAATATTCTCCATAAATATTTTATAAAGACACTAGCCGAAAAGTCCTCAAAAAACTGGACTTATCCCCTCTTTTTGACTAGAATGCTTACATTATATAGATAAACGGGCACAGCCCTGAGTAGACGTGCCGTCAGTGCACCGATGCAAATAACCCAAAACACACATGTTAGATTACAACGAGATTACAGTACGAAAATATATAGTATTCGAAGGTGAACCATATGAAGTTCTCTCTTCTCATGTGTTTCGAAAGCAGATGCGAAAGCCGGTAAACGCTACAAAGCTCAAAAACCTCATTTCAGGCCGAGTAGTTGAACATTCTTTTAGTGCACAAGATAAGGCTGCTGAAGCTGAAATTGATACACGAAAAGTAAAGTTCCTCTATCAAAACCGAGGTGAATGGATGTTCTGTGAAGAAAATGATCCTAGTAAGCGATTCAATATCAAAGCAGAACTTCTTGGAGATACTGGAAAGTTCATGAAGCCAAACTCACTTGTTGAAGTGTTGTCATTCGATGAAAAACCTTTTAGTGTTAATCTTCCTGTGAAAGTAGAACTCAAAGTAACTGATGCCCCACATGCAGTTAAGGGTGATACAGCAAAAGGTGGAAACAAAGTGATTACACTTGAAACTGGTGCAACTATCACAGCCCCTATGTTCGTAGCTGAAGGTGACGTGGTGCGTGTAAACACTGAGACTGGAGAGTATGTAGAGCGAGTGAGTAATAAGTAGCACTCCCAATAAAATTCTAACAAACAAAAAAGACCCTCTCTTTCGAGAAGGTCTTTTTTGTTTTCACATTATAGTGAGCAAATTCCAACTATGTAAGTGACTAGTTTGCTACGTAAGGAAGGAGTGCCATGAATCGCGCTCGCTTGATTGCAGTAGCTAGCTGTCGCTGTGACTTAGCTGTAACACCAGATCGCTTTCGTCCGATGATTCGTCCATGAGGGTTGATG
>JAGOSK010000014.1:2831-20234 GCA_018062305.1 Minisyncoccota bacterium | reverse complement strand
GTGATTATACATAAATGGGGTAATTTTAGCCAAATTCACTTAATTTAACTTCAGACGACGATTCTGGGTAAGTGAAGTGCCTATCAAACGGCTTCATAAGTAGTTGGTAAAAATTACTATCGCTATAATCATTTATATATATGAACTCATCTTACACATCATCAAGTACTAAACCTTTATATCGAGGCACACAAATAGTTTGGTATATTCTCGGAATAGTTGAAGTGTTATTGGCTTTTCGTTTTATCTTGAAATTGCTTGGCGCAAATGCTGGAGCTGGTTTTACTAGCTTTGTATATGGAATAACGTATGTGTTTGCCACACCATTTTTGACGGTTTTTCGAAGTAGTCAGATTGTTACTGGAAGTATTTTTGAATGGACAACATTGTTAGCAATGGTTGTGTATTGGATTGTTGCAATTGGAATTATTAAATTATTTCTTATGGGACGAACAGTATCTACACCTGAAGCGGCGGTGAAGTTGAATAGGGAGGAGAGGGGGTAGGGTTGTTTGAAGGGCATACTATCAGTAGTGTAGGTAATTTATAGTAACAAGCCACCAGTCTAAGGACTGGTGGCTTTGTCTTGCTCACTAGACGTGAGCTCTACGAACGTGGGAGTGGGAAGAGTGTGGGTTGTTCTAACTGATTGTGCTTGTGTTGGTGACGTACATAGCGTTTGATGATGAATTCATCAATACCTACCGTAGACACGAAGTAACCTCTCGCCCACAAGGATCCTTTTTCATACAGGTTCACTCTGTTTCTAATCTTCTTCTTTAACCATGCTGAACTTTTACCTTTAATAATCTGCATGATGTAGGAGACGCTGTGTCTTGGGTCTGCGAGAAGTAACATGTGTATGTGGTCTACTTGAATATTCAGTTCGAGTATCTCCATGTTTTTCCATTTAGCGATACTTCCGAATATTCGTTTCAATTCAGACTTAATCGTATCATCTCCTAATACTCGACCTCGGTATTTAGGAGTCCACACGAGGTGGTATTTTAAATCGTAGTAGCAATGTGATAACGTACGTATTGTACGTGTATGTTTCGTAGACATATGTGTGCATGTTAATGAATATTACCCCGCCTTACGGCAGGGTAATATTCATAATATGACGTTGTCTTTAAATGTACACACCAGCTAAAGCTGGTGGTTTTTAGGGGTAAAAAAAACGCATCTGTAGCCGGAGCCACAGATGCGGATTGAGTTTTTTGAAGGGTCTTTTTACGCCACTTCCTTTTCCATGAGCTCCATCAGCGTCGTGTAGTCGTGACGAAGCTGATCCGCCCGCATCAACCGTTTGGTGTTATCCACGGTGACGCGATAGAACTGCACTTGGCAGATGTGATGTGTGGCGTTACCGCCATTCATCTCGATTTCCACTTCACCGACGATTTGATAGGCGTTTGCATTGAAAGGAGCGATTGCTTTGACCTCATTGATTCCATACTTGAGCCACCCATACCAACCTCCGATGGTTGTCCTGAATTGAATAGGTTCGCCGACCTTTTCGAAGTCGGTAATGTGGTATTCAGGTTCAACGTTATCCAGCCCGTCACCTTTTTTGAGGTATTGGGTGAACCACTCGTCGCCAACTTGCACGAGTGCGCGGAAACCGACCTCTTCCTTATCAGACATTAGCACGAGAAGTTCGCGCCAATGCTTGCGTAGGAGTCGTTCGGGATCTGGACCTTTTCGAACACCTTTCGAGATGTCGCATTCCTGCTTCATCGCAATCAGACGAACGCTGTCGGACCATTCATGGAGATCAACTTTGCCAACCAAACTGTCGCCTTCTCGGTGACCCAAGTTACGAAGCGGATTCACAGAGACGAGATGTGCAAGTGCATAACCCTCCTCGATTTTCCGATAGCCATAACGAGGACTCCCGTAAGAGCAGTTGCTCGCGCCGTTGACATCAAGAATGTAAGGATCAGATCCTTCAGCCCCTTGCAGTTGATGACCAAGTCGCATCATCTCCTCATGGCGCCCATCGTTGTCGGGCAGCTGGTATCGGTTATTAGGGTTGAGGCCAGCTTGCTCACGGTGCCAACGACGAGCATGTTCAGCATGAGCCTGAACATATTCTTCGGTTCTGGAACCAAAGCGTGCTTTGAGGATTGGGTCCATAAGTGCCTCGGAAGTACGAAGTACGCCACAGAGTGGATACTCATAGAGACCACAATAGGCCTCATAGTCCACGATCGTGACTTCTCCATACTTGCCAGCTTCAAGATTGTGGAACTCCTGTTCAGTGATTCGTCCACCGCGACGAGCGCGACTCTTGTCTTGGTATTCCCAACTGTATGCCCTCTGAATGCCGTCGAGTGTTGCCATGGGGCCAACACCATGCGCGATGATGAGGATGTATTTACCCTCCTTCGACTTTCCGAAATATTCGGCGGTTGTCGTCGTGAAGTATGCACTCCAAGGATAGTCGTCTGGTCCTGTGGCAAGACGAGCTGCGACAATGTCGGGTGCGGTGGCGATATAACCTCCTTGCCCGGCGAATTTCGCTGCTTGTTTCCAGGCGGACGGAAAGCCGTCTGCGTGATAGAAAGCCATTGCTCCTGCAGATGGCTGGTTTTTACTTGTTGTCATGGTACTGGTTCCTTTCCTCGAATTAGAGGTTTTAGGTTTCGTTGTTTGAACATCTGCAAAGATAGCAGGGTCCGAATGTGAAAGTACCACACTTTGTTGTACTTGGCAATGTAAAAGCCTAAGGAGAGTCATTCCTCACTTTTCTAATATTACTACAATAGGGATTAGAAATAAGTAAAAAGGTGCATTTAAAACCTTTCCTTGAGAGATTGCATCTTATGGTCAACAGCGTATGATACTTTTCATTCAATATGCCTGAAACTGACGCAAAAAAACACCACTGGGTACCTCGATGCTATCTAAGGAACTTCATAGTCACTCCTAAGATTGAAAGTGTATACATGTACCAAAATAGCAAAGAGACCATAAATGTAGGTATTGATAATGTAGCCGCACAAAATAATCTATATACCTTTACTGACAAGACGACTGGAGAAAAGACGAAGCGTGTTGAGACTATGTTTGGAATTATAGAAGGGGCTGCTTCTCCAGTCCTTGAGAAAATTATTAGGCAACAGAACCTGAATTTAACTGCTAATGAAAAGGGGGCTTTGGTGCAATTTACCGCTTTCCTTATTACTAGAGGACCTTCCTTCAGTGACTGGTTAAAAAATATGACCGCAGAGCATCATAAATGGGAAATGAAGTTTCTGGCTGAACATCCCGACACTATGAGGGAAAGGTTTAATGAAGCAGGAATACCGTTCGATAATGAAGAAGAGTTTGAGAAGACACGTCAAGCATTGCTCGATTTTGATAAACATATAAAAATCGAAATGAAGGGCGGTGAAGGTGGTCTGTTTAAGCAGGCAGCAGAGATGGCTATGGATTTTGCAGAAATGTTTTCAATAGGGAAAAGTTGGCACCTTCTCATTGTGGATTGCGACAGGGTTTTTGTCACATCAGACAATCCTGTTGTGGTTCAAAAGACAAGAAATGTGCACCCACAGATGGCTAGTGGGTATGGATATGGAACTATATTTTTAACCATCTCACCAAAGATTTGTTTTGTAATGCGAAATCAAGCTCTTTTGCAGGAAGTGATAAAAGTGGGAAGAAAGGAGGTTGATTATATAAATCAATCCATCATCAAAAATACTCACCGACAGGTATATTCAAATCTTAAGTCTAGAGATATTAAACGGATGAGAGACAAATTCCTTCCAGGCGAAGAGAGTAAGGTAATCTCAACGAGAATAAGAAGTACTCCGTATGTGGTAACAGAAGGAGTTGAACGAGATTTTGAGTTGCCTATCTTAGAGCGATATACGATTAAAAACTAATTATTTTGAATGGTACCTATAAATTTAAACCTGTGACCCTCTACGAGTCGGTCCTTACAGGACCTGTACACCTTTTGGATTTTTTGTTCGTCCTGCTGAACTCCAAAAAACCTCAAAAGCTTTTCGACTCTCCTATATAGTGCTTACTGTAGAGTAGATGTTAAATAATTTAAAGCAGAATATAGCCATAATATAAAGTAAATACTCGATATAACACTCAATGAAATTACAGCATTCTTTAGTATAAGATATTGTACTGGTATTTTTTTAGATATGTCTTTATTTAATACACATAATGTGACGTTGCATATTATGAGTATAAGATAAAGTTCTCCTAAAAACCCTCTATTTAGTGAGCTTACAAAAAACCATAAGAAAAATACATATATGGGAATAAATAGAATATTTAGAATTGACAATAATTTGGTCATTTTTATTAAGAAGGATTCTACTTTCGCTGTCTATTTAATCTGTGCGTCGCAGGTACAAACGCCTTTTACTCACTTCGTTTCGTAAAAGTCTAAGTACCTCGACATCACGAAAATATGTTCACTACGTTCACTATTTTCTGTGACCCTACGGAGAGTCGAACTCCGCTTCTCGCCTTGAAAAGGCGATGTCCTAACCGATAGACGATAGGGCCGTGTATGTGTTGAAATCGCTCAAAAATCCCTTAAAATCTAGATCTAAAGCGATGGGCAATAATATAACATTTTTTGTAAAAAACGCAAAATATATGTAAGAATATAGCCCTTGATATAACCCCTAAAATCGGGCTTATATGATAGAATGATACCTATGAATAAAGACACGAACAAAGACAAGATTGCACGTCTACAGGAGTTTACGTTACTTTTTGATACTGCCTGGGCGACATACAAAGCTCACTTCTTAAGACTTCTCAAGGTTAACAGTCTTCCGGTCATCGCTGTAACGGCACTCCTAGCGATTTTTCCATTTATTGGAGATTTTCAAACGATTGTCGAGTACCTACAGGCTGGAGATATAGTGAGAATTTTGGCTCTCATTTTTGGAATCAGTACGCTTGTGGTGGGTATTTCGTCTCTCAACTATATAGCTCAAATCAGGGTAGTGTCTTCTGAAGAAGAGGTCTCCACTATTTCAACTTATGAGTATGCCTCAAAGTTTTTATTTTCATACATTTGGGTACTCATCCTCACTGGTCTGTGTATCCTTGCAGGATTCATTCTCCTTATTGTGCCAGGAATTGTAGTAGCGGTCTGGTTGTCTTTGACCTCTTTCGTGTTAATTACTGGAAAAGCAAAAGGTCTTGAGGCTCTTCGCATGAGTAAAAAATATGTGAGGGGTATTTGGTTACAAGTGTTTGTACGGTTATTAGCGGCAGCATTCTTAGGTATGCTTGTAAGTTCTGCTTTCGCTATTTTACAGAGTTTTATAAAAGATATTTTTGGAGCAAACCTGTATTTTGAAAATATTCTCAACCTCGTATATCAACTTGTTGTGGCACCTTACTTTGTGGTGTATGGATATGAGTTGTATAAGGATGTGGTACGAGCGAATGAAGTGGAAGAAGTGATAACTGAGGTGGCTGTGGAGGGGGTATCTGTGGGAGGGGATACAAGTGCGAGTGTTACTGATACAGAAGTTGGACAGAAGACTATTGAATAATAGTTGGATATACAATATATTACTTAAATACGGGCGGTTAGCTCAGTTGGTAGAGCATTGTCTTGACGTGACAAGGGTCAGAGGTTCGAATCCTCTACCGCCCACAAATTTTAATGTCTAGTTTCTGGTCGACTATCTCTTACTCACCGCCACATAGATGTCCTCTAGGGCTTTTACAGCATCTCCAGCTGCAATGTTGTTCTGGTGATACAAACCATCTGTACAGTCTCCAGCTGCCCAAATACCGCTTGTTTTTGATCGTTGTGTTCGTGAGTCAATAATGATTTTACCGTGTGAATCTAGTTCAACTACGTCTTTAACAAAAGTGGTATTTGGAAGAAGTCCGATTTCAACGAAGATACCACCTACAGCGAGAGTTTGTGGTTCACCATTGGCAATAGTTGGCGAAGAATAGATGAGACCTTTTACAAATTTTTCACCAATGATCTCATCAACTTTTACACCTTTAATAATTTTCACGTTTTCTTTAGCGGAAACTTTTTCTACAGTCACCGGGTCAGCTCGAAATGTCTCACTTCGATTTATAATAGTTACAGTTTTGCAATATGCTGCAAGTTGAGCTGCACTCTCGAATGCTGCGTTACCACCACCAAGCACCGCTACATCTTGTCCTGAAAATACTGGTCCATCACATGTTGCACAATAAGTGAGTCCTTTGTGTTCGTATATATCTGCATTTTTTGCATCGAGTTTTCGTCGTGTGCTACCTGTTGAGATGAGAATGTTTTTTACAATAGACTCTGTGACTTCTTCGCTGAATGAGTCGGTAATTGAGATGTTGAAAAGGGGAGCGACGTCTGTAAAGTCTCCGTGCTTTGTAATAGAAGTCACTCGGCAATGAGTTTTAATATCAACGATATCGCCCGCGTATGCCTTGAGATGATTCTCAAGAGATTTTGCTAAATCAGCGCCACTGATTTTGACAGTACCGATCCAGTTTTCAATACCTTCTGATACGGCACTTTGCCCTTCAAAAGATTCTGTTACAAAAAGAGTCTTAAGCTGTTTTCTCGACGCGTATACACCTGCCGCAACACCCGCTGGTCCACCCCCGATAATAAGTAAGTCGTATGTATTCATAGGGGTTTATTATATCGTGTGGCTCAAAAACTAGTACTATTGACATTTAATTAATGAGGTTATATAATAATTATGCGCACAAAAACGTGCTTGGTACGTCAATCAAACATCAATTCAGGGAGGTACTTATGGGAAAGTTATTTGCAATCGTGGTAATTTGTTTCTTTTTCTGGAAGTTCATTCTGCTGTGCAGTCTGTGGCACACACCTTTAGGTGAGGTGAAAGATCCTGTACGTTTCATATTTCCAGAACTAAAAAAATAACCCAAAGATTTGTCCATTTTTCGAACTAAATGGTCTCCATGGAGGAATAGGTCCTCAAACAGCCCAACGTGCCAAAAACACCGCGGGCTTTTTTTTATTTTACATTTTCATAGGAACGAACGGCAAAAGACCTCTGTCACTAGCGAGACTCGACGGAGCGAGCTCAAGGAAAATTTCAGTAGAAATTTATCCGTGTGACAGAGGTCTTTTGTTGAGAGTGACTATTTCAGCTTCGATCGTCGGAGAAACGCAGGAACCGCACCCCAATCATCATCGTCATTTGTCGTCTGTATTGGAGTAGCTTCGACTTTCTTTTCCTGCACAGGTGCTATTGGTGCTGTATTTGCAGCTGGCTGAACCTGTACTTGAGTTGCTTGCTGTGTCTGCTGAGATGCTTTGTCAGCTTGTGGTGCACTGAATGAATTGAAGATACCTCGTCTTGGTTCTGAAGCCTGAGTTTCTTCTTCAATTGCTGGAGTATTTACCTGTGATTGCTGTGGTGTAAATTTTGTTTGTTCATTGTTAATAAAAGATCTTCGAACACTGTGTGAATCTGGGAAGTTTGCAGCGATAACTGTAATCTTAATCTCATTTTTCTTGAGCTTTTCATCTTTTACTGTACCGAAAATAATCTTGGCATTTGGATCAACTGAATCAGTAATGATTTTTGCAGCTTCCTGAATTTCCCACATAGTGAGATCATTTCCAGCTGCGATAGAGAAGAGTACTCCTTTTGCGCCGTGGATAGATACATCGATAAGTGGAGAACTGATGGCGGCTTTTGCAGCTTCTTCTGCTCGCTTTTCACCACTTGCAGTACCAATACCCATAAGTGCTGATCCAGCATCTTCGAGTACTGCTCGAATGTCAGCAAAGTCGATGTTTCCAACTGTACCTGGCATTGTAATAAGGTCTGAAATACCTTCTACTGCTTGTCGGAGGACTTCATCACACATAGCAAAGCCTTGTGTGGCTGGAGTATCTTTTCCTGTTGCGGCTAGTATTTTATCATTTGGAATAACAACCAATGCATCTACTGCATGACTCAAGTCTTCCAAACCTTGCTCAGCAAGTCGCATACGGTTCTGACCTTCGAATGAGAATGGCTTTGTAACAACACCAATAGTAAGAGCTCCCATTTCTCGAGCAATCTTTGCAACAACAGGTCCGGCTCCTGTGCATGTTCCACCTCCAAGTCCTCCTGCAACAAATACCATGTCTGAGTTTTTGAGTGCTTCTTGAATTTCTTCTTTTGTTTCTTCAGCTGCTCGCTTTCCAACTTCAGGATTCATACCAGCGCCAAGACCCTTTGTGAGATTTTTTCCGATGTGAATTTTCTTCTTTGAAAGAGAATTATGCAAGTCTTGTGCATCTGTGTTTACCACGAGAAAATCTACGCTCTTAACTTTAGCGTTGATCATGTGGTTTGTAGCATTTTTTCCTGAGCCACCTACACCAACAACTTTTATTCGTGCAAATGTTTCTACTTCTGGTTTTACTTGAGGCATGGTATTGGTAAATTTTATATAAAAATATTCTAAAGAGAGTGAGTTGGCATTTTGCAAAAAGTGTGGAACACCGTTAGCAAAACCCTGAACACAGGTCCCCGGTTGATATGCGGTAATAATATCACAACTACAAAAATACAACAGGCGACAGGATATCTATATTGTGGCGTACATTAAGGCTTATTCTATAAGCCGTTTTAAAAACTGTTTAAAATTAAGGCAGAAATTGCTTAATCCATGCCCAGAGGCTTTGTCGAGTCTTGTGTAGCCATCGTCGCCCAAGTCCCATATCTATACTGTCATCGTCTTCATTTGTTAATCCGAGAATGACAAGCCCATATGCAACTGCCCATTCAAAATCGCGAAACATACTTTTTGTATTACCTTCGATCTTGAGTCTTGATTGTTTTGCTGGAAGTCTGAGCGCGATTCGAGAAAGTTCTTCGATATTTGGAACACCAGAACCTCCTCCTGTAAGAATAATACCAGCAGGCAATAATCCGCTCCGATCAATTTTTCGGAGGTGGTCTTCTATTAAATCAAAAATATCTGAGAGTCTTGCTACAACAATCTCCTCAATTTTTCGTTTTGAAAATTCACCATATTTTCCTTGGCCAAGTTTGATGAGTTCTGCGTCTTCTATAGAAACTTTGAGTCCAAGTGCTAGATCGTTTGTTATATCGTTTGAACCGATTTGAAAAATTTCCATCGAAACTGGTGTGTTATTTTCAAATACTATTATAGATGTTGTTTCTGCACCTATGTTTGCAAGGACACAGCCAGCAATCTTTTGGGTCTTTGAAAGAGTAACCAAACTCGCTGCCATAGGGGAAGCTGTCACGTCGATAATCTCGATGTCAGCTTCTTCACAGGCAAGCATAATATCGCTCAAGTGGTGTGCTAGGGAAGTGATATATAAAACACGAGCTTCAAGTCGTACACCTTTGAGTCCATGAGGACGACCGAGAACTCTTTTTCCATCAATACGATATTCAAGTGGAATAGTGTGGATAATTTTACGGTTCTGAATATATGCATTAGGAAGTTCTTTTTCACTTTCCTCTATAGCCCGTTTAACATCGAGGTCGGTTATCTCATTGTCCGCTTTTGTAACAACAACTGTACCGATAGAGATAATAGCTCCAAGTCCAACTCCACCAATAGAAATATATGCTTTTTTTATAGAAATACCTGAAGATTTTTCAGCAATGGCTACTGCCTGCTTAATACTTTTTGCCGCATCGTTTAAATTTGTAACAAAACCATGGCGAATACCTCTTGATTCGGAAATTCCAGAACCAATAATGCGAGGTAAAGAATCCCTTTCGAAATTGGAATCCTTTTGTGTTTCTTTTTCAGCGACAATGACTTTAACTTGGTGTGTTCCTACGTCAATGCCCACTGCTATATTTCGACCTCTTGCCATTTTGATTTGATTTTGCTAAATCGCATCGCGCGTCATTTTTCTTGGCACGACACAGATTAAATTAAGTATTTTTTTATTAAATTTTGAACAAAGCGCGAACTCGTGCTTCTTCACTCTCCATTCTACTACCATGATCGAATCCTTTCAAATGGAATAACCCGTGGATAAATAAAAACACTACATAATTTTTGTAAGTTCTATCAAATTCCTTAGCTTTTGATTTTGTCTTTGCAGGATATATATAAATTTCTCCCATAGTTTTATCAATTGGAAAACTCAAAATATCAGTTGCATAATCTTTTTGTCGAAATTTAAAATTGAGAGTTCGGGCACGTGTGCGACCGATGAACATCAAATCAAGCTCATATTCTTTGCCGAGCACCTCTTCCTTTATACGACGAAAAAACACCTCGTCTACACGTGGTGCTGTTTTCGTTGTGGATGATATATAGAATGTGTTTGTCATATATATTGGTGCCACGTTGTGTTTGTATGAAGACTATCGTCGCTTCTTTGTCTCTACTAGTTTACCGAGCTTGAGAAGTGTTTCTCTTTCTTTTCCTCGTCGGAGCTTTTCTAGGGCACCCTTCTTTTTCTTGTAATCTGAGAGGTTTCGTGCAGAGTATTTGATAGATCGTACACGGTTAAGAACACCTGATTCTTGAACCTTTTTTGTGAACCGTCGGAGAACTGAAGCTGCGCTTTCAGTTGCATTTTTCTCTATATTGACATTAATCATATGCGGAGAACTATATCATGCAGACCCATTGAATGCAACGGTACTTTGTGATACCGTTCTACACTAGAAAGGCTAGTAGTCTCTCTGTCAACCTGTTCTTGCAACCCCGTATACATCTCAGTACCATGCCAATCGCACTTTTAAAAGGCAACAGAGGTATCTTCTCAGAGCTTGAAGATTTTCTCCATCCGACAGTTGTCACACAAGCTTTCATGCTCAAGCCTCTCGATCTTCTTTGTGAAGAAAACATCCTTCCTGAAGGCTCCTATCTCAGTGATGATCAGTTGTTTTTCTCTATGAAGGAGGGATATGCTATTCAAAGAATGCGGGATTCGATCAGTAATCCTTCTTTGGCAAATATTGCAATTGAAGCTTTTTCTCATGAACGACCCGAACCAGTGCTTGAGCAATTGATCATTAAAAAAAGACTGATCAGTCGCCCAATTCCAGTGGAGGTGTTCAATCGATCCATCAGTTACGAAAACACGATTCCTCGGCACGTCATGATTGCACTTTTGAGCAGGTTGAAACCTATCAGGAGAGATATCGAACAACCTTTGGCCCTTTATGGCGGTCAAAACTTGATCCCTATCATGCATAAAGATGGTCGTCTCGGTCGTTGTCTTGTGTCGTCTTTGACTACAGGAGATGGAAAATGGATTGTTATGTTGGATAAAAAGGGTGATGTTATTACTCATATTCCAGCTGGCAGAACCTTGGTTATACGTTCTCGCATAACCAGTATTCATCTTCCCCAAGCCCCTTGGTTCTAGTCTTCCTCTGACATTTCCAACACCAAAAGCCTCGTCCGTCTTCGTACTCATTTGTACTTCTTAGACGCACGAGGCTTTCGTTTTATGAGTGAACCTCTACTTTAACTTCTTCAAATACTCCACGAGCTCATGTACTAGTACCGTCTCTTGTACTCGCGTGTGCATGTGACGGATAGTAACACTACCCTCGATAGCTTCTTTTTGACCAAGAATAAGAATATAGGGAACACCCATTTTTTCGGCTGCTGCGAGCTGACTCGTTATCTTGTCACGTGAAAGTGACTGATGCACGGCGATATTTGCGATTCGGAGCATTTCGATGATAGTAAGACTTTTGAGCTTGGCATCATATCCAAGTTGGATAAAGTAAAACCGAGCGGCTTGCTCCTTCGCTGGCTTTGAGGGCATCTTCATGTGCTTGAGAGCTTTTTCGTTTACGAGCATAGTTGCACCAACAGCAGCAATTTCCTTTTTACCCCAAGCCTTCTTTGAAACGGTGTTGTATCGTTCACCGATAGCGAGTACTTCTCGTTTCTCAACTTTTTTACCAGTTTTTAGCTGTTCACTAGTGATTTTAACTATTTGGAAGATAGTACCTGATGAATAATGCTTGCTACCAATCAAAGAATGGTTGATGGTGTACGGAAGATTGAGTGACTCGATGTACTCGAGCACTTCACGGAAATGATCTCTACTGACTTCTGAAAGATAACTCATTGGCTTTGGAGCTTCATCGAGAAGAATACTGCATGCTTCATCAGTGCATTTGAATATAGAGAGAGGGTCTTTTTTGAACGCATTTCGCCATTCAACAGGAAGTTCAGAAAGTCTTTTTTTGCAAAATGTTGCAAACTCTTTATTAAATCGGGCAAATGAATCCTTGTCACCAATAGAATTGATCTCAATCATCAGCTCAGCGTCCTTATCATCAAGATGTTCTTTGAGGATAATAAAAGCGGTCTCAATAACAATTGCATCTGCAATACTTTTTGCATTACCCAAAATATCAAGGTTGAATGTTTTAGGATGTGCGGCACTTTTTTTACCATCACTGTGTGGGTTACCTTCAAGTGGTCCACTAAAGTACACCATAGGTGGTTGATTCATATCGTTCATCTGTTTTTCAAGATATGCGCGAACGAGGGCGATTTTTTCCTCAAGAAGGTTGTCGAAACTCAAAATAGAGTCTTTGTCGTTAAAGGAATTCTTCTTACTATCTTTGAAATTTTTAGCCTTTATGAGGTCCTGTTTAGTGACTGTAATATGTCCAAAATGGTTAAAACCATAGTGTTTAGCGGTGGATTCAGCCTTTATGTGTCCTTTGTGTATTTGGATAGGCTTTAAGTGCTTCACTTCTTTCATGTGTATATATTGTTATTTTGCAACGTATTTACTTAAACCTTACTTAAATTTTGAGCTATCGCCGGGTAGTATACTAATAGAATCGAAAGGATACAAACGGAGGAAGGCTTTGCCAGTAATATGGTCTCTTGTCAATGGACCCCAACTTCGGGAGTCATAACTGACCGCACGGTTGTCTCCCATGACAAAATATTCATTTTCTTTGAGAATATATTTAGATTCTTTATCACTTTTAAATTTGAGATACGGTTCCTTGAGTATGAAGCCATCCGGATTTGTAGAATTGTAGATAGTCACTACATTGCCTTGCACTTCAATTGTCTCAAATGGAAGACCAATAATTCGTTTGATAAAATGCTTTGATTCATCTGTTGGTGGTTGAAGTACTACAACATCACCACGTTTTGGATTTCCTATTCTATATGAGAGTTCATCGACAATTAGATAGTCACCAGTATCAAAGTTAGGTTCCATTGAACTACCATATACAAGGAAAGGTTCTGCTACAAAAAGTCTAATGGGGAGAAGTATAATAATGACAAAAAAAATAAATTTCCAAGAAATACCTTCGCCGTGTGAGTGGTGTTTTGATGGAGTAGTTGGTTGACTTAATTCTGCATCAACATCATAAATATCCGCTTCATATTTTAAAGCATTTCTCACAGCGATTTCGCTTTGACCAGCATCATGTACCGTATTGCTTAATGTATCATTCAAGGTTTCTTGGTCAGATTCTTGTGTAGATAAGGATGATAGTGGTGCTGAAGAATTTATTTCATTTTCATCGTTCATGTTGGGACTATAATACTATAAAAATGGTGAGAGCCAAAGTATTTTGTCGAGTTTGTTGATATTTGTGACGATTGTCGATGCTTACGGCGATATGCTAGTATTACAACACTATGTATATAATCGTCGGACTCGGAAATCCAGGAGAAGAATATAAAAATACTCGTCATAATGTGGGGCGCATGATTGTAGAATCATTTGCCAAAAATGCACAAAAGTTTGCAGAAAAATGCGATACTAAAAAAGCTGCCAAACAAACCGGCTTTGAAGATTTTTCATTTAATAAAAAATATAATGCGCAGTGTGCTACGGGTGAAATAAACGGAGAGAAGACTATGCTCCTGTTGCCAGAAACGTTTATGAACAAATCAGGCAAGGCCCTCGAAACCTTGATTACGAGTGTAAAAAAGGCTGAGAAGCTTGTTGTTGTGCACGATGATCTAGACCTATCTATCGGTAGAATGAAAATCCTCTTTAATCGTGGATCAGGTGGACACAAAGGTCTCGAATCAATTGTGCGAACGATAAAGACAGAGGCGTTTACGCGTCTCAAGGTTGGTATTTGTCCAACAACTCCAACTGGCAAACCAAAGAAGCCAACAGGTGATAAATTGCTCGATTTTATTGTTGGTCCGTTTAAACCTGCTGAGATTGATGAGATAAAAGATATGATAAAGCAGGCGAGTGAGTCTTTGTATGTTTTGGTAAATGAGGGGAGAGAGAAGGCGATGAGTGGTTTTAATAGCTAGATTAATTCCTAGAGTGAGGTTGAAGAAATGGTAATTTTGAGAATGTTTGGATTTGAAAATATAGATTAAAGATGTGTGTCATATATCTAGAGTGTACACTTTGGATACATGACACTGTGAAAGAGGGTGAGAATTATTAATTTTGGAATAAAAACACCGACCTAAACTGTATTTTGATCTTCAAGCTTGGTAGCTTTAAATCTTATACAGTGTAGGCCGGTTGTATTCTTTGTTGAGGTGGATCGAAGGAGCCACTATTGGAACCATTGAGGAAGGGGTTCTCCCTCTAGGTCCTCGTGTGTAGGGGTCGGCGGGGTGTGACCTCGTGGACCGCGATACTGATCTTCGTCAGTATCACTGAAAGCGGCTTGCATACCGCCGCAAGTCTCATTCTTGTCAGAGTGAGACAGAAGGATTGTTCCTTTCATGGGATTTGTAACCCACCATTCTGAAATTTTTTCCATAAGTTTGCAGTTGTTGGTTGCGGTTTGATCGCCACTTTCGACTCGGAATGAGGTGAAGTGAGCACAGAAAGGTCCATATACTATGAACCACTTTGTGCTCACTTCAACGAATCATTTAAAAGAACCTTACATCTACAATTTTAACACTCTAGTGATTTATGTCAAGTTCTAGTGTTAAAAACCCTATATTCAAGGCTATATCCGACATTTTTATAGGCTGTAAAGTGGAGTTTCCGCTTTGGATCTACTACCTGGTTTGATTTTCTATATTAAGGAACAAGCAAAATAAAAACACTGTGTATGCCCGAGCCTAAGGGTGATTGGCTCGACCCGATTCTGCTGAATCGAATCCCGGATACACAGTGTTTTTATTTTGTGAATGACGTACTATTTCTTATCTACAAAACTCAATGCCATCTTCTGCTCCTTTGCATCAAAGAGATTGATCTTGAATGTATAGATTTTTCCGAGTTCTAGTTTTTCTTTGAGTTTAATATCACTACCGAATTCAGAAACGTGAACGAGTCCAGCAACACCTTCTTCGATAGAGGCAAGGGCACCGTGCTTGTTGAATTTGATAACAACACCTGAAACGATGTCATCTTTCTTGTACTTCTTCTCAGCTTCTTTCCAAGGGTTTGGCTGAAGAGCTTTGATAGAAAGAGAGATTTTTCCGTCTTTGATTTCGATAACTTTAACCTTCACTTTGTCTCCAACTTTGTAGAGTGCTCTAGGATCTTCAACGAGAGCCCAGTTGATCTCTGAGATGTGAACGAGACCCTCAAGACCTTCTTCGAGTTTGATGAATACACCGAAGTCTACAACTCCAGTAACTGTTCCTTCAGCCTCATCGTTGATAGCGTACTTACCGATAATTCGTTCTTTGTCCTTTGTTTCAGGATTCTTTTCAGAGAAGATAAGTTTACCTTCCTTTGGAGAAGCACCGATAATAGTTACAGAAAGCTTTGTCCCTACGAACTTCTTGAGCTCTTCGAGAATTCGATCCTTGTCACCATCTGCTACACGTGGGTAGTGATCAGCCTTGAGCTGTGAAGCTGGAAGGAATCCGTGAATACCATTCCATGAAAGAAGAAGACCTCCTTTGTTTGCTTCGAGTACTGGGATATCAAATACTGTTCGAGCTTTGATAGCTGTTTCAGCTTCACTCCAAGTAAGTGCTTGCTTAGCTTCTTTGAGAGACAATTCGATGTATCCATCTTCATTGTTCATATCTACAACTTTCGCTGCAATACTGTCTCCAACATTTACCTTTCGGATAATGTCTCGAGCGTTAACGTATTCTCGTCCGAAAATAATACCTGTTCCGTATGGCTTAAGATCGATGAATACACCTTTCTTGTCGATAGCGATAACAGATCCTTCTACAAGGTCTCCGATAGTTGGGGGAGTAATAGTATCAACGAGTAGCTTCCCCATGTAACTATCGTTTTTTGGTGCGAGCTCCAGTTCCTCGTTTGAGATTTCTGGAATCGCTGCATCTTTTGTTTTTGTCATTTTAAGGTTTGTGAAATAGACGCTTCTGCTTGGGTGGACTGGGTGGGCGAGCTCTGTGCAAGCTCGAAGCTGATTTCGTAAATCAGACTTTTTGTTTGCGTGGAGCGAACCGGAACACAGCAGTGCTTACATCTACTTCGGTTAATAAAGAGCCTCAGAAATATACCTCATTTTTACTTGGAGAGCTACTTGACATATAGACTTCATGTGATACTATGCACATGTCGCCTAACAGTCCCCTAAAAAGAATCGTCAGTGGGCAGCGACAGGCGGGTGATAGCTACTCATCCTTTGCCTCCTTGTCAAGTGAATCCAAATTGAATTAGCTTATGTTCGGCACAGGTGGGTTTATATGCCGCATGAGCGATTTGTTGGATTACCAAGGTAAAAGTGGTTGAGACTATACATGTTCTATATCTGTTACGCCCGGGGACGCTCGGTGCATCGGCGACAGAGTACGAAATATGTGAATGTGTGGACACGGTGTCCTATCAAATTTGCTGTAAGAGACTCAGCATGTCAAAAAACCAAAGCTTGAATTAGGATATGTATAAGTAAGAGTAAGCGTTTACATTGGCGCGTATCTTCACGAAAGCATGTTCCTGTACAAGCGAAGTAGCTTGTGGCGGCTCAATGACTATATGTCAGCGAGCCGCTTTTTTTTATTACCTGATTTTATTAGTCAAATTTGGATAATATGTAATATGTATGGGGTTTCGCTTTTATTTATTTTCATGTAAAATACTCCCATGATTGTTACATACCTTGGACACGAATGTTTTAAATTACAGTACGGAGATCTTACTATTGCTATTAACCCACCTTCAAAAGACTCTGACTTCAAGTCGAGTAAGTTTGGTGCGGATGTTGTTTTACAGACTCTCGAACACGTAGACATGAACGGAGGCAAAGATATGTTTTACGGAGATACTGTTCCTTTTGTTATTTCTGGTCCTGGCGAATATGAGACGAACGGTATTTTTGTGCATGGCATTGCAGGAGTATCTGAATATGATGCAAAAACTATTGGCAGTGAAAATGGAGCAGGCGGAAAAAGAGTGAATACTATATATTCACTCAGTGTTGATGGTATAAACATGTTGTTTCTTGGAGCTCAGAGTGGTCCATTGCCGACAACTCTTTCAGCAGCTATCGATGTAGTTGATCTATT
>JAGOSK010000014.1:0-2731 GCA_018062305.1 Minisyncoccota bacterium | reverse complement strand
ACAACTCCAAGTGAGACAACCTCTGTAACATCTTCGTCAACTACAACATTAACTACAATGCCGTCTTCGCCTGTCACACCTCCGACTGCACCTCAAAAAGGGGGAGTAGATTTGCAAGATATTTTGACTACAAAAAAACAAGATAATCAAGACAAAAAAGCTACCACTTCAAACGAAGTTTTGGTACAATAGTCAAATCACCAAATCAGCGCTGTGATTAGCAGTGCTGATTTCGCTAAATCGAATCAATACAAATGGCAAAAAAATACGAAGAACGATCTGAATCTGAAAAAACTGCAAGTCACGCTGCAAACATGCTTGTTGAGCGTATTGAGTCCCGAAGTCTCACCAGTGAAATGCGAGAGTCATATATTGACTACGCCATGTCTGTTATTACAGATCGAGCTTTGCCAGATATTCGAGATGGTTTGAAGCCTGTGCACCGACGTATTCTTTTTGCAATGAATCAAAATAATTTGACGTATTCTGCAAAGTTTCGAAAATCTGCATTCGTTGTCGGAGAAGTTATGGGTAACTACCACCCACACGGCGATGCGGCTATTTATTCATCTCTCGCTGGTATGGCGCAGGACTTCACCCTTCGATATCCACTCATTGCAGGCCAAGGAAACTTCGGATCAGTAGACGGTGATAACCCAGCTGCCCCTCGATATACCGAAGCAAAGATGTCAAAACTTGCGAGCGAGCTTCTTCGAGATATCAATAAGCAGACGGTAAACATGGTTCCAAACTATGACAGTACAAAGCAGGAGCCATCAGTACTCCCTACAACTGTTCCAAACCTATTGTTGAACGGTATTCTTGGTATCGCCGTAGGTATGGCTACAAACATTCCTCCGCACAACTTGCGAGAGGTTATTGATGCTACTGCGCATCTTTTGGAAAATGAAGATGCTACAACCGACGATTTGTTGCAGTTTATAAAAGGACCTGACTTCCCAATGGGTGGAGTTATTTACGGTTCTTCAGATATTACTCATGCATATACTCACGGACGAGGAGGTGTCGTTTGTCGAGGTGAAGCTGAAATCATCGAAGAAAAAGCAGGGCAGTCAAAGATTATGATTACGTCTATTCCTTTCCGAGTAAACAAGTCTAGTCTCATTGAGTCTATCGCTGATCTTGTTCGAGACAAAAAGCTTGAAGGTATCAAAGATTTGCGAGATGAATCTACATCTGATATTCGTATTGTCATCGAGCTCAAGAACGGAAGTTATCCACAAAATGTTCTAAACTTTTTATACAAACACACACAGCTCGAAACAACATTCCACTTCAACATGGTTGCGCTCGTTGATGGTGTACCACAGACAGTTTCTCTAAAGACATGTCTCGAAGAATTCATCAAACACCGAAAAGAAGTTATCCGACGACGAACTGAATACGATTTGGCCAAAGCACTCGATGAAGAGCATATCTTGCTCGGTCTCAAGAAAGCCCTCGATCATATTGATCAGATTATCAAGCTGATTAAGGCTTCAAAAGACACACCTACAGCTCATGCAAATTTGATGAAGGAGTTCAAGTTTTCAGATAGACAAGCTACTGCAATTCTCGAAATGCGACTGCAGAAGCTTGCTGGTCTTGAGAGAAAGAAAATTGAAGATCAATTGCTCGCGGTGCAGGCGTTCATCAAAGAGTGCCAGGATATTCTCAAGAATCCAAAACGAGTTGCACGAATTATTCAGGATGAACTTGTTGATGTTCGAGAGCGGTTCGGTGATGACCGACGTACAAAGGTTATAAAGCACGGTGCTAAAAATTTCTCTATTGAGGATGTTATTCCTGATGAAGAATCTGTACTCGTGCTTACTTCTGGTGGATATGTAAAACGTACTGATCCAGACGAATATCGAAAGCAAAAACGAGGTGGTGTGGGTGTTGTTGATTTGAATACAAAAGAGGAGGATTTTATAACGCACCTTATTACTACTACAAACCATAGCGAGCTTCTATTCTTCACTGACAAAGGTAAGGCATACAAGATCAAAATGTATGATATTCCAGAAGGTAAGCGAGCTACTCGAGGAAAGTCTATTATGAACTTCCTCTCACTTGAAGGTACGGAAAAAGTGACTTCTATTTTGCCAATGCCAAAAGAAATCAAAAAGGGAAGTGAGCTCTCACTCTTCTTGGTTACAAAGCAGGGAACTGGAAAGAAAGTTTCAGCTGAGAGTTTCCATGATGTACGACGAAGTGGAATTATTGCAATCCGACTCGATAGTGGAGATGAACTTGTGTCAGCGTCATTTGTAGAAAAAGGTGACAACGTAATGGTTGTGTCATCTGATGGCCAATCTATCCGATTTGATCAAGAAGAAGTGCGAGAAATGGGACGAGCAGCAGGAGGAGTGCGAGTAATGAAGCTCGACAAAAAAGTTTCTGTAGTAGGAGCTGACACTATCAAAAAAGGTTCAAATGATGCATGTGTGTTCGTAGTATCTTCAAATGGATATGGAAAGAAAACTGAGCTCGAAGAATACAAAGTACAAGGACGAGGTGGTTCTGGAATCAAGACTATAAAGGTTACAGAGAAAACGGGTGACCTTATTTCAGCGCGAATCGTAAATAGTGAATTCGAAGAGGCTGTAGCTATTTCAAAGAAGAGTCAGGTTATCCGATGTGGTTTGAGTGAAATCCCAACTCTTGGACGAGATACACAAGGTGTACGTATTATGAAGCTTCGAGAAGGTGATAGTTTGGCGAGTGT
>JAGOSK010000025.1 GCA_018062305.1 Minisyncoccota bacterium | reverse complement strand
GCGAGATCGTCTGGGATAATCTTGTAATACAGGAGAACGTGGTAGATGGAAATAGTCCAACCGATAAGTGCAGGGGTGATTACAAAAAGCCAAGTGTCTTTATTTTTTTGCAGTATTCCTATGATAAGAGCTAGAATCAGGGGAAACATTGCAATACGCTGGTACCAACACAGTACACATGGCTTTAGGAGCATAATGTCACTAAAGTACATACTGCCGAGAAAAGCGACGATAGCTTGGATGAGCGCTAGGTAGAGGGCGTTGGTAATGATGAATTGTTTGATGTGTTGCATATGGGGTTAGTATAGCAAATTTCGGCACTTTTAAATAAATTATAGACCTCAATTTCTTGGATTGCCTGTTCTATGCCTAGGAGGTATTTTTTGGTAAGTGAGAATGGTTGTAAATATATTGTTACTCGATTTGTATATTCCGTCAGATGTGAGCTCTTTTGATAGGACTTGGATTATACAGGTGATTTTATAATGTTTTATCAAATTCGTTACCTTGATTGTGAAGACTCTGAGATTGTAAACCATTATGTACAATTGGAATTTTAATGATAAATGTAGTGCCTTGTCGTAGTGTTGATCCATTCAAACTTGGGTTTGATATATTTGAGACAAAAGAAATTGAGCCCTTAAAGTATTTTTCTAAAGAATGTTTTGTTGCTGATAATCCAATACCACATCCGTTTTGTGCTTTTGTAGTAAAGAATGGGTCAAATATTTTTGATTGAATTTCTAGTGGAATTCCTGATCCAAAATCTCTAACTTGTATCTCAATTTGTTTGTGTTTCTTTCTTGTATATATCAAGACTTTTTGACGATCGCTATTTTGATGATCTGGGTCGCTACGAGGCCTATTGCTATATGAGTCAATAGCATTGGAGATGAGATTTGTGACAATGTGGCTAAACATTGTCGGACTACCATAAATAGAAATACGTTTCTGACAACTGTAAATAATATCAACCTGTGATTGCCGAGCTTTGGTTTGTAGTAAGGAAACAATATTTTCGATTTCCTTACATATTTCAAAACGTGATTCGTCTCCCGTGTGGTGTATCTGTTTCTTTGCGAGACTAATAAAGTCGGTGATTCGATTACTTGTTTTGATACATTGGTCTATTTGCTTTTTGATGTGTTCAATTTCAGATATCTCTCCGCTCTTGCTCATGGTATTGATACTGAAACTCAATGTGTTCAGAGGTGTCATCAAGTCATGAAATAGACCGCTCGATATTCTTCCAAATTCAACCAGCTGATACATGCTATTGATCTTTTCTACTTGTGCCGTATGAAGCTCTTTTGTTCTTTCTTCTACTTTAATTTCCAACCGATCTCGCTCCTTTTGTAATTCCTGCCGAGATGTCTTTGCTTGTTGCAAAGATTTGAATATCTCACGATTTGATAGCCAGGAGACGCCGGCAATGAGTGCAAATACAACAGTATATTCAATAGCGTCATCAAGTCTAAATGGTAAATCTTTCCATGTTCTGTCTGTTACACGTAGATTGTATTGTCCAAAGAGCTCAAAGAAGATTGTTAGCCCACCAATAAGTAGTGCTAAAAAGAATGAATAGCGAGTGCTAATAAGAATACTAGATGCAGTGATAATAAAGCACCAAAGTAATATGACTGAAGGTAAGTCAGCTCCCCATATGATTTGTCCATATATGCATCCAGCTGTAAGAATTAGAATCATCACATGTGAGACCTGAGACACATATCCTATTCTGGAAAGATATAACAGGCAGATGATGCTGCCTGTTATAGTGAGCATTATGAACGGGTTAATCCCAGCATACTCAAACCCCATATACAAGAAAGATTTAAAAACAAGTACATCGAGAATCATCATCAAGAGCAAAACAAAGATAAGTAGAGTGTTACAGACAATTTCCTTTCTGTGTAATTCTTCGTCTGTCTGTCTTGGCTCTACTAATTTTACATACAGTGTATATATCCATCTCTTCAGGAGGGGAAGCACACCATGTGTTGCGTTTTGAATACTGATTATTATATCTCTGGTTTGCCAGGTCATATGTTCATGCATTTAGTTCAAACTACTCATTCCATGGGTAGGCTGAACCGTTGACGCTATTATACACGTCACTTTTGCTCTGTGTATGTACATCAACGTCATGCTCAAGAAGATTTTTGATCATCTGATTTTGCAGAATTATTTTGATAATTGGCGTAAGTGCTTTGCGTCGTTGATGAAGTGAGTACGTGTCAGCTCAAAAATCTACACTCGATGTGTTCACTAATGAGTAGTAAAATATAAATTCTCTATGTGTAACAGCGTCGGGTGCAGGTTTTGAACTGAGTCTCCAACTACAACTTTAGCACCGGGGGACATTCGACATGTCCCTTATCTAGAAGTATACGGATAGGGGTTAAATTCTCGATAAAGAAAAGATAAAGATTTTATTTTCCTAAATTAGCTTTATTTTAGTTAGTCAAATAGCTTCGTGTTGTTGTTTCTTATTACTAAACACTATTATTTGCACTATTATTTCACCCGATCTACCTTGTAACCACGTCCTGGAATAGTATGAATGTATCCTTTGTCGTCACCTTCTTTTCTAAGTTTCTTTCTAAGATTTCTGATATGTGCTTCTACTGTATTGGAAAATGGATCTGCTTCATTATCCCAGACCTCTTCTACAATCTCAGCACGAGTCACGATCTTTCCACATTTCCTCGTCATGCACTCAAGCAACATATACTCCTTCCTCGTCAGATACACCGCATTACCCGATCGATAGACCTCCTTTGTCTCGGTATCTATAGTCAAATCATCGAGTACCATCGTTGGTTGTTGAGTTTCGTATGGTCGACGCATGAGAGTACGAATACGTGCCATAAGCTCACTAAACGCAAAAGGTTTACATAAATAATCATCCGCTCCACTGTCGAGCAAAAGAATTTTGTCCGGTACTTCCGTTTTCACTGACATCACCAGGATAGGAGTCTTGATACCGAGCATCCGGAGCTCTTTGCAGATTTGATTTCCATTTTTACCTGGTAGGAGATAGTCGAGGATAATAAGGTTGTAATGATTGGTCCGTGCTACATACGAACCACTATCTCCATCATCTGCAGTATCAACTACAAACGACTCCGCTTGGAGGTTTGTCTTCATAATCTCTCGAAAATCATCATCGTCTTCTATTATTAAAATTCGCATATTTTTGCTTTATGAATTATGTATAAGTCCGGTATTCGGTACTTATTTTTTTATTACTAATAATAATACAAATAATATGGGGAAGCAGATGATGTGGGGATAAAAAAGTTCTAAAGAAATGCTGAAGAAAAGATAAAATCAGCCGACGTACTGGGATACGTCGGCTGATATTTGATGAAGTGTGACTTCTGTCCTGTACATGTTCTGTATTGTAGTCACACAACTAGGTTGAGCAGATCACTGCTTCGAGCTTGCTTTTTTGGTCATCGCTTGTCTCTGCGTACGTTTTGGCAAGTGTGAAGCACGTGTTTGCAAGTGTTTCGGGAGATATTTCGCTCTTTGAAACTTCAACGTAGGGTGCAAGTTGGGTAGCTAATGCCCCGACATTACGGAATATCCTTGATAACTGAGGGTTTTGTTGGATATCGACAGGCCCTTCAGTTATGTCTGTAGCCATTGACCATACATTGATGAGTGTAGCGTATGCTCCTAAAAGCACAGGGTCATCGATGACGGGGCGATGAATGAGAAACACTTTTCTCATTGCTACTTCTGCCATACCAATCCGTAGAAGACAGATTGTGATGTGGGGAGTCTCCCACATGGCGAGACCTTTGTCGATGGCCCAGTCAGCGTGTTGAAGCGCCAGCAGAATTTGCTTACGAAACAAACTTTTTGGCCACAAGATATTGAAGTACTCGCGGTAAATTGTCTGCATCGCATTAAAATCAAAAACGGTGATCCCAATGGACCCAATGTGACTTTTGAGGAGACGTGCTTCCTCGACTTCTCGATGAGCTTTGCGAAGACGCACGCATGCCCTCCAGGCCCATATAAGAGCCATGAAGGGATTGATCTTGATGCGTGCCCTTGCCCAACTTCCTGCGGAGTAGTACACATCCGCAAGAGACATGTGCATCCAAAACCTCGTCTGAGGATCTTCGTCGATAAACTCGAGGTAGTATTCCTCAGCGAGAGCGACAGCGCCGTCTGAGCCCCAATATTTTCTATGCCACTGGAGGTTTCCAATAGCCCTTTCCCGTTGAAAATTTCTTTTCATGGCTTTTGATTTCCTGTTTTTGAGGGTTTATGTGAAGGACAGTAGGGAATATTCCCAAGGATACGTCCAGTATGAAAGTACTGTATCTATATATATTAGTCAATGACTACCAGTATTTGCCATAATACCAGTAGGAAGACTACCAGTTTTCACTAAAAAACAACGTACTTGCCACTGTTTTATGCACTATTTCACACACACTTCCCACAACAACCAAAGTATAGTATGATGGTGTCGTACCTAGTTTCTCGAGGCCAGCGGAGTACGTTAGGCGAAAGAGGGTCGGCTATGGATACACTTATATATCAAACCCAACAAAAGTACCCAAATGGCAAAGAAATTATATGTTGGAAATCTCGCATGGGCGACGACTTCTGACAGCCTTAAGGATGCATTTTCACAGGCAGGCGAAGTTATCTCAGCAACTGTAATGACAGACAAGATGACTGGCCGATCACGAGGCTTCGGTTTCGTGGAAGTTCCAGATGAAGCTGCGGAAGCAGTTATCGCAATGTGGAACGAAAAAGATCTAGACGGACGAGCAATCATCGTAAATGAAGCTCGACCTATGACAGATCGACCTGCAGGAGATCGTCCTCGACGTGACTTCGGAGGAGATCGAAATGATCGAGACCGTGGCCCACGACGAAGTTACTAATCACTGCTACATCTTTTGGGCTCGTCCCGGAAGATTCAGAGTTTAGTCACTCCACTTTCTATACAGCCTAGACTGCACTCCGCGTTTAGGTACGTTAGAAAAACAAAAACACCCTTTCGAAAGATTGGGTGTTTTTGTGGTGTATAATATATTTTAAGTATTAATTCGAATATTATTAAACCCTTTTTCACATTATATATGTACACATCTTTCAAGACTTTTTATAAAGTAACATTCATCACCGCGATTGCACTCGCAATAGTATGTGGCACTTTTGTGTCACGTGGCGTTCAAGCTCAGACGACAGTAGGCGCTTCAGTTGT
>JAGOSK010000002.1 GCA_018062305.1 Minisyncoccota bacterium | reverse complement strand
ACCACCCGGATGACCAGACTTCGCTTCAGCAAGCATTTCGATAATGCTTATACGCACATCTTTTGCTTTGAGTTCTAATCCTTTTATTTGTTCATCAGTCAAAGACATATACAACTAGTATATCAGAAGATACACAAAATATATGACAGACTGATTATTTTATCCACGCTGGCGAGTTGAATCGCCTTCTATACACACTTGCTTACACATTGAACGTATCTGAAATTTTTACCAATGTGTCGCTTATAGAATCAGAAGTGAATAATGCAGAACCAACGACAAGTCTGTCCGCTCCAGCTTCTACAAGTTGTGGTGCTGTGTGTAGATTGACTCCACCATCAACAGAAATCATCATCGCTGGATACATTTCTTTTATCTTTTTAATATTTTCTAATACTCGTACATCAAAAGGTTGCGCTTGAAAACCAATCTTTTCTATACCCATACATTGAATCCAATTTATGACTTTATTATTCTTAATTGTATTGACCTCAACGTTTGTACCTTCAGCAGCGTCAATATACTTCTTTAATTTTTCCAAAGATGAATCGACACCAAAACCAAGAACCATTTCTACACCTTTCTCCTCAATATTTCGAGCCAAATCAAGAAATGCATCATACTCAATACTGTCCAAGTGGACGACAAGTCGCATCGCTCCAGCAGCAATCCATCGATCAACTTCAAACGCAGGATTTTTAACCATCAGGTCAATTTCAAAACTCATATCATCCCAATACGGCATTGGTTCGTCCTGCTTTACGATACTTGTAAACATTCCATTAGCCTCTTCAGTAAATGGCCATGTTTTGTTCGGCGCATATTCACCGTCTACTACATCTATTTGTACCCAATCAACTATCGAAGTGATTTTGTGGAGCTTGGATGTTAAATCTTTGTAGTCAGTTGGCAAAATAGCAGGAGTGACATGTGTTGCGAGCACAGATCGCGGGTGGTGATATTCTCTATTCATATAGTGGTGAGTTTTTATGTTGTTCAATAATATCCACTTCGTGAAGTCGTCTAACATGACGTTCATCGCCTGTAAAAGGAGTGTTTAGCCATTCAAGTACAAGCTCTATAGCTTCATCATGTGCTAAAAACCGTGCCCCAAGCGATAGCATATTTGAGTTATTATGCTCTCGGCTGAGTTTTACAATTTCCAAAGCGGAATATCCACCATAACATATTGCGCATCTGACATGTGGATATTTATTTGCAACTATCGCTTCACCTGTTCCCGATCCTCCGATTACGATTCCGCGGGTTTCTTGTACGTCGCGATTTTGATCAGCAGTAAGCTGAAAAGTGTCATCTTCATTGCTTTTTATTGATTCTGCTTCAGATACTGCTCGAGCGGCTTTTGCTATAAATGGAGGATAATCGTCTCCTTCGTGATATGCATAGCTACCACAGTCTATAACTGTGTGGCCAATTTCAGACAATGCCTCAACTAGTATTGCTTTGAGTTCGAATCCTGCGTGATCTGCTGCAATGAAGATGTTCATGTATAAACCTAATTATATCATTTTATTCGTCTCAATATAGAATCATCAGAAGTAAAAGGTAAGAGTTTTTTGACAGGAATAGTGACAGTCTCTGTACAAGCTTCTGCGACATGAGGGTAATCTGCAGTAACAATTAGCTCACTTGTTGATGCAGATAAAGTAATCCAATGTGAGACACTCTTTAGATTCTCTAGAGTATTGCAGGTACCTGCATCTGCACTTAGGCCTGCACTTTCCTCAATCAGCGTCTTATATATTGTCTTCAATATCTCATCTTCATCCCTCTCATAATCTGCAAAAATATCTTCAAAATAGACTCGCTCGCCCGTCTTCATGTCTATCAGTATCTGTATTTTGATACTATCTACAGGATATGCACCTTGCCATATACTGTTACAGGCATCAGTAAAAAACCTAGTACTCACATCAAAAATATCATTCTGGTTGTAATTCACGTTCATCGACTTCACTTCAAACTTGTCTTCACAGCCTATATCATGCAATTCATCTCTGATGACCGCATTCGCCATTTTCATAGACTCGACATTCAGATAGTTGATAATTTGAGGGTATGTATACAAGGTAGACGATGAACTAGATGATGCGGATGCACTAGAGATGGTCGTGTATTTTCCAGGGACCATTTTATATTCTATTTTGGAGACCTTGAGTGTCTTGTCAGTCGCATGTATTGACTGAGAGGTACCCGCTTCATCAACAAACATATTTGCAACAAATTTAAAAACAATTGGAGACCATATTATACAAACCAGTATCCCGAGTACTATGAGGATGATTTTACTTTTTGTAGGCATGGTGGATATTACAATTATACCTTAACCCTTAATAATCCTTTCAATAATATCCGCTCTCTGAAACAATAAGAAATCAATATATACGATTTGTGTGTCACCTTTTTCATCTACACCGAGCACCACTGGATATTGGCCATCACCATATCCAGCACTTATATCAACAGATGACTCATCATTTATAGTCGTCACAGACGAATACCCTGTGTCATCAGACTTTGCAGAGGTAAACCCTGGGATTTCTGAACTCTGCAATTTTTCAAGAAACTCAGCTGGATCTCCGCCTGAATTCTCAAGGCTTTGATCAGCCTCTTCACATAGTTTCTGAAAACCAGACGTAGCAACCTGTACCATCGATGAATCAACTCTAACTGTGCCGATTTCTGTAAATGTCAGCTTAGACTCGTCTACTGGGGTGGAGTTTTCGCCAGCATTACTTTCATGGACGAATACAATCTTCACAGCACCTACCAAGGTGTTATTTGGTCTAAAATAACCGAACACGTCACCCGTGACTCCTGCGCATACAATATGCAATGCACTCGCACGTTGATTGGTTTGCGGAATTGTGACTTCTCCATGAATTACGACGTCTTTACTTTTCCCCAAAGAAAGGTCGCATACAGGCAAAGTACTACATATAAACTGTGCAGTAGCCGGAAAAAGCCCGCCAGGTGTGTGCGTGTAGCCTTCTGTAAACATATTTTTTAAGAGTTCTAGGTTTGATGGTGGCATGGGTTTGGTATTATTATGATGTTGTAAAGCTCTCAAATACCATATTCTAAACGAACCTCAATTCTACAACGCTCTCAACAGCCTCTTTTTCAATATCGAACTCAATATTTTTTGGCAGATAAATAGGGCTATCAATAGCCGTGACTGTACTAGATACAAATGACTCGATGTTGAGCACCTCAAACTTTCTCTGATACGTCGTCAATGTAAGCTTTTCGACATCAACCACACCAAGTCTCTGAAACACTGTCTGTGATTGTTCTTCATCTTCATTTTTTACAATAATCCAAAGTGGTATTGCAAAACTTTTTCCATCATTTTTCCAAACAGCGGGATATCCTGCCATATCGGAAACTTTGTATGATTTTACATCATTGACGTTCAATTTCACATCTATATAACACTCTCCACCAAGTGGTGCGTTCATACGCCATTCAGATAACTGCTCATATCTAACAGTAGCTGTGCCGTCTGAGCTTGTTAGAAAACTTTCATCATCTGATATTTTCCAGGGGTTGTTGGGCATATTGATTCAATTAGTACTTTCATATGATTATGTAAGCCGACAGTTTTTGTTCACAATACAGTTTATGAAAGTACTAATCTTATTTAGTTACCTTTATATCTCCTGAGACCAAGACAGATGTACTGGCAACATTAGCGAAATTTGGTTTTAGAATGACATTGTATGTGCCAATAGGGAGTTTTCTTAGAGAAGAATTATGCATACTTAATCTATTGTTTAAAGTTGGAGTGGAGCCACCGATTCTACCCATAATTGCAACAGGTGAATTCTTTATAACAAGCCAATTTTCAAGAGTAGATGGATCGTATCCTTTTGGGGCCACATATATGTCTACTTTATCACTTGGTCCATAATTTGATGCTGTCCAAGCTAAATTTACATATTGAGTACCAAAGTCAGTATTGATCAGAATATTTGAAGCTACTGGCGAAGTTAGGACAATTTTTACAGGAAGTGTTGATCCTTTATTCTTGTTGAATTTAATTATTGCAGATTTTTTATCAATAGACTCTACACTATGAGGATACGGGCTGCCCATTGGAGCAATACGTCCTTTAATATCGTATTCTCCAGTGGAAGCACCTGCTGGTATTTTAAACTCAGCTGAATGATTCAGAATAGGCGCTGATCCGAGCAGTATTGGGACTGAAAGATTACCAGCAATATAACCATTCGACCACATCGTTAGGGTGATTTTATCACTCGGATTAGCATTAAAATTACCAGTCCAACCTACTTTAACTGTATCTCCTGTTGTATATTCAGTACTTGTAGAAGATAAAACCATTATATCTGAACGAGGATAACTTGTTGCGCCAGGAGCGTACCCAAGAACAAATTCTTCAGAGTATGCATGTACACTCGATTTTCCAAGAGGATGAGCACTAACTTTCATTTTGTATAAACCTGGTGGCGCCTCATCTAAATATAATTGTTTTTTCAGGTCACCGGTAATTTTAACTAATTTAGTTTTAACCGAAAGGACTGTTGCTGTTGTAGTGACTGGTACTTCCTCACCCGTAGCAGAATTAACAAGCACAAACGTTACAGGAGTAGTCGCTGGGATATTTTTAAAATCCCACTTCACTTCAATAGGCTGATTCCTTTCTCCTTTAAAAGTGTATCCCTTCATAGGGTAGATTACAGAAATCTGAGCATCAGGTATAGCTGGAGAAGTTACTGTAAACGGAACAGAAGCGAGTGTAAGTACTTTTTTGTTTATAGTCGCCTTCAATAGAATACTATATCCTCCATCTTTGAATGTATTTGGAATAGTAAGTGCTTTTTTACCTACTGAAAAAGCAGTGTTTGTTGGAGCGATAGCTTGTACATTTGTACTCGCATTAACAACTGATACTGAGATTGGAGTTGTCGCTACTATATTTTTTCCTACCCATGAAACAGTAACAGTAGATGGCTTATCAAAAGTTTGTTTATCAACAGTTGCAGTGGTAATAATTGGATCTGTTGTGGTTGTGGGAGTTGTCGTACCAGTAGAAGTTGCGGTACTAGTCAAAACAGGAGGGGTTGTTGAAGCCTCTATAGCAACAGGGTCTGCAACCTGTGCTTTAGAATTAGAAGTGTCTACTTGTCCTGTTAATCCGGCAAAAAAATATCCGATAGCTCCAAAAACCGCAAGTGCTGATTTAATCATTTAATTTATATTGTATTAGTAAAATGCAATTAAAGTATAACTCGCCTTATATCTCTAGGGCAAGCAACCCACCCTGGGGCTGTGGATAATTTTGTCTGAAATGGGCTAGCTTTTGAAAATTGGCTTATATTATACTGTCCTCAGTGTCATACATCGTCCAAGAAACCTCACCGGTCTTTAAGTTAGCGCTGAATTTATTAACATATACAGGGTCTCCAGCGACGCCACCACATGTCTTATTTTTCAGTTCACGTACCACATAAGTAACAGTATCTCCAAATTCATCTGTATCCCTCTTCTTCAAAGTTACACTGAGGCACTCTCTAGGTGCAGTTGTGAGGCCAGCCTCTATAGCCTTATCTTTTGCTAAATCTTTTGCCTCAAGTTCTGTCATCTCCTGTGGCACCCAAGGTACTACATTTGGATTTGGATCAACTTGAGTTTCCTCACCTTGAGTTTGTTTTAGATCTTTTCTCATAAAAGTGCTGTTACTAAAAAGTATATCGGGGGTTATTTTTTGGCTTATCATAATATAAGAAACACATAGTACTGAGACAACAAGGATACTACTTATAGCGAGCACATATGGAATCTTTTTTTTAAATATATCGAGGTTCATGTGTGAATTATAACATACTACCTTCTTATTCATCACTCCTACTCCAACATCAACATCCTTTTAACTGCCATGGCAGCGTCATTTCTTAGACCTGTTGGATCTTCACCTTCAACTGACATATAATTTCGGAGGTGTTGTACGAAGGCATTTACGCCATCTTCTGGGACAATATCGCATACACCTGGACCATCATGTGTTATCTCGGCTAACGCATCCGCAATGAGCTGCTGATCTTCTGGAGAAAGTTTGGCAAACTCTTTTCCAACAGGACTCTCCGAACCTACAAATATTCCTTCTACAAAAGTTTCTTTTGGCATGTGATTGTGTATTATTATTTTTATATCAACTTCCCCGCCTCCACCACATGCTGGATGAGAGTATGCGTATACCCTCCTTCATTGTCATACCATGCAAGTACTTTCACGAGATTTCCATCCACCACTCGTGTCATCTTGAGGTCTGCAATAGATGCATGAGGATTTCCTACAATATCCCGTGACACGAGCTCATCGTCAGTTGCATCGAAGATTCCTTTCCAGTTAGCGCTTGCTGCAGCATCTCGAAGGATTTGGTTTACTTCTTCTACTGTCGTCGCACGTTTCGCAATAAATGTAACATCTACAAGAGAACCCGTGATAACCGGCACTCGTACTGCAATACCGTCAAACTTACCTTTGAGTTCAGGGATAACTTGCGTCACTGCTTTTGCTGCACCTGTTGATGATGGAGCCATGTTCATAGCGGCCGCTCTACCCTCTCGCCAGTCTTTTTTGTTTGGAGCATCTACAAGTGCCTGACTTGCTGTGTATGCGTGAGTTGTATTGAGAATTGCTTTTTCGATACCAATTTTATCATTCAATATAGAGATGAGTGGAGATGCCGCGTTTGTAGTACATGATGCGTTCGATGACACTTCGCATGTTGGCATATCCCCAGTGTTGATTCCCATGAGAACTGTTACCGCTTGAGTTGCACCCGCTTCGTCTTTTGCAGGAGCTGATATGACGACTCGCTTCGCACCAGCTTTGATATGAGCACTCGCTTTCTCATATGAAGTAAAGAGTCCAGTAGATTCGAGGACGATGTCCACGCCAAGTGCTGCCCATGGAAGATTTGCAGGATCTTTTTCACTGACATATTTAACTTCTTTACCATTGATGATGAACGAATTTTTTTCCACATCAACTTTGATATCGAGATTACTCCGTCCATATGCACTGTCATATTTCATGAGATACGCGATGTTGCCGATATCAGCGAGGTCGTTGATAGCTACCACTTCAAGTGACGGTTCCATAACCGCGAGTTTCAAGAATGCTCGTCCAATTCGTCCTCCTCCGTTAATTGCTACTTTTTTTACTGTGCCCGTGTTTGATGTCATGTAAATTTCTGTGTGAAAAGTTAAAACTACTATATATATAGTATAGCAGTTTCGTAGTTATTTTTAAAATTATTCGGCGGCGGAGGCAGGACTTGGCGCGGGTTCAGGTGCGGGTGCGGGTGCGGGTGCGGGAGCAGGTTCTGGTGTAGGGGCAGGTTCCACTACAGCAGGAGTCGGCTCGGGTGTTGGTTCAGGAGTTTCAGTTTCGGGTGGGGTTGGAGTTGATGTTGGGGGTGGTGCCGTTGTACTTGTTCCGTTGGTCGCATTGCTATTTGCACCGCTATCTATATCACCACTCTGTGTACTCGTTCCATTTTCTGTATTTTCTTCGTCTCCAGAGCTCTGAGAAGTTTCAGAATCACCAGCACTAGGAGTAGGCACAACAGGATCCACACCGCTCGTTCCTCCGGTATTGATTAGTAATTGTTTGAACTGATCTTTTGTCAAACACACATCATCTACACAGACAAGACCTTTCACATTGAATCTATCTCCGTCTGTACCAAACCATGAAGAAATTGCTACAACTTTTTCTTTAACCACATCAAATTGAACTTTTAATTCTTTGACACCTTCTATAAGAAGAGCCACAAGGTTTTTTATATTTACTGACTTGTACGAGCCTCCCGATGATACAACTTCAGGTACAACAAGTTCAACCTCTTGTGCAATTACTCCAATTTCTGTCGAACTACCAAATCGTACTTTATCTTTCCATTCATATCTTACACCTCTGAGTTGTGATATCTTCGTGAGTGAATCTTCAAGGGTTATGATATTTTCTTTAAGTGCCTGGTCTGATGGGTCTCGAATAATATTTCCGTTTGCATCAACAGTAAGATTCGTTGATCCTCCAAGAAGACTCGTAGCGTTGATAGAACCTACAACAGAAAGTTTTGCTATAGGGGTCGTCGTACCTATCCCAACGTCTCCCTCAATAAGAAGGCCGTTGGCAGGAGAGACTGTAGTGTCATAAGAGGTACCAAAAGTTCCTCCACCTGAGACAGATAGAATAGAACCCGGTGAGGTCTCCCCAATACCAACATTACCTCCGTCTTTTTGTAAAGACATATTTCTGTTCGAATCCGTGAATATATACATATCACTTCCAGAATGATCAATAGTAAATTGATTGAATGTACCTGTGTAAATATCAGTTAAAAATGAATCAGAACCATATTTAAATCTCAAAAAAGGAGATGTTGCGCCATATTTTCCGAAAGTATGTTCAAGTCTTAAGGTTGCAAGACCATTAGTTGCGCTATAGACATCTAATTTTGCACCTGATGCGCTTGTACCGATTCCTACATATTCATTTGTCGAATCAACATTCAAGATCGATGTTGTACCATCTGCTTTTGTGAAGTTGAATGCAGATGTACCGTTTACACCGGGAGTTATCGTTAGACCTGAAGCTGAACCTACTGTAAATTTAGAGTAATTTGAAGCGTCATATCCAAGGCGGAGCTGCTCGGTTGTTGACAGAGCATGAATCCGAGCAGATGGAGAAACAGTCCCCACGCCCACATTTCCACCTGTTGCTATAAAGAGCGAGGATGTACCTACTGCTGTGTCCGTTCCTGAAAAGTATGCAACTTGACCTGTTGTACCAGTTAAACTACCACCTCCTCCTCCAGAAATACCAAGACTTGATGTAGCTACCCATTGTGTACCTGTTCCAGTAGTTTGCAAAACCATTCCTGATGTACCAGCGTTTCCACTCGAACGAAGTGCGCCTGTTAGAGAAAAATCTCCTGCCACAGTGAGTGCGTAGCCAGGAGTTGTTGTAGCGATTCCTACATTTCCACTGGACAACACATTAAATAAAGATGTACCTGTAGATGAAGCAATATTTATCAAAGCTGTAGTCGCACCTGACGTCCCAACAATACTCAATCTTGCTGTTGGTGTACTTGATCCGATACCAAGGTTACCCAAAGCAAGGGTTCCACTTATATCATTTGATGTTCCATTACCTAAGCTAATTTTACCAGCAGCAAGACGTTGAAATGCTGTGTCAACTCCCTGACGCGGATCATTTGGTGCAGACCATTCAAGGAAAACTGCACTGCTTAATCGTACTGCTAGATGACCTCCTCCCATATTTCCAAATCCTGCTATACGACCACCAGTTCCGCCGGAAATCATTAATACATTGCTCATGTCTGCACCAAAATCAATCGTGGGTGCACTTGCAACAGTTCCAGTGATAAGGGCTGCTACACTTACTGTTCCTGTTGCTGTTAAGGTCCCTCCGATAAATGCATTTCCAGAAACTGTAAGCATTGAGCCTGGAGTTGTTGTACCGATTCCGATATTTCCGCCGGAGAAGAATAATGTTGAAGTACCACTCACTGCTGTACCATCAGCGCCATAGTACGCCACTTGTCCTGTGAGACCTGAGTTTACAGTTCCACTTCCTCCACCTCCTCCAGAAATACCAAGACTTGATGTAGCTACCCACGTTGGTGCGCTTGATCCGTTTGATAGAAGTACCATACCCGAAGTTCCCGCATCTCCATTTGCACGAAGTGCGCCTGTCAGGGAAATGTCTCCCGCAACTGTGAGTGCGTAGCCTGGTGTCGTGGTGGCTATGCCGATAGCAGTCGCAAGAAGTGTACCTGCGCTACTACCAGTAGCTCCCGTGCCTACAGCTATAACTCCAGCTGAAATTCTCGAAATGTTTGTATCGAGCGTCCCACCATAAGAAGTAGATGAAGTAAATCCAATTGCCGCAGTACTAGCAGCGTATAGTCCTGATGCTCCACGAATTGTTAAAACATATGGGTCTGTTCCGTTACCCAAAGTCATGTTGCCACCATTACTCCTGAAACCAGCATTTCCACCTAATGCAATAAAATTATTTCCATCAAAAAGTGTTCCTTGTCCTGTTCTTACTAAAGTGGTTCCAATAGTCAAGGAGCCTGTAGAGAGAACATCTCCTGCCACAGTCAGTGCAGAGCCGGGAGTTGTTGTGGCTATACCGACGTTGCCAGCAGAGTACGAAATATTTGATCCATTTGTTGTCCACTGACTTGAAGTGATACCAAGCGAGGATGTCGCCACTACTCCAGTTAGTCCACCAATAGAAGTTACACCTGTACTGTTAAGTGTATTTCCAGTCCAAGACAAACCAGTACCAGCTGTGATACGAGTTGAAGGTGTTGACCAAAAAGTCGTGAGATTTGTTGTGCTGGCATATGCAGTAGCCCACTCCGTTGTCGATGCGGTGAGCGGAATATTATATCCAGATGTAAGTGAAAAATCTCCAGTCGAGTCGTTATAGGTGAGACCCGTTGCACTCGATGATAATACACCTCGAGTGGTCGATGTAGAAAAAGAAGTAATACCTGTAAGATTTGATCCATCACCATAGAAAGCATTCGCCTGAATATTGCCCGTAGCTATCAAGTTTCCACCAGCAATCAAATTCCCCCCTATATCAATATTTCCTGCAAAGGTAGACGTTGCACTCGTCGATGTTGCAATAATATACGCAAATGTATTTGTTGCATTTCCTGATCCCGATCCAGAAGTTGAAAGTACATCTATTTGTTGTTGCAGTGATGCTGCTGAAGTACTCACGGCAGAAGTAACTATTGCGTTAGTAGACGCTGTCGTATCTGCAGGGACACTATAGCTTCCGCCTCCACCTGCATAGTTGTTAGTAATGTATTGATATATTGGAGCTGGATATGCGGAATTGAGTGGAGTACCGCCGATAGAACTTTTGTCAATTGTATTCTGAAGTGAATTCTCAAGAGCGCTTATTCTTTTGAGAATATTTTGAATAAAATTGTTATTTAAGAGATTTGATGCGGTATTTGTGTTTGATGTTTTAGATGTAACAGGCGAATTAGTTATGGTATATGTCGTCGTTCGAGGAGGTATTTGTGTTGGATTAGAAATTTCATTTCCAGTACTACCGTCTGTAACATCTTCAATTATATTTTTATTATCCAACAGTGCATCTTCTGGCACATCTTTTGACTCGTCGTTTGCAACGTTGAAGAACAGACCAAACATGTTTGCAGTTTTATCAATTAGAAATCCGTATGCTTTTTCTAGACTACCATTAACTGAATCCGATACCGAGGCAGAAACCTGTGCGGATTGTGAAGCAATCTGCGACACTGCTGTACGTGACATTTCGCTAGACACTCCACCGATTGTTTGTGACACTTGTGTGATCACCGCATCAGCGAGAGATTTTACCTCTGATACATTTTTAGTAATTTCTTCAGTGACACCAGCCGTCGTTCCTACCAACTCTTTGGTATATGAATTGAAAGAATTTAATTGATCTGAAAAAGCAGGAAGGATAGAAAGGTTGGAAATGGAGAAGCTTTTAAGATTAGAGGCATCTGAGAGAAAGGTCGAAAGCTGAGTATCTGCGTTGGCACTTTTTGGTGCAAAAAGAAACATGAAAACCGTGAGGGTAATGCCAAAAAGATTCCGGATTGTTAAGTTCCTCTGTTTCATCTCGTATTACTGCTTATTTTACAATATTTTTGAGCGTTTTAATACCAAGTTGCCCACAGTTTTAAGGCTTTTTGACAATACACCACAAAAGATAAACAGTGTTTGATTACTAATTCAAATGCAAATTGTTTTCGAGCTATTTTTGAACTATTTGGAGCTATTTACGGCCGTTTGAACTATTTTGAGGCAATAATTCTCAAGATTTCTTCCTTTGCAGTAGTTGGATTCACTGAACCTTTGCTCAATTTCATAATTTGACCAATAAAAAACTGTAATGATGCTTCCTTTCCTGCTTTGTAGCTAGCAAGTACTGTTGGATTTGCATCTATGACTTCATGAATCATTTTTTCCAATGCTTCTGGGTCATTTTTTATGAGAATTCCCATTTCTTCGGCAATTTGATTCGCAGATTTTCCCTGCACGAGTGTTTTTTTATCTTCTTGCCAAAATAATGCTATCAAATCCTTTGCTCCTCTTGATGAAAGCTCTCCAGCTTTGAGTAATTCGACAATTTCGCTGAGAGTCTGAGCCGGCACAAGGATCTCTGACCCAGTTTTCTTCACAAGCCCGGCAATATCAGACGTAATGTAATTGATACCAAGCTTAATTAGCTCAATAGCTTTGACTTTGTCCTTCTCTGCGACATCAATTTCACTTGCAAATGCTTCAAAAAAATCTCTGAACATCGGATTCTGCACAAACATTTCCGCATCCTCTTCCTTCATCTCAAAATCAGTTAGATACTTTGCACGGCGTTGCCATGGAAGTGTTGGAAGTTCAGCTTTTATAGTTTCCAAATTGAATTCTGGAATTTCACTGAGAAATAGTTTTGGTAAATCAGGATCAGGAAAATATCGATAGTCATGTGAATCTTCTTTTGCTCTTTGTGAAAATGTTTTTCCCGTAGTCTCGTCGAAACCACGTGTCTCTTGGACAATAACCAGTGTTGGGTCTTGGAGTTTTTGGGAATCTTGCGATTTTTGTGCAGCTCTTTCCAAAATATCGATGTGGCGTGCGATTTCAAACTCGATAGAACGCTCTGCTGAACGGAATGAATTAATATTTTTTACCTCTACTTTTTTCCCGAAATGTTTAAAATCATATGGAAAATCATGTGCTCTTGGGTCTGTCGAAACAGAAATATTTACTTCTACACGCATCTCCCCTTTTTCCATATTTGCATCCCCTGCTCCGAGCTCACGCAAAAGCAATTGCAATTCTTTTGCAAAATTTCCAGCAGTCTTTGCATCGTGAATCACTGGTTCCGTCACAAGTTCCATCAATGGAACTCCTGCACGATTGAAATTGACCAAACTGTACGACTGCCCCTTTGCATCTTGCGGATGATCATGAGAAGAACTTGCAGTATCTTCTTCGAGATGAATACGCGTCAATTTTATTTCACTATCGCCGATAGTGATTGAACCGTTTTTTATCAGCGGATATGCATACTGACTGATCTGATATCCTTTTGGAATATCTGGATAAAAATAGTTCTTTCTATCCCATTCGGTGTAGTCCGCAATATCAGCACCAACAGCCACCCCAACACGAATTACGTGCTTAATTGCAGCCTTATTTAGAACAGGGAGAGTTCCTGGATGACCCATACATATCGCACAAATATTTTTGTTTTGTTGTGGTTCATCTGGATTATTTCGACATGCACAAAACATCTTTGATTGCGTCTTGAGTTCAGCGTGAATTTCGAGTCCAATAACCGGATAGTACACTGTTCCTGATGGACCAGTTATTGTGTTTGATTTTTCGTTTTTTGCTTCGTTTGTCATCGGATTGAATACCAGATTAAATATCTATTTTTTATTTGTTCTACTTTTTGCACCCCCAGCATTTGTCTTACTATCTTTCTTAGGTTTTATAACTCTTGGTTTTCTAGCTATTTTTTTCATGGCTTTAGCAGCCTTTTGAGTTCCATTGTTCTCAAAGCCCTCAAAATTACCAATCTTCGCATCTTTCTCGGCTTGTGCATCATTTATTTCTTTTTCTTCCATTTCTTTTTTATTTGCTTCAGCAAATTCTTTGGTCAAAAAATCACTTAGCTGTTTGAGCGAATCAATATCGTACACAGAGACGACGAGCACGTCTTTTCCTTTCCATTCCTTCATGCTTGATTTAATCTTGGCGACTTTCTCAGCTAATAGAGTCGGAGTATACACATCACTTTTAGTAAGTAAAATGACCTCTTTTTTAAGAATCATATCAGGATGATAGTCTTCAAGTTCTTTTCGAATCGTTTTATACACTGCTTGAATTTCATCTACAGTTTCATGCTCGAGAGAGATACAATGGAACAACATTTTTGTCCGTTTTATATGTCGGAGAAATTTGTGCCCAAGCCCTCGTCCTTCTGATGCACCTTCGATGAGTCCTGGAATATCTGCAAGTACATAGTCGTAGAGCGCGCCGAGGTTTGGCTCAAGTGTTGTGAATTGGTATGCACCGATTTTTGCATGAGCTTTTGTCAAAGCATTCAGAAGTGATGACTTTCCAGCATTTGGAAGACCAATAAGTCCAGCGTCAGCAATGAGTTCTACTTCAATATAAAAATCCGCTTCTTCTCCATTTTTTCCAGGAGTCCACTCTTCAGGCGTCTGATTGGTAGAAGATTTAAATCTCTCATTTCCAAGACCACCATTTCCACCTTTTAAAATTTGTATTTTTTCGCCCTCTTGGTTGAGTCTATAAACCTCTTTTGTAGATCTGTTTGTGATAACACTTCCGACAGGCAGATCAATATACATATCTTCGCCATTGCCTCCATGCTTGCTATTATTTCCGCCAGCTTCACCATTTGGAGCATTGAACTCTTTTATATTTTTGTATCGCGCAAGTTGTGTCGTATCTCGCACAGCTTTTACATAGACATGTGCACCACGCCCACCATCACCTCCAGAAGGTCCTCCGAATTCCTTAAATTTTTCATGCAGCCATCGAACAACGCCGTTTCCACCACGCCCCGCTCGCACATGTACTGTCATTTCATCGATAAAAGCCATATATATGATGACTATATCATATTATTGTATATTTTGGATACGATCACTCACACTGACCACACTAGCGGGTTCTGCTTTCTTTGATCTAGAAAAATTCTTAATGATATGCCATTTGTTTAGTTTTGATTCTAGTAATCTTTTGAAAGAAAATACTGGACCAAGAATTTCAATTCCAAGAATTCTATTCTTAATTCCAAAATCAACAATAATCTTACTATTGAGAAAAGCTCTCGTTTTAAACACTTTTTCATCTGAAAAAGAAATATACGTAGCCTGTGAAATTTTATCTGTCGTTATGTTCATATAATGTATGACGTGATTATAGTTATTTTATTACCTTCTTTTTGGGAAATTACCACTATAAAATCAGCACCTGGAACTTTGATCCGTTTTCTCAGCAAAGTAGTCCCATTATGTGAGGATACACATACTCAGGAGACTCAACACACTCTATTATCATAAATTGAAGATTGCCAAAAAAACCCCTTTCTGCTACCATAGATACCAACGATGGAAATCAACGCCATTTTACCTATTATACAAATTGTCCTAGCTGTACTTCTCACGGTAGCTGTTCTATTTCAGCAATCTGAAGCTGGTGCTGGTGGAGCATTTGGTGGCACTGATTCTGTTTCGTCATGGAGAACTCGAAGAGGATTTGAAAAGTTTTTGTTTACAGCGACTATTGTCTTAGCTGTACTATTTGTAGTGTCAGCACTTATGGCACTGATCCGATTTTAAGGCTGTCCAATTTTAAGACCGGCCTTAACGTTCAGTTCTAAACTTATTCAAGCTTAAACTCGAGAGTTCCCTATCCTAACGTCTGTGCACCCCTTTTATTGTGTTTTTTCCGATTCTCTTCGCACAACGACTAGTACTTCGACTATTAGTATCTAATACCTAACTACTTTGACTTCAAACCTTATTCCAAAAGATGGTGAGATAGATTTAGAAATTGTACCTGAAACCGCACCCAAAGATATAGTTCAAGATGTAGTTCTTGAGGCCACAATTCCCGAGACAACTGAAATACCTGAATCGTCACAATTTCAACCAGAAATTTCAAAAGAGATTCCAAAAAAACCTCGAGCTCCAAGAAAAAAGAAGGTTTTTGAGGGTAACTCTACAAACCTTGCAAAAGAAACATCTCTACCGGAATTAGTTCCTGAGAGTATCTCCACTCCTACTTCTATCAATGCGAGTACTATTTCAGTACCTATTCACCCACCCACATTAGAAACAAATAAGTTTTCTAAAATTAAGACATTATACAAAGCATTTCGGCCAACCGAAAAACTGATTTTTATAATCGCGGGTATTACTCTTGTAATAAGTACTCTTTCCATTCTTTCAGGGGTTAATAATTTTTATTCAGTAGAACTTCCTGCTCGTGGTGGTACATATACTGAAGGTATAGTTGGATACGCACGATTCATCAATCCTCTACTTGGATATACTGATGCAGACAAAGACATGATTAGTCTTGTATATTCTGGACTACTCAAAGCTACACCAGAAGGTCGTCTTGTAGCAGACTTAGCAAAATCTTGGGAGGTTTCAGACGATGGCCTTACATATACATTCAAACTTAAAGATGGTCTGACTTTTCAAGATGGTAAACCTCTAACAACTGATGATATTGAATTCACTATTACAAAAGCACAAGATCCACTTATCAAAAGTCCTCGAGCTGAAAATTGGACAGGTGTCGCTTTAGAAAAAGTTAGTCCGACTGAAATTAAATTTATTCTCAAAAGACCTTATGCATCTTTTCTTGAAAATATGACACTCGGGATATTACCTAAACATATTTGGTCAAATATTGAGAACGAGGCTTTCGATATTAATACATACAACAGAGAACCTGTTGGATCAGGTCCTTACAAAATTAAAAAGGCCTATCGAGACGATACAGGAATATATGAGCACTATGATTTGGTTCCTTTCGAAGAATACAGTTTAGGAAATGCATATATTCAACATCTAATAGTAAAGTTTTATAAAAGCGAAGCCGAAGCTCTCACAGCTTATTCTGAAGGAAGTATCGAAGCTCTTGGTGGCGTAGCACCTGACGAAGCAAACAAACTAAAAAGTAATCAGTATAATTTACAGAGTACTCCTCTACCACGAGTATTTGCATTATTTTTCAATCAAAGTAGTGCACCAGTTTTGGTAAACCGAGAAGTTCGAGATGCATTGAACGTCTCAGTAAATCGACTTTCACTTATTGATACAATCTTGCAAGGTTGGGGTGCTGTATCAAAAGGTGCTATCCCGCGGGGACTTTCACAAAATACTGAAATCTCAGGCACAGCGTCAAGCACTCTAGACGATGAATATATTGAGGCTGGCAAGAAGATTCTCCTTGCAAAAGGCTGGAAATTGAACTCGTCTGGGATTTTTGAAAAGCAGACCAAAACTGCCAAATCTAACGAGACCCAAACGCTCCGATTTAGCATCTCTACCTCAAATGTCCCTGAACTTAAGCGTTCTGCAGAGATTTTGAAGGAGACATGGACAAAACTTGGTGCAGATGTTAAAGTTGAGATATTCGAACCATCTGACCTGACTCAAAAGGTAATCCGTCCCCGAAAATATGACTCTCTCCTCTTTGGAAACGTAGTCGGACGAGACCTTGACCTCTATCCTTTTTGGCACTCTTCACAAAGAAATGACCCAGGGTTAAATATTGCACTATATACCAATATAAAGGCAGATAAGGTACTCGAAACTATCAGAACCACATCAGACGAGACAAAGAGACTTGAAGCATATCGTGTGTTTGAAAACGAAATTCAAAACGACATTCCTGCTATTTTCCTCTATTCTCCTGATTATATTTACGCCACAAGCAAAGACATTCACAATCTAGAAATTTCTAACATAACTACCCCATCGGAACGTTTTATGAATGTCCACAAGTGGTATTTAGAAACAGAAAAAGTTTGGAAAATTTTTGCAAAGTAAAGACAAAGATTCAGTAATGAGACGAGATTCCGATATCAAATTTACATATTAGAAAAATTACAAAAAAAATTAACAAAACAGACACATGAACAACGACAGACGACCATTTCACGGACGACCACAATACGGTAATAATGCCGGAGGACACACTAATGGACCAAGAAATAACAGAATAGACAACAGACCTATCATCGCGCCTATTGGGCAAAGTGCATCGGTTTCTACATCTACAAGCCCAAGAAGTACGGTAGTACCTGCTTCTGCAAAATCCCCTAGCTCAAGTAATGCTTCAATAAATCACACTGATGCTTTGAATGAATTTAAAGGTAAGACGCACTGGGAAGATATGGGCGAGCCATCATCAAATCTAAATGATGACAATGTAGCAGAACAAAAAACACAAACGACATCTACAAATCGACCGACAGCCTCAGCATCAAAAACAGCAGGTCATGGCAATCGTGGCATCATGAATCGAAATAGACCAATGAGACGTCCTGAACCGCCACAAAAGAGTCTTATTAATACTGGTGCTCGTCTTGCAGAGAGTGGTCACCTTCCACTTGTAGGATCTGGAAATATCCGAATCATCCCACTTGGAGGTGTAGAAAAAATTGGTATGAACATGACCGCCATCGAAATTGGTAACGACATTATCGTTATCGATGCAGGCTTCGGTTTCAGTGAAGAAAGTACGCCGGGCGTGGACTATATTTTGCCAAACACAAAGTACCTCGAAGAACGAAAAGATCGAGTAAAAGCTATCATCATCACTCACGGTCACCTCGACCACATCGGGGGAATTCCATACATCATGGATCGTATCGGTAACCCACCAATGTACACACGAAACCTTACAGCTCTCATGGTGAAGAAAAGACAATCTGAATTCCCTCACCTTGAACCTATTGATTTTAAAATCGTAGAACAAAATGACCGAATTAGAATAGGTGACATTGTTGTACAATTTTTTGGAGTAACTCACACTATTCCTGATGCAATCGGTATCGCAATCGAAACTCCATATGGATATGTAGTAAACCCTGGTGACTTCAAACTCGATCACGTAGATGAAGTCCCAACAGCCGAAGAGGAAAAGCTTTATTCATTTTTCAATGATAAAAAAGTACTCATGCTTCTTGGTGAATCTACGAACATCGAAAACCCTGGCTTCTCTACTCCAGAACGTCTCGTACTCGAAAACCTCGACGGTATCGTACGAGATATCAAGGGACGACTTATTGTAGGTATGTTCGCCTCACACTTCCACCGTATCGCAAAGATTGTAGAATCTTCAGAGAAATATGGAAAGAAAGTTCTTATTGAAGGACGAAGTATGAAGAACAACATCGATATTGCTATTCAAGCTGGTATGCTTGTTGTTAAAAAGGAAACTCTCATTGCTCCACAGGATATTGAAAAATATCCACCAGACAAAGTGGTAGTACTTGCAACAGGTGCACAAGGTGATGAGTTCGCCGCTCTTATGCGAATGGCTTCAGGGACATACAAACACTTCAAGCTTTCAAATCGAGATACTATTCTCCTTTCTGCTTCTATTATTCCAGGAAATGAAAAAGCAGTAGACAAGCTCAAGGATAAGATTGCACGTGCTGGAGCAAAGATTATTCACTATCGAACATCTGAAGTTTTCATCCACTCGACAGGACATGCAAACCGAGGAGAAATCGAGTGGTTGCACAAAAAGCTCAAGCCTCGATTCTTTATCCCTATTCACGGAACTCACTACAAGCTTCGACAACATGCTGAACTTGCAATGCAAATAATGGGAATGCCTGCAGATCACATTGTAGTGCCTGACAACGGTACTATTATTGAAATACGAGAAGAAGGTACAAAGCTCGTACGTATGACTGAAAAAGCTCCTGACAACGTGGTAATGGTGGATGGATTCACTATTGGTGATATCCAGGATGTGGTTATCCGAGATCGACAAGTACTTTCACAAGACGGTATCTTCGTGGTTATTGCTCTTATCAACGCCGCTACAGGTAAGCTCAAGAAATCTCCAGACATAATTTCACGAGGTTCAGTGTACCTACGAGAGTCGCAAGACCTCCTTCGAGAAACACGTCACCTTGTAAAATACGTAGTTGAACAAAATACTGAAAATATGCATCCTATCAACATTGATTACATTAAAGATGTTGTTTCAGAAGCATTAAGTAAGTTTATCTTCCAACACACAGCAAAACGACCTATTGTGATTCCAGTGATGATTTGTGTATAGGCTTCATAAAAATAAAAACACCCTGCTGTGTATCCGGGATTACATCCATACACAGCAGGGTGTTTTTATTTTTGTTTTATTAGTTACAAACTGTTTTTGGTCCAGTAAAGGTAACACTTCCTCCAACTGTGGCACGGGCAGTAATTACTTCAACCCTTTCGGATCCAGTAATAGTGAATGTGGTTGTAGGAACCTCCCATGACATAGAGGCTGGATATGTCGGTCTGATACCGGTTAGGACCGTACCCTTCTTGAGAAGAAACAAACCATTAGGTATTGAGCCGCTTTTGGAAACTTTGATCCATACAGACATTGAACCCTGGACGTCTGTTCTATTTGCTGTACCTGAGCCTGCAACGGTCCAAGTCCCAGCGTCCAAATTGGCAATTACTTTTGGTACCTGATTACCGGAATTACTAGTAACCGAGGCATTCGAGGTATAAGTCTGTTGAGTTGTGATACAACCACCAGTGGTAGTACTGTTATTTGTTACATGATTATTTATATTAGTTACAGCCCCCCGTAAAGTAAGTATATCAACACAATTATTCCCCTGTGCATCACAGTACCAATCTGCACCAATTTTCCCCTTAACACCCAAGGAAAGATTATTCAACAATCCATAATTTGTGTCATTTTTTGAAATTGCCAATCCGACATTTGTACCATTTCCATCATTCTTACCATAGAGACCCAAAAATCCGTTTTTGATTTGTCCATTTCCACTAACATTTATAGGTGCAGGGGCATTTCCATCTGGAGGATTTGCACCAGGTGCAGTCCATGCCAAAACTGCTGTAGTACCGGCAAAAAGAATAATTGCTGAAACGAATGATAATAGATGTTCTTTATTTAAAGTTTTTGGAAATTTCATACCTACAATTATATATCTAATACATACAATATCCAATAGTTATTCACAGGCAAAGTATTTAAGTTATCTACTTTAGACCAATATGTGCTATATAATACAGATATCATGAACGAATCTTCACAGCTATCACAAGGAGGGATTTCAAAAGGTGTTCAGTCATTTGTTTTGTGGGTTACTATCATTGGACTTATTTGCATGATTGGAGGCTACGCCTATTATATATACGTAGTAAAAAATGAAGAAATATCAGCATATATAGAACTAGAACGAATTCGTGCAGATGAAGAATACAATAAACTTGTTGAGTCTATGCCAAAAGCCAATCCAAATGATGAGCTAGGTTCAAAAGATATAGAATCTATCTTGAAAGGAAATACAAGTGCAAGTCTTGAGGGCACACTGACGACTGAGGAAGCAGATCAAATAATCCGTAACAACACTGAAGCGCGGTAGCTTTTAGCAGTAGCCTATTGCTAAAGGATTTGGATATAGCATTTGTGATACAATTTAGGTACTACTGAAATACATGGATCAACTCTTTGGTAAGCTCAAAAACCTTCAGGCAATGCTACTGATTTTTATGTCAGTGCTTTTACTCTCGTTTCACTTCTTTTTTGTATATTTTATTAACTCAAAATATCTTTCAGGGATTTTAAATGAAAAGACAATCGGGTATACGTATGCAGTTGGATCGCTCATCAACATCATCATCTTTGTTTATGCCCCAGCATTCTTACGTACATTTGGAAACTTCAAATTGACGTTGACGCTTGGACTATTTGAACTCATCGCACTCCTCGGTCTCGCCTTTGCCACGTCACCTGGATTGATCATCATTCTTTTTATACTCCACCAAGCGGTTGGGCCAGCCTTGTTTTATTGTATGGACATTTTTACCGAGAGTTTTTCTTCGCCTGAAGATATGGGTAATATTCGCGGTATCTATTTGACCATGCAAAATATTCCTCCAATAGTTACTCCAGCAATAGTAGGACTCATACTCATAAAGCCTGAGTACTGGAAAATATATCTCATTGGTGCACTCTTTTTAGTACCATTTTTTATACTTATAATCTCTAACTTTCGTAACTTCAAAGATCCTGAATACCCCGTTATCGATTTGAAGAGTGCTGCGCGTAAGTTTTTTGATAATAAAAATATATTTGATGTATTTATTGATCAATTTTTATTGCACGTCTTTTACGGATGGACAGTTATCTATCTACCCCTCTATCTCATAAATCATATTGGGTTCAATTGGAGTGAGGTTGGTATTATTTTGAGCGCTATGTTGCTTCCTTTTATCATATTTCAAATTCCTATCGGTAGAATGGAAGACAAATACCATGATGAAAAACATGTACTGGTGCTAGGCTTCAGTATCATGGCGGCGTCTTTTATGCTCATACCATTCATTCATGAGAAAAGTCTCATCCTTTGGGCTGCCATACTGTTTATTAGCCGTATTGGAGCGAGCATCGTAGAAGTATCCACTGAAAGTTATTTCTTTAAACACATTAGTCCAACCAATACTGGTTTTATGAGTTTTTTTAGAATGACCAGAGCGCTTCCCTACTTCGTCATTCCTCCAATAGTAGGTCTAACACTCCTCGTAGCTGGTTTTCCATATATCTTTTTTGTTGCTGGATTACTGATGTTAGTTGGCGTACGATACGCTCTACTTCTTAGGGATTAGATACCCGCGCACGCATTGAATACTCGAACTGCTGTATTGTATTCATCAATACTTTGTTTGAGCGTTGTCAAACGTGCATTGTACTCAATAACCAGCGTATTATATTCATTTGCCTTTTGTACGTAAGCATCACCTGTTTCGCCCTCTATCTCTGCTCGTATACGGCTTATATTAGCTTCCAATACTACTATATCTGCCTTCTGTATATCTACAGTCTTTTTTATGGCACCGTTCGGTGAAACACATGAACTGAGAGGCTTTGCAAAATGTTGAACGATAAGCCACTGTTTTCTACCCTGATACACTCCCTGCCCTACCGCGAGACCGATTTCTTGATATCGTGAGTCAAGAATATTTTTCTTGTGCCCTGGACTTGCCATCCACGCAGCTACAACTTGTGCATCACCCGCGAACACACCGAGCGCTAGGTTTTCACCTACTACAATATATTCATACCCTGTTTTACGGACTACATCAGATACACTATCTCCTGATGGCGACACATGCTGGAAATACTGCTTTTGAAACATATCCTGTAGTTTTATCTCGGCAGATTTTGACAGTAGTGGGTCTCGAATTAAATCAGGTAATCCCGCTTTTTTTCTTTCGAAGTTCGTAGCAGAAACAATTCCAGCCACATTCAAATTTTGTTCGACTTGATTTGATACCACAGGGAGTAATTCCCTATTGGATTGGGTTGAACCGAGGACACTTGATACTGTCGATCTATCTGCATCATAACTGTTTTGATCCAACACATCGACTGTCGATGTCTTTACACTTGATGAAGTAGAGTTAGTACCCGCAAAAGATGGAATAAAATTTTGTTTGCCATTTAGTACAGCACTTGAGGTAGCAGAAGTTATATCCTTGAACAGTTTTTTAAATGAATCGGCATATGCAGAATGAAGCTGATCGAAACTTGGTGCGATAGTAGAAATAGGCTCTTTGAAATAAAAGAGTGCGCCAAAAAATATGAGCAATATGAGTATTGGTCGTAAAATCATTTGATGATCTTGATGAGAGCAAACAATAGGCCGACAACAAGTGGACCAAGGAGAAATCCTTCTGCCCCGAAAAATTGAAGACCACCGAGAATAGAAAAGAGGATAAGAAGTGGATGAATATTAACCCCTTTATTTATAATAAAAGGTGCAAGGAAATTATCTATCAATCCTACTAGTAGTACTGACCAAAGCAGCTGTGCAATCCAAACACCTACAGAGCCATAGAAATATAGATAGATAACCGCAGGAATCCACACAAGGGCTGTACCAACGCCAGGGACAAGCGCAGCCACACCTGCTACTGTTCCCCAGAGGGTAGCGTTCGGTACACCAAAGAGAACAAAACCTATACCACTAAGAAGGCCTTGTACTACTGCGACCGCAAGTGATCCCATGAGTACGGAGTTGATAGATGACTTCAATGAATCTGAAATAAATTTATCTTTATCTTCAGATAAAGGACTAAATGAGATGATTTGCTTTTTGAACTCATCACCATCTCGTAGGAAATAGAAGAGTGCCACAAGTCCCAATACAAACTTCACAACCAAGTCTAGAGTGCCTGAGAAGATTCCACCCAATCTGTCTACTACCCAAGATGCGAAGCCAGAGAGATATTCTCGAGTGTTAAATTTAAATTCTGGTATATATGTTTGAACTGCTGATTCAATCTTTGAAGTAATAAAATCAAATGAAATAGTTTCTCCTGATGTAACTGATACATACAAACCTTGAGCTTCGGATATGATTTTATTTGAAACAACAGCAAGTGGAGCGAGTATCAAAATCACCAAAAGCAAAATAGTCACCATGGATGAAAGGGATTCTGACTTAAGTGTTTTTAGAATCTTTTTGTATACTGGCGAAATAAGGATCGCGACGATACCGGCGAGTGCCAATGGAGTCAAAAATGGCCAGAAAATAAACACCGAGAGAACACCCAGAGTCAAAAACACCATACTAAAGAAAACTGTTTGATATCGAGCGTGTTCGTGTGGATTCATGTTTTTTGAAAGTTATTTTACAGCTATTTAAAAATCATTCCTTATACTAAGCTCACAAATTATATCACTTTCAGAATACTAATAATACAGCTTACTTATGCTCCATGGTGTGTTTTATACCCCGTGACACTTCTTGTACTTCTTTCCACTTCCACAAGGGCAAGGGTCATTTCTACCCACTTTTTCCTGCCCTGATATGATTGGAATTGTCTTTGCCTCGCGAATTGCATCAGCCACCATACCACTTGCCATACCACCTGTATCGTTCATACCACTTCCTGCAATACCATTGCCTACGCCGCCGATGCCCATATTTTCAAAACTTGGACGAAGCTCTACAACTGGCATATTTTTTCCACCCTCAACTTGTCCCTCAACATTGGCCAGAATACGAATAATCTCTTGATCAACAGAATGTTCCATCTCTTTGAATAGTTTGAGCCCTTCTCTTCGGTATTCTACAAGTGGATCTCTTTGTCCGTATGCTCGGAGGTTTACACTTGATCGCATATAGTCCATGACTTCCAAATGATCAATCCAAAATAGGTCAATAGTCTGGAGCATGACGCCTCGTACAGTTCGAAGGAATGAGGCTTCGCTGCCAGATTCATCGCCTGATGTTTTCTCAGATGCTTTTTTGAAATTTTCTGCATTGGCATCGATTGCCTTCTTTTGATCTTCAGATGCTTTCAACATCAGCGTATCGAGAACAGACTGAACGTCTGACGGTTCCCCTACAAGAATCTTTCGTCTTCGATCATATACCTTGAGTCGTTGTTGATTGAGGACATCATCGTACTCCAATACATGCTTTCTTGAATCAAAATGGAAGCCTTCTATTTTTCGCTGAGCAGACTCAAGTGAACGACTAATAATGCTATGTTGAATAGGCTCATCTTCCGGCATATTAAGACGACCCATCATCTTTTTGATGGTATCGTTTGCAAAGATACGCATGAGATCATCCTCGAGTGATACAAAAAATTGCGTTTCGCCAGGGTCTCCTTGTCGTCCTGATCTTCCTCGAAGCTGATTGTCTATACGTCGTGCTTCGTGTCGCTCAGTACCAAGTACGAAAAGCCCCCCAAGAGATTTTATTTCCTCGTATCTTCGTTTTTCTTCATCAGCAGATACATCTACTCGAGGTGCTCCTCCAAGTTTAATATCAACTCCTCGTCCTGCCATGTTTGTAGCAATAGTCACAGCACCCTTTTTACCAGCTTCTGCGACAATTTCACCTTCTTTTTCAGCGAATTCTGGTTTTGCATTCAAAAGTGCATGAGGTACTCCCTCTTTTTTTAGGAATTCTGAAAGCAACTGATTTTTTTCAATAGAAACTGTACCAATAAGGACAGGCTGACCTTTTTGATGGAGCTCCTTTATTTTTCGAGCAATAGCCTTAAACTTTCCATTTTCAGTTTGGAAAATAAGATCTTGTTTATCAAGACGAGATACTGGTCGATGAGTGGGAACTTCAATAACATCAAGACCATATACCTTGAGAAACTCTTCGGAACTTGTCATACCAGTACCTGTCATACCTGCAAGCTTTGGATACATTCTAAAATAGTTTTGGAATGTAATAGAAGCATACGTACGACTTTCTTTTTGAATAGTCACACCCTCTTTTGCCTCTATAGCTTGATGCAACCCTTCAGACCATCGTCGTCCTGGCTGGAGACGACCAGTTGATGGATCAACAATCAGAACCTCACCATTTTTTACCAAATACTCTACCTCTTTCTTATATAGTGCTTTGGCTCGCACAGCGGTTTCAAGGTGATGCACATATTTGATGCCACCTTCTGTATAAATGTTTGACACACCTAGTTTTTTCTCAGCTTCGTCTATACCCGCATCAGTCAAAGAAATAGTTTTAAACTTTTCGTCAACTGCGTAGTGTTCATCTTTGTTGAGTGACTCTGCAATCTGTGCAAATGTCACATACAAATTTTCTGATTCAACAGTGGGCGCTGAAATAATAAGAGGTGTTCGTGCTTCGTCGATAAGAATTGAGTCTACTTCATCCACAATTGCGAAATTGAAATCAAGCTGACGGAGTTCGTTGACCGAGTGTTCTATATTGTCTCGGAGGTAATCAAAACCAAACTGATTGTTTGTACCATAGGTAATATCTGCGTGATACGCTTCTCGTTTTGTAGCAGGTTTCAAGAATTCATATCCGACTTTGAATGAACCCTCTTCCGCTTCTTCTTTTTGTGCATCTTCCAATGTTGAATCTGACGCTGATTCTCCCTGTGACGGCGCCTGGTGTTCGATATCAAATACAAATGAGCTGTCATTGATAACACCGGTGCGTAGTCCTAGTGCATGATAGATCTGACCCATCCAAGATGCGTCTCGACGTGCGAGATAATCGTTGACAGTAATAACATGTACTCCCTTTCCAGAAAGTGCATTGAGATACACCGCAAGAGTTGCCATGAGTGTTTTTCCTTCTCCAGTTTTCATTTCCGCTATTTTTCCTTCGTGCAGAATCATTCCTCCGATAAGCTGAACATCATAGTGTCGTTGTCCGAGAGTTCGATGTGATGCTTCTCGTACTACTGCAAAAGCTTGAGGAAGAAGCTCACGAAGCACCGCGTCGAGAATAGCCAGCACCTCCCCTTTTAGGCGTCTTTTATCTGCGAGCGTGCCATCATGAGATTTGACACCTGCGAGCCTCTCTTGGATAATAGTCCGAAATTCTTGAGTTTTATTTTTGAGCTCAACATCAGAAAGTGCCTTAATAGAAGGCTCTAATGCGTTAATTTGCTGTACTATTTTCTGATATCGCTTAATCTCGCGACTTGAACGGGTACCAAAAATCGATGTAAGTAATGCCATAGTTGTACTACTTTATCACAAAATAACCACTTTTCACATAGATTTTACTTACTTTATAAATGGTGTTGTAGGTGTCACAAAAGTTGAGAGACTGGCTGTTTCTGTACCTGTTGTGATATTTGGAGCTGTACCCATTGTCCATGCGATACTGTTTATTTTTGTCTTATAGTAACTTGTCGTAGGTAGCGCTGTTCCTTGTATAGTTGCAGTTACTTTGATGTTTCCTGTCGCACCATTTGCAACACCTGCACTCGTAACTACAATCGTTGAAGCTGGAGTAGTTGAACCAGTGACATCATCTTGGAATACAACTGCAAAATTGGCTGGTACAAGTTTTGCCAAGACCGCTCCATTTGCCTTTGCTTTTATGTTGAACACTGTAGTTAGCGAGGTGGTCTTTCCGGTGTTGCCAAGTATACCTGCAGTAAACGGAGTTCCATCAATTGTAAACACTGGATACGGATTCACCGCTGCAAATTCTGGTGAGTATGCTTGTACAAGCGCTCCATTAACAGTTGAACTTAGATATATCTTATACTGACCTGCTGGAAGTGATGCTGGAACTGTCATGGTGGCTCGTCCGGCATTCATTACTGTATTTATACTTGGAGCACCTACAACTGGGCTATTATCAGCTTTTACAATAGTAGCTATCACTCGTGACAGCACAGGAACTGATCCTGTAAATAGAGCTGTAATTGTACTTCCTCTTACAACTGAAGTTTTATCGAGAGTTGCAGTCATCTGAGGTGCTGGGGCAGGTGCTACAATTTTGAATACAGGACTTTCACCTCCCGTAACCCATCTTCCACTGAATTGAATACGATAATTATCTGCTGGCTGAACAGTTGATGGAATAGTGAAAGAGAAAGTCTTTCTATTAGAAGACGCTGTACCTAAAGGTAATGAACCGGTGTCACCTAACGCTCCACCGACAAGATACACTGCATATTCGTCTACTCCGACATCTCCTCCTGTCCATGTTGTGTTATATGTTGACCCTGTTTGTAGCGCTGAATTTCGAATCGGAGTAACTACTGTAAATGGCGTCTGACTGATTGCATTAATTTTTATAGGTGTAATTTTACTCTCAGCCGTTGTGTTATCACTCTGGCTGAACCAAATAGATGCATTATAAGTTCCAGTTGTGAGTGGGATTGGAGCTTCATAGCCAGTATTTTCAGGAAGTTGTCCGAGACCAATAGTTGAAGGCACAGTGAAAGTGATTTTATTTCCATCGTAACGAACAAAGCCATTAGATACTACCGTATCAGTCCTATATGGTACAAACCATCTCTTTGTTCCATCGAGTGTCTTTAACATCACACTTCCGAAACTTCCACCGTTTTTAAAATATGCAGTCATCTGTGATCCGACTTGGGCAGGCTGAGGTGTAAATGAAATCCCACTGACAACCATAGGAGCTGGTAGGGTCACAGGCACGGGCACAATACTAAACGTAGAACTTGTTGCTCGCACCGCTGTGTTTGCAGTTGGAACGATAAGGACTTGATATTGATTTAGTGTAGTCGTAGCTAGATTGAATGAACTCAAACTTGTTGGGATAACCCAATTGAACACACCATTATTCTTAGTATTTCCAATAATGTAAGTTCCAGCATTCGCCCCTGTCTTTGCAATCAATGATATCTGGACATCGTCAGTTGTCTTGAGCCCTTTTGAAGTCCATCTCACTGGAATCGTTTGACCAGTCTGATATTGAGCGCTTGAAGTTGGCTGACTCACAGCGACAGAGCTTGTTTGCACACTTGGTGATGGATTGATCTGGACTACTGGACTTGAAGTACTTGTATAATTTCCAACCTCAGATTGAAGAATAATACGGAAGGCACTTGTAGTTGTCACGATTTTATTATTGATTCTATCTGGAACTGTCCATATATATGAGCCTGTGTTTGGAACCTTGGCTATTTCTACATTTATAAGTGACTGACCATCGGAAATAAGTGTTCCTTGAAGATTGATTTTAATTTTATCAGAAGACTTGAGTGCAGTTGATGTCTTCCATGTAATAGGAAGTCTGCTACCAGCAGTGAGTGCGACTTCGGTATTTGGAGTCAATATCTCAAGAGCTGTTTCTCGAACTTCAAAGGGTGCATTACTTTCGTCGCTCTTTACAGAACCTGTGAGCGCAACAACTATCTTGTAGCTTCCAGCAGGGAGTGTTGACGGAATAGTCCAGAGGTATTCCCCTTTTCCATTTCTAATATTTGGCAGAGTAATAATAGTTGAACTAGCACTTGGATTAGTAGCGTTTATATACTTGGCTGTGATGTCAGTTGTATTTGGAACTTTTGAAGCAGTCCATTTGATAGCAAGGCTTTCTCCTCGAGCTCGAATAGTATTTTTATTTGGCTCAGTTAATGTTACTAGAGCCTTATCAATACAACCATACTGTTGATTCAAATACTGTCGTGTCTTTTCATCGACAATACCACTTGGTCGAGTCAGACCTATCTGACTTTTAAATTGCTCTTGAAATTGAATTACCGCCTCTGTCGTCGATTTACCGAACTTTGGTATATTTCCTTTTTCGCTGTCGGAAACTGAGATACTCTTGGATGCGAGTATCTGGTGCAAAGTGTTCATATCTTTCTTGAACGTCACATACACTGGATTTACATACGCGTACCGGCCACCTGCCATAAATGGATACTCCAATTTGTAGTATAGGTCTGATGCAAAGTTGTTACATGATATCGATGTTGATCCTGTTAGTGGTGGAGGTGTAGGTTGCGCCGTTTGTGCATACAAGCTCTTAGGAATAATAGAGATGACCGGAAGCGTGAGGGCAAGAACTAATACCAGCCGAAGTAATTTAATCATTTGATTTTTAAATTTATTAATATGGTGCCAAATTTTACTGCTTTTTATACCCCATAATTATATCACTGTACAAATAAGACGATATACCCCTACCCACACTCAGCCGAATGATGAATATTTCATGAAGTCTTAGAATAAACATAAAAACCACTACCTTGCGATAGTGGTTTTTATGAAGTGAGAAAATAAAATTATTTTCGCTTCTTTGTAGCTTTCTTTTTTGCTGTCTTCTTTGCTGCCTTCTTAGCTTTTTTCTTTGCTGCCATAAAATTTATTTGAAGTAAGGAACAATTATTGGTAAGTGATAGTGATGATGACCGTTCATCTCTATGCATGTACTAATTATCTTTCACAATTCAATTACAAGCAATATTTTTTTTAAAAATGTTGTGGATAACTTTTTTTATTTTATTTTTATTTTTCAGAAAGTTTTTTGCGAAAGTTTTATTCTGAATTTTATTTTTAAAAATATTTTCTTTATTCGAACAATTTATTTTCAATCACATCTTTATATACCGCAGCAATTCCATCTTTTAAATTTATTTTTGCTTTAAATCCAAGAGCTGTGAGTCTTGTAACATCCATAAGTTTTCGAGGAGTTCCATCTGGTTTTGTTGCGTCAAATACTATTTTACCTCCAAAGCCTACAACCTCTTGCACCATATGTGCCAAGTCTTTTATAGTAAGGTCTTCACCCACCCCAATATTTACTATTCCCTCTTCGTTATATGTTTGCATAAGAAAAATGCAGGCATCAGCAAGATCATCTACATGCATGAACTCTCGTAGTGGTGTACCTGTCCCCCACAACTCTACTGTCGAAGCGTTTGAAATTTTTGCAGTATGAAATTTTCGTAGAAGTGCAGGAAGTACATGCGAAGTCTGTGCATTATAATTATCATTCGGACCGTAGAGATTTGTGGGCATCACGGAGATAAAATTACAACCATATTGTCTTCTATAACTTTCACACATTTTTATTCCCGCAATTTTAGCAATAGCATACGGCTCGTTTGTTTCTTCGAGTGGACCCGTCAATAGATACTCTTCTTTGAGTGGCTGAGGTGCAAGTTTTGGATATATACAAGATGAACCAAGAAAGAGAAGTTTGGGATTTATTTCCTTTGAATTGTTTTTTAATTCAGCTGTAGCATGTATTACGTTTGCCTCAATTATAATATTTTCGTATAAGAAGTCCGCACGATATGTATTATTTGCTACAATTCCCCCAACTTTTGCAGCAGCAAGAAATATATACTCTGGTTTTTCTTGAATAAAAAACTCATGAACTTGTTTTTGATTTGTGAGATCAAGTTCTGCTCGAGTACGTACAAGTATATTTGTGTATCCATCGGTTTGAAGTTTCCGAAGAATTGCTGAACCTACCATACCATTGTGCCCCGCTACATATATTTTTGAATCTTTCTTCATATCGGAATCTGCTTGTGCAAGATTATTCATATTTCTTTAGTGTCTTGAATCCATTTTCCTTTAAATATATTTCTTTCTTCATAAGTAGTACATCTGCTTCAACCATTTCCTTCACAAGTTCATCAAGTGTGTATTTTGGTTTCCATCCAAGCTTCGTCTGAGCTTTTGTTGCATCACCGATAAGTAGTTCAACTTCTGCAGGTCTGAAATATTTTTTACTGATTTTTACGAGTGGTCTTTTATTTTTTGAGGCATCTTTCGCATCATATCCAACTTCGTTAACTCCTTTACCTTTCCATACAATAGTAATACCAACGTGTGCAAAAGCTTTTTCTACAAATGTTCGCACGGTATATTTTACTCCAGTTGCCAACACGTAGTCCTCTGCACTCTTTTGCTGTAGCATGCGCCACATTCCTTCTACATAGTCTTTTGCGTGTCCCCAGTCGCGCTCTGAATCGAGATTACCTAAATACAATGAGTCTTGTAAACCAAGTGAGATACGCGCAACCGCACGAGTAATTTTTCGAGTTACGAATGTTTCTCCACGAACAGGACTCTCGTGATTGAACAAGATTCCATTACACGCATACATTCCATATGCTTCTCTGTAGTTTTTAGTAATCCAAAATCCGTAGAGTTTGGCAACACCGTATGGTGAACGCGGATAAAAGGGTGTGGTCTCTTTTTGTGGAACCTCTTGAACCAATCCATACAACTCTGAAGTCGACGCTTGATAAAACCGTGTCTTTTTTTCGAGACCAAGAATTCGTATTGCCTCAAGGATTCGAAGCACTCCTATTCCATCGGCGTTCGCTGTATATTCTGGTGTCTCAAAAGAAACCTGTACATGTGATTGCGCTGCGAGATTATATATTTCATCTGGCTGAACTTGCTGAACTATACGGATTAAGTTCGTTGAGTCAGTCATATCCCCATAATGTAGAAAAAATCGAACACTCTTTTCATGCTGATCTTGATAGAGATGATCTATACGTTCTGTGTTTAGTGAAGATGAACGTCTTTTGAGACCATGAACAATATATCCTTTATTGAGGAGTAGTTCTGCAAGATACATACCGTCTTGTCCGGTGATACCTGTAATGAGTGCAACTTTAGATTTTTTCGAAGAAACATTTTGCGAAACTTTTTCAGTTTTTTTCATGTAATTTGGCGTGACTGTTAATGGTGATAGATATAGATATAGCGCTCAATACTACGGCTTCACTGCTGGGGCTGAAGGGTCTCTTCCTGCTTGTATTTCTCTGATATAGAATTCACCAGTCTCCTTGAAATCAGGTGCGAGTTCCATTACTTTTCGTATTTGTGTAATTGCCTCAGTTCTTCTATTCATCTTGAGGTATAGGCCAGCGAGTGACATATACGCTTGTGGGTTTTTAGGCTCAGCTGCTATCTTAAGTTCTGCAATTTCAATAATCTCCTTAAACATATTCTTTTCTATTAATACGTTGAGCAATCTCGGGTCGGTCAGTGCAACTAGATCTCCTGTCAGTATCTTTTTTCCTTCAGTAAATCTATTTGCATACGTAAGTGCTAGTGCATACAAGACTTTCGATTCATTGCTTGCTGGTTCAAGTTCATATGCTTTTTTAAATGTTTCTACCGCCTGTGGATACTGACCGACTGTAACTTCAACTATCCCTTTCTGAAACAAGAATGATTGCTTGGTCGGTGAGAGCGCAATAGCTTGATCAAAATAGATGGCTGATTCTTTGTATAGCCCGAACTTTTGTAAGTACATACCGAGAAAAACCAATGGGCGTGGATCTTTCGGTGTTTCCTTTATTGCACGTTGGTATTCATTAGACACAAGTGCGGTGAAAGCGGTCACTAGTTCTGCATCTTTACTTCCGTTGAGGAGCGTAGGCACAACTTCAGCAAGGCGTTCTCTGATCTCAGTATTAGCAAATGTATCGTACGCAAGTGCTTTTTGGAAAAGCGCTAAAACATTTTTAGGGGAAGCTTTTTCCTGACCATAGTATGTGGCCGCATCAGGATGAGCGAGCTGTAGCGCTTGTATAAGTGTCCGTCCTGCCATGTATGGTCTATATATTGCTTTATTTGAAACATATCCAAAAGTAAGGATTGCAATAAAGATGATGGCCCATTGTACTGTAGGATTCGATGCGTATGTATTGAATTTCGTACTTGTTTTTGTACTCGACATCTCCGTTGCTGAAAATAGTACACTTGCATTACTCTGCTGATGTACATATGCGAGCAATATAAAGAAGAGAATATAGCTGGCCAGGTTGTCGAAGATAAAGACGTTGTGCACAAAGTATGCAGTCAAGAGTCCAGTGAGTATAGATTTTTCGAGAAAATCATATACGATGTTTTCTTTGTTTAGAACTGTCTTTTTCCAAAGTACATATAGTAGCGCTACAAAAAGTCCAAGATAACTGAGTAGTCCAAGAAATCCAGCTGCGATCAACCAGTCAAAGAATACATTGTGTGTACGATCAAACCATTGTTCTTGTGCATACATTTTTGGATCATAGTATTTCGAAAATACATATGGAAAATTGTCTTGCCCCCATCCTAGGAGCGGTCTCTCTTGAACTCCTTTCCACGACATACCCCACAAGAGCGTTCGCGATTCACCTTGAGTCGCAAGTACATGTTTGATGTCGAGTGTTATCAGTGAACTAAATCGACTGAGTAAGTTTGAGCTTTTTACGAAAGATGATTCTTTGTTGAGACCAAGGAGCGCTACAGCAAGTAGAATCACTACCAGAGAAACACCACTCGCAATTTTTATTTTCTTCTTGATATGTTCTGAAATGGATTGGTTAAACGATTCTCCTCCAGTTCCATTTTTTCCAAAAAGAATGAGTGCGAGAGGAATGAGTGCTGTTACAAAAGCACCAGCAACGAGACCAACAAATGATCCTCGTGTTCCAGTGTTATAGAGTACGACGATGTTGAACAATAACGCGAGAATATAGACTATATAACGAGTTGGAGCTTCTTTGAACTTCTTTACCCCCATAAGCGTCGTCAGCATTAACCCAGCCAAAAACGCATGTATAAGCGAATAGACTCCAAGATAACTTGAGTTGCCGAGTGTACCAGCAATTCGTACTGTCTGGTCATAGCCGTTAAAGACTACATAAAAAAAGTGTTTGATCCCTTTAAAAAATTCAATGACGAGTGAAGCATCACGTGATGGGTCATAATCAGCAAAAGCCCGAAGTCCGATGATAATACTGATGACAAGACTAGTGTTGAATAATGCATACCAAGTTTGCTTTGCTCGAAACAATGAAGTCGTAACTACAAAGAAAAAGAATAGGTGTAACACTGTAACATACCCTTCCATTCGCTCAAAGTTACTCCAAAAACTTCTTGTCGGATCTTCGGCAGTGAGTGTGGAGATACCAAGAACTGCGGTGAAAACTACGATAGAGGCAAGAATAGTACCTTTCTTTGGCAAAAATGAGCGATCAGAAACCACGAGTACTATATATAGTACGGTTGCGAGCTCAACAAGAAGTCTAAAAGCGAATGCTTTTCCGGTGATGTATGGGAAAAAGAGAGATGTCGATATAATGAGCGGGGTGAAAAATACAGCGTAGATAAGGGTCATTATGCTGTATAAAAGGATGTTTTTGGTGTTTTTGGACATTTTAATCTTCTTAAATGTAGCTTAATTTGATATAAGATGGAGTATATCATATCTATTTTTATAGTATAATTCAGTCCTAATGGATAAAACTAGCATAACTCACAGGGCTTTAAAAAATATTTCTTTTAGTCTAATAGGTTTTGGTTGGCCTATACTCATAGCAATTTTTGTTACACCAATAGTTGTTATTGGTCTGGGTGTAAAAGAATACGGTATATATGTATTTATTAGTACTCTCATAAGTATAGTAGGGCTGATTGAAATAGGTGTCTCTTCTGCCTTTGCTAAATTCATAGCAGAACGGCACAGTACAAAAAACTATCTAGGCTTATCTTCCCTATTTAAGACTGGTAACACCATTTTATTTTTTATTGGGATATTTGGAGGACTACTAATAATCTCTACTCTATATATTGGAAATATATTTTTTCCAGAAGCAATCGTCAATTATATGCACTATTACCCTGCTTTTATATCAGCGGGGATTATGTTTTTTATAAACTCTATGGTGACATTATATATAGTCATACCAACAGCCTTACAGAGAGTAGATGTTGGTACAAAAATTGGCATAGCATTCTTTACATTTCAACAAACTGTTATTGTCTTAGGTGTAATATTTCACATTGGACTAAACAATATTTTTATTGCACTGGCAGTTTTGTATGCGTGTTTTTATTTTTTATATAGAGACAATTCTACACACATACTACCAGTAGAGACTCAAAAAGATCTGCACCAATTCGGTTTTGACAAAAGAGAGCTTCTTCAGGTATACACTTTTGGCTTTGGAGTTTTTTTTAATAACATTGCAGGTTCACTTTTGGCTTATCTTGATAAGGCCATAATACCTGTATTTATAGGTCCATCAAATCTTACTTACTACAGTTTGGCTGGCAGTATAGCAAGCAAGACTCCAGGACTCTCACAGACATTTACCAGTGTGGTGTTCCCTATGACAGCGAGTTTTGAGAGTGTTGGTGACCGCGAACGGGTCAAAACACTGTATATAAGAACAACTAGATTAATTGCCGTATTCTCGACAGCTATTACGGTGACGATCATCTCTTTCCCTTACCTTATGCTCAAATATTGGATAAGCGTTGACGTCGCTGAAAAAACCACTGGTATTCTTGTTATATTAGCTCTCACAAACTGGATCATTTCATTGTCAGGTACTCTTTCAGGTTTTTTAACTGGCTTAGGACGACTCAAACAACTCACAATGACGTCACTCACATCAGCTTTTATAAACGCAATACTACTTTTTATATTCCTTCCAAAGATGGGTATAATCGGAGCAGCCTGGGCATATCTCTTTTGCTTCATACCATATCTATTACTCCTCTATTGGATAGAATACAAATTACTTAATTTAACTGGGCGAAAAATTCATTATGTCGCACTTTCCGCTAAGCTCTTGTCTACTGGTGTCATTGTGTTTGTATTAAACCAGTTAATATTCAAACAATTTATATACAATTTTCCAACGGTACTAGTATTCGGAGCTGTATCTGGAAGTTTATTTCTCGGTATTTATTTTATCTTCGGGTTTTTCGAAAAGGAGGATGTGCGGGATATATTGGGTTTTGCAAAGAAAACACTCCGACGCGGATAATTTCGGCAAGGCGTTTACTTATGCCTCAAGTTTAAGAATATACGTATTGAATATCTCATTCTATACTTGTATATTAAAGTTGCATATGTGGTGCATAATGAGGGGCTTCTACAGTAGTCAAGCAAACACAAGCCTTAGACTACACACATTACGACACGTAGAAACACACCTCGCAAAACATATATTATAAGATATACTATTACTCATATGGAAGCAAAAATAAGCCCACTTACATTTACTTTAAGTAAATATATTATGATTCTCCGACGTGGTATCTATAGAAAAATATGGATGAAAATAACCAGAGACAGTCGTCCTGGAAGTTATCCTTTCATAAGTGGAGATTCTTTTAGGCTACTGGCGCAACATATATATGATGAAGAAACTGCATTCAATCCAAAAGACGTAAAGCAAGGAGACATCGTTTTTGCATCAAATAGCTGTGCACATAAATACATGCAGACTTTGCATAAACAAATTAAATACCCGTATATACTTCTCGTACATAACGGTGATAATGCAATCGACCAAACCTTTGCGAATATGATCGACGATAAGATTGTAAAATGCTACGCACAGGACGTTGTCTTTAAACATGATAAGATTGTCCCGATTGGGATTTCGCTGGAAAACAAAAGATATTACATGAATGGTATTCCGGCTGTATTCAATCGTTTGATTAAGAAGATGAGGTGCAACCCTCTAGTCAAGCAAGATAAAATTCTTTTTAGATTTAGTGTGTATACAAATCCAACAGAAAGAAAGCCAGCTCTTGAGCTCTTTTTTAAACACCCTTTAATGGAAACTTTTTCGCAGATGCTACCTCCAAGTCTTCATCTGCGAAAATTAATGACATATAAATTTGTCGCCTCACCTCCTGGAAACTCTATAGAAAGCCATAGGACTTGGGAGGCATTAGAGCTACGTACAGTACCTATAGTCAAAGACTTTGTTGCTTATAGATATTTTGTTTCGCTTGGATTACCAATGTGGATTGTGAAAGATTGGAAGGAACTAGACGATTATCAGACACCTGAATCTCTATCTCAAAAATACAATGAGCTTATGAAGAATCCGAATTGGGAGCCACTACGGATGGATTATTGGATAAAAAGAATTAAAATAGATCAGGAGATAGCAAAGAAGCTTCATTAAGATAAACATATGAATAAAATACTATTAAATATTATTAAATCAATTAAAGATCCATCAGAGTTTTTTTATGGCTTAATAAGAATGCACGGCAAGACAATGGCAGGCTTAGTGAAAAAGTCTGCATTCTATCTTCAAGGACAGATGGACTTACAGCCTAAATCTTTATGGTACAAAAAAGATTTTATAGATATCACTCATGGTTATTTTCCAAAAAATGATTGCATCGAGAGAACGATAACTGACATTGAACCCTGGGACACAACACGTAGAGACATGCTCGTACTTTTTTTACGTACAATCACAGAGAATAACATTCCTGGAGATTTTGCTGAAGTTGGTGTATATAAGGGATCAACAGCGAAGCTTTTACATAAATATGCCCCTGAACGAAAATTGCATTTGTTTGATACGTTTGCGGGTTTTAAAGAACGAAGCGTAAACGCTGAAAAAAGTCTAACAGGCCTTTCAATATCACAGAACCACTTCGCAGATACAAACCTCGAGAGTGTACAAAAATATATTGATGGCAATGCTAATGTTTCTTATTACCAAGCCTACTTCCCTGACATACTGCCTACATCTTTCGACAGTATGAATTTTTCATTTGTACATCTTGATGCTGATCTATATGAACCCACATTCAAAGGGCTTGAAATGTTTTATCCAAAAATGAGTACGGGTGCAATGATTGTTGTGCATGACTATAATTCTTGGATCGGCGCACGAGAGGCTGTTGATACATTCTTTAGAGACAAGCAAGAAATACCAATCCCGATGCCAGACAAAAGCGGATCTGTTCTTATTGTAAAACTATAAAAAGATGAAACCTGAGCTAACTATAATAATCCCTTGCTACAACTGTTACGAAACCCTGGAAGCGGCTGTTGAATCATGCTTCATCCAAAACCTCAGTTCTTTTGAAATTATAATGGTAGATGACGGGTCAACAGATTCAACATGGAACTTAATGCAAATTCTCACATCAAGATACCCTGAAATACGTATTTATAGAAACGAAAAGAACCTTGGAGGTGGGGCAACGCGGAACCGTGCTATCAAAGAAAGCGCCGCTGAAATTATTTTTTGTCTTGATAGTGATGATCTGTTACCCGAAAACACACTTTCATTGATGCTTACACATATGAAAAGATTGAATTGCGATGGAGTTGGTATTCACAAATCGATTAAATTTAAAGGTGCGGACGTGTCAGATGTATTTAGAGTTGATGAATTTGGATATGTAAATGAAAAAATTCCACTAAATGCATTAATTGAGAATACCAAAGGACCCTTCAACCCACTCTATTCAACATTCATGCATACAAAAAAGGCATTTGAAATAACTAATGGCTATACGGAATTCCATGGGTTCGACACTCAATCCTTTGCCTGGCGTTTTTTAGCACACGGTTTGTATGCAAGCACGTGTCCCGAGGCAACCTATCTTCACCGTCAACATTTCAACAAATCATACTATGTGCGTGAATATGAAAGTGGCAAGACAAACTATAACTGGTTTGAGGTGCTTGATGAGTTTTTGATCCTTTTTAAAGAACATGTCCAAAAAGAAATACTTTCATTCAATTTCACACAAACTACAATCGGTTTGATGGATTTAATTAAGAGCTATCCAGAAATTTTCAATACAGAATTTACTTCAAATCTTGATCAAAATTATTCTATTGAAACTGTAAAGAGGTTATCAAAATCACAAATCATGACTGAGAGATACTGGGCCGGTTCTGAATATATTAGAAAAGGTTTATATAATGAGGCATTAGCCATTTTAAACACACTATCGGAAACTGAATTTCCTTATCCTGCTCTGAAGGAAAAAATACAGATGGCACAGCTATGTCGAGAAGGAACATCACAACGTGAAGCATATAAAAAGATAGAAAATATCCGCAACTATGTTAAGCGCGGTGATGCAGAATCAATCGTGTCTAAAATGTTACGCAAAGCAAAAAAGATTATAAAAAACAACTCAGCACTATCTAAAGTAATATTCGGTGCTCTTTCATTTAAAAACAATCTCATTGATCTTTATCAAAGAAAATCGGAACGAGCATTCTACTATGAGCGAATAGAATATATTAAAAAGACAAAGGAAATTATCTTTGATATTCGTTTCGGAGGTCTCGGTGACTGGATGGCGTTTACAAGTCTACCTAGATTATTACATGAGCAGTACGGAATAAAATTTTATCTAACAACTAGATGTATCGCTTCGTTGAGAAATAATGACATTTTTAAATTATGCTTTGAGATGAATCCCTATTTTAAAGGGGTACGAGACGATGGCAATTTCTTTGAGTTTGAAATATTTGCTTCAGATAAGTCAATCTACAACATCATTACAGACCAAAGAGGTTGCGCTCTTACAGAAATAGTAGAAAGACAATTTGGTTTGAATGGCGAAGGAATCCCTGAAATCTATTACAGACCAAATATTCTAAATGAATACTCAGATACAATTTTAGTGGATAAAAATTATATTAGTGGTAAAAAATTGGGGTGGTTCTACAAAGACAAAACATTTGATAATGAAATTGAAAAGAGATTGAGTGACAATAGAAATCTAAAAATTGAAGAGATTAATCCTACAAAACAAAATCTTTTCCAATACGTGGATATGATTTCTTCATGCCACTATTTCATAACCGTACTTTCTGGAGGTGCCGCTGTTGCTGCGGCTCTACCTAAGCCATTTACAGCAGTATTACCGTATAATATACATGGAGGGAGTGTAGATATTTTTACATTTAAAAAATCTAGTGGTTACTATGTTAGATAATTAAAACTAAAATACAACCACAGAAATCGTGCCTAAATAACCAACATGGAAACCCCTATCTTATTTATAATATTCAATCGTAAGGATACAACTGAGCGTGTTTTTGAAGTGATAAGAAAGGCAAAACCAGAGAAGCTCTATATATCGGCAGACGGACCTCGTCAGGACAGGCCTGGGGAAAAAGAAAAATGCGACGCAGTGAGAGCTATTACTGAAACTATCGATTGGCCTTGTGAGGTCAAAAGACTATATAGAGATAAAAATTTAGGCTGTAAAAAAGCAGTTTCTAGCGCTATTACTTGGTTTTTTGAAAATGAAGAACAAGGAATTATTCTAGAGGACGATTGTTTACCTGATCCAACATTCTTCGATTTTGCAGGTCTCATGCTTTCACAGTACGCAAATGACAGTAGAATTTTTCATATAAATGGAAGTAATTTTATAGCTGATGAGTTGAATAAAAATATTGGCACTCACGACTCGTATTACTTTTCTAAAAATGTTCACGTTTGGGGTTGGGCTTCCTGGCGCCGTGCTTGGAATGCATACGACATAGAGATGACAGGGATTGAAGAATCTACAACACAAAAACATATTTTATCTCAATTTAAAGACAGAAGAATTGGTAAATTCTGGATTTCATTATTTAAACACATAAGAAATAAGCAGATTAATACTTGGGATGCACAGTGGGCGTACACAATACTTAAATCGAATGGGGTTTGCATAACACCAGTACAGAATCTTATAGAAAATATTGGATTTGGATCTGAAGGGACACATACTCAAGCTCAATCATCATTTAGTCAATTCTCGAAGAAGCTGTCCAGTATTGATATACAGGAGCTACCAAGCCCTCACCTTGAAGCCGAACTACCTATACGACAAGACTTAGATTCTATTGTATCCCATAGATTATATATAAAATCTATATATAGAAAAATTTGGGATAAGTTCAAATCAGTTATATAGTTATACCTATGAAATGTAAAATCTGCGATTCAGAATCAAAACATGTAAAAACACTTACTGTCCGAAATACCCATCAGGCTGAGTATTATCTCTGCCAATCGTGTGGTTTTATGTTTATAGATAATCCAACATGGCTTACAGAAGCTTATGAGGCTCCTATAAATATCACAGACACAGGTTATGTAATGCGAAATGTCTATCTTTCTCGAAAGACACTTATTCTCTGTTCACTCATTTTTGGAACTGATAAAACTTATCTAGATTATGGAGGAGGCTACGGTATGCTTACACGTCTTATGAGAGATTATGGATTAAATTTCTTATGGGATGATATTTACACCAAGAATCTATTTGCTCAAGGATTTGAATATAAGAAGGAACAGAACACGCCGATTGAGCTACTCAGTACGTTTGAATGTTTTGAACACCTCCCCAACCCCAAGGAAGAGATAGACAAAATGTTTTCTATTACAAAAAATATTTTCTTTTCAACAGTCTTGTTACCAAAGGAAACTCCACCCGCTTCAGATTGGGAATACTATGGACTCAATCATGGTCAACATGTAGCTTTTTACTCAAAAGAATCACTCTCCTATATTGCCAAGCAACATGGTGTGCATTTCTACACTGATGGAAAAAACATACACTTGTTCTCAAATAAAAACTTCCCACAATGGCTATTTAAACTTCTCATGTTCTCTACAAAATTTGAACTTGATTTGTTCTTGAAGAAGATTTTTCTAAAAACAAAGACATATAGTGATAATCAAGAATTAAAGAGACGAGGAATAATATAATTATAATACAATGAGCTCTGTTCGTACTATCACTAGATCTATCTTTAAAGGCATCATGGATACATATATCAGTATCGAATGTTGGATCTTAAGAACCGCTCGAAGTTTTTCTCTTCGCTCACCTCATACCAATGCCGCGCATAAGAAAAAAGTTCTCATACTACGCAAAGATGTAATTGGTGATTTTATACTATTTATACCGACACTTACGTATTATAGAGAATACTACAAAGAAGCTGAGATTAGTCTTGTGGTAAACACAGTAGCATTGGAATTATTGAATCAATTCTCCTTTATAGACAAGATTATCCCTTACGATGGCAAAAAGTTTAGAACAAACTTTTTTTACAGAAGGAATTTTATGCATAATTTAGCGAAGCAGGGTTTTGATACCGTCGTGCATGCGGTATACTCCCGCGAATATATTGGAGACCGCATGGTGAGAGCTACAGGAGCAAAAGAGACCATTGCATTTGAGAGCGCTTTTGGAAATATGTCGACAGATGGTGACTACTCGAGAATAATCATAACACCCGCAGATCTCAATGAACCCATGCGAAATATGTTTTTTGCACAAGCAGTGACAGGTCTGCAGTGCACACTCACCTTTCCCTCTTTAGATATACAAAAGTTTGATCACAGTGAGGCTGATGAAGTATTTTCAAAATTCAATCTAAAAGAAAAAAAATACTGTGTACTTCTCGCAGGAGCTGGAGCGCCATATCGAACATGGCAATTGGAAAAGTTTGTACAAATCGCAGACTACGTAGTTGAGAAATATGGATTATCAGTGCTTATCTCTGGAAGTAAAGGAGATATACATTTATCAGAAAAGATATTTGCTGATGTAAAAAATAAGGAAAAGATATTTAATATTACAGGACTTACGGATCTACCAAATTTTGCACATATATTGCAGCGTTCACTTTTCTATTTTGGAAGCGAAACTGGACCACTTCACTTAGCAATTGCGGTCGGCACCCCTGTAGTTTGCATTTTAGGTGGTGGACATTTTAATAGATTTTTTCCTTATGGAAATCCTATCACTAATCGATACATTGCAGATGAAAATGTTAGCTGTAGGGGTGACGATTGGAAATGCAGCCAAAATCTCAGAGCTGGAGAAATTGCCCCTTGCATTCGCAATATATCAGTGTCAGATGCAGTTAAAGAAATTGAGGCACTTTTTGCTATACTACATCCATGAATAACCTAAAACACATACTCAAACGATTGATCAGATACGCCCAAACACCCCTCATCCTACATGACTGGATGAAGTACAAGAAAGCAATACTACAATCGAGCAAGGCGGGCACTCCGGCAAGATTTTCTCTCAACATCAGTGATGCTTACCCTTGTGTCAAAGATAAGACAATTACAACAGGATTTGACCGACACTATGTATTTCACACTGCATGGGCTGCTCGAAAAGTAAAAGAGATAAACCCATCATTTCATACTGATATATCTTCGAGTCTCTATTTTTGTGGAATCGTCTCAGCTTTTATTCCAGTAAAATTCTACGACTATCGCCCTGCAGAGTTGAATCTCTCAAATCTTGAAAGTAAACCTGGAAATCTAATGAATCTCCCCTTCGAAGATAATAGCCTCGAGTCTATTTCCTGTATGCACACTATCGAGCATATTGGACTAGGAAGATATGGTGATCCGATCGATCCAGAAGCAGATTTGAAGGCGATACGCGAACTCATCCGTGTGACAAAACCAGGCGGATCAATTCTTTTTGTTACACCTATCGGAGGCACAGCCAAGATTGAATATAATGCTCACCGGATCTATACATACATCTACATTGTTGAATATTTCAAAGACCTTGAATTGGTAGAATTTTCACTTATTCCCGAGAATGCTCGTAATGATCGAGATGATAAAAACGCTCAAAACGGCGGTATACTTATCAATGCGACCAAGTCTCAAGCTGACGCAGAGAATTATGGATGCGGATGTTTCTGGTTTAAGAAAAAAATCTCATGATACTCACACGTCTCCGAGGAGGACTCGGCAATCAAATGTTTCAATATGCACTCGGACGAGTCATATCAAAGGTTCACAATGAAGAACTGAGGCTCGACACAACTGGCTATGCTACGAAGGTTCAAGGTGACACTCCCCGCTCGTACCGGCTTCAATTTTTTAATATACAAGGGGATATCGCAACGCCAGAAGACGTTCTGCGAGCAAAATATCCATTTGGTATAGTTTCAAAAGTTTTGAGAGCATTCAGTCAAAAAATTCTTAGAAAGAACTATATTGATTATCATCCAGAATTACTCGAGAGAAAAAGTGCCACATCAGGCACGCTATATCTAGATGGTTTTTTTCAATCTGAAAAATACTATACAGTGGGTAGTAACGATTTTCGAGAAATGATACAGAACGACTTTCAACTTAAGCCTGAGCATATATCCCCTGTTATGAAAATATATATGGATCAAATTCAAGCCATGGGAAATCCAGCATCCGACTTCGAAAATTCAGTTTCACTTCATGTCCGCCGAGGCGATTATGTTACAAATCCATCAGCAAACAAAACTCAAGGGCTTTGTTCAATACAGTATTATACTGACGCAATAGCACACATTAAACAACATATCTCGAATCCACATTTTTTTGTATTTTCAGATGATATTGAGTGGGTTAAGAAAAATATCCCTATAAACAGCCCTTCTAGTCAAAACGAGGGGGGCGTACTAAGTCCTGTAACCTATATTTCAAATCCAGAGCTCCAAGATTACGAAGAGCTCGCCCTTATGTCTTTATGCAAGCATAATATTATTGCCAATAGCTCTTTCAGTTGGTGGGGTGCATGGCTGAATAGTAATCCGGATAAAATAGTAATTGCGCCGAAACAATGGACTGTAAGCGGCACAGATCACCCAAATATTATCCCTGAAAAGTGGCTAAAATTATAGTATAATTGGGATACTAGTGCCACACAGAAATTCCTAGAGTTATATAATTGTACCAACCAACATGATCTCAGTAATCATCGCAACAAAAAATGGAGAAAAATACATAGCGCGTGCTATTCAAAGTGCACTCGAACAGAGTGTTGCTGTACAAAATGCACAAGACCCTACAGAGTACCCAGGTTTTGAAATTGTAGTAGTATCAGATGGGAGCACAGATAACACAGCAAAAATAGTACGTGAAATTGGCGCTACAGACCCTCGAGTTAAACTAATAGAGCTAGCACAAAATGTAGGTCCAGGGTCTGCTCGTGCAAAAGGTATCGCACAATCAGAGATGCAGAACCCCTACATCGCTATTCTTGATGATGATGATAGTTGGATCAACCCAAAGAAGCTTGAGAACCAAATTTCATATCTCGAAAAGAATCCAAATGTGCTAGTGGTAGGTGCAGAGAAAACTGAATTCGTCACAGAAAGCGGAACACGTATGTGGTGGTTTTATCACAAGACTGATCCAAAAGTTATTCATGATGAAATGCTTCTACGGTGTCCGATTATTAATTCTTCAGTCGTATTTCGAAGGGACGCATACAATAAAGTGGGAGGTCTCACAAGTATGCGTCTAGCTGAAGACTACGATTTATGGCTTCGTCTTGCCCAGATAGGTGACATTACAAATATTCCTGATACCGAAACACGATATACTGTTCGCATAAACAGTGCCTCTGGATCAAACGGAAAAGAGAGGATTAAACTTGCACTTGTTGTATTAGAATTAGTTAAAAAATATAGGCATGTCTATCCGAACTACTATAAAGCACTTGTAAAAGCATATATTCGTATTGTTCGTAAATTTATTTTTAAACTATAGTTTGCAAACTGTAGCTTAATCGCCCTACTCTTTTTTTACTACTCTGCAAAAATATCTTTCAACTCAGATTCTTGAACCTCTTTTTTATCATTTTTTTCACTCACCCTCGTATCATTTGGTTTTGTATGAGCAGTAGGTTTTGTTTCTGATTTTTCGGATGGATCTGACTTCTCTTCTTTTTTATGATCAACCGGTGTTTCAGGTACAGGAGTAACACTCTGCTTTTCCTCATTTTGAATTAGATTCTTTGACTGATCCTGATTCATCACAGACAGCAGTGCTTCACGTAAAGCTGCGATATTTTCTGGCTTTGGAACTTTCTCGTGCTTCGGCGGTGTGGGCTCAGTTTTTAAATAACTAAGTGACATTGCGTTTCGTAATTCTTGCTCGCGTTCGTTTCCTTGTACTACATTCGCTGCAGCAACTGCGCCACTAGCTTGAACTGGATTTCTGGAGGCTGAAGGAATTGCGTGGGGTGATTGGGTTGAATGAATTCCGTGGGTTGGTTGTGATGGTTTAATTGAATGACTTGATGTCGTCACGTGATTTGTTGCTGTACGATCCCTATTATCAGATTGCGCATGAGCAGGGCGTGAACTTGGACCTGATTGTTGAGTATTTCCGCGACTGTCGCGCATAGCACTTCCAGTACTACTTCCACTCGCTGAAGGGCGTGGAGATGAATATCCCCCACTTGATGTACTAGATGATGAGCTAGAACTACTTCCCGTACCGCTAGATCTCACTCCACCAGCACCAGATCCCCCACCAGACCGTGGACCACTTGAGTATGGTGTCGACGATGCGCCACCTCTACTGCCTGAGCCACCATTTCCGTTTGAGGAAGCACCGCCATTACCGCCCGCAGAACCATTTCCGCCGCCATTGCCACCACCCGATGAACTACCACCAGAATTACCACCCCCTCCCCCGAACTTCTTTTGAATCCATGCCAAAAGTTCATCCTCTACTTGCTGTCGAGGTTTTGCATACAAAGCACGTGATGATGCCAAAATCTCATTGGTATAATTTATTTCAGGACGCGGAATAGGTGCCATGCCTGCGGCTGAAAATGGCGGAGATGTTACCCCATCAATCATCAGCTTCAAATACATTTGATATTTTTGGAGACTCACTATATCCTCGGCTAAAAAGTGTGGCGCATATTCTTTTTCAAGAATCTCAGCATCATATGCCCCCACTCGAAAAGTCACCATAGTACCTACGTTTCCAAACACCGCCGCTCGTACCTCTTCGGTCATTTGTTCAATGTACTGGTGAGCAATACATAAAGCCAACTTGTATTTTCGAGCTTCAGAAAGTATATCGGCAAAAGACTCATTTGCAAAAGATTGAAACTCATCTACATAGAGATAGAAGTTTGGCGCCTTTTCTAGCTCTTTTTCACCAAGATCAGCACGACTCATAGCGCCAAGATATATTTTGGTAATCAACATTGAACCCAGGAGATTTGCATTCGCTTCACCCACTCTACCTTTTGAAAGGTTGATAATGAGTATCTTTCGGTTATCCATAATGTCTCGGATATCAAAAGATGATTTCGGCTGGCCGATAATATTTCGAATAAGCGGGTTAGCAACAAACTGCCCTACTTTGTTTTGAATAGCAGGCGCGGCTTCAGCGGCAAACTTTTCGGTATAGTTTGCATATTCATTCACCCAAAAAGATTTTACTGATGGATCAGAAATATGATTCACAACTTCTTTACGAAAATCTTTGTCTGTGAGCATTCTATTTACACCCACAAGTGTCGAACCAGGATACTCCAAAAGTGCAAGCATAATATTTCCAAGAATATATTCCATTCGAGCCGACCATGCGTCTACCCAAATTTTCTTGAAGGCTGACATCATTCCACTTGCTACAAGATATCGCTGTTCAGGTCCAACGTCTTCCATTACGTTAAAAGATATTGGGTGCTCCATGTCAAACGGTGCAAAGTAGATGACGTCTTTTATACGATGTTCTGGAACATATTCAAGCAATAGATCAGCAGACTTGCCGTGAGGATCAAGGAAACAAAGCCCTTCCCCATTCAAAATATCTTGGACAGCAAGATTCTCAAGCAGAGTTGATTTACCCATACCTGTTTTACCGATGGCGTACAAATGTTTCGCTCTATCTTTTCTTTTTATACCAAAACGCAGACGTCGATTTCGCGCGTCGGTCTCACCGAAGTACGTTACTTGTTCATCATCATTTAAAAAATCTTCATTAGGATTCATAAGAGCTTTATGAATAACATTATATATCAAAGTCGTGTCGCAGACTATATCAAATATCTTTTATTAGAATAGATTACTATTGTTGACTAGTTGGTTTTGGAGATGCGCTTCGCGTATATGCGAGATACACCACAATGAGTGCAGATACTGAAACAATTCTATTTTTCCAAACATTTGGAAGTCCAAGGACTGGAATAAGTGCGATCCAAATACCTAATATAATAATGAGTGTTCTTTTTTTCATTTGATTTAGCGAAATCATGCCGCGCAACCGTCCTCTTGGCGCGGCGATGTCTCTGACATTTAGTATAGCATTTTTTAGTACTCCGCTGGCACACTAGCAAAGCCGTCTTTTGTAATGATGACGTGGTCGAGGAGGTGTATGCCGATGATTTTTCCTGCCTCTATAATCTGTTTTGTAATCTGTGAGTCCGACAGACTCGGAGTCACTACACCAGATGGGTGATTGTGTGCGAGCACCACAGCGGCTGCATTGTACTCAAGAGCTGGCCGGAAGACTTCTCGTGCATGCACGATATTTGAATTAATAGTACCCATAGAAATGATCTCTTGGTGAATTACTCTATTGTGAGTATCGAGATATAAACCTCGAAGTTGCTCTTTTGGCAATGTCTGCATCTCAGCCAAAAACTTGTACACATCATCAGCTGTGCGAATCACCGCAAGACCAACATCGCTCTTTTTGTATAGACGTCTCCCTATCTCACTACACGCCACAACCTGACATGCTTTACCAAGTGGTATGTCGAGCTCCTCTGCCATAGTCGTAGGGTCAACAGTGCCTGTAAGGGCGCTGTTGCCGTATTCTCGGACAATCTTCTGTGACATAGCTGTAACGTCCTCTTTCTTTGTACCAGTGTTTAAAACGACTGATATGAGCTCCTGGAGAGACAGTGCCTGAACCCCTTGCTCTATAAGCTTCTCACGAGGTTTGTCGTCTGTGGGTAGATCTCGAAGCTTGAGGATGTACTGTCTAGGCTCTCCGGCTTCCCCGCTCGAGTGATCCGAAGGAGACCCTAAGGACGTCGCCCCTATAAATCCTGTGGTCATCAATAAATCGCTGTCTGTGCGTGTATATGTTGTCATATGTTTCTATTATATTATGTATTTAATAATATATCACCCTACCGCTGAAGAACATATCAAGAAAAGATAAAGCTACTGAATATCGGTAAAGATCGTCGTATCCTTCATAAATCGAGCTATCGCTATCGGAGCTTTACTAAAATCGACATCAGTTGAAAGTGTCTCATCAGAAATCTGCAACACAGCATCAAGTGCCAACTTTTTATTTTCACCAGTAATATAGAACACCGCATGGTCTACCCAATCTCGCATAAATGGGATGGTCGTTGAAATCCTTTGTGGAAATTCGTATTGACTAGCTTTGACTCCCCCACCATGCGCAACAGCATCAAAAGTTCCAACAAGTCTATCGGCATCATTGAACTCAGCATCGAATTCTTCTTTACTCAATAGGCCGGGGATCATTCCACCAGTATGTCCATCTGCTCCCATTCCATATAAGCCCACGATAGTGCCTTTTGGGAAATCTTGTTTCCATTCTCGGAGATTTTTCTCAAATCGAGCTCGATATTGCTCCAAAATCTCATCTTCAAAAGGCTCGGTACTTATACAAAAAGCATCTGCTTCCACGAGATTATTATAGAAGCTCAGACTCTGTAAAATTGAAAAATTATTTATATCTAATTCAGTTGAGAATCGGTCGTCTGTTGTGGTGACAGTGAGATCGGGACTCAAATACTCTGGATTAACATGTTCGAGCACAGTGGTCGATGAGCCACCAGCCACGAGAAAAAGGACTGGCTTTTCAATATACTGAGTCAGAATATCATTGATATACTTTCCTGCTTCTTTTGCAGTCGTCGTCGCATCGAAGAATCTTTCTATTTTTAGGGGTTTTCTTTGTTGTGTCATTACGACCATTGTATACAGCAATATCATTTGGTCAATACTATTTATATAAACCAAACTGAATTATGTATCGATGTGTATCAAGTATCTAAAGGATACACGTTGGATACTTGATACACACTAGGTGAACATCAAAAGCCCTAGCACTAGACTAGAGCTTTTAATTCATCCCTGCGATTCCTACGCACAGATTTTACCTTTAAAATACTGACTATATCTGCTCAACCATAACCATGTTTGTCTCATCAGCCTCTTTGAATGGAGTACCTGAGATAAACACAAGCTTGTCACCCTTCTTCACAAGCTTCTCAGCGATGAGCATTTTCTTTGCATCTTCGTGAGCTTCTCGGAAACCTACGTGAGTCTTAATCATCATTGGGTATACACCGAAGTACATACACATCTGATTGAGAGTCTTTTGATTTGGAGTAAGAGCAAGTACAGGAACTGAAACTCGTTGTCGTGAAGCAAGGGCTGCCGCATGACCGAACTCAGTGAGGGCTACAATATATTTAGCACCAATCTGTTCAGCTGTATGAGCCGCTGCCCCTCCGATAGCTTTGCTGAGAGTGTCTGACTCAAGTCGCTCAGGGTGAGCAAGAAGAATAGAGTGTCGAACATCGTTTTCAACTTCACCGGCAATTTTTGCCATCATTTCAACAGCTTGGACTGGGTATGAACCAAGAGTTGTTTCTTCAGAAAGCATCACTGCATCTGTACCATCAAGCATTGCGTTTGCAACATCAGAAACTTCAGCACGAGTCGGAACTGGGTTTTTGATCATAGATTCAAGCATCTGTGTAGCTGTGATAACTGGCTTACCTGCAGCATTACATTTTTCGATAATCATTTTCTGAGCAAGAGGCACTTTTTCAGCTGGAATTTCTACAGCAAGGTCTCCTCGAGCAACCATAGCACCATCTACAATCTCTAGAATTTCATCAAAGTTTTCAAGAGCCTGTGGAGTTTCAATCTTGGCAATAATCTTTGTGTGATTCATACCTCGCTTGTTGAGGATCTTTCGGAGCTCTGCTGCTTCTGAGGCTTTTCGCACAAATGAGAATGCAACATAATCAACATTATTCTTTTCACCGAACTCAATGTCTTTTTTATCTTTTGCAGTGAGAGCACTGATAGAAAGATCAGAATCTGGAAGGTTTACTCCTCGTCGCCCTTTGAGTTCACCACCGTTTACAACTTTACAGATAACTTCATCACCTTTGATATCAGTACAAACCATTCGCACTTTTCCATCATCAACGAGAACTGCTTCACCTTTTTTGATTTCAGCAGGAAGCTTTGAATAGTTGATGTATGCCTTAGTTTCATCACCTACAGTTTTTTCATTTGTAGAAAATGTAAACTTCTGACCTGCCTTAAGATTGATTCGAACTGCTGGATCATTCTGGAATGTTCCTGTTCGGATTTTAGGACCACTAAGATCTTGGAGAATAGCTACTGGAATACCAGTTTTCTTTGACGCGGCCTTTGCATTGTCTACTTTTTCCTGGTGTTCAGCAAAATCTCCGTGTGAGAAGTTAAGTCTAATAACATTGAGTCCTGCTTTGAGGAGTTTCTCGAGTTGTTCCTGACTTGATGTTGCAGGACCGATTGTTGCTACAATCTTTGTTTTCTTTCCTAGGTGCATATGATTTATTGGTGAATTGGCTATCTGTGGTAGCTGGGTTAATTTTTTAAACAGGGGTCCATTCTAGCAAGGATTTGGGGGTTATTCAAGGTGAAACACTTGTCCACCGGACAAGGGAATACTTAAGGGTACACTTACACTTATGCAACGCTAACTTATGCAAAGCTGTGCAGAGCCAACTTTATGTTTTTTAAATTAACAGAGATTGACAATGTCCAACCAAAGTATATACTTTGGTTTATGAAGACAGTATTAAATTTGAAGATAGATAAAACTCTCAAAACTGAGGCTCAGCTTGTTGCTGAAGGGTTTGGTATTCCCCTCGGTACTATTGTTAATGCCCTTCTCCGTCAGTTTGTACGCACAAAAGAGATATCTCTTAACATGTCTTACGAACCCACTCCTTTTTTGCAATCAGTAATTAGGGAATCAGAAATCGAAACTGCAAAGGATAATAAGAATGGTGACAGCCCGCTTGAGGGGAAAAACTTCATAAAAAAATTAAAAAAACTTTAGGGAAATTTTATACCGGAAATGCTTTAATGCTGTAAGTCTATGAGATATAGCATATCTAAAACATTTGAGAAACAATTCTCTAAATTACCGCGAAAAATAAAAAGCAAAACGATCGCACGGCTAGAATTATTTATAGTCGAACCATTTCATACTTCACTTAATAATCACCAACTTAAAGGTGAATGGTCCGACTATAGAAGTATTAATATTAGTGGAGATATTCGGGCAGTCTACAAAGATACAGATGGATCAGTTGCACACTTTATAGCAATCGGATCACACAGTGAATTGTATGAGTAACTAAATAAAATTTAGAATAGAGATTTAATCAAAGCATCAATCTGCTTTCTAGTGTTTCGAGTAAATTCGAGCGACTGCCCTTTTGGGTCAAGAACATTCCAAGTGATTACTTTTGGGTTATTGATTAAATATTCTGGTACTGGATCTCGTTCATCTATTACCATAATTATCCTGTCAGCCTTGTCCACCATCTCTTCTGTTACTTGTTTTCTAATATTGTCTGAAACATCTATATCGACTTCTTTCATAACCTGCAACACTTCACTTATAGCCGGCATTAAATCAATAAGCTTTTGTTCTGGGCCACTTAGCTTTGTCCCCGCAGAAGACACATTTAGATTAGGATTGTGTTTTTTCAGTAAACCTTCAGCCATCTGACTTCTACCGACATTTCCTCTGCATAAAAATAGGATGTTCATAAATTACGTTTATTAATTAGAATAACTTTTCTTTACTAACTCTACGAGTTCCGGAAATAAGAACTTGTTCGCAACCACTAGACCCTTATCGCCCGGTTTGTATGGTGCTCCTTCAAAGTTCGAGACCATACAACCTGTCTCTTGCGCTATAAGCGATGTCGCTGCATAGTCCCATGCATTTTTACTTGGACCTATATACCAATCTCTTCTGCCTGTCGAAACCCACATTCCTGACACAGCAGAACTAGCCACTGCATTTGTCCAACCGGTACCTCCTGAAAGTTCGCTCATGCCTTTTTGAAAATTCTCATAGGCCGGCTTAAAGGTTATAGTTCCTAGACCGAAACTCCCCTTCCAATCCTCCTTTTGCGAGCATATTGTTTTTACTCCGTTCAGGAAAGCACCTTTTCCTTTTTCTGCGTATAGAAATTCTTTAACAATAGGGAGATAAATAGCTGCGTATATTATTTCTCCCTTACACATGAGCGCTATGTTTATACCAAAAAGTGGAGTGTGCGATGCAAAGTTTTTTGTGCCATCAAGCGGGTCAATATACCAAACATTATCTGAATCAAGTTGATACCCTTCTCCTTCTTCAGATACGATTCCGTGGTCTGGATAACTTTTCTTTATCGCTTCACAAATAAATTTGTTTGAAGCGAGGTCTGCCTCTGTTACGATGTCAGTTACCAACTCTTTGGCGTAAAGAGATTCGGCTTTTCCAAAAAAGCTGAGGATAATGTCGCCAGCTTGAAATACAGTGTCTTTGATGAAGGTTTCCATATATCGAGCATAGCATAACTTAGACTAGTGGTCACAGGTTTCCTCGTTGTAACTCGGAACCTTCGACCCCGACTCGCCCACGTACGAAAAAAGACCGGAGCAGTCCGGTCTTTTTTGTCGTGTGCGCCTGCCAGGATTCGAACCTGGGACCCCATCAGTATCAGTGATGTGCTCTACCAACTGAGCTACAAGCGCATATTTACGTTCCGACAAGCGAGCCATTTAAACTCGCATTCCAGCCACGACGTGACCATTACCATATCAAAAAAATGACCCAAAAACAAGGTACATTATGACATACTGAAATAAGCACTCAAGGAAAACTAGATACTTTCTAAGCTGCCAGACCCAATAATTCATCAGCCTTTTGCCTCTTTTCCTCTATTGTTTCTATAGCGGGTATAATTTGATTCATATTCTTTCCTGAAACAAAAGATTCAACCTGCTCAACAAAACTTGAAAAAGTAGACCTCCTTGCAAGTTCAACTAAAGAGTCTGGGTCAGTATCCTCTTTTAAGTTCCGTCGAATCCACTTAGCCAAAACTGATTGCTTTTTTATATTAGAATAAGTATCAAGACCTGCTTGTGCTAGTACCTCATCTGCATATTGATCTGAAGCTCTATCAATCTCATTGTACGCCGTAAGTTGCATAGCCCATGCATCTCGCTCAATCGGTATGGCTAAGTATCTAGCACGAGAAGACTTAAAGGCATCTAGGTATTTTGATTTACCTTGATCATATCTCGAAGCATAGACATTGAACCACTCTTGATCATTTTTAAAGTTATCAATATCTGGGACAATCCCTTTTCTGATGGATTCTTGAAAAGCATGTGCCATTTCGTGTGAAATATCACTCAAAATTGTATTAAGATTACTTTTTTCAATTACAGTTTTATACAATATTAAGACACCAATTCTATCTGATTCATGTGAAGCCAGCCACATTGCCCCCTCACTATCAAAAGGTTCATCATAAACAACAATATCAATGCTCTGATTTAATCCATATTGTTCTGCTAACTTTTCGACGTAACTCTTTATGAACGCAATTTTTTTATCTGTTTCGACTTCAGTTTTCCATTTTTCCTTTAATGACAACAGATCTTTTGGATTGTAGGAATCTACTACTTCAGTGTTCACCTGTTTATGCCGAAGTTGTAAGGCGACACTTGGTTCATACACAGAATAAATACGAGCTTCTGCATCGAGAATTTCTTCAGGCACAAGCTCATCTGATGACCACCTTAAAGAGTTCAAGCTTTCAAACAATTGCTCATTAGAAAATTTAAGAAGATCTTCTTTGGTGTAATTATTAATCCTTCTAGCCACCTGTAGAGGTTCTTCGATCTCTCTAGATTCAGGTTTTAATTCTCCAACAGTAATGTCTTCGGAAACTGTATCATTAATTATCGGAGATTCAAACATGACTATAATTATAGGTCCAATAGTAAATTAAGCAAAGAAAAATCCACCCTGTTATTACACAGCGTGGATTTTTCGGTATTTAAAACCAGAATAAGTTACAACATCTAAAGCTTACGAGATATACTCTATCTCCGCACTATTCTTTCATTGAGTATGGATCTTTCTCCACTGTCAAAGCTTTTAAGACGCTTAGTCTCCATGTTTCGAAAGTCATGAACTTTTGTTCAAATCCGCATATGCAGGACTCGAACGATCGACAAGTATATTAGTGACAACCGTAAGGTATGTATAATATGAATTTCAAATTGAATGATTCCACGAACAGCTTCCGCTACCCGTGCCTTGTTACGACTTACTCCCTGTCACCAAGCTTACTGTAAGCCCACACTAGGTGAGATTTCGAGTATTCCTGATTCCCTTGAGTTGACGGGCGAATATTTTCACTAAACTGTGAATGGAAGTTCCCACGCAGCGAGCGGTTTTCCCGCACTGCGCGAGCTCCAGAGGAGCTTTCGCTACACTAATTTAGTGCATTGTCTGCTTTATATACACAGACTATCTCTAGAGTGAGTCCTTCATTTACATTTTGTTTTCACAATTATGTAAGGTTACTATGACTCAGCTGACTTCTGACGCTGCGTAAGTTTAATTATACGCGCTAATTTTATTTATTCAATAAAATTTCACGTAACATACGTCAGATCTCCGCAGGTAAGATATAGCACTGTTCTATTGCATTATTAAACGATTTTTCTATGAATCTTCGCTTTGCTCACCGCCCTATTTTCAAAGCTCGATTATCGTCCAAAACTAACTGTTAAGAAAGCTTTAGTAATTAACACTGCAATTTGCTTCCGAATCCTCCACCATACACCTCGCGGTCTATGGCTATTCTTCAGCTACGCTTCAAGAGACGATCTTGAAGGAGTCGATTTTAACGACTTAGCGCTATATCCAGCTGCGCGCTTTTATTGTGAGTACAAGACTTGAGAACGTATTCACCGCGGTATATCTGACCCGCGATTACTAGCAATTCCGGCTTCATGAGGTCGAGTTGCAGACCTCAATCCGAACTGGCGCCGTTTTTCTAACGATTTGCTCCACCTTACGGTATTGCGTCGTGTTGTAACGGCGATTGTATTATGTGTGTAGCCCAGGGTATCAAAGGGCCATGCTGACCTGGCGTCATCCTCACCTTCCTCCCCCGAGAGGGGGCAGTCTCGTGTGACACTTGTAACACACGACGAGGGTTGCGTTCGTTACCCCACTGAAGGGAACAATTCAAACCACGAACTGACGACGGCCATGCAGCACCTGTCCACTAGTCTTGCGAGGGCTCCTGTTTCTAGGAGCTTTCACGTGGGTTTCAAACCCTGGTGAGGTTCTTCGTTTACCATCGAATTAAACCACATAATCCACTGCTTGTGCAAGTCCCCGTCTATTCCTTTGAGTTTTAACCTTGCGGTCGTAATACCCAGGTGGTTCATTTAACGCGTTAGCTACGCCTCTCAGAGGGTCGATACTCCGAAAAGCAAATGAACATCGTTTAGGGCGTGGACTACTGAGGTATCTAATCTCATTCGCTACCCACGCTTTCGTGTTTCAGAGTCAGGAGCGCGCCAATGTGCTGCCTTCGCTTTTGGTATTCCCCATAATATCAACGGATTTCACCCCTACACTATGAGTTCTACACATCTCTCGCGTCCTCTAGTTGTACCGTTTCGCGTGCAGATTCTAGGTTAAGCCCAGAGTTTTGACATACGACTAATACAACCTCCTACACACCCTTTACACCCAATAATTCCGGATAACGCTTGGGGCACTCGTATTACCGCTGCTGCTGGCACGAGTTTAGCAACCCCTTATTCATGAGGTACTATCAATAACTTTCTCCCTCATAAAAGACCTTTACATCCCGAAGGACTTCATCAATCACGCGACATCGCTCCGTCAGGCTTGCGCCCATTGCGGAAGATTCTCGACTGCAGCCACCCGTAGGTGTATGGACCGTGTCTCAGTTCCATCGGTGAGGGTCAGCCTCTCAGCTCCTCTAGACGTCGTTGCCTTGGTAGGCCATTACCCTACCAACTAGCTGATATCGTACAGACCGTTCCCAAAGCGTTAAAACTTTACTCCGTAGAGACTATCGAGTATTAGCTCATCTTTCGATGAGTTATTCTCGACTTTGGGGGACGTACCTATATATTACTACCTCGTTCGCCACTAAAACAAAATTGATATAATCTCAAATGTTTCCGTTCGACTTGCATGCCTTATCCATGTCGCCAGCGTTCATCCTGAGCTAGGATCAAACTCTAACTAAAAACTCAAATTAATAAACAAAGATTTTATCTTTGTATTTCATCGTCGTGTGTCACGAAAATAAAGTAAACTTTATCTTCTTAACACACTAGATGACAAAAGAATATGATGCTGTAACTTATTCTATTTTCAAATGGTAACTTTGCAGTTTTCCGATGCATGATGACATTGGTTGATTGGAGGGTGGAACGAACCACTTGGTCGATACTTCTGTCAGTTAACGTCAGTATCGATTCGACCAGACAACTTATCTAAAAACGCCCTTTCTACAAGGCGTGATTAGCATTATACGCACATGAGAACCTTTGTCAAATAAGGCAGATACCTGTATCATGACTTTATTACAACGTATACAAGAAAACCCATAAAAAGCCTTAAAATATGCCTAAAATCCCTCTCGAAGACCTTAAAAAAGACATGCAAATTAAGGCATTTCTGCTGGATAAATCCCTTACTTTTAAGACAACCTGGGGATTGTTCTGTCCTGAGGAAATAGATGTAGGTACAAAGCTTCTTTTAAAGGCGATTTCGGAGGATGAAAAAATAATACAAATCCTCACCGATGGGAACAAAAATTCATGTGCAGTTTCGAACGCTAGTGAGGACGAAACAGTTAATGTTCTAGACATCGGATGTGGATATGGACCTATCGGAATCGCCATCGCTAAAGCATTCCCTACTACTTCTGTAGATCTTATAGATAAAGATTTTGTGGCAGTAGATTACTCTAAAAAGAACGCACTCGAAAATGGTACAGAAAATGTAAGCGCCTATTTATCAAATGGATTTTCACATGTTCCTACGGATAAAAAATATGGCCTGATTGTTTCAAATCTACCAGCAAAAGTGAGTAAAGAATTCTTCTGGATATTATTTGGCGAAGCCTTTGATCATCTCGAAACTGACGGATATTTTGTCGTAGTTGTTATTAAACAACTCGAGATAATGGCCCGAAAAAATTTCAATACCCTATTTGGAAATTCTGAAGTGATTTTGCGTGATAAGACATATTCGGTGGTGGTGACGAGGAAGGAGTAAACAGAAAATCCACCATCATGCGACAGGGATTAACTGTGCTTGATGGTGGATTTTTTTAGCAAGCCCCACTACCACCAACCTCAGAGTAATAATCTTCCATTCCGGAACGTGCTGGCCAAGATAGTAAGACCTGTTCATCAGGGACATCTGATAAATCTCGTGGAAGCCCATGAAGATAAGGTAATTGTTGAACCAGAGATCTCCAATTATCACAAACCCTCTGAGGGTCGTCTGAACGAGCAAAAAGTACCACCTGATTTCTTCCGCATTTACATGAAAGCGAAAATTTTGCTCCACAAGTGTTCGTATCCTTTTCTGGTTCTCTTCCACAACGACATCTGACAATGTCACACATATATATTCCTCCTGAATTGTATTGGTTTACCGAATAAGCTACGGATTGCTAGGTGCGCCTTGTTTCCAAAGAGCTCTACGAAAAAGATACTCTTTTTAGATATATTGTAAATAGGTTGTAGCCTCCTATTAGGGAGCGAGTAAATAAAAATGACAGGAGACTTGCGAGTGCGACTGGCACGAGCACGAGGAATTTTCTAGCAGGAAAATATCCGTACTCCTGTTATTTCTATTTATGAGCGACTATCCTGCACCATGTCTGGCACTCCCGAAAAAGCGACTATGGTCGCTTTTTCTCCTGCCATTTCTGCCATGTGACTAGCAACGGTGAGCCGATGAAGATTGATGAATATGTTCCAACTGCAATACCGAGTATGAGTGCAAGTGCGAAGTGTTCTGTTGTCTTTGGACCAAATGCATACAATGCGACGAGGGCAAGTATTGTGGTAAGTGAAGTGTTAATAGATCGAGCAATTGTCTGAGAGACACTGAGACCTACGATGTCTTCAAATGACTTTTTATTTGAAGATGTTCCGAAAGCAAAGTTTTTGAGGTTCTCACGAGTTCGGTCAAACACTACAATAGTATCGTGAATTGAAAATCCAAGAATTACCAAAAGTGCGGTGACAAAGAGTGCATCTATTTCATATCCACCAGATCGTCCTAAAAATGAGAAGATTCCTATAGGTACTATCACATCGTGGAATAGTGCAACGATTGCTACAACACCATATTTCCATGAAGAAATTGGTTTTGAAACACCACGGAATGCATATGTAATGAAGATAATGATTGCGAGTACCACGAGGATAATTGACCAGATAGCCTTACCTTGGAGTTCTTTTCCAAGTACTGGACCGACTGAGTCAAATCGTTTTACTTCCCCACCGAGAGTTTCCACTACCTGCCGTCGTTCGATTTCACTAAGCGCTTTTGTTCGAATAATAAAGCCATCTGTTCCTGCTTGTCGAACTACATATTCACCGAGATTAAGAGATTCGAGTGATTTTTTTACAGTATCTGTTGTAATGGTCGCCGTTGTCGCGGAAGTTGAACTTGTAGCAGTCTTACCAGCCATCTCTGCATATCTAACCTCTACGATTGTTCCCCCTTTGAAGTCGATACCGAGATTCAACCCGTATTTTGAAACTGAAAATACTGCGAATCCGATGAGGATAACTGAGAGTATGTAGAATATTTTTCTGTGTTTTACGATGTACATGTTTTTATTTTTATAATTTTTTTATAAATCTAGTTTTATGAATAATGTTACACACTAGGCTACTTCCGTAGACCATTACCAAATAAAAATTTGGACATACCCTCATACTTCTTTACACCGAGCGCCATAAGCAATGTTCGAGAAACTGTGATAGCTGTAAACATTGATACAATTACACCAAGAATAAATACAAGTGCGAAACCTTTGATGAGTGGAGACGTTGCTGTGAAAAAGAGGATGAGACCTGTGATAATACTTGAAGTATTACTATCTCGAATAGAAAGCCATGCTCTAGCAAAACCTTCTTTGATTCCATCTTCTACTGAAAGACCTCGTGCAAACTCTTCTTTCATTCTTTCAAAGATGAGAATGTTTCCATCCACTGCCATACCCAGAGAGATAATGAGTCCTGCGAGTCCGGCTGATGTCAATACGATACCAAATAATTTGAACAATGTAAGTGTAATAACTGTATAGAGTGCGAGTGAAATAATCGCTAGTACACCAGGAAGTCTGTACCAGAAGAGCAAGAAAATACTGATTATAATAAGTCCCCAAATACCAGCAGCAACACTTGCGTGAAGAGCATCAACTCCAAGTGAAGCACCGATAGACTGTGTACCGATGAGTTCAATAGGCACAGGGAGTGCACCATACTTGAGATCACGAGCAAGGTCTCGAGCTTCTGTAGGAGTAAATCGTCCTGAGATGACAGCCTTGCCATCAGTGATAGCAGTTTGAACTACTGGAGTAGAAATAGCTCGTCCATCGAGGAAGATTGCAATAGTTTTTCCAATATTTGCAGTTGTAAGTTGTCCGAAGAGTTTTTTTCCTTCTTCATTGAATGAAAGCGCAACCAATGGCTGTCTTGTATTTGGATCAAACTCTACTCGAGCAGATTCGAGGAATCGTCCAGTGAGTGGAGATGTTTCGTACTCTACGGCGTACGCTGAGCTTGTAGATGCATTGGCATTTGCTGCCGCCGCGGCTGAACTCACAGCTTTTTCAGTTTTGAATTCGAGAACTGGAGTTTTTCCAATGAGCTCAACTGCTTTATTTACATCAGTGATACCTGGAAGTTCCACAATGAGCTTCTGAATTTGTACTCCACCGGCAGTACCTTTCTCAGTTTGAATAATTGGCTCCGCGACACCGAAGGCGTTGATTCTTGATTCAATAACCATCTTGAGACTTTCCATAGCACCAGTGACATCGTTTGCTGGGATTTTTGAAGTGTCTGCTTGATACACAAGATGAGTACCACCACTAAGGTCGAGACCAAGCTTGAATGGGAACTTTGATATAAAACCGTTTCCTGGTAGCTGCGAATAGTGCACAAAAAAACCAAGGGCTACGCCGATGACAAGAAGTGCTATTGCAGAGATTCGTTTCTTTAACATTACAATCTGAATTATTACCTAGCGTCTCACTGTGTATGACGACAGTGTGCGACGTTAGGCTTATTGATAAATATGGGTCAATTATACAGAGAATTACCCCTAGAGCAACTAGTAGCCTCACGAGTTTTATGGACAAAATTGTTGAGAAATACCTAAGCCCCCACCCTCGAAAGTAGTGTCTTTATCGTCTGTAGTGCAATCTTTAGATCAAGCCAGAGTGATCGATGCTTTATATAGTACAAATCGTACGCAAGTTTTTCTTTGGTCTCCTCAACTGAATGAGGTGGTTTCTCATGGTGAATCTGTGCCCAACCTGAAAGACCTGGTTTGATGAGATGTCGAACATTGTAATGAGGAATTTCTTTTTTATACAAATCCACTAGCGATGGAAATTCAGGACGTGGACCAATAAGTGACATATCACCATTTAAAATATTCCAAAGCTGTGGAAGCTCATCAATACGAGATATTCGAAGTATTTTCCCAAGACGAGTTATTTTATTGGCATTTTGTCCGAGTTGATTTCCTGAGTCCATAATACTCATAGTTCGAAACTTATATATCTTCATTGGACGTCCTGATTCTCCTATTCTTTCAGGTGTATAAAACAATACACCCCTGTCTTCCATCTTTATTGCAAGCCAGACGAATGGATATGCAACAAGTGACAAAACAATGAGAGGCAGTGAAATGGCTATATCCATAGCTCGTTTTAGGAAATCATAAATAATATTTGGTTCAATAGATGCGTGTTTCAAAAACCAAACTTCATTGATAAGTCCGAGTGGAACTTTATCTGTAATATCTTCATAGACATTTTGGATCTCAACAAATTGAACATTATTAAAAATCAGACTATACAAACTGTCCGCATGTTTTTGAATATACGGATTAATCAAATCAACAGCAATAACAGCATTGGGATTATGAGAAATGAAGCCTCTTATTCTTTCCACCATGCTTATATTTTCATTTCCACTCACACTTCCACTCATACTCCCATTTTCATTCTCAAACTCAGAAGGCTTTAATATTTCTAAAATTTGTATCGGTGAATTCGTTGATGACTTAATTTTTTGATCAAGATATTCAATGTCTGGTCCTTCCGCAAGAATAATAAGAGGAATGCTACTTTGCTTAACCAATTTTGGATAGAGGAAAAATCTCCACGAAGCAATAATACCTGAAGAGACAATGAGATATAGAAATAGGATGATTTTAGGAGCTACTCCAAAATATGGAATCAAATAGAAAAATAAAGTTGCGAGTACGAGGTTTGAGATGTGTGCAGTAAAAATTCGCTTTGGGAGCTTACTTTTGATAAGTAACGTATGAGCATCATACAAACCAGAAATAAAGAATACTAATAGCCAAACAGCAAACAAAAGAGTAAAAGGTACAAACAGCTCTATAAAGCTCGCTTGCGTAGGTAGCGTCAAGTTTCTAATAGCGAGCGTCAACCAAAGTGAAGCAATAAATACCACAGTATCCCCTAGTAAAAGAGTTATGAATTGTTTTTTGCGTGTTGTAGCCATACTGTGAGATACTATACTATATCTACTATGAAAGAAAAGACGACACACACTGAAGTCACAGCTCAAACTGGACGAGACACAGAACGAGACGCTCAATGCGTTGACAGGCCTGCAAAAATTTTATTCATAATTACAAAATCAAACTTCGGCGGTGCGCAACGATATGTGTTCGAACTAGCCACTCGGTTTAGAAAAGATGGGCACACTGTAGCAGTGGCACTTGGTGGAAATGGATCACTCAAAACCAAACTTGAGGAAGAAGGCGTGGAGGTCTTTAGTATCACTGGTGCGCAACGCGATATTAGTATCACAAAAGAAGTACAAGTTCTCTGGAGAATTTTTTCAATTATCCGCAAATACAAACCAACAATAGTACATCTCAATAGTCCAAAAATTGGCGGTCTCGGAGCTATCGCCGCACGGATGGCATATATCATCAATCGCACTAAGGGTGGAAAAATAATATACACAAATCATGGATGGCCGTTCAATGAACCTCGTCCTGAATGGCAACAAATCCTCATTAGAATCTTTTCTTGGCTCACTGTTTTTCTTGGAGGGACGACTATAGTACTTGGAGATACTGAACGAAATGATGTGCGAGGTTGGCCTTTTGTGCAGAAAAAGTTTGTTATTATTCCAAATGGAGTAAGTACGTTTAATATATTTGATAAAAAAACTGCACTAGCAAGACTTGTAGGTGAACAAAAAGCAGAAGCCTGGATAGCTGAAAAAAGGCTTATTATAGGGACTATTTCGGAGTTACATAAAAATAAAGGCATCACTTTTGCACTCGAAGGTCTCAATTCATATGTAGAACAATACCCTACTCAAAAAATAGCATATGTAATTATTGGTGAGGGTGAATTGCGAGCAGAGTTAGAATCGACTATAAAAAATCTTTCTCACCTGGGTTCTGAGCATGTTGTACTCGCAGGACAGATACCTGAAGCTCGAGAATACGTAGGGGCTTTTGATTTATTTTTACTTTCATCAGTAAAGGAAGGTTTACCGTTTGCACTACTCGAGGCGGGCTATGCTGGAGTTCCTGTCATAAGCACATCTGTTGGTGGAATACCTGAAGTAATACAAAATCTTGAAAATGGAATACTGATTGCACCAAGGCGTCCACAAGAAATCAAAAATGCACTTGTCTACTTAGATGAACATCCCGAAGTTGGCGCTCGTATGATTGAAAAATTTAAAGAAAAGATCAAAGAAAAATATAACTTTGAACGTATATTCGCACAGATAAGAAGTTTATATGAGATTTAGTAAAATCTGTGAGCGAAATCTAAAATCTACATATTCCATAATACCGGATCATACACTCATATTTACACCCCTAAAAACTCATTTTTGATAACCTCACGATGAGTTGCTCTCGAGTACTTACTCATACCCATCAATATTCCAAGACCAATAAACTCTGTTAAGAGATGTGACCCACCATAGCTCATAAATGGCACTGGAATACCTGTAACTGGCATGACCCCAATGTTCATACCTATATTGATAGTAAGGTGGACCATAAAAAATATAGCTAGGCCCATAGCATACAGCGTCTCAAAGTTTGTCTCCCCTCTCATAGCCCAAACTATGATTCTACCGATGATAATTATATAGAGAATAAAAAGTATTATCACACCAACAAAGCCCCACTCTTCGGCAAATGCAGCAAAGATAAAGTCAGTCTCATATTCTGGCAAGAACTTCAACCTTGACTGTGTACCGTAGCCAATTCCCTTGCCGACTATTTCACCAGAACCTACAGTAATCATGGCCTGATACGCGTTGTACCCACTTCCACGAATATCGGCGAGTGGATGAATAAAGTTCATAATTCGATGTTTCTGGTACTCTTTGAATCCGAAATTCCAAAGTCCAGCAAAAGAAACGACGCCAATCGCAAATACCAAGGCAAGGTGTTTTTTCGAGATACCAGAAATGAGTACCATACCAAGCCATATAGAAAAGATAGTGATAGCTGAACCAAAGTCAGGTTGTAGTGCTACGAGTAAAAAAAGTATACCGGCATACACACCAGAGACGATGATATGCCGAATATGAGCAATTTGAACATGACGCCTTGAAAAATATTTTGCCAAAAGGAGAATAAGTACTAACTTCACAAAATCCGCAGGCTGAACTGAAAACAGTCCGAAATTGAGCCAACTTTTTGCGCCTTTTGATACATATCCCACTGCAAACAATGAAAGCAATGAAACTGCCGAAAACATATACAGGGCGACAATGACATATGTACGTCGTAGAAACCGGAAGTCAATAAAACTCAATATGAAAAATAAAGTGAACGAGACGCCGATCCAAACAATCTGACGTTCCGCATAGTTTCCCTCCCCTGTAAACGAGTTCATGGTCAAGAGACTAATAGCCAGGATAGGAATCAACGATCCAACAATGTACCAATCAATTTTTAGGGATTTAAACATACAAAACTAAATCGGCAACTTAGGAATAATTTCAACTTTTGATATTTCCATTCCAAATGGGTTCGGCCATGTAAAGGTAAGTGGTGCTTCGCTATTTCCTCGAATAATATCTACGACTGTTTTTGAAGCAGCGAACGCATTTCCATCCTTACCATACACAATCACCACCACTTCAATGTTTGTATATTTATTGATGGTCTTATTTATCAGAGTGGCTTTTATTGTTGGTGAAGTTGAAGCATTGAGAACACGCTCATCGATTACTTCAAGCTCTGGCTTAGCAGTTTCGTACTTATTCCACACGGCTGGTTCTGTAAATTCAAAAACAGCTTTCACTGGTTGACGAGTACCTGCATCAAAAGACGGTTCAAAAATCGGAAACGTCTTTGTTGGTGGAATTCGAGCGTACCCTTCTCGAACATCTAGTAAAACATTGTCTTTGTCATAGACAAGGAAGATATATGGAATAGGTTCCGCGGTGTAGTTCACATTTGGATTCTGAACATATGCAACCAAGTTATGGAGTCCACGAGCAACACTAAATGGTCGTGCCCAACTAACGATAGGTTCAGGTAACACATCACGCGAACATGCTCGTTCACACGTACCTCCGCAATCTACATCGACTTCATTTCCGTTTAATTTGCCGTCGAAACAGGTCGGCGTTGTATTAAAAAATATAAAATACGTAGGCACACCTATAACTATGGCCAGAAAAACAAAAACTATTGTGCCGTATATGAGTTGTCTCCGTCTTGCCCATGAAAACATAATATGTGCATTATAGCAGAATATTATATAATCGCGCAGGGTGTGCTCATTGCGCATTCGGACAAAGTTTTATAAACAAAAAAACCACCTATGACGGCGGAATTTTTGTTTTGTTTTTTGTATTGAAAAAATCGGGTTGAATCGATTCGTATTGACCACTCTGTTCTGGCGACGAGCTACTTTTCCCACATAGTGAGTATCATTGCCCCTGAAGAGCTTAACTTCTGAGTGCGGAATGAGATCAGGTGTGACCTCTTCGGTGAGCCACCAGAACGCAATGGTCAATATTAATTTTGAAAACTTAGAGGAAAGGCTGACGATGTCAGCTTGAAAGTAATGTCTAAGGCTCGCTTGTGTGCGAGCGGGGTACAGGATTCGAACCTGAGACCTGCACAGTGGCACTGTGCGGCTCTACCACTGAGCTAACCCCGCATTACTTTGAAAGAAGCGACACTGACCGGAATCGAACCGATATACAGACCCTGACAAGGCCCTGTCTTACCGTTAGACGACAGCGTCTTTTCTTTCAGAAAGAACAAGTTCTCTCCTCTAAGTTTTCAAAATTCTCAATTTCAATACAAGTAACAAATAAAAGTGATCGTGATAATCATATTTCCTAATAGAATCGATGCATTAGTACACCTCAGCTTAACGTATTACTACGCTTACACTTAGTGCCTATCAACGTGATCATCTCTCACGGATCTCAAACGATACCTAATCTTGAAGCTGGCTTCGCTCTTAGATGCTTTCAGAGCTTATCCATTCCCAACATAGCTACCCTGCAATGCCACGGGCGTGACAACAGGTACACCAGAGGTCAGTTCACCCCGGTCCTCTCGTACTAAGGGCAAATCTTCTCAAGTATCAACGCCTGCAGTAGATAGGAGACCAACCTGTCTCACGCATGTTTTTCACTTATTACTAAGTGCATTGGACTATATCTTCATCTTTTTCTTACGTCACAATAAAGTTTCGTATGATTGAGATGGCTTACGTTTAGTCTCTACGGGCTTCACAAACTGTGAATTCCCTCGGTGTTATCCATACATACTCCTGTATGTACCGGACTTCCCCGATATAAGTAAGCTGTGTCATATATATCACTATATATGACCGCCGTGTATAGGTTGTATCTCTATAATTTAATTATGTTAACAGTTTTCATTCTCATTTAAGAGTTTTGATGTCCTCGGTGGATTCAGACTGTTCAGCAACCAATTTAATAATATGTATTGCTACACAAAATCGCATTGGAAGCTGAACGGTCTGAACCCAGCTCGCGTGACTTTTTAATTAGCGAACAGCTAAACCCTTGGGACCTTCTCCAGCCCCAGGATAAGTCGAGCCGACATCGAGGTGCCGAACTCCGCCGTCGATATGGACTCTTAGGCGGAACTAGCCTGTTATCCCCAGAGTAGCTTTTGTCAGATAATCTTTTGCCGCGTCTAAAGCGTACAATCGGTTCACTACGTTCTGCTTTCGCATCTGCTTGACATTGACGTCTCACAGTTAAGCCGGCTTATGCCGTTGCACTATCGGCACGGTTTCCATTCGCGCCTAGCCGACCTTAATAAACTCCTCCGTTACTTTTTGGGCATAAATGTTAACTACATGTCACCATGCAGATCGGACTATATAATTATCTATACAATAAATTGTTTTAGATAGCTGGGTTGTAGTCTCTACGGGTAAGGGAACACTTATGCCGAGCATGCTCGGCGGCTTTGTTCACTTGTCCCTCGGAATTGTCTTAACTTTGCTTTCGGCACGATTAAGGTTTTTCCCGATATAACCAACTTTGCTTACAATGATTTCTCACTGTAGTCCCCCTTTTTGTTTTTTTCGAAGAATGACGTCTTCTGGGGGCGCCACGGATCAGGATACAATTTCTTGAATCTACAATAAAGTAAATACAAGATGATTGCATCCTGAAGGATAGCGCCCCACCAAAACTGCCCACCAGATACTGTTCCTTCGCGTTTTTGCCGCGGAGGTTAGAACGTATGCTTTCACAGAGTGGTATTTCACTGACGAGTCCACCTAAACCGAAATCTAGATATCAACCTCTCCCACCTATGCTACGCAGTAAATACATACGCTCAATACCAAGTTGCAGTGAAGCTTCTGGGGTCTTTTCGTCTAACTGCAGGTAGGAGGCATCTTCACCTCCATTGCATTTTCACCGAGCGGGTCTTCGAGACAGTTCCCAAGTCATTACACCATTCGTGCGCGTCTGAACTTACCAGACAAGGAATTTCGCTACCTTAGGACCGTTCATTGTTTTCTATAGGTTGCGCGAATGTGTATCAACTTAATTGTTTATTTACCAAATAAATTCTATTTCTTCTTTTTTTTGTGTTAACTCTATGTCGCCATAGAGATCGGACTATATCTTCACTTCTTCGACAGTCGACTTTCCATTGTTGTCTTGAAGTATCTTGCGTGTAGTCTCTGGGGATTCTTCTGCTTTTATCACATCTGATAAAACGTACTTTCGTTTTCTTCCCTTCCCTTCATTTAGAGATTCTCTTAACTGAATAATTCTTTCGAATCCTTCTTTATTAAGATGTTCTCCATTAAACATTTGTTCTACAATATCTTTAAATATTGAGAAGTTTGTCTTTTTTCTTGAAGAGATGAAATTAAACTTTTTAAAGAATGGAATAATTTTTTCTTTTAATGAAGTTATATTAGTAACTTCATAGTAGACAACTCCATCAGGTCTTTCTCTTAGAGTTCCACAACCAAGGATATTTTTTATCCACGCGAGTATCACTCTATCTTTTTGAGAAATATTGAACGATGCTGTAATTTTCCATTCTCCTACATAATCATTTCTTTTTTTGAGAGAAACGTTGAAGCTTCCCTCTCCATCAGTGAAACCAGCGATATAGTATCCATCTTTTGGATTGATACTGTTAAGCCATTTTTCCATTGAGAAATTATTTTTGTAGCAGAAGCCTTTCCTGCTGATTGTCTGCATTGCCACATTGTTACTTCTTCATCGACATGAAGTGAGTAGTAGCAAATACTTTTTTGCCATCTATTTTATTAGATGACCCAGAGTTTCCAGCATATAGCAAGATTTATTTACGTAACTACAACGGTCTAGGTTTATAGTTACGGCCGACATTCACCAGGGCTTACACCGTCCAGCACGCATATTGCTATGGCACCGCCGGCGTTTGACCTTCTGGCATTGGTCAGGTGTCACCCCCTATACATCCTCTTACGAGTTCGC
>JAGOSK010000024.1 GCA_018062305.1 Minisyncoccota bacterium | reverse complement strand
AAGCCTTGTCCTCCTCCGTATCCACCACCACCAAACCCTGCAGGTCCTTCACTTCCAAATTGATCGTACTGTCCACGCTTGCTATCATCAGACAATACAGAATACGCTTCGTTCACTTCTTTGAACTTTTTATCGTCACCTCCAGTTTTATCAGGGTGATGTTCGTGCGCCTGCTTTCGAAATGCTTTTTTGATTTCGTCTTTGCTGGCGCCTTTCTCAACTCCTAGAATTTTGTAATAGTCTTTTGACATTCGATTTTGTGGTTAATTTTATTGTGCGAATCCAGCCGTATAATTTAAATCCGTTTGCGTAGTGAACCGAGCACTCCTTTACTCGCTTGAGGCAGGAAGTGCTCGAGCACTAAACAAAGTATCAACACTGTCCTCCATCTATAATTTACTTTTATTGTGTATCAATTATCTAAAGTATATACAAAGGATAGTTGATAGACATCTTCATTTACATATCTCGCCCACGTGTGGAGCTTTTTACTTAGTCTCAGCGTCTCTTACTTTCGCGTCACCTTCTGGCCCAGTCTGATCCGTTCCGGCACCCGCGCCACTGGCTTCAGCTCCAGTTGCACCTGATGCATCGCCACCCTGAGCACCTTGTGCGCCAGCCTTACTCATAGCCTCACCTATCTTAGACATTTCAGTTGAAAGTTCTTCTGTCGCTTTCTTTATAGCTTCAATGTCGGCTGGAGATGCATCTCGCGCTGTTTTAGCAGTAGCGATTTTAGCTTCAACTCCAGCCACGACATCAGCCGGCACCTTATCCTTATTATCCTTCACTGCTTTTTCAGCTGAGTAGATAATATGATCAGCGGTGTTTTTCGCTTCGATCTCATCTTTCTTTTTCTTGTCATCAGCGTCATGAGTTTCAGCATCTTTCTTCATCTTTTCTATATCCTCTTTTGAAAGACCTGAACTTGCTTCGATTCGAATAGACTGTTCCTTGCCAGTTGCTTTATCTTTAGCTTTTACACTAAGGATACCGTTAGCATCCACATCGAATGTTACTTCTACTTGTGGCATACCTCGTGGAGCTGGTGGAATACCATCGAGGATAAACCGTCCAAGTGACTTGTTATCAGCAGCCATTGCTCGTTCACCTTGTGAAATATGAATCTCTACAGATGTTTGATTGTCAGCAGCTGTTGAGAATACCTGTGACTTTGATGATGGGATAGTCGTGTTCTTTTCGATCAGTTTTGTTGCAACTCCACCCATAGTTTCGATACCGAGTGAAAGTGGAATAACATCAAGAAGCAAAATTCCTTTTACATCTCCTGAAATCACTCCTCCTTGAATAGCAGCACCGAGTGCCACTACTTCGTCAGGGTTTATACTTTGATTTGGTTCTCTACCGAAGAAATCTTTTACAGCTTTCTGAATCTTTGGCATTCGAGTCTGTCCACCTACGAGAATTACTTCGTTGATTTCTCCAATCTTGAATGGTGAAGCTTCGATAGCTCGCTTTGTGATTTGCATTGCTCGTTCGATAAATTCATCTGCAATCTCATCAAGCTTTGCACGAGTAAGTTTCATTACAAGGTGCTTTGGACCATCAGTTCCAACAGTGATGAATGGAATATTGATTTCAGTCTCGATAGCTGTTGAGAGCTCAATTTTAGCCTTCTCAGCTGCTTCATCGAGTCTTTGCATTGCAAGAGCGTCGCCTCGCACGTCGATTCCTTGATCTTTCTTGAATTCATCAGCAATCCAGTTTAGAACCTTGTAGTCAATATCTCGTCCTCCAAGTCGATGGTCTCCATCTGTAGATTTTACTTCTACAACATCATCACCTACTTCGAGAATAGAAACGTCGAATGTTCCTCCTCCGAAGTCGAACACTGCAAGTTTTTCATCTTTCTTTTTATTGAATCCGTATGCGAGAGCCGCCGCTGTCGGTTCGTTGATAATTCGCTTCACATCAAGCCCTGCAATTTTTCCAGCGTCTTTTGTAGCTTGTCGCTGTGCATCGTTGAAGTACGCAGGAACTGTAATGATAGCTTCAGTAACTTTCTCACCAAGCTTTGCTTCAGCATCATTCTTGAGCTTTGTAAGAATCATCGCTGAAACTTCTTCAGGAGAATATTCCTTGTCAGCGATTTTTATTTTTACTCCGCCGTTGTCAGCTTTAGCGATTTCATAGGCAACAGTTTTCTTGTCTGCCTGTACACCAGCTTCATCGTATGTGTGACCGATGAATCGTTTGATTCCATATACTGTGTTTTTTGGATTTGTAACAGCCTGTCGCTTCGCGAGAAGTCCGACAAGTCGTTCATTTGTTTTTGAGATTGCAACAATAGAGGGAGTTGTTCGTGAACCTTCCACGTTTTCGAGGATTTTTGGATCACCTGCTTCCATAATTGCCACAGCTGAGTTTGTTGTACCGAGGTCGATACCGATAATTTTTGCCATATGATTTTGTGCGCACGAGGCGCGAGGTTAGTTTAGTGCGTATTTCTACGCGAATTTGTTAATTAAATAAACTAGATATTGGCCGGTGCGCGTGTTTTTTGTACTGAAAGAAATATATCTTTTGTAGGAAAATATGGAGATGTGACTGGCTGGAGCTTTTCTACTGGATCTTTTGTTTCTGATTTTTGAACAGTACCTTCAAGAAGTAATGTAATCTCTTGTGATGATATGTTCGCTGTTTGTGTAGATGTTGGCAAAAGTAACGCACTTGATGTTTCTGATTGCTGATGAATGCCTGTCAGTTCATTAAAAATAGCCAAAGCCTCAGCTTCAGAGACTTGTTTCTTGAAAATAGTCTTAAGGGTGCCACCTGCATTTTTTGCGGTCTTTTTTGAAAATAGAGATTTGGTTTTGACTATCTGTGCCACAACGAAGAAATATGAAGACTCAACCTGAGTAAGAAGAATCAGGTTTTTACCATGTACTTTATGGGTCAAGATTTTGTCGGTTGTGAGCATAATAAGTATGGGTTTTATACCTTCTGGATGACTATTATATAAGGTATAGAACTACAGGGCAAGTCCTTGTTTATTAGCTGAGGATGTTCGAATTGGCATTAATAATTATAAAAGAAAAGCCGCCCTCCGTACGAGACGAAGAGCTAAGCTTTACGTCTCGTACGGAGGGCGGTGTTATTCACCAACCACCATTGTAGCTGTCGCAGCATCTTTGGGGTCAGTAAGTTCCAACACCACGACGGATCCATCTGAGAAGACGATTCTCCCAGGACCGATAGGATCATCGCATTTTGCTGCAGGATACTGAGCAAGTGTAGCCTGTACAGCATCACGGAAGCTCAGGGATTCGCGTTGGTCCAGGAACTCCTGAACGAATTCGACTGCCAGTGTGTCTTTGGTTATCATGGGTTGAGTATGGTTTGAAAAGCTGTAATCGGGGTGATTCCAGGCTTTCTTCCAGACTCAACCAAAGTAAAAGTGCTACTGATAGTATAGTAGCACTTTTACTTGTATCTGTCAAGGTTAGTTAAATATTAAGCAAATATCTCTGAAGCCTGCACATCGAGGATGCTTTCTATGCTTATTTGGTCGTGTGGAACGCTTCGGCTAAAGGTCTGTTCTTTCTCAAAAAGAGGTATTGGATATTCACCGGTGAAGGACGAGAGCGAGAATCTATCAGCTGGCAAGCCAGTGGCCTTGACCATGTTTTCTACGGTCAAATAGGTCAGTGATGTGGCACCGAGATATTGTCGCACCTGCTCAGCAGTTCTACTTGAGGCAATCAAATCCTCTTGGTTTGGTGTATCTATTCCATAAAAATCAGGAAATCTAATAGGTGCCGAAGTTACAAGAAAATGAACTTCAGTGGCACCGGCTTCAAAGAGCATTTTCACAATACGTTTGCTGGTCGTACCACGTACAATAGAGTCATCAATAACTGCTACTCGTTTACCGCATATTGTTTGTTTCAGTGGCAAGAGTTTCATTCGCACCTTTGTGTCTCGATCATTTTGAGTTGGTTGAATAAAAGTTCGGTGAATGTATCTATTTTTACAAAGTCCAAATTCTAGAGGTATGCCACTTGCTTGAGAATAGCCAAGTGCAGCAGGAACCGCAGTTTCTGGTACTGGAATAACAATGTCAACATCAAGTGGTCGTTCCTCTGCTAGTAATTTTCCAAAACGCTTTCGCACTTCATACACATCTTGGCCAAGTAGTACACTATCGTGTCGAGCAAAATATACAAACTCAAAAATATCAAATTTTGGCTGTATTCCTACTGATATTTGGACGGAGTCCACACGGACAAAACCATCTTGACCTGTAGTAATACACACCATCTCCCCTGGCTCAACATCACGAATGTACTCTGCTCCAAGCGTATCGAGAGCACATGTTTCTGAAGCTACTACATATGTGTATTCCTCGCCTTGTATACCCTGCGTACGCCGACGTCCAAGCGATAGTGGCCGCATACCCCATGGATCTCGAAATGCAATGAGCATGTCGTGTGTTAGTACAACACATGAAAAAGCCCCGGTAACCTCGGAGTACATTTCTTTGATTGCATCTGCCACAGAATTTCCTTTTTTAACATATACATCGATGATACGTGTCATGAGTACTGAGTCGGAACATTCATCTGTCTCGATGCCTTGTTTATTTAGAAATTGAACCATTTTCTCGATGCTCGGAATATTGCCATTGTGAGCGAGTGCGAAAGTAGCGTGAGAAGGTGGTGTTGATTCTTGGCTGTGTTGCGCGGATTCCTGTGTTCGCTGGCAACGTTCATAAGGCAGTATTGGCTGAGCATGCTGCATACCTCCACCACTTGATGTTGAATACCGATTGTGACCTATAGCAGCAGTCCCCGGTAAGCTACTCAATATTTCATCGGTATAAACTCCGCTGACCAAGCCAGCTCCTTTATGCACAAAAAAATCACTTCCATTTGAAGTGACCATTCCTGTGCTTTCTTGTCCTCGATGCTGTAGGGCAAATAGTCCGAAGTAGGTATCCTTTGAGGCTTCCTTGCTATTCCAGATTCCTACTACTGCACACTTTTCCTTCAACTTGTCGCCTGACGATTTATCCTCGTGCGTGTGCGTAATCATTTTAGATACCACTAATTATATACTGACCAGCAGTCCTGCCAATTCAAAAAAATGAATCGCATGTGTATAACTCCTGTTTCTATACTGCGGCTTCGTAGACTTGCACCATAGCTGGACGAATAACTCTGCCTGCGAGCATATAGCCCTTCTGGAGAACTTCTGCCACGGTATGATCCTGCGACTTGTCCTCTGTAGTTACCATTGAAACTGATTGGTGAAGATTTGGGTCGAATGAATCCCCATTTGCACCAAAAGCTACGACGCTGTTTTTAGTTAGAATTCCCAAGAGTTGATTGTAAATACCCTCCATACCAGCACGCCATTCTGCTGA
>JAGOSK010000013.1:19420-21767 GCA_018062305.1 Minisyncoccota bacterium | reverse complement strand
GGACTTTTTGGAAAAATTATCAATAGCATCACTGAGGTGGTTTCCGGTGATAAAGGCGTTGGGGCACCGATGTCATATGTTATACAGTTCATCCTCTTGTATGTAGCTGTATTGGTTATTTCATCCGTATTCCAAGAGTTAAAAAGATATATTGAAAAAAGATGGGATTTAGTAGCTGATAACAAACTTTCTTCTTATTCAATGCGAAAAAGGGCAGGTATAGACATTGCAAACTATGAGGATCCTGAATTTCAAAATCTTGTATATAAAGCATTCGACAATGGAACTTGGCCAATTCAAGCACTTGCACAAGGTCAAGTGATTAATATTGCACGAATATTTGGAATCATTGCGGCTAGTGCGGTTGTGTATATAATCAGTCCAACATTACTTATTGTGAGTCTTATTGCTTCTATTCCAAACTTTATTATTGAACTCAAGTATGGATACAACATGTGGGGAATTTGGGCAGAGAACAGTCCGCGACAGAGACTGTATTATGCACTCCGGCATCACATTCAAGGGAGGCAGAATATTATCCAGACAAAAATGCTACAGGCTTCAGATAAGTTACTATCAATTACAGATGGAATAATGGACGCATTTCTAGGTAGTCAACTAAAGGTAGACAAACGAAGACTATGGCTCGGGGTTGGTTCAAATATGCTCATGGCGCTCGGTATCGGATACGGCATGTACGTCATCATAGGTGAAGTACTTGTTGGAAATATTCTTGCGGGTACTTTGGTGTTTGCAATATTTTCACTCAAAGATTTGGTATCAAATATTAATGGGTTCCTTTCAGATATTGCTAATCAGTATAAACAAGCGTTGACTGCAAAAGATATATTTAAAGTCTATGCGACACCCCCTCGAATTCCTGAGTCAAAAAACCCAACCCACCTCATTCTCACAAAACCACCCCATATAGAATTCAAAAATGTAAGTTTCAAATATCCATCAAAAAATCCTGAAACAAGCGCATGGGTATTCAAAGACCTGAATTTCACTATGAATGCTGGTGAAAAGATCGGTATAGTTGGTCAAAATGGCGCAGGAAAGTCTACACTTATCAAACTTATGATGCGTGTATACGATCCAACAGAAGGATCTATATTGATTGATGGTGTAGATTTGCGTCAAATATCACTTGTCGATTGGACTTCAACACTCTCTGTATTACTCCAGCAATACAGCTTGCACGAATTTGATGTAGAAGGAGCTATTGCAATGGGACTGCCAAATGCTGACGTCGATGGCGTCCAAGTAGTTATAGCAGCAAAACTCTCTGGCGCTGATGAATTTATTAATGAATATCCAAAGGGATACAAACAGCAAATCAGTCGAGAGTTTGAGGATGGTATCGAACCTTCACAAGGTCAGCTTCAAAAGCTTGCTTTGGCACGTGCTTTGTATCGACTCCAAGGCGGCCAGATTTTGATTCTCGACGAACCAACAGCAGCTATTGACCCACTCGCCGAACTTGAGATTTTTGAACAAATGGAAAAAGCCACAAAAGACAAAACCCTCATTCTCATCACACACAGATTCAACAGTGTTAAAAACGTAGACAAGATTCTTGTGCTCGATGGTCACGTGCTCGCGGAGCAAGGTTCACATGCGGAGTTGATGCAGAAGCAGGGGATATACGCATCAATGTTTGAAGGGCAGGCCAAGGGGTTTCGGGAGGAGATGTAATTTTAGAAAAACTTTATTAGGATTTTAGGTAGAATCCGTAGTATTTTACTATGGAAAATAATCAAAACGATTTTGACACATGGAATACAATTAAAAAGAGGATTAACAGCAAACGAGATAGAGATGAAAAAGATAGACCTAAAAAAGGAGAGGTTTGGCTAAATATTTTAGGCAAGAATATAGGCTACGAACAAAACGGAGCAGGAGATTATTTTCTGCGTCCAGTACTTGTTATAAAGAAATTTAGCAACAAAATGTTTTGGGTCGTACCTTTATCAACCAAACAAAAGAATATAGATTTTTATATAAACTACACAGACACAAAAGGTCAAAATGCTTCTGTTATCGTATCTCAGTTAAGACTCGTCAGTATAAACAGATTTAAGAGAAAACTATACATAATAGACTCTGATACATTTGCTATGGTAATTCAAAAGATATTTCATCTATTATCTTAAAATATCGAAAACCCACTGCTTAGGTGGGTTTTCTCGAGACCTTGCGGTCGCTTTGTGCTCTACATTTTGTAGAGCTTCGAAAGTCTATATTTCAATAGACAATCTCGATGCCTTTCGGCGCTTTGTGATAACAGTTTATCAAACCCAATAGACTTGTCAAATTCAATTTATGATCAAAACAATTTGCCCAA
>JAGOSK010000013.1:0-19320 GCA_018062305.1 Minisyncoccota bacterium | reverse complement strand
TTTTGTAGAGCTTCGAAAGTCTATATTTCAATAGACAATCTCGATGCCTTTCGGCGCTTTGTGATAACAGTTTATCAAACCCAATAGACTTGTCAAATTCAATTTATGATCAAAACAATTTGCCCAACACCCAAATAATTAGTACTATAACGGGTATAGATACATCGCCGCGCCAAGATGACGATTGCGTGGCATGATTTCGCAAAATCACATGACAAACACAGCTCAAAACACACGTATTTACATCAAAGACTTACAAGCTCACAAAGGGGAAGAAGTTACTATCAAAGGTTGGATTGACGTTCGAAGAGACCAAGGAAAGCTCATCTTTTTTGATTTTCGAGATATGACAGGAAGAGCACAGGGTGTGATTCTGCCAAGTGCTCCTGAGGCTCACGTAGTGGGTTCAACTCTTCGACCTGAGTGGGTAGTAGAAGTTCGTGGAAAAGTAAATCCACGACCAGAGAAAAATGTGCAGGCAGACAAGCAAAATGGCGACATCGAACTTGAGATTCTAGCTATCAAAGTTTTGAACGAAGCTGAAACTCCAGCTTTTGATATTCATGCAGATACACGTGAGGTCAATGAGGAAGTACGACTCAAGTACCGATACGTAGACCTACGAGGAGATAGACTTCAGAAAAATATTCGTAACCGAGCGAAGATTCTTCAGTATGTTCGAAACTTTTTGACAGCACTCGATTTTACAGAAGTTGAAACACCTATCCTCACAAAGTCTACTCCAGAAGGTGCGCGAGACTATGTTGTACCATCACGACTTTCAGCAGGACATTTCTATGCACTTCCACAGTCACCACAGCAGTACAAGCAGATGTTAATGTCAGCCGGCATTGAACGATATTTCCAGTTTGCAAAATGTATGCGAGATGAAGACACTCGAGGTGACCGCCAGCCAGAGTTCACACAGCTCGATATGGAACTTAGTTTTGCTACAGAAGAGGACATTATGGCTATTACAGAACAGCTCCTAATCGAGATTGTTACAAAGCTCTACCCACACAAAAAGATTCAGCAGGTTCCATTCCCACGGATTCCATATGCTGAATCAATGGCTAAATACAATATCGACCGACCTGATATTCGAGAAAACAAAGAGGATCCAAATCTTCTTGCATTCTGTTGGGTTGTCGATTTTCCATTCTTTGAGAAAAATGAAAAGGGTGCAAATGGCGTAGGTCAAAACGGTGAAGGTGGTGGAACAAGTCAGTGGACTTTCACACACAATCCTTTCTCAGGAACTCGAGCAGATCATTTTGAAAAACTCATGGGTGCAAAAGCGAGTGATACAGACTTGAATACAATCATCGCCGCGCAGTACGACATCGTGCTCAACGGATATGAAATCGGAGGAGGAAGTGTGCGAAACCATCAAGCTGACGCCCTCATGAAAGTATTTGAAATAATGGGATATCCAACTGAAACTGTCGAGAAAAACTTCTCACACATGTTGCATGCACTACGAAGTGGAACACCTCCACACGGCGGTATCGCTTGGGGCTTCGACCGACTCATGATGATTCTCGAAAACGAACCAAACATCCGAGAAGTAATTGCATTCCCAAAAACAGGAGAAGGTAAGGACCCAATGATGGATTCACCGAGTGAAATTTCAGCTGCACAGATGCGAGAGTTGGGGTTGTTTGTAGGGAAGAAGGGGGAGTAAATAATACTAAACCGAGACACCATGCAAAGCACTCTGAATATATTTGAAATGTGGCGGATGGTCAGATTCCTAGATAAAAATTATAACACTCTTAATTTAAATCTGATTAAGAGGGAGGCTCAGCTTGAATCGCTAAAAGCAGTAAAATATTCAATAAATAGAAGCGAGAGTGAAGCTAGAGTTGAATTGCCGAAAAATGAAGTCTTGAAAATAATGAAAGAATTTGAAGACTATCCTAATTTTTTGACGATACGTAAAATTGAAAAATCTGAATTAAATGTCGAGAAGCGAGAATTAGTTGATTTATATCTTGCAAATAAATTTAAAATTCACTCAACAACTTTCAGTGATGATATGTTATTGAAGTCGAAAATAGATATCAATAGAATTGTCGAACAATGTTTAATAAACGGTTTTTTTGAATCAATAACAGACCAAAATTCAAGTAAATCTAATAAAATTAAACTAACTAAGAAGGGAAAAGACTTCGCAAGCTTTGATAGTTTAATTTATTCTATAATTCAAAATATTGGAAAATTATGGGTATTGCTTGCAGCCATCCTGACAAGCGCAACCTTCAAATTACTTCCTGATTTTTTTGTTTTTTTACAAAATTTATATTCTAAATTTGTAGTATAATAAATCTGTATGCAAGAAGAATCTCAAATTAATGAGAATACTCAAACCCTCCCAAAGCCTGCGCCCTTAAGCGCTTCAAACATCTTCGTCATCAAAACCGAAGTCTTTGAAGGACCACTCGATTTACTCCTCACACTCATTGAGAAGCGAAAGCTTTTTATCAATGACATTTCACTCGCCAAAGTTACTGACGAGTATATTCAGTATGTAAATAGACTAGGGGATTATTCACTCAGCGATCGAACGCAGTTTATTTACATTGCCTCAACACTTCTACTTGTAAAAGCGAAGTCTCTCTTGCCATCTATGAGTCTCACAGAAGAAGAGAAGACTGACGTTGCAGATCTTGAACGACGACTGAAAGAGCTTGAGATTATGAGACGTGCATCTGAAACGGTTCAAAAGATGTTTGGTAAAAACTTTATTTTCCCAAGAGGAGGATTTGACGGAAATTTTAAATCAGAAATGCCAGATCTGTTTGCACCGACCTCTGATACAACTCTTACACAAATTACTGAAGCTATAGGAAGAGTTCTTACCTCACTTCCAAAGAAGGCACCTGTCGTGCCGAAGCTCGCAGTAAAAAAGACTATGTCACTTGAAGATATGATGGTCAATCTCTCAAAACGAATCCAAAACGCGGTCCGAATGAGCTTCCGTGAATTCTCTGGTAAGGACAAAATAGACAAAGCTGAGCGAGTGCACGTAATAGTGAGCTTCCTCGCTATGCTTGAACTAGTGAAGCAAGGAGTGCTCGATGCTCACCAAGAGGGTTTGTTTGATGAAATTCACATGGAGAGTCAGAATATTGGTGTGCCGAGATATAGCTAAGATTATTTATCCACATAAATTACTATCAAATTAAGTTGAATTATATGCTCTATCAGATATAATAAAATGAATGAGCAGTAACAAGCGTTCCATTTTAAGACTGTCTGCTATTTTGATTTGGATTTTAGCATTGTGTATAGGCACTATCTCACCCTTACACGCCTACACTGACGGAAGTATTGACACTGCCTTCATGACGAATGTAGGTACTGGGTTTAACAATTATGTCAGACCGATAGCCCTCCAATCTGATGGAAAAATACTAGCCGGAGGACATTTTACATCTTACAACGGGACAAGTACCAATAGAATTATTCGTCTGAATGCGAATGGAACAATGGACGAGACATTCAACACTGGTGGGGCAGGTTTTAACAACTTCCTTCGATGGATAGAAGTCCAACCTGACGGAAAGATACTCGTGGGTGGTTCATTTACTACGTTTAATGGAGTAGCGTCAAACAGACTCATACGACTTTATAGTGACGGAACTCGAGATAACGATTTTGTAGTAGGTACTAGTATTGCTGGTGGTGTAACTAGTCTAATGACCATGGCCAGGCAGACGGATGGAAAAGTATTAATAGGTGGAGTATTTACAACATACAATGGATCTTCTTCTCCATATATCGCACGACTAGGTACTGATGGATCAATTGATCCGAGTTTTAATATAGGTACTGGATTTAACGGAAGAGTAAACAGTATACAAGTATTATCGGACGGAGACATTTTAGTGGGAGGAGAATTCACAAGCTATAACGGAACTTCTATAAATAGAATAATTCGACTTAACTCTGATGGAACGATTGACTCAAGTCTTGATGTTGGTACTGGATTTAATGGAAGTGTATACGTCATAAGACCTCAATCTGACGGGACACTCATTGTTGGTGGATTATTTACCACATACAAAGGAACGACAGCTAATAAAATTATTAAACTCAGCGGAGCGGGAGAAATAGATGGCAGCTTTACGAGTGGTACGGGTTTTGATGCGGATATTGAAGACCTAGAAATACAGACTGACGGAAAGATTATTGCAGGTGGTTTATTTACATCATATAACAGTACCTCAGTAGGTAAAATAGTTCGACTTAATTCTGATGGAACGATTGACTCAAGTTTTAATATTGGTACAGGATTTGATAATACTGTCCTCAATCCAAGTATCACAATAGACTCAAATAACGACGTCCTCGTCGGCGGTCTTTTTACAACTTATAATGGAATATCTGCCAATAGAATAGTTCGACTTACATATGTTGCACCAAACACTCCTTCAGCACCAGTATTGGATAGTGCATCAGATACTGGAACTTCAAGTTCAGATCGAATAACCAATGACACAACACCAACTTTTACCGGCACAGCGTCGAGTTCAGCTATTATTTACTTATATAAGTCTTCAACACTTGTAGGTACCACAACAAGTGATGGATCTGGTAATTATTCGATAACGGTATCTCCGGCGATTACTCCAGATGGTTCATATGATTTTGCTGTAATTCAAAGTATCAGTGGAAATCTATCAGCAACATCGTCCGCAATATCAGTCTTGTTTGATTCATCTGCACCAATCTTGTCTTCAATAGCATCTACAACTGCGAGTACTACAGCCAGTATTACATGGACAACCAATGAGACCGCAACATCCACACTCCAGTATGGGCTTTCAACTTCTTATGGTAGCACGACGGCAATAGATACAGCTTCTACATCAAATTCAATCTCTCTTTCAAATTTAACCCCCAATACTTTATATTACTTCAGAATAATAGCGACTGATTCACTTCAAAATTCTACAACAACAGGAGACTATACATTTACAACAACTGCCGCTTCCGGCGGGTCAGGTGGGTCAGAATCATCTTCAAATTCTCCATCAGTCGTGACAGCCGGACGAACAGCTGGAGGAGGTGGTTATGTGCCATTTTTCATATCAAAATCTCCAGCACTGACAGAAAAGAATTCTGACAATCTATGTACTGCATATATAAAATCAAACATTAAATACGGACAGTTAAACAGTTCAGAAGATGTCACACGTTTGCAAAACTTCTTAAATACATATGAAGAAGGGAGATTACCATTAACTGGTATCTATGATTTGGCTACAAAAAACGCTGTGGATATTTTTCAAACAAAGTATGCCAAGCATATACTTTTTCCATGGGGTATAACTAAACCAACAGGGGCAGTATTACAGACTACACGTGCAAAAATAAATGCAATGGTATGCGCAAAGACTTATGGATGTCCATATTTTCATGAATATCACAAAGTCGGTGAGTCAAGTACTGACATTAAAAGAGTCAAAAGTTTTCTTAATCTTTTGAATTCAAATGTATCACTCAACACATCATCACCTATATATGATCAGCAAACAAAAGGGCAAATTACAGCTTTTCAATCAAGATATCGTGATACCGTCTTAAAACCATGGGGATTATCGAGCCCGACGTCATACTGGTATAAGACTACACGAGGATCAGCACATGAAATAATGGGTTGTACGGAACAAATATAAGGCTAATATAAAGGATGCACTCCGCATATACGCAAATATATGGTAATATAAATCATATGAATCTGGAGCATTTAATTGAAGCGCTATTATTTTGGAAAGGTGAGCCTATTAGTCTAAAAGAGCTTATTAAGAGCCTGAGTACTCCTGAAAAAAAGCTTAGTGAATCTGAAATTCATGAGGCACTTTTAGGACTTTCTGAGAATCTCAAAGGGCGGGGTATTGTACTTCTTGCAAATGAAGACCAAGAATACATGCTCGGTACCTCAGCTGACGCTTCAGCACTTATCGAGCGTCTTACAAAGGAGGAACTCAATCGAGATCTCGGAAAAGCGTCTCTTGAGACTCTTTCAATAATTATGTATCAAGGTCCAATCAAGAGAAGTCAGATTGATTATATTCGAGGTGTGAACTCAACTTTTATTTTGCGAAACTTACTCATCAGAGGTTTGATTGAGAAGAAGCCCGCACCAGATGATAATCGTACTTCGATTTACACACCTTCATTCAAACTCTTGTCGTATCTTGGAGTTAGCAAGATCACTGACTTACCAAACTTCGAAGCAGTAAAGAATGAGATAGTGAAATTTAAAAACGCAGAAGCAACCGAGGCAGAGAAGGAAGCTGAGAAAGAAGTACATATCGACGCAACAGAAGACGCAGACAGCGAGACAATAGTAGACGATGCAGAACCGGACGAAACATTATTAGCGGAAGAATCGGAGAAACCAGGCGAGCATAACAACTAAATAACACATACAATATGAACAATATTAAACATACATTTACAATAGCAGTATTACTCCTCACAGCTTTTCTCACTAGCGCCTCAGTTGCCGATGCACAAACAGCCACAACAAATGCGATTTCAGCAAATTCGAATATAAACACTGTGGAAACCCCAGCAGTTCTTTGGCCCAACATCGAGGCGAAATCAGCATTTGTATACGATCCGGTTGGAAATGTAGTGCTTTTTGAAAAGAATGCTGATGTACAGAGACCTACAGCTTCACTCCTAAAGATTATGACCGCCATCACTGCTGATAATATATTAGCAAAGTCACCAAAGCTCGCAGAGAAAAAAATTTCAATAGTGAATATCAAAGACGAAGTACCGGCTGATTTTGCACTCCCAGCAAAAAGTACTTGGTATCCTGATTCACTTTTACAGATCATGTTGCTTGGCTCATCAAACAAAGCCGCAGAAACTCTTGCTTCACAGCTTATCCCACGATCGAGTTTTATTTCTCTAATGAATTATCACGCGAAGAGACTTGGACTCACTTCAACATACTTCAAAAATCCGACAGGTTTGACTGAGCTAGGTAAAGTGAAAGCAACATCTACAGCAGGACGACTTGATATGGCTGCAGGTGTATCGACAACTCGTGAAATTGCAAAAATGATGTGGGCGGGAATTGCTGAAAACCCTGGATTACTAGATATCACACGCGAAGCATCTATAACAATCCCAAACAAAGTCACACAGACAGCGCAAGCAAAATCAAAGACAGCAACAAGTTCAGTTATTACCAATACAAACACTATCCTAAAAGATTTCCCGATACTTTTTAGTAAAACTGGATTCACAGAGAACGCCGGTGGTAACCTTGCAATAGTAATGCAGCAGAATGAGAGAGCACATCCTTACATCATTGTAGTGATGGGTTCAACTCAAGACAAGCGATTTGAGGATGTGGCAAAACTCGCATCAACAACTCTTAAGTTTATTGCCTTAAACAACTCATTCTCCACAACGACAGCAATGGCAAGATAATTAACAAGGAAAGAACGTTAGATTTCGCAAATAATCCAATATGACAACACTCAACACCATCAAAATACTTTTACCAGCGATTATTTCATTTCTTGTTGGTATTGCTATTACTCCAACTTGTACAAATATTATGTACAAGTATCGACTTTGGAGAAAACAGTCGAGAAGTAAGGTAAACACCGAAGCAATGTCTGTTGAGTTTCAGAAGATTCATAATGAAAAAGGGGAGATCAGTACTCCGAGAGTTGGTGGTGTTATCGTTTGGTTTTCTATTATCATCACAATCGCTCTCTTATATGCTATTGCATTAATTTTCCCTGGAGAAATAACAGACAAACTCAGCTTCTTGAGTAGAAATCAAACACTACTCCCACTTGGAGCTTTGTTATTCGCTTCTATCATCGGACTTATCGACGATGTACTCCAAATTCACGGCCTAGACCTAAAAATGACAGATGGTATCTCACGTAAACTTCGTATACTTATCGTACTGCTTATTGGAGCGTTTGGTGCATGGTGGTTCTATTTCAAACTACAAGTGCTTGATATTCACATTCCATTTTATGGTGATATAAATCTCGGTCTTTGGTTTATCCCATTCTTTATGGCAGTAGTGCTTGGTGTATTTTCTGGCTCTGTTATAGACGGCATTGACGGACTAGCAGGTGGGGTAATGGCAGCAGCATATGCTGGCTACATGCTTATTGCACTTTCTCAAAATCAGATAGACCTCGCGGCATTCTGTGCGGTTGTCATGGGAGGAATACTTGCATTTCTCTGGTTTAACATTCCTCCTGCGCGATTTTATCTCGGAGAAACAGGAATGCTTGGGCTGACAGTTGCACTCGCTATAGTTGCATTTTTGACTCGAGAAGTACTTCTTCTTCCAATCATTGCATTTCCACTCTTTGCAACTTCACTTTCATCAAGTATCCAAATGTTTTCTAAGAGATATTTTGGTAAAAAAGTTTTCAGAATTGCACCAATACATCATCACTTTGAAGCGATAGGGTGGCCATCATACAAGGTGACTATGCGATATTGGATTATTGCGATTGTTACTGCTATTCTTGGTGCTATTATTTCGGTGTTGAGTTAGTAAAAACCGCGTCATTTGTTTCGATTTTGAGTAAATAGTGTAAAATAAAAATCAGTGCACAACCGTGCGACAACAACACATGAAAAGTTCTACAAAAAAAGTTGATAAAACATTCCTATTCCTCACAACTATTCTTGTGTTGCTTGGTATTACTATTTTCTCTTCAGCCTCACTCGGTCTCCTTACTTCAAATGGCGCAAAGTTTCAAGCTGTAACATTCAATCAAATCGTCTTAGGGCTCATTGGTGGCTCAATTTCTGGCTTTATATTATCTCGTATCAACTACCAGATATGGAGAAAATATGCGTTCTATATTTTCATAACAGCTGGAGTACTTATGCTCCTTGTGTTTGTTCCAGGACTTCGCTTTTGTGCAAAAGGTGCATGTCGATGGGTTGATGCTGGACCAATTACATTTCAACCTGCTGAGATATATAAAATTGCTTTCGTAATGTATACCGCCGCATGGTTCGCTTCTGTAAAGCAAAAGGTCGGTACATTCAAACTTGGTACCGTGCCATTTCTTATTTTCATAGCAATAAGTGGGGGGCTTGTACTTGCTCAGCCCGACACAGATACATTTATGGTTATAGCAGCATCAGGGCTCGCAATATTTGTCACAGCAGGAGGAAGATGGCGAGATATGATTATCATGGGACTTATCGGAGCAATACTGCTTGCGGGACTCGTAGCTACAAGACCATATCTCAAACAACGAATCATGACTTTTATGGATCCATCAAAAGATCCAACCGGTAGTGGTTATCAAATTCAACAATCACTCATTGCTGTTGGTTCAGGTGGTCTTTTCGGTAGAGGTTTTGGACAAAGTATTCAAAAGTTCAACTTCTTACCTGAACCAATTGGAGATTCTATTTTTGCTGTAGCAGCTGAAGAATTCGGTTTTGTCGGTTCAACGATTATCGTTCTACTGTATTTGCTTTTTACACTACAGGGATATCGTATTGCCGTGCGAGCCCAAGACTTATTTGGTACCTATCTTGTGGTTGGAATTATTACACTCATCATCATCCAGTCGTATTTAAATATTTCTGCCATGTTAGCAATCACACCACTTTCGGGTACTCCACTTTTATTTATTTCTCATGGTGGTACCGCGCTGTTTTTTGCACTTTCATCTGTAGGTATAGTGCTCAATGTTTCGAAGTATCAGAAGAAGGGGTAAGGTGGTTCTATTAAGCATTTATTATGCGCTTTTACCATGCTATAATATCCAGCATATGAAGATTTTGATGACTGGAGGAGGAACAGGAGGGCATTTTTACCCGCTTATTGCTGTAGCCGAGGAGATTAGAAAAATTTGTTTAGAACAAAAGATTCTTGCACCAGAATTGTATTTTATGGCACCTGATCCATACAATACAAAAGTGCTTTTTGATTATGAAATCACATTTATCCCTTGCATGGCTGGTAAGCGACGTGTAGGCCGTGGAGCATCTTCATCGATACTGAACTTCTTCGACATGTTCAAAATGGGACTTGGAGTTCTAAGTGCCATTATCAAACTCTATTCACTCTTTCCAGATGTCGTTTTTGCGAAGGGAGGATACACTAGTTTTCCAGCACTTATGGCAGCACGAATTCTAGGTATTCCAGTTATCATCCATGAATCAGATAGTGCGCCTGGCAGAGTAAACTTATGGGCAGGAAAGTTTGCTCAGCGTATCGCCATTTCATACAAAGAAGCTGTTGAATATTTTCCAAAAGATAAGACAGCGTATACTGGAAATCCTGTGCGAAAGGAGATACGACAACCACTGAGTACCGGGGCATTTGAATATCTCGGACTTGAACTCGATGTACCAGTTATCCTCATACTTGGTGGCTCAACTGGCGCTCAGATTATCAATGATGCAATTCTCAGCGCTTTACCAAACCTTGTCGACAAATACCAAGTAATTCACCAAACAGGAAAGAGAAATTTTAAAGAAGTTTCTACAACAGCAAATGTAATACTGGAAAGTAATCCACATATTGGCAGATATCATCCATTTGATTATCTCAACACTCTTGCAATGCGAATGTCTGCTGGCGTAGCATCACTTGTCATTTCAAGAGGAGGCTCGACTATTTTCGAAATTGCACTTTGGGGTATTCCATCTATCTTGATTCCCATTACTACCTCAAACGGCGATCATCAGAGAAAGAACTCATACAACTATGCTCGAGATGGTGGAGCAATTATCATAGAGGAGGCGAACTTGAGTCCTGAGATTATTATCAACGAGCTCGAGCGAATACTCGGTAATCCTGCGACACAGGAAAAAATGCGACAAGGTGCGAAGAAATTTGCGCGGGAAGATTCAGCAGAGTTGATTGCAAAAGAGGTGTTGAAGATTGCATTGAAGCATGAGATTTAATTTAAAAAAAGAAAAGGCCGCAGTGACGCGTATATAAAATAAATTGTAAATAAAATATGACAGAACAAACAGAACAACAGAAAAAAGTAGTTACACGGTTTGCACCGAGTCCGACTGGGTTTCTTCATTCTGGAACATATAGAACAGCTGTTTTCTCATATTTATTCGCAAAAAAACACGGCGGAGAATTTATTCTACGAATTGAGGATACTGATAAGGAGCGATCAAAGAAAGAATACGAAGATAACATCATGGAAAGCCTATCTTGGCTTAATATGTCGTACGATAGATTTTACAGACAAAGTGAAAACGCTCCAAGACACAAAGAAATACTCGAGAAACTTATCTCTAATGGAAATGCATACATCTCTAAAGAGGAAGCGAGAGATGGTTCTGGCGTAATCAAAGAAATTGTTCGATTTAAAAACCCTAACCGAATTGTTTCTTTTGTTGACGCTATTCGTGGAGAGATCAAGATGGATACAACAGACCTTGGTGATTTTGTTATTGCTAAAAATCTAAACGAACCATTATTTCACTTAGCTGTGGTTGTTGATGATGCAGATGAAGGAGTAACACATATTATCCGAGGAGATGATCACATTTCAAACACACCAAGACATATTCTGCTGTATGAAGCACTCGGCTTCGAAGTACCAACATACGCCCATCTTCCACTCGTACTGAGTGAAGATAGAACAAAACTTTCAAAGAGAAAAGGAGCTAAAGCTATAACAGAGTATAGAGATCAAGGATATCTACCGGGTGCGATGTTGAACTTTATTACAATGATTGGGTTTAATGATGGCACAGAAAAAGAGATTTTTACTATGGATGAACTTATTCAAGCTTTCGACCTCGAAAAAGTTCAGAAAGGTGGAGCAATATTTAACCCAGTAAAACTAGACTGGCTCAATAAAGAACACATCAAACTTTTGAGTGGCGCAGATTTTAAAAAACAGGTGCTTGTATATATGTCAGACGCCTTGCAAAGTTTACCAACTTTTACAGAGCGAATTGACGCTGTATTACCAACCATAAAAGAGCGCCTAACAAAATTTGGAGACATTCGTGATATGGAAGCAGTTGGCGATCTTCAGTATTTCTTCATAGATCCTTCATATGATTCTGCATTACTACTATGCACAGAGAAACAGAGAAAAGGGAAGGAGAGTATGATTATCGCAGATCTCGTGCCAGTGTATGGGAATCTAAAAACCATCATTTCGCAGATTAATGCCGCGGACGGAAACTTTACACCAGACTCCATCAAAGAGGCTGTTTGGCCATATGCCGAGCAAGAAGGCAGAGGGCTAGTCCTGTGGGCCTTACGTACAGCGCTTTCAGGCAAGGAGAGGTCACCGGATCCATTTACTCTTGTATCTATATTTGGGAAAGAAGAAGCAATTCGACGAATCGATATAGCATTACAAAAGATACATGAATCAACCCAATAATACATATATCAGAATAGGCAAAAAAATAATTGCACTCTTGTTTGCAATTACCTTAATAGGTACAGCAGGAGTGTTATATCCGGGCAATATATTCGTGCCGGAGATTGTGCAAGCTGAAACTATTGATGAGTTACAGAAAAAGATAGAAGAGCGTAGCAAAAATATTGAACAATTAAACAAAGAGATACAAACATACTCAGAACTTACAGACAAAACAAGTAAGGAAGCCTTATCGTTGCAAAAAGTTATCAAGGATCTTGAACAGAATGCCAAGATTATGGATTTGGATATCAAAAGACTCAAGCAAAAAATAGAAGTTGCGAATCTTGATATTAAAAAACTCGATATCAATATAGATGAATCAAAAGAGAAAATCGTCAGCTTGCAAGACGGTATCGCGTCGAGTGTGCGAGAGATTCAGAGAGCTGAGAACTTTAGTTTTATTGAAAATATACTAGGTCAAAGGAATCTGACGGACTTTTTAACTGAAATAGATAGTCAACTCACATTCAACGGTGCGATTCAAAATCGGATAACACTCATTCGAGGTGAAAAGCAGAAGCTTGAAACAAATAAAAGTAGTCAAGAAACAAAAAAGAAAGATTTGGTGAAAATGCAGGCTGAACTATCTGATAAAAAGAAAGTTGTGGAAAACACAAAAGCGGAACAGAGCAAGGTGCTGAAGGAAACTAAGAATCAAGAGAAAACTTTTCAACAGATTCTCAAAGACAAGTTGGCACAAAAAGCCGCTTTCGAAAAAGAAATATTCGAATTTGAATCCAAAATTAAATATACATTGAACCCTTCAAGCATTCCGAAATCTGGTTCTACAGTACTATCATGGCCAGTTGAAAATGTACGCATCACGCAACGATTTGGAAAATCCGTGGCGGCAAAGCGTTTATATGTTTCAGGCTCTCACAACGGTATGGATTTTGGAGTCCCTATTGGTACCAAGATTATGGCAGCAGCTTCAGGTACAGTTCTCGGGGTAGGAGATACTGATATTGCTTGTAGAGGGGTTTCATTTGGCCGCTGGGTATTCATTCGTCACGATAATGGGCTTTCATCTATTTACGCCCATTTGTCTGTTATAAGCGCTACAGAAGGGCAAAGAGTTGAAGCAGGAGATACAATAGGATACTCAGGTAGTACTGGATACTCAACCGGTCCACATCTCCACCTAGGTGTGTATGCATCTGATGCTATCAAAGTTGAAAATCGTCCAAGTGTAAGTTGTCGAGGAAAAATACTCCGCATGCCAATTGCACCTATCGAGGCATATCTCGATCCTGCAGCGTATTTGCCGGCCATTTAGGATGTTGACTAAAAGATTTTAGATGAAAAGAACCCTTATCTAAAGCCAATTTTTCTGCTACACTGTCGTGTATAAATACGTATGTGTGGAATCGCAGGAATACTAGGTAAACCAGAAAGGACACGTGAGACCATCGATAAAATGGTGGATATTATTACGCACCGAGGTCCAGATGATCGAGGAGTACTTGTAGAAAAAGATTTTGCATTTGGTATGCGACGTCTTTCCATTATAGACCTCGGGGGAGGACATCAACCTATCTCAAACGAGGATGACACAGTGACAGTAGTTTTCAACGGCGAAATATACAATCATCGAGAACTCCGACCGGAACTCATTTCACTTGGACACTCGTTCAAAACTGATAGTGACACTGAAGGACTCGTGCACCTGTATGAACAGTATGGTCCGGACATGCTTCGCAAACTCCGTGGTATGTTTGGGTTTTGTATTTTTGATAAAAATAAAAATCAGCTTTTTATTGCAAGAGACTTTTTTGGCATCAAGCCAATATACTATCGAGTTGAGAAAAAAGTTACACAGAAAATAGTTAGTTTTGGATCAGAGATTAAAAGCCTTCTAGAGGATAAAAAATATAAACCGACTGTAAATGATGCTGCGGTGTACAACTATTTGGCATACCAATACAACCCGCTTGAAGAGACAATGTTCACCGACATATATCGACTTCTCCCTGGACATTACATGATTGTAAATCTAGATGATAATTCTTTTAAAATTGAACCGTACTGGCATTACCATTTCAATGACAAACATGTTTGGCCAACAACTGATGTAGACAATAAAAATATTGTAATTAAACACGAATCGCTTGAGAAAAAGATTACAGCCGAAGTCAAAGCAACAGATGATATTTCTATAACCTATTATCAATCTGAAAATGAAATCAATCTTGCTAAAGAAGTTCGGAAAGTGGTAGAGGATTCAGTTGCTCACCATCTTATTAGTGACGTACCAGTTGGATCTTTCTTATCAGGGGGCGTCGATAGTGGCATTATAGTTACGACAGTACAAAATCTTCGAAAAAAAGCTGGCGCACCAAGTGTAGATACATTCACTATCGGTTTTGATCATGTCAGTGAGCATACTGAGGCACGACAAGTATCCGACGCTGTTGGATCAAATCACACCGAAATACAAGTAGATTTTGATGAGTACTTCAAGGAATTACCGAAGATTGCGTGGCATTTTGACGAGCCAGTAGCTGACCCATCTGCAGTAGCTTTGTATTTCCTTGCACGAGAAGCTCGTAAAAAAGTGAAAGTGGTTCTTTCAGGAGAAGGGGCAGATGAACTCTTTGGTGGATACAATATTTATCGCGAACCATTTGCGACGTCTTTCATTTCCAAACTTCCTTCATTTATAAAAACCCTGTTCATTAGACCTCTCTTGTTGTTGCCTTTCAATTTTTATGGAAAAAATTATATATACAGATCACTTACGCCACTTCGAGATAGATACATTGGTAATGCAAATATTTTCAAAAATACAGAACAGAATAAGTTGTGGAAGAACACAAATGGGCCCAGTGAGTCCAATGCCGTAGCATCAAACGATAGACCTAAGAAAATAGATATGCGCCCATACTTCGACGTGGTACAAGACCAGAGTGATTCAAGGAAGATGCAGTACATCGACCTAAATTTCTGGCTGCCTGGTGACATCTTAGCAAAGGCAGACAAGATGACGATGGCTCATTCACTTGAACTCCGTGTACCATTCCTTGATATTGAGGTCGCCAAAATATCCGCACGAATACCAGAGATTTTTAAATACAAAAATGGAACAACTAAATACATTCTACGAAAGGCTTTTGAATCCATCCTCCCTAAGACAACTGCAAGTCGAAAAAAACTCGGCTTTCCAACACCAATAAAACAGTGGCTCAAAAAACAACCAGAGAAAGTGATGGCTATTATTAAGGAAAATGTATACATTCAAGAAAAGTTTGATATGACATATATAGAACAACTCGAAAACGAGCACATATCGGGCAAAAAGGATAATGCACGAAAGATATATATTCTATTGATGTTTGCACTATGGTATAATACTTTTATTCCACACAACAAACACAGCGCGAATAAAAATAGAAGAGTCGAAAGCATCAATAGTACCAAAAAGGGTGCAAAGGAAAATTAATCAAACACATAATTAGATGCATAACACACAAACACAACAAGGAGGATTTCTGCAAATAATAGTTGCGATTATTATAGCTCTCGTCATCTTGAATGTACTTGGCATAAATCTAAGCGAAGTTCTTGCAAAGCCTTGGGTACGTGAGTTCGGTGCTTATATTGTTAGCTTAATGAGAATCGTCTGGCAAGATATTCTTTTGATTATTGCTTTCTTTAGAGATTTGGCGGCATAATCGCGACTTAATTTTAGGCAAAATATTGCGAAACTTTCGTTTACAAACATACATATGATTGATCAAAAAAATAAAAAGGGTTACCACTCAAAACTAGAAGTAGAAACTGTTTCAAATACAGACTTTCGTCGAGTGCTCTACACAAACGAGCAACTCCAGCTCGTACTCATGTCACTCAAACCCGGCGAAGAAATAGGTCTCGAAACTCATCCTGACAATGATCAGTTTTTTAGATTTGATGCAGGGCAGGGGAAGGTGATTATCAACGCTACTGAGTACGAAGTCACTGATGGAGATGCAGTTATTGTTCCAAAAGGCGCACAGCATAATGTCATCAACACATCTGAAACTGAGGCTCTAAAATTTTATACTATTTACGCACCAGCTCATCACAAAGACGGTATCGTTCGTGCAACTCGAGCGGAGGCTGTAGACCCTGCAAATGAAGAGGATTTTGATGGCGTTACTAGTGAGTAAAATAAACTACAATTTTAATAGCTAAAGATAAGTGCAACTTGTCGAGAATTATGGTTTAATACCCTCGGAGGTATTTATACATGAACACAGCACACCAAGAGTACGAGCGACTCAGACAGCTCATGAAGGACAAAAAAGGTCGTAGGGTCGTAAATGATGCCTGGATGGAGGCACTCAACTATGAGAAGGACAAAAAGGGTCAGTGGAAAAAAAGGGCGGGGTTTGGCAATAAATGTTCGGGTTTTGCATTCGACAAACGTAATCCCATAAGACACATTTTAGGCCGAGCTGGAGAAGATCACTGCAATGCAGATATTGATCTGAGACTGCAAATTGAAAGAGAGGAAGGTCTTACTGATGAAGAATCTCGTTCTTTCGTTGTTGAGGGCCGAGCTGCTCAAATTCTTGATTTCAGACTTCCACTTATCACTCTCATGAATTTTGTGGTAATAGATAAGGAAGACATTGAGATTGTTGAGCGTGCCGAAGCACAGCTTTTAGATAACGAAATTGGAATACCAGTTAACTCCATCTTTTTTGCCAAGTACTACGACAAATTACGAAAACCCTAGGCGCTTCCAAAAGAAACACACTGCACATCATCGAAAGATATGTGCGGTTTCTTTTTATAGATTATGGACAATATGAATGAGATCTATGTTGCCCGACGTGACACAAGAACGTTCGTTCTGTATACTATAGGGTATATATGAACAACAATTTTAAAAATTCTTCAGAAAAGATTTATGATTTTTATCATGCAAAATTTAGAATGCCATCGTATGCTGAAATATGTATTTTATGTAATCTAAAATCCAAGAACACCGCACACAATCTAGTCAAAAAGTTGCAAGCACTCGGATACGTCAGCACGGACAGAACTGGAAAGATTATTCCAACCTCTGTTTCGACGTCTACATCCGCCAAAGCGTCCGCTGTATCTACTAAAAGATCTCAATCTAAAGAATCACCACTCATACTCCTCGGCCTCGTCGAAGCAGGCTTCCCAACACCGAGTGAAGAAACTCTCCATGAAAATATATCTCTCGATGATTGGGTTATAGACAAGAAAGAAGCTAGCTTTATGCTCAAAGTCAAAGGTGACTCAATGCAGGATGCTGGAATACTCGATGGCGATATGGTTATAGTTGAGCGAACTTCTTCGCCTAAAGTCGGGCAAATCGTCGTCGCTGAAGTCGATGGATCGTACACAATGAAATACCTTAAAAAGGATTCTACAGGACGTATGTATCTTGAAGCAGCAAACTCTGACTTTAAATTAATATATCCAAAGGAAGATTTACGAATCAACGCAGTAGTTAAAGCTGTAGTTCGTAAATATAAATAGGTGCATATTAATAAATGAAGCAGTCCGCTCAAGTAATAAGCCACGATCATATTTATGGAAAATAAAAATAAAATTCTGCACGTAGATGGTGACAACTTTTTTGTAGCGTGTGAGCTCGCGCGTTTTCCTCATCTCAAAGGCAAGCCAGTCATTGTTGGCGAAGAACGTGGTATCGCATCAGCAATGTCATACGAAGCCAAAAAGCTCGGAGTACATCGAGGTATGCCAGTATTTGAAATACGAAAACAATTTCCACAAGTCACAATCTTGCCGGCACATTTTGAACTGTACGAACAATACGCTCTAAAGCTATATCAAGTGCTCTGTAAATATTCTGACACGGTCGAACGATACAGTATCGATGAATGCTTTGCGCTTATAGATGAAACAGACATAGCCGACGCTCGGAGTCAAAAGCATGGAGAGGCTCAATCAAGCCTCCTAGAAGCCATTAAACGCGATGCTGAAACCTGCCTAGGCATCACACTTTCATTTGGTCTAGCTGATACCAAAACTCTGGCAAAGATTGGTTCAAAATACAATAAGCCAAGTGGATGCGTTACTATATCCGAGCAAGACCGACTGACATTCTTAAAAGAAACAAGCATAGGAAGTATCTGGGGAATTGGGAGAGCTATAAGTGCGAGCCTCACTTCCTACAATATTAAAACTGCTTACGATTTTATATTACTGGATCTATCTTTTATTAAAAAGAATTTTGGAGAAGGCACATTGACCACTTGGCATGAGCTAAAAGGGGAGAGACGTCTAACACTGGAGACTGAGTCACACGTGCCAAAGTCAATTCAATCAACCAGATCTTTTGGTAAAAGTTTTGATATATTCTGTACAACCGTAGGATGTACAGAATGCCAATGCAGTTCAGAGCCTTCGTCATCTTTATTCAATTTCATAATAAACAAAGATCCTCGACACGCTAAAGAACGTTCGTTCTTTTTATCTGAACTCTCAAATCACGCAGAATCTTTATGCGCTCGTTTGCGTTCTCATAAACTTACAGCCAACAAACTTAGTTTCTTTCTTAAGAAAAATACTTTGACTGATAAATATATAAGTCGCGAAATAGAAATCGGTTTTTATACAAATAATGCAAGTGACATATGTAAAGCCATAAACAAAGCCTGCAAAAAGATTTTTGATGAAATTGATGACGGCGTTTATAGCAACCAAAACTTTGGCTTCAAAATCAAGGCTACGGGTATATCTATATACCAACTTAAGCCTGTGGAGGCCGTACAGGACGACCTATTTGCCATGCAGAGTACCTTGGACAGCAAAGGTCAGTATACCGAGGTCATAGATTCGCTCAGGAGAAGCGTTGGAACTGACTCTATATACTTATGCTCAAGTTTAGAGTCAAAGAAGC
>JAGOSK010000023.1 GCA_018062305.1 Minisyncoccota bacterium | reverse complement strand
GTAAGACCTCCCTGACCGAGGGCTGAAATACGTCGAAGGTGCTCAATCTCGGCAAGAATGTTTTCTTGTGACATGAACTGTGACAACTGGTTTGTTGTAAAGAATTCTTTGATTCGAGCCTGAAGTGGTCGAGGAGATACGAACTGCACTGGAAGTGAAGCATCTGTATCAATAGTCGACATTCGGTTTTGAATGTTTCGCTTGATCTGTGTCATACCAACTCGAATCTTCTGCTGGAGAAGTTCACCAACAAATCGCACACGTCGTGAACCGAGGTGATCGATATCGTCGTTGATTGAGTTTGGATTTTTATTGAGTTCGATGATTTTTGAAATAATAGCAACGATGTCTTCAATAGAGAGTGTCATTTGGGCCAAAGCCTTCTCTTCCATTGATTTTTCAAATCGCTGATTGAATCGGAATCGTCCTACTTTTGAAAGGTCGTATCGTTCAGCACTCATAAGAGCGGTAAAGAATTCTCGAGCGTTTTCAGCTGTAGCGAGGTCTCCATCTCGAAGTCGCTTGTGAATTTCGATATACGCTTCATCTTTTGTCTTAGCGTGATCTTTTGCGAGACTTGTCTCTATATATGTAGTAGCGTCTTCATTTCCTTTGAAGAGTGCCTTGATGTCTGAATCAGTTTCAGCGCCAAATGCTCGAAGGAGTGAAGATACTGGGAACTTTCGCTTTCGGTCTATACGCACGTAGATAGCTCCGTCAGCATCACTTTCGAGTTCAATCCACGCACCTCGTGCTGGGATGATTTTTGCTCCGAAGTAATTTTTTCCTTTTGTCTCAGAAGAAACAAAAAAAGCTCCGTATGATCGAATGATCTGCGGAACAATAAGTCGCTCAATACCGTTGATAATAAAAGTACCGTGATTTGTCATCATCGGGAAATCAGCCATAAAAACCTCCTGTTCTTTTGTAGAACCGAAGATTTTGTTCTTAAGTTTAATCATCACCTTAAGACCTCCTTCATAGTTGAGCTTATTTTCTTTTGCGTAAAACTCGTCGTACTTTGGTTTTACAAGTTCAAAACCTGTAAAGTCGAGTTCGAACTTTTTATCTGAATAATCCTTGATTGCAACGAATTCATCAAATACTGTCTTGAGTCCTTTTTCGAGGAGCCATTTGTATGATTCGAGCTGTCCTTCTACTAAGTTTGGAAGCGGTGTAAGCGGTTCCTTGAAACGTGAAAAATATTTCTTTGGTCGAGACATAAATATTGTGTGCGTTTGCGCTGTGCGCTTTTAAATTACGAAAAATTTTCCGGTCTAATAAGGTGTCCATCCAGTTTATTCAGCCGACCACTTTTCTAAAAACTTATCCACGCACTATATAAACAAACACCCCCAGAAACATTGTTGACCCAATATTGAGCTGAAGGTGTGTGTTTAAAAGTAAAGATTAAAAAGCATTAGAAAAGGAGTTCCTGCGAAGAGCCGGTCAAAACTCAATCGTCTTACACAGATTTCTTATATTAAACGATTTATCCACAGGTGTCAATTCTATGGCGTTGACAGGCTTGTGGATTACTAAGGGGTGAGATTTTGAGCCGTATTTGATGCTTGTGCATAGCGTCGTTGACAGGTGGTGTCAAGATTAACCTAGACACTTCCCTAGTACATGGAATTAAATAAACTCTCTTTGGCCTATTGCACCATACGATAACATGTTGTATAATATTTAGATGCCAAATTAGGCTATTCAAGCAATCAACACAGCACTCAAACACTCAGATTATCCCAAGCATGAAAACCCAGTTCCTTGTCAAATCAATCGTCATGTTTATCATGGCACTCACACTGCCAGCGATGGCCGAAACAACCACAACCATTATGGGCCCAGAAGTAAATTTCAGGGCACAAAACATCAAAGTTGACCCTAACAATGGGGTCGGTGATTTTCCCCTCACGGCTATCACTATCAAATCAGAAGGTGGACCAACAACGGTTACAGGGTTCTACGTCAGCACTCAAAATCTGAGTGCTGTACCAACAACCCTCAGGATTTATAGCAATCACGCCGGTTTGATTGGAACCTCAAGTAGTTCAGCGACAACAGTCACAATCAACACCGACACTGTCATTGAAAACAACACATCAGCTAACTTCACTTTAACGGGTGACTTCTCGTCAAACGCGAGTGGGTGGTGTATTGGCCGAATTATCGGCATCAGAGTGGAGAACCAAAATGAGACATCGAAAGATGTTTTTGCTCCGAGTGAAATCTATGGACCAGAGCGTCGCTTCTTCGGAGGAGTCGCCAACTGGGTCATGATAACGGCTCCGACCATCTCAGCGAGCACTGATCAAAACGGCTTTACGACTTCAATGACTGCAACTTTCACCCTGCAGGTGACGGCTGATGGTATTAACCTCGCCCAACCTACAGGAAAGGATTTTGTCGTCATTGCAAGCTGTAATCCCAACAACCAAGTCATCTGCAACACAGTTTCTGCGATTACCATACCGAATAGTCCAGTGGCAGATGGCACAACCCACGAGGTTACAGTTACAGCAAGTATCAGCAGTGCAGACGTTCACGAGAATGGACTGTACCAGTTTTCGATTAAGCAAATTAACTGGGGATCAAACCCTAGTTCCCAGATTCAACAGTACTGGGGCATCGAAGATTTCAGGACGTGGTTCGCAAGTTACTACCGTCCAGAGACGCCACCCGCAAAGCCGATTGTCACACCAAGCATCAGCGCGGATTTATACCAAGTGATTAGTGGGCTCAGTCAAGCCAACGACTTTGGGCAAGCGGGTCAATTGGTTGGTGAAGGCGGTTTCATACGGATAACTCCGCATGACATCAGTCCAAATCGCACAGTTGTCTTTCCTTACCCAGGATCGGAACATAAGGGTCAAGTAATGCGGATTAGTGCCGCGATGAGCGCAATCGAAATGATTCCAATCGTTTCAGCGCCAACCGATTTACTTGGATTGCCATACGGCAGCTTCAGTCAATACCCCATCTCCAACGTCGCTAACACAACGTCAAACGGGATGACAGTAAAGACAACATTCGATGTCAACATTGGTTCATTCGTGTGCCATGGAAAGTTTGTCCGAACCGGCGATGGTTCGTGCACAGCTACTTTCTACTGGGGATTAGGCTCAACCCATGACTCTTCGGGCAGTAAGGTGGATATGATAAATCTGTCCCCTAGCTTACCGGACATTGAGCACGATATCCCTACAGGGTTACCTCCTCGGTTTCAGTTCAAATGCACAAACATCAGACGGACTGTAACAGGTTTCCTTCTCGATATTGTGTCACTGCCTCGCTCTTTCAAAGTTGAGAGGTCGATTGACTTGATCAATTGGAGTGGAGTCGACGAGTGGGATCATGGCTATCAATATTATCCCATCGACAGTGTAGGAAGTTCAAATGGTTGGGTCAACGTCCAAACGCTAGACCCCACCCGATGTTTCTTCAGAATCGTGACGCTTGAGGAGTAATACCGCAAGCTATCACACAAACAAAAACCTTAGGGCTGGTCCACAATATGGACCAGCCCTTTCACATTTAAATTTTTAAGCTTATTTACTAAAATTCAATAGTCTATACCCCACCCTTCCTCTCCTCACCTTGTCTCCATTCATCTATAAGCTTGTGATTTCCAGACAGCAATACTTCTGGCACTTTATATTTCTTTCCTTTATATTCCAAAACCTCCGGTCGCGTGTACACATCTCTTGATGACGCACGTGATTCTTCCCTACTATCAAAACTCCCAAGTACTCCAGGGATTTGCCGAGCAATTACATCTATCATAATCATCGCAGGAAGTTCTCCACCCGTTGTCACAAAAGGACCGACAGTCACATCAACCATTCTAAAAACTTTCTTGATACGAGCATCTATTCCCTCATATCGTCCACAAATAACAATGATATCTGAATATTCTTTTGCATACGCCGTGCCCATTTCATTTGTGAACTGTTCGCCTGATGGAGCAAGAAAAACAATGAGAGATTTCTTCCGACCCTTTGTAGACTTTGCAGATCCTTTTTTTACTGCTGTTTCCATTGTCGATAGAGCTTTATCAATAGCCTTTATAACAGGCAGTGCCTGCATAACCATTCCAGGTCCTCCACCATATGGTTTATCATCCGTTCGCAGGTATGGTTTCTCATTTTTCTTCTGTGCACCTGTGGCTTTCACAAAATCTCGAGGATTGTAGTACTTCACAGCTATGAGTTTTTCTTTCTGGGCTCGCGCCAAAATAGACTCATTGAGATACGAGTTAAAAGACTCTGGAAAGAGGGTTATGAGGTGGAATGTGAGGGGTGATTGTTTAACCTGCTTTTTTACTGTCTTCTGAGCTGGTTTATTTTTTACTTTCATAATGTATACATGAATATTACACAAGCAGTGACAAAAAGCAAAACTTTATCAAACAAAAATCACCCACTTTTACATGGATGACTTTTATATATTCCCTTCTCCTTCGAGTTGGGCAGTGGTAAGCCATCGCTTACCCAAGATGTTTATTATTGTATTCTCAACAAACGTTTTGTCAAATCTTTATACTATCTTGATAAGAAATTGAACATCTTTATGGATAATAAGGGCATGGATACACTATTCAAATTTATTGATTGGCTAAAATTAAAAATCAAGCTCGATTCAAGGAGATGCAATATTCCCCTTGTAAACGAGCGTGATATTTGGTGGATTAGTTTTGGTAAAAATATAGGGTCTGAGATAAATGGTAAGAGCGGTCTATTTTCTAGACCAGGAATTATTCTTAAAAAGCTTTCAAGTAGTTTCTATCTAGTTGCGCCAACAACCTCTAAGAATCATACAGGGAGTTGGTATATCAAGATTAAGCAAGCAGGAAGAGACACTTTTGTGTGTATACATCAAATACGCACTATTGATTATAGACGATTAAGTACCAGATTGGGACAAATAGATGAAGAAGATTTTATACTTATAAAAGAGGGTTTTATAAATCTCTACAAATAAAAACATCGACCTCATTTGAAATCGATGTTTTTATTATGTTTCCTACTCTTTCGAGCAGGACCGCGGCAAATCGCCGAATGTAAGTACATTATATTCCCGAAAAAGTCTTTGTCAATTCTTTACAAACCTCTGCCTACATATTCAAATCCGCAATCGCTTCATCAACACTTTTTACAGCGGCACCCTCGCCTGCCACTCGTGTACTACCAGCTGGCTCCTTGATTTGGATACTGATATTAGCCTGATGCTTCTTTCCAAAAGCCTTCATAATAGTTCGGATAGCCTGCGCTGTATGTCCGTTTCGTCCGATGATCTTTCCCATATCAGCTGGATCAACAATAAGTTCGATAAATACCCCCATATCATCAACTCTTCGGCTCGTCTTTACTGCGTCTGTGTTTTCCACCAATGACTTAACAATGTATTCAAGAAACTCTATATCGCTAGATTGCATATTTATATATCAATGATTATGTCTGAATTCTTGTAATGTGTTTTAATTATACAAGGTATTTATGTATGCGCCAATAAGTTGTTCACTTATTTAATTTGTGCCGAGGGCGAGACTCGCCGATTACATCGGCAGGTGCTTTTCAATCTCATTTCACTACGCTCATTCGATAGTGAAAAGCCTTTCTCGTCTCTCCCGCTTCTGAAGCAGTTCAGAAGCTCTCGACACCCTTAGCAACAAATAACACTGGTATATACCCAGTGTTATCTGTACTTGTGCCGAGGGCGAGACTCGAACTCGCGACCCCATCCTCTTCAGGGATATGCTCTA
>JAGOSK010000012.1:17499-24289 GCA_018062305.1 Minisyncoccota bacterium | reverse complement strand
ATTTATTTTATTCATGTGCTAGAATATACATATGTTTTCCGACCCTAATAAAGTTATTTCTGAATTATTTGTAGCTGAAGGTATGACAGTCGCAGATTTTGGTTCTGGTGCTGGTTTTTATACTCTTGCACTTGCGAAAAAAGTTGGTCCATATGGCAGGGTCTTTGCTATTGATTCACATCCGGATTTCTTGCGTCGTATCAAGAATGAAGCGGTGCGCTCAGGACTCCAAAATGTTGAAGTTGTGCAAGGCGACCTTGAATCCCAGAAAGGTTCAGGTCTAGTCTCGGCTTCTGTTGACCGTATTGTGATTGCAAACACTTTATTTTCACTCCAAAACCTAGATGAAATAGTTCTCGAAGCTAAGCGTGTTTTGAAACACGATGGCAAGGTGGTAGTTATCGACTGGAATGAGTCATATGGACAAATTGGTCCACACACAGATCACATTGTCACAAAAGATGAAGCTCGAGAAATGTTTGAAACAGAAGGATTTCACCTCGAGAGCTTTGTCGATGCTGGATCGCATCACTATGGCATGTTGTATGTACTTACCCACACACCAACACCTGGGGAACTCGCAAATGTGGGGTATAATATTGAGGAAGAGGCGAAAGAACAAAAAGTAGTTTCCCAATAATTTTCCCAATAATTCTCCAAATAAATTTTCCATCAATTTTTTATGAAAAACGTAAGCACCTTCCAAATAGTCTTCCTTGCCGTGTTTATCCTCATTGCAATAGTGGGTGTTGCAGTGTTTGCAGGATTTGGAGGTTCAAACCGTGTGGCTGTTCCAAAAGCGACCATTTGGGGAACTGTTCCGTCGTACTATATCAATGAGATGGTTCGAAATATAAATATTAGATCGACTGTTATCGAAGTTTCCTATATTGAAAAAGATCCAGAAACATTCCAAGCAGAGTTTGTAAATGCACTTGCAGAAGGAGTGGGTCCTGACGCCGTACTTCTCGCTGACGATTTACTCTATTCACAGAAAAATAAGCTACAGCCGATCCCTTTCACAGTCTTTCTAGAGCGAGATTATCGAAGTACCTTCATAGACAGTGCAAGCATTTTTATCTCAAAAGATGGAATCTTGGGTGTGCCGCTCTCAATCGACCCAATGGTTATGTATTACAACAAAAACATACTGGCTCGAAATGCAATCTCACGACCGCCAAAAAGTTGGAAAGAAATGATCCAGATTGCCCCAGCTATTATCCAAAGAACTGATACTTCGACTATTGTGCAGGCGCTTGTACCATTCGGTGAATATTCAAATGTAAAAAATGCCAAGGAAATATTGGCGACACTTTTCTTTCAGACGGGAAATAGTATTACTGAGCAGAACCTCACCACGGGAGAGGTGTATTCGGTCATCGATAGAGATTTGGATACCCGCAATCAAGATGATGTGCAGGGTGGCACACTAGGTACTGCTTCAAATGGCGCTTCAGGTGATACACAGGGTGGTACAGCGGCAACCGAATCTGTACTTGATTTTTATACCTCTTTCGCTAATCCTTCAAAGTCTATATATTCATGGAACCGATCACTACCAAATTCCGAAAATGCATTCCTCAGTGGTGATCTCACGTTCTATTTTGGATATGCAAGTGAAATTCAAAGTCTGCGAGATAAAAATCCAAACTTGAACTTCGATGTGGCACAGATACCTGAGGAAGTGAATGGTACTCCAAATGTATATGGAAAGATGACAGCCTTTGCTATTGTAAAAAATTCTAAAAACTTTGCTGGAGCACTTGGTGTAATTTCTAAATTAACTGAGAAATCTTCAATCGAACTATGGCGAGATGTGTATAACTTGCCGCCAGTTCGTCGAGATCTACTTGCTGAACCGGCAAAAGATGCCTACATGACTGTGTTTTACAGATCAGCTATTCAGTCAAAGTCTTGGTATGACCCAAGTCCTGCTGAAAGTGATGCGGTCTTCCGTGATATGATTGAATCAATCACATCAGGACGTGAAAAAATGAGTAATGCAGTAGGGGATGCAAAACTTAAACTTGACCGTCTATTAAAGACAAAATAATATGCAATCTCATATGCAATCCAAGTCACACAACAAGATACATAGTACGTCGCGAAAAAAAATTGGCAAAAACTTTATAGTAATGGCTTCTGTTATGCTGTCGATGTTTGTATTTGTTGCGGGACTTGTCCCCGTACAAGTTAGCGCGGCTCCTTCTGGGATGACTTCATTTGTTCCTGATGACTGTTATAAGCCGGCTACGCAAGATAAGGATACCGGTCAATTATCTGTAAAATGTGGATGGAATCAACTGGTAGAGTTGGGTCAAAATATCCTTAGAAATGCAATCTACTTGGCGGTGATGATCGGTACGGTTGCTATCGTGTATGCCGGATATTTGTTTATGAGTGCGGGGGATAATGAAAGTACCAGAAAAGAGGCAAAAGGAATACTGTGGAATGTGGTTTTGGGCATTGTATATACTATGGTTGCCTGGTTGCTCGTCTGGACAATACTCAATTTCCTCGGTGTCGAGAGTTCATTCCGTTTATTAGAATAAAGTACAGTACAGCAAATACATCATTTAATACGCATTATCATGACATATAAAAACAGTACCGATAAGAACAGCGCGAATAAGGCACAAAAAATTGGTGCATATATAGCATCCGTAGCCCTCGTCACTTTACCCGTGATATTGTCAGCTGCTACGAAGTTTACAAACCCTATAGCTGCAAAATCACTCGATGGATTTTTGGTAGAAATCCTCAATGTGGTTATCTTGATAGGTGCAATTGTCGTTGTATTCTTCCTGATACTAGCAGGATTTAAATATGTAACAGCGAGAGGTGATGAAAAGCAGATTGCCTCAGCACACAGTATGTTTCTAGGTACAGTCATTGGAGGAGCTATAGTACTCGGAGCACGAGTCATCGCTAGTGCTATCAAAGCCACTGTCGATCAACTTGGTATATAATATAAAATAAAATGGCGCAGCATAAAAACACATATATTATGAATATAAAATCTATACACACAAAATTTTTCACTCCTATCACTATCCCAGTAGCACTGCTTCTCATCACATTTCCAGTGCCTGCACTCGCTGCGGTGAATGACTTCGGATCCCTAGTGGCACTTTTTATAGGTATGATAAAGACCCTTGTGCCACTTATCGTCGGACTAACCCTCCTGTATTTCATGTGGGGTATTTTCCAGTTAGTTGTTAGTAATAGCGAGGATTCACGTAAGGAGGCGGTGGGAGTTATCACTTACGGGGTGGTGTCATTGTTTGTAATGATTTCTATCTGGGGATTGGTTAGTATCCTTACGTCAACATTCTTCGGTGGATCGCTTATTATTCCGCAGTTACGATAATACACACTTAATCACACATATATATGATGCAACCACCAGCAGCCGGATTATTTAAAATAGTACAAATGGCAAAAGATTTCATAAATGTCTTGATGCCTTTTATTATCTCTATAACAGTTCTTGTTTTCATATGGGGACTCTTTAGAATGGTAACGAGTTCCGATGGCTCAGCCAGAGAAGATGCGCGTGGATATGTTACCTGGGGAATAGTTGCACTCTTTGTGATGGTGTCTGTATGGGGATTGGTAAATATCTTGGTAAGCAGTTTTGGTCTTAATAATACGGCTCCACAAAACCTCGAACAGTTGGTACCTACACGATAGATGTCGCTAGGTGTGGACGGCGTTCATAATCCACAGTGCGCCGTCTCGAAGCTATCTTCAAAAGGTAAAACGAAGTATAATTGATGTACGACTTTGTAAAAAGAAGTCTCTTAATAAAAATTATAATTCGTTATTAAAAGATGAAAAAGACATTTCTAAAATTTGGACTACTTTCTGTGCTTGGTGTACCAGCAATCGCTGGAGCACAAAGTATTGGTGGTATACTCGGACTTTTGGCACAGGCAAACGATCTCATCAACAGATTGATCCCGTTTATTATTGCACTCACTGTATTGTTTTTCCTTTGGGGAATCTTCCGGTTTGTTATGGCAGGAGGGGACGGAGAACAGCGAAAAGAAGCTCAAGGCTACATCGTGTGGGGTGTTGTAGCACTTTTCGTTATGATCTCAGTATGGGGATTGGTAAATATCTTGGTAAGAAGTGTAAACTTGGATAACACAGCTCCTCCAGCTCCAGGTCTTCCAAACGCTGCAGGATACTTCCAGCAGAGATAGATAACTGGATAGGCGTAAACTTCAATAGATATACATTATATACATGAAACCAGCACTGGCTTTTATTCACAAAATCAACCAAGTTATCATTAACCCGATAATCATGTTGCTTTTTGCAGTAGCAGTGTTGGTTTTTTTGTATGGGGTATTCACCTATATGAAAGATTCAGCTAGTGAGGATGCCCGAGCAACAGGACGACAAAATATCATGTACGGAATCTTCGGTATGTTTATTATGATTTCAGTCTTTGGAATCATAAACGTCATCATGAATACTATTGGCGTGTCACCGAACGATACTGGGATAAATGAGATAATACGGTAGGGGAGTTGGGCGGTGGGTAAGCTTCTTAAGTTTATCTTCTTGCGCCGTTAAAATAGAAAAAACACCAGGCTCGATTTGCTTGGTGTTTTTCTTTTGTGGATATGTTTTGGAAATTTTGGAATGAAATAAAAAATGATATGCAAAAGAAAAACCGGCTACCATGTAGCTCGGTTTGAAATTCATATTTCCCAGTAGGTTGGGAAATTTTCTTTTCGTGCTTGGTGCCGTCGAAGACCGCATTTCACCTTACACTACTTAGACGAGGGTTTTGGCTTTACGCACTTCACCTCCTTAGCTTATCTTACTTAATGGCTTCAGCCTTTCAGATTTACTAGAGCTCGATTTATTTGATACGTGTTCAAATCGAGAAAGACAACCTCATTTTTTTGTGACCGGGCAAAGTTTGAGGGATGTTAACTCATTCCATGTTAATTCCGGTTTGAACAGTCAGTCGTTCGCTTGTTTGTCTGTTGTGCTTTGCACTACAGACAAATGCTAGGTTTCCTACCTGACTAACCTTGGCACAAAAATATAGTAGCACATGCGAATTAATTGTCAATAGCTTTCATATAAATAAAATAACCCTTATTTATTCGGTTATTTCAATGGTGGGCGTGAGAGGACTCGAACCTCCAACCCTTGCGGGACTAGTTCCTAAGACTAGCGCGTATAGCCAATTCCGCCACACGCCCGAATATATCAATTCATAAGTCAGAAATCGCATTCAAAATTACTTTTTACTATGCGATGGATCTAACTTACTTGTGTGCCCGGTAGGAGTCGAACCTACGACCGTCTCCTTAAGAGGGAGCTGCTCTACCAGCTGAGCTACGGGCACATGTGATGGAGCGTGACTTGAACACTCTTCATACAGGAAAAAATAGTAACAAAAAAATGCTTATTTCGCAAGACAAAAATGGAGCTTTTTGGCGAGCTAATTAAGGAGCTCTGATTAGTAAGATTTCAGCTGTGCTCAGGGTGGGACTCGAACCCACACGACTGTTGAGGTCAGGGGATTTTAAGTCCCCCGCGGCTACCGTTACGCCACCCGAGCATATAACAGAATTGTAATTTACCATTTTATCGCTATCTAGTAAACATGAAGTAGCCTTTTTGAATGCTATTTTTTTTGTGTGTGTATGAAGTATCCAAAGTGTGTACTTTGGATACTTCATACACACTGCTGGTGCCGAATTTTGGAAATTTATTTATAATCCGTCGAATCTTTACCTAATCTTCATCCAATCTTTATCATTTATCCAGAATCAATTTTTGAGACGCAGGCCGGGTTCGAACCGGCGCATAACAGTTTTGCAGACTGTCGCGTTAACCAGCTTCGCCACTGCGTCATTTTTGAAAATCCTTCATATCTTTCACATTCCTCTCCTTCGTACCCTTCCAATTAAATACCTCTCTAGGCGACCCAACTACTATATCAATCTGTCTATGTTTTGTCGATTTTTCTCGCCAAAATCGAGTTCGAAGTCTACAAAAGGGATAATAGGGAGTCGAGAGTGACCTTTCATGTATTCTCGAAATTCACCTCGTTTTCGCTTAGTAAAATCTGCCACAGCTTTCTCTTTATCCTCAGGTAATACGGTAAAGAAAATAGTGACGTTTTTTCCTCGATTGTAGAGGTTGATATTAGTTACAGTGACGAGTGAAGTTCGATTTGATTCGATAGACAAAAACTTACCCGCCATCTCTTTGATGAGGTCTTCGGTTCGCTGGTCTCGGTATGGATTTGTTCGTGCTGTTGTTGCCATATCTACTTTATAACCGTGTGAAATGCCTCTATTTTGTCGCCAGGAGCGATTTCTATCTTGGATTCGAGTAATGCCCCAAACTCCTTTCCTTCGTCTACAGAGCCGACTTTAGACTTCATGTGCTGAAGTTCCCGCACTCGACCTCGAGCGATTTCATTATCTCTTCGAATAATTTTGATTTCATCATTATATGAGATAGTACCTGACTCTACTCGTGCCCCGATAACTTGTTTGTCTCGAACGGCACTGAAAAACTTGAGAATTTTGGCTACACCTTTTTGTTCTTCCGTTTCTATTTTCGGAGCACGTTCCTTTGCTTCAGCTTCAAGCCATTCGGTCATCTTGTAAATAATGTCGAATGTATGAATAGTGATTTTGTTTTGTTCAGCAAAACGCTTAGTCGCTCCGTCAACTTTTACTGTAAAACCGATAATAATTGTTCCAGGAACACCGATGGCTGATTTGATTTCATTTTCACCAATATCGCCAAT
>JAGOSK010000012.1:0-17399 GCA_018062305.1 Minisyncoccota bacterium | reverse complement strand
GCGGCATTTGCGCCACGTGAACGAATTGCTTTGAAGGATTCGTGTCCAGGTGTATCAAGGAAGGTGATGTGTTTCTCCTCTTTTTTACCGTTTGAACTATTTGAGCCAGCAGCTTTGTGTACAACCTCATAGGTAGACATTCTTTGTGTGATACCACCAACTTCTTTATCCACAATATTTGTTTTTCGAATATAGTCGAGAAGGGTAGACTTGCCGTGATCGACGTGTCCCATAACCACAACGACTGGGGGTCGGGGTGTTTTTTCAAGCGTCGTGTGGGGTTGTATAGCGGTTTTTGGCATAGGTTGTTGTAATGAAGAGGTAATCTGAGGATAATCTGGGATTTGGCGATTTAGTAACGAGATAAAAATCCCATCAAAAAAAGATAAAAATAAAGCGAGATTTCAGTGCGCTTGTTCATAAGATACAACATTTTAGCCCTTTTGGCAAAGGTTTTCAAACCGAATTCAACCTCTAAGCGCAACACACATCACATGTGTCGTTTGTATATTGAGTTGCATATGCAATCAGCTATGCTAGTCTAATGTCCAGACCTTATACAGGTAGGGTTCTTTCACACAACCTCAACACATTTGTAAAGTATGAAACCCAATAAAGCTAGTAGTACCCCCCCCTCAGACGTAACCCTTTATGAGGATATTCATCAGGGAGATTTGGATTCCGGAGATGTGATTGAGCTTGGTCCAACAGTTCCTGGACAGGGCTCACTCTTTGAAAGGATACGTGCAGGAATTACTCACGGAGAAGTTCTCGCGAGGACTTTTGATATAGCTGTGACGAAAAGATGCAATATCACTCGTTATGGTCGTGATGAAACTCCAAAAATTGTCGATGAGGCTACCTTTGATGCGGATGTAGAGAGAATTAAATCCTTTACGTCTGCTGAACTTGAAGATTTCGACCTCGAGCTCTGCTGGGCAAGAGGAGAATCCAGACACCCAAGCGGTGGAGTCGTGGTAAGTCGATCAGTCGGTTTTGGTCCTGAAGTATTCGGCATTGCATACGATGGTATCAGTAGTAAATGGAGTATGACAAACGAATTTGGTCTTCATGGACACTGCGACAGTCACTTGCGAATGAGTCTCGAATTCGATTCAGAGGTTGGTCGTGATGGATTGAAAACTGCGATCATCTCTGGCTTTATTTTTCAACTTCCATCATTCCAGACTCCTATTATGACAGCTTACGGCTGGCCATTTCTACCTCCAGAGTTTCTGAAAAAGGCACTCGAAGAATTGTGGTTATGGAAGATGTTCATCATCGTTCACGATGGTGAGATTGCACCAAAGAAGCATTGCTGGGGTAAGGAACTCTTCACTCCTGAAGTGGCTTTGAGAGCGCAAAAGGAATTTTGAAAAAATCTCAAGCATCCTTCAATTAGAATCTCCCTGTTGTGACAGAATGGGGAGGTTTTTTTATTTTTACAAATCCTGTAAACTAGAAATTCTACAAACTCCGGTTCTTCGTTTCAGTCGTAACTCGTGCGATAAAATCTTCTACACTCACAGCACCTTCATTTCCAGTTCGGCTCTCGATAGTCACAGTCTTTGATTCCATTTCTTTGTCACCAATAACCAACACATATGGAATCTTGTCAGTTTTTGCATTTCGGATTTTCTTTCCAAGACTGTCGCCAGAAAGATCTACTTCAACACGGATATCTGCTTTCTTGAGTGTTGCGAAAACTTCGTGGGCAAAATCAAATTGTCGTTCGCCGATTGGCACAACTTTGACTTGAACAGGGGACATCCATACTGGGAACGCGCCGGCGAAGTGTTCGATCATAACTCCCATAAATCGCTCGAGTGAACCTGAGATAGCACGGTGAACCATAATAGGGCGTTCTTTTTCACCTTTTTCATTTACAAAAGAAAGATCAAACCGCTCTGGTTGATTAAAGTCATATTGAACAGTTGCAAGTTGGTGCTCACGGCCGATTGCATCCTTGAACATAAAGTCGAGTTTTGGTCCGTAAAATGCCGCTTCACCCTTTCCTTCAAAATAGGGAAGGTTTTCAGATTTACATACTTCTACAAGGCCTTTTTCTGCAAGGTCCCAGACTTCATCTGTTCCTAGCCACGTCTCTTTATTGTCATCTCGAAGCGAGAGTCGCACTCGATACCCATCAAGCATTCCCATTGTTCCGTAAAATTGTTTTATTATTTTTACAATAATAGAAGCTTCTTCGTGAAGTTGTGATGCACGACAGAAAAGGTGTCCGTCATCTTGTGTAATAGATCGAACGCGTGTAAGTCCACCAAGTTGTCCTGTTTTTTCATCTCGATATACAGTTGCAGGTTCAAAATATCGAACAGGCATGTCTCTATATGAGAATTGATTGTCTGCAAAAAGCTGAACGTGATGTGGACAGTTCATGGGCTTTACATAGAAATCTTCTTTACTTGTTCCACCATGTACTGCAAACATATCAGCAAGATAATGCATGCCATGACCAGATGCCATATATAAATCTGCTTTCGCGAGATGAGGTGTCCATACTCGACTATATCCAAAATCTTTATGCAATTCCCAAAGATAGTCTTCAATAGCTTTTCTAACAGTCATACCTTTTGGCTGGAACATAGGAAGGCCTGAACCTACAAGGTCAGAAATAGTAAAGAGCTTGAGCTCCTTGCCTAGTTTTCGATGGTCGCGTTTTTTCGCTTCTTCTTGTTGATTGATATAAGTCTTCAATTCATCTTTTGTTTGAAAAGCGAGGCCGTATACTCGAGTGAGCATCTTATTTTTTTCATCTCCACGCCAATATGCACCAGCAAGTCGGTTGATTGTAAATGAGTTCATATCAATAGCACTCATATCATCAGCGTGTCCACCTCGGCAAAGGTCTGTGAATTCATGTTCTGTACCAGCACCTACTGTGTAAAGGGTAATAGCTTCACCTTTTGCGGCAATTTCTTCTATAAGTTCAAGCTTGTATGGATTGTTTGCAAAAAGTGCCCGTGCCTCGTCTGTCGAAACTTCTTTGTGTAAAAATCTTGCGGCGTCTGGTGCAGTTCCTTTTTTACTAGCAATTGTCCATTCCTTGAGAATATCTCGCATTTTTTGTTCAATAATAGGGAGGTCTGCATCTTTGAGTGGTGCAGTAAAGTCCATGTCATAGTAGAAACCGTTTTCAACAGCAGGACCAATCGTAAGAAGCGTATCGGGGTAGAGACTCACCGTAGCTGTAGCAAGCAAGTGGGCGAGTGAATGTCTGATATGTTCTATTGATTGTGCGCTAGGTGTGCTGTGCGCGCCATTTGAGGCGTTTTCAGCATCGCTATTCGCGTTGATTTCATTTTTCATAATATGGGCATTTTAGCATATATTTTGAGATTTGGGTTTGAAGATACAGAAAATTCCTTCATAATAAATTTATACACAATTTATGTCTATTTGATACTATTTCTTGTAAGTTTGTTTAGTGGTAGGAGAATTATGGTTTTAAGCGCAACTCAAAGCAATAATAAATTAACGCGTGTATCAACTATCTAATGTATATACTTTGGATAGTTGATACACACAAAATATATAAACACTAAATATACAAACACTAATATGAACAAAAAAGATACAAAGAATACAATGATCAATATCAAGGCTGACATAAGGGTCAAGCAAGAAGCTCAATTAATAATTGATGAAATGGGGTTGACCCTGAGTGGTGTAATTAATGCTTTTTTAAAACAACTTATTCGGACACGAGAGATTACATTTTATGCGGGTGATACGATGACTCCTTATATGAAAAAAGTAATCGCAGAAGCACGAAAGGATATTAACAGATACAAATTCAGAGCCATGCCTTTTGATGATGTGTTTACAGAAGATATGATTAAAGATGAATAAAATTTTTTCTGATATCTTTTCTAATTCAACACCTTCACTGTATCTATAATCAAACTCGGAGTACCATTTCGGCTTGATGTCTTAGCTTTAATTGCTACACACGCTTCAGGCACGAGTACAGACTTAAACTGTTCGTATGTTTTTGGAAATACTACAACTTCGATAGATCCAGTAAAATCTGCGAGTTTTAAGAACATCATCTTTATGGTTGGGTCCTTCTTTGTGGCAATTTCTTTTGCTTCTTCAATAATACCTGCAACAACTACCTGACGCTCACGCGGTTGGTTTGCTGCCATTTGTTTTTTCCACTCCTCTTTGTTGAAACGCTTTTTTGGCTCGTTTGATTTCTTTTCATTTTTATCTTCAGCGGTTTTGCCGCCTGTTTCTAATTCTGGGGCGATTTCAGACGCACCATTAGGCGTATTCACATTACTTGCGATTCCATTCGCTTCTTCAAATTCACGTTTCTGCCTATCCATAGAATCTAGTGCAGACTTTGCTTCTTCTTCCTTTGCAATCTTAGTGGCAAATTCTTCAGCGTCTGCTTCAATGACCTTTTTCAATTTTTCAATATTGATTTCACGTTTATCAAGGATTTCTCGGTACTTATCAAGTGGGTGCCCAGTGATATAGAGTCCGAGTAGTTCTTTTTCCCATGCAAGCATTTGGGATTGTGTCGCAAGTCCACCTTCAATATTATCTTCACGAAGTCGTAAATGTTCGCCATATCCGCCAATTTTTAATAGCCCTTTGGATTTGTCGCCATTTTTTTCGCCACTATCGCCATTATCGCCGTTTGCTTCTGACTGATCGTTTGCATCCACTGCGCCAAACATACCAAACAGTGAATGCTGATTTTCAGGTCGTCTTTGTTGCTCTTTGTTGTATTCGAGGAGATCAGCTAAGTTTGCAAGCATTACTGAACGATTGCCGAAATCATCCATCGCACCAGCTTTTATCAAAGCCTCCAGAGATTTTTTATTTAAATTTTTATCTTTTACACGATCAAGGAAATTTTCAAGAGTTGTAAATGGTCCATTATTTTTTCGCTCCGCGATGATCACATCTCCAATACCTTCTCCAAAGTTTTTGATACTGTACAAACCAAAACGGATTTTGTCGTGCAGTACTTCAGGTATAAAGTTTCCTTGCGCATCCATACCTCCTCCAGTTTTTTCACCCTTGATAACGGTAAAGTCACCAAAACTTTCATTGATGTTTGGGGCAAGTACAGGAATACCGAGTCGCTTACATTCATTGATGTAAATAGAAATTTCTTCAGTATCACCATGCGCACCAGTTAGAACCGCCGCCATATAAATAGCAGGGAAGTTAGCCTTCATATACGATGTCTTGTACGCCAAGTTTCCATAACTCGCTGCATGTGCTTTGTTGAATCCGTACGCTTGGAATGGTTCAAAAAGTTTCCAAAGTTTTTCAGCAAAAGCCTTTGTTTGTCCACGTCTAACAATACCCTCAGTGAGCTTTTCTTTTTGCGCGGCCATTTCTTCTCGATTCTTTTTACCTACTGCTTTTCGGAATTTGTCAGCTTCAAGCCATGAGTATCCAGCCAACTCAATAGCAGAAAAAAGAAGATCGTCCTGATATACGATGAGGCCATGAGATTCTTTGAGATATTTTTCCATTCGAGGATCCTCATATTTTACGAGTGACGGATCATTCTTTCGTCGAATATATTCGGGAATAGTTTCCATTGGACCCGGTCGATACAATGCCACCATGGCGTTGATGTCGTGGATAGTTGTTGGTTTCAATTCTTTCAAAAATCGAGTCATTCCCGAACCGTTGAGCTGGAATAGACCTTCAGTTTCACCTCGCGCGAGCATTTCAAAAGTCTTTTTGTCATCAAGCGGAACTTCATCGAGATCAATTTTAATTCCTTCAATTTTATCCACAAGATTTACCGCATCAGAAAGTTGAGAAAGGTTTTTAATACCAAGGAAGTCAAATTTCAAAAGTCCAGCATTGTTTTCATCAACTGATCGCATATCGTATTGAGTAATGACACGTCCAACACCTCCTTCTGACGCTTTAGGATCAAGCTGGAGTGGTACGATGTCGCTCAACGGAATAGGGGAAATAACAACACCAGCGGCGTGCACGGAGATGTGACGTGCGCATCCTTCAATTTGTTTTGCCATGTCTATGATTGTTTTCACATCAGCGTTTGTGTCATAGAGCTCTTTGAGTTCTGGAGTCTCAAGTATCGCGCGTTCAATAGTCATAGCAAAACCCTGCTGTCCCATTGGTACAAGTTTTGAAATCTGGTCACCGAGTGTATATGGAAAACCCATAGCTCGCGCTACATCACGAATAGATCCTTTGGCCATCATGGTTCCAAACGTACCAATCTGTGCCACTTTGTCAGCTCCATATTTTTGCCGAGAATATTCAATCATCTGATCACGACGATTATCGGCAAAGTCCATATCGATATCCGGTGCAGATGGTCGCTCAGGATTCAGAAAACGTTCGAAAGGAAGTTTGTATTCGATTGCATCTACGTTTGTAATACCTGTTAGGTACGTAACCATAGAACCCGCTACAGAACCTCGAATGTTGGTAAGAATTCCGTTTTGATGTGCATAGTGTAAGAGGTCGGCTACAACAAGGAAGTAGGGAGAATATCCTTTGTTTTTGATTACTTCGAGCTCGTAGTCTATACGAGTCTTAACTTCCTCTGTGAGCTCAACTTTTCTTCGAGCAAGTCCGGCATATGTGAGTACTCGAAGTTCTTCGTCTGCGGTTCTGCCACTTTCTACGGTAAATTCAGGGAAAAGCCACTTGCCGAGTGCAATTTCGAGATTGCATTTATCGACGATTTCCTTACATGTGTCGAGTGCGTATTCAATATTTATTGATTCAAATTTTGCAGCCTCTGCTACCGCTTGAGCTTTCTTATCATCATTTGTCTTTTTGGAATCATTTTCTTTTCCGGTATCTATAACTTCTCCTGTAAATGGATCAAAGTTGTCATCGTCTTCGAAGTTGTCATCTATGTCTGCGGAGCTTTGTCCCCCAGAACCCTGCAATCCACCATCATTTTGTTTTTGAGAATGGATTGGAAATTTTTTGAAATATTCTTCAGCTTGTTCTTGGGTAATGAAAGAGAAGTCCGCATTATCTTCTCGACTCTTTGCGCCAAACTGATCTTGTACTGAAACGAGGGTCTCTCGAGCTTTTTTATCAGTAGGCTTAATATAGTAGGTGTCGTGAGCTGCAACGATTTTGATATTCTCGCGCTTTGCAAATTCAACTACTTTAACCATAGTCTCTTGGTGATCCTCAACCTCAGGGTGATGAGTTACTTCAAGATAAAAATCATCTCCGAAATGTGTTTTGTAAAAATTGGCAATTTCACGTGCGTGATCCTCGTTGTTTGCTTTGAGAGCATATGCAATCTCACCGCTAAATGATGGACTTATAACAATCAATCCTCCTTTATGTTTCTCAATTAATTCCTTATCAATACGAGGCTTGTAATAAAAACCTTCAACACTCGATATCGTAACTAGCTTGATGAGGTTTTTGTAACCTTCCTCGTTTTTTGCAAGCATAACCAGGCGACTTCTTTTGTTATCAATACGAGGTTCTTTGTCATGACGTGTCCGCACAGCTACATAAAAATCTACACCAATAATAGGTTTGATACCTTGCTTCTGACATTCCTTGTAAAACTCGATAGTCCCATACATGTTTCCTGCATCGGTCAGTGCTATTGCGGGCATTCCCCTTTCGATTACGGCTTTTACGAGCGCTTTGGATTTAGGAAGAGCTTGCAGAAGACTATAGTGACTATGTGTGTGAAGATGCACGAATCGACCATAACTTTCCGGTTTTGGAGCTTGTGATGCATCAGGTGAGGCCATATACTTTAAGTATACATTTTTTATGACTTTTATGAAAAAACTGAGAAATCGAAAAACTGGGGATAAGGGTGAACGAAGTATGTGGCTCGTGGGTATTGATGAGGTGGGTCGTGGACCTTTGGCTGGACCTGTGACTGTTGGAGCTGTTGCTGTTGAGATTGATGGCCGTATTGCGCTAACTTATAAAAATCTTCGAAAAAAATTGATGGAAATTTCAGGTAAGAAATATCCAATCGGTGTTGATTCTAAGAAGATGAAAGAAAGTGAGCGAGACTTTTGGTATGAGGTAATTTTAAAACTTGTGAAAGGTGGTGAACTGATTTCTGTCGTGAGCAGTTCATCGGCACAGATGATTGATAAAAGAGGTATTGCTGTCTGTATTAAAAATTTGGTAGATACAAATCTAAAGAAAATATCAAATAAATTTAAAATTAAGCTATCTAATTCATTTGCCCAGATGAATGTTTTACTGGATGGGGGATTAAAAACTAGTGTACCTGTCGCTTCACAGAAAACTATTATAAAGGGAGATGAAAAGGAACTACTCATTTCACTTGCCTCGGTTTATGCAAAAGTGACGCGAGATATATATATGAAGAAACTATCAAAAAATTCTAAATATAGTACATATGGTTTTGATATACATAAAGGATACGGGACATTGAAGCATCGACAGACAATTCTAAAACACGGATTGTCCGACGAACACCGACGGACTTTTTGTAAAAATATCTTCTAAGAGTTTTTTTAAAATTGACTACGTTTGATCTTTTCTATAGTATTTTGAATAATCTCGCCTGCGCGTATTGATACCTGTAGGACGATCGAGATGTCTGGACTTTTAATAGATAAATATATGAAGAAAAGTACTTCGAATCGCCTCACTATAAGTGATGTGGGGTGGGTAGATCCTCGCGAATTTAGGCTCAGAGATAGCCGTCCTATCCGTCGGAAACCTCCCGTGAAGAAGCCAATGGGTTGGAATCTTTTCCGATCCGGTAAAGAAAGTTGGCCTGAGTGGAGGACAAGAGTTGCTCACCCGGAGTCCTTTACTCGTAATTTTACGAGAAGAAGAGACCTTACTCCAGGGCAAAGAGAAACACTCAATAAAGCCCTGGATGAATTCAGCACAATCGAAGCTCAACAAAGAATTCATGAATCGGACAGTGGTAGGTTGCTATCGACCACTAATTCAACCCAAAATTCCAAGCGTGACAATAAAATGTCAAAATCCAGATATCGGTTCTGGTTGAGACATACCAGTCATTTGGAAAGTGGTACAAAACATGGTTCCAAGTTTGGTGTCAAGGTGAGGCCAAAAAGAGTCTTCAGAGATGTCACTTGGCGTCTTCCTTGGTAAGTTGCGATGTCTTTCAACAACGAAATGAAACCGTCTCGTAAGCCTGTATGGGTACGAGGCGGTTTTCTCTATATATTAGGTACAATCATTTGCCATATTTATAAAAATAAGTATACTTGTAAGAACTATGGTAAATCACATGCGACACACTCGAGGTCACACTCGAAACCGACGAAGTCACCACGCTCTTAAGGGTGTTGGTTTCATTCTTTGCGTAAACTGCGGACAGCCTAAACTAAAGCACATTGCATGTTCTGCATGTGGTCTCTACAAGGGTAAAAACGCTCTTGCTAAAAAAGAGAAAGCTCCTAAAAAAGAAGCAAAAGCTAAAGTAAAAAAGACAAAGGTGGTTAAGAAGGTAAAAGCAGCTAAGAAGTAAAAGTAAGATTCATTTAAACAAAGCGAAAGCAACAAAAAGACCCCGAAAGGGGTCTTTTTTGTTGGAGACTAGTGCTTTACATTCTAAATTCAGAGGGTATTATCTGTCTAAATACAGTTGTTTGACTTTAAAACCATAAACCCTAGAAAAAACCAAGTCATGTCCCAAGAGCATACGTCTGGGCTTGTCCCAGAACCCCCAGCAGTACAGGTTGTTATATCTAGTCCTGATGCAGAGCGAATTGAAGGTTGGATCACTTTCTTTAAGACAGCATCGAAAAGAGTACATATTGTTCGCCCCGTAGAGGAGCGCTTCAAAGCTTTTCTTGATACGGCAGAAGCGAATCTGAGAGCGAATAAGTGGATAGAGTACCATGTCAAGATTGTGGATTGGCCAAAGCCGGAAAATATAGCTTTTGTAGTGACTATTGACGTCGCCCCTCCAGGACATTCAGGTAAGCCGGTGCTTAATATTGAAAATACATATGTCTTTTGCTTGGGGAAAAAAGCTTTTGGCATCAGGTATTTTGAATGGGACGGCGATGGGGAGGCTAATTATGATCCTCAGACGTACTCTCTTGGCCAGTATCCTGATGACGCTTTAAGTTGGGACTACGTTTCTTCGCTCATTATCGATCGGATTCGAGGGATGGAAGACCGAGTTCCAGAGCCTCCGTCCACGAGTCCTCAATAGCCGTATAATTTTCAGGGGGTGGTCATAACACCGACTCAGCACGGGAAAGCACCGTCGTGAGTCGGTGTTTTCTTTTTATTATTTTCCAAATTTCAAGCTGCCTTTATGCAACGAATTAAAAACTCACCCTCTTCTGCGCATCTTCTAGTGCCGCAGCTTCTTCCTCGGTGAGTTCAAACGATGAAGCGAATCCTTGAACAGGTTTTGCGAATACACTCATTCGATCGCTTGAATACAAACTTGAAAGAATAAGTCCATCACCATTTTCATTTATAAAAGCAGAAGCGAAGCTTTGATTTCCACCAGCACCGGTTCCTTTGAATGGGTTGAATCGTTTTGTCTCAATAGATTGCACAGATTTTCGAAGTCGTTTTTCTACGAGATCGTGGTAGACCTCGGCTTTTTCTTTGAACTCCGTGAGGTTATCGAGTTCTTTTGCAAGTTCGATAATAGATTCTTCAATAGTCATGGTGTTATTTCCACGAAGCATTCGAGTGATTCGACGGTGTGCATGGATTACAACAAAGAGAAGTATGAGACAAAGAATTCCAAGTGTTGCAATAATAAGTAATTCGATAGACATTTCACCAAGAACTGGTATTTGTACGACAGAAGCTAAATTCATGAGTAAAAGTATACAGAGTCAATACTTTTTTGTATAGTTAGTTTATGAACAGATACAAATTCGCAATGTTCAATTTTCTATCAAAACTTTCTAAAAAAGACCGGATGTATTTTGACTACGCCTCAATTACTCCGATTGATAATCGGGTTATCAAGCACGTCTCAAAAATTTCTAAAAAATACCCTGCAAATCCAAACTCACTATATACAGAAGGGGTGGAGGCTTTTAAAGAACTCGAACGGTCTCGTGAAAAAGTGGCCAAGCATCTCGATGTTCATGCTGACGAAATTGTATTTACATCAGGTGGAACGGAATCAAATAACTTGGCGATACAAGGTGTCTTGAAAGCGTATAAGATGACAAAGTCTCAAAAACCGCACATAATTTCTTCAGAAATAGAACACCCTGCTGTGCGTGAGCTTTTACTTCAATATCAGGAAGCGGGTGAGTGTGATGTTACTTTTATCCCAGTTGGTGTTGATGGAATTGTTGATTTGAAGGAGTTTAAAAAAGCACTTCGCCCGGAAACTATTTTGGTCACTATAATGTATGTGAATAATGAGATTGGTACAATTCAACCCATAGCGGAAATTTCTAAAATTGTTCGACACTATAAAAAGGCAAAACTAGAGTTGGTCGTTGAAGAAAACAAGAAGCCGATGACTTATTCTTCAATATATCCACTAGTGCATACTGATGCTTGTCAGGCGGTGCTTTTCTGTCCTATGCGAATTATTAACCTTGGCGTTGATTTACTAACACTTGATAGTGCAAAGTTCTATGGTCCACGAGGTGTCGGTGCTCTATATATTAAGCGAAGCGTTCAGCAATCAAAGACTATTGCTCCAATACAGATTGGTGGAAGTCAGGAGTTTGAACTGCGAGCGGGAACTCAAAATGTTGCAGGTATTTCAGGATTTGCCTATGCGATGGATTTAGCTATCGCTGAAAAAGAAAAAGAATCTGCACGGTTGGGTGCGTTGCGAGATTTTGTTGTCGAGGAATTAAAAAAAGTAGTTGCGAGTGGAAAAGTGGGTATTGACGGGAAAATTCCTAAAATAATTTTTAATGGTACATACGGAAAAGATGAATATGGAAATTCGTTGCGAGTGCCGAATAATATAAATATTTGTATACCTGGTATGGATGCTGAATACGCGGTACTCCGACTCGATGTGCGAGGTGTTTGTGTTTCTTCTGTCACAAGTTGTCGTTCAAAAAATGAAGATTCAACTTCCTATGTAGTGGAGGCTTTGAATAATGGAAATAATAATGTTGATGATGGTAATGGTGTGGATACTGGACAAAATTGTGGGAGAAGTTCACTTCGAATTACGCTCGGGAGGTTTACAACTGAGAGGGAAGTTAAGAAACTAGTAAAGGTATTGCTGGAGATGCTTCGAAAGTAGGTTTTGTGTCTGATATTAGGTGATTGATGGGGTAATATTCTGCAGGACACAAAGCTATTGACAGATTTTTTATATGTGATAATTTCGTACACATTCACTACCACAGCTTGGGATGGTCAATGACCCGAAAAGCCTTGGAAGACGGTGAATTCCAAACCAAACCAGATAACCTACCTCATGAAACTGAAATCCATCCTCTGCACATTGTCTCTCGCCCTCGCTGGCACCTTCTATTCTTCCGTCTCCGCCGCCGACAAGGTGCCGCAGCCGAATCCCAATCCGAAGATCACTGTCGTCGTCGGCGGTGCCTCCGGTGAGACCACTCTGCATTCCAGCAGCGGTCTCTCGATGCTCCCGATCGGCGAGCACTTCTTTGCACTCCTGCCGGGCATTCCCACTCAACTGGAAACCCCGCAGGTCTTTCTCGAGAAGCGCATTACCAGCGTGACTTGGACGACGATCGACAGCCGCAACCTCGGCGAAGAGAGTCAGTTCGGCTTGAGTCTCAAGTCGCCTGACAATTCCAGTCCAGGGACTCCGTCGTTCGTTCATGTCTCAGGTCTGCTGACCAAGATTGAAATGGGTGCCAAAGTTTGTTTCGAGATGACTCCGGAAGGAAATCTCGTCGCGGTCATTGGCAACCATAAACACTCGATCATCAAGAAAGAGGAAATGACGAAGTACGCCGCTTCGAGTCCTCGTTATCCCGGCACCTCCGGCCTCGCCACAACGACGAAAAAGCCCGCCACCCGTCAGTAAACCGATCACTGTCGCGCCCGTGACGTGACGACTTAGTGCTCTACGTGAGCTCTCTACCCACATCCAGTGGAAATAGAGAGCCACGTACGAGTGCTTTTTATTTTGCAAATTTTTTAAAAGACTTCACTATAAAACCCTTGACTCATATGCTATAATGCTCAATATACATGCCACCATTCAACCATTTCACAACCAAAGCAAAGGAAGCGATCAAGAAGGCTCATGAGCTAGCTATTGAGCGTGCGCAGAACCACGTGAGTCCGATTCACCTCCTTACAGCTCTCCTTGTACAAGAGGACAGCATCGTGTTTTCTGTACTTGAGCGACTCGAGGTGGACACACTCCTTTTGACCGACAATGTTCTCGAAGCTATCGAAAGTGGCGAATCTTCATCTACTATCGCTCCATCATATCAGCTCTACCTTACTCCAGAACTCGCGCAGATTATAGAAAACTCAGCAAAGGTGGCGGCGAGTATGAAAGATGAGTTTGTTTCTGTTGAGCATCTCTTCCTCTCTATTTTTGATAATGGAAATCCAGCGCGTGAAATGCTTGCACGATTCAAGATTGAACGTGATGCTGTTGTAAAAGCACTCCAAGAATTTAAACAAAACAAAGCGACAGGTCATGGTGACACTGGTGCGAGCAAGAAAACAAAAGCAATTCAAAAATACACACGAAACCTGACCAATATGGCAAAGGAACACAAACTCGATCCAATGATCGGTCGTGATCCTGAAGTAATGCGTGTTATACAGATTCTTTCACGACGAACAAAAAATAATCCGATACTCATTGGTGAAGCTGGAGTGGGCAAGACCGCTATCGCAGAAGGGCTCGCAAGTCGTATTGCAGCGGGGGATGTGCCTGATTCACTCAAAGACAAAGAACTTGTATCACTTGATCTCGGTATTCTTATCGCTGGTACAAAGTACCGAGGAGAATTCGAGGAACGACTCAAAAATATTCTCAAAGAAATAGAAAAATCAGAAGGAAAAATTATTCTTTTTGTAGATGAGATTCATACTATTGTAGGAGCTGGAGCAGCAGAAGGTTCTATGGATGCTTCAAACATGTTGAAACCCGCCCTTGCGCGAGGTGAGCTTCGAGCTATTGGTGCAACCACTCTCAAGGAATATCAGAAACATATCGAGAAAGACCCAGCATTACAGCGACGATTTCAGCCTGTCTACGTTCAGGAACCTTCTATCGAGGACGCTATCGCTATCATGCGTGGTCTCAAAGAAAAATATGAGCTCTATCACGGAGTGCGTATTACTGATGACTCTATTATCGCAGCGGTGACTCTTTCATCACGATATATTAGTGATAGATTTTTACCTGACAAAGCAGTAGACCTCATCGATGAAGCTGCATCTGCTCTCAAGATTGCTTTGGAAAATAAGCCAGCGGAGCTTGAGGATGCACATCGAAAAATCATGCGTTTGGAAATTGAAAAAGAAGCACTTTCAAAAGAAGTTGATGGAAGTTCAAATACAAGTACAAAGACCAAAGATAGATTGAAACAAATTGAAAAAGAAATCGCCGACCTCAAATCACAAACATCAGAAGTTGAAGCAAAATGGATTAACGAAAAAGAAACTATTTCTGATATTAAAAATATCAAGAAGCAAATGGAAACAGCCAGACAAGAAGCTGAGCGAGCAGAACAAAAATCTGATCTTTCAAAGATTGCGGAGATTCGATATGGACGGTTGCCAATGCTCGAAAAAGATCTTGAAGCTAAGACAAAGCGACTCAAAAAACTGCAAGTATTTAGAAAAATTCTCAAAGAAGAAATTACCGAAAGTGACATCGCTTCTGTTGTTGCAAAATGGACTGGAATCCCAGTGTCTCGAATGCTCGAAGAGGAGGCTAAAAAGCTCACTCGTATGGAAGAGGAGCTCACCAAACAAGTGGTTGGACAAAGCGAAGCGGTCAAGAAAATCGCAGAGACCATCAAGCGTTCACGAGCTGGTATCAACGATCCGCAGCGACCTATCGGTTCATTTATCTTCCTAGGGCCTACTGGTGTTGGAAAGACAGAGCTCACCAAAGCCCTCGCCAAGTTTATGTTCGACGACGAGAAGTCGCTCATCAGAGTAGACATGTCCGAATATATGGAAAAGCATGCGGTCTCAAAGATCATTGGCGCACCACCTGGATATGTCGGACATGAAGATTCTGGTTCACTTACTGAAACTGTAAAGCATCGACCATATTCAGTCATTCTTTTTGATGAAATAGAAAAAGCTCATCCTGAAATATTTAACGTATTGCTTCAGGTTCTTGATAATGGGCGACTGACAGACTCAAAAGGACGACTCATCAACTTCAAAAATACTATTATTATCATGACATCAAACATTGGCGCGCAATATATTGATCGAATGCAAAAGATCGGATTTACCGCGAGTAAAAATGATGCAGAAAACTACAACGAAACAAAAGAAAAAGTGAATGAAGCTCTCAAAGAACATTTCCGACCAGAATTCTTGAATCGACTCGATGAAATCGTCATCTTCGATATCTTGAGTCCAGAAGCAATTAAAAATATTGTGTCTATTGAACTTGAAAAAGTGAAAGAGCGATTGGTGGACAAAGATATCAAGCTTCAATTTACTCCTGCAGTTTTGGAATATTTGGCAAAAGAAGGCTACAACCCACAGTATGGTGCACGACCACTCAAGCGTCTCATACAGAACAAGATACTAAACTCTGTCGCATCACTCATCATCGAGCAAAGTGTGACTCGTGGAGGGACTATCAAGGTGGATTATGATCCTAAAAAGGGTGACAAAAACACACTTGGCATTGCAAGTGGTGAATTTGTGCTTGAGGTTAAGAAAGGGAAGAAAGCCGATAAGGGAAGTGTGGTGAGGGAAAGTTTGGTTGCTACGACTGTATAAAATATGGGATGGGGTTGTGTGTATGAAGTATCCGAAGTGTATCCTTTAGATACTTCATGCACACACGTGGAACTAAAAATAAAAAGAAAAAAGCCGAGGAGGAACTTGGTGCATATTGATGATGCGGTAGGTTCCTTTCTCGACTCTTTGGGATGAGGTCTTATTGACCCCGTTTCTTCGTCACGGTTAGTCTGAAACCTGTCGGTGAGGTATTGTCCTTGGTGACAATGTACCTACCATTTGTAAAATCAAACGGCATACCGGGTTTGAATTCCTGTATGTGAGTCACAAGCCTAATCATGGTAGTGTGACCACTGCTGTCAAAGGCTTTGAATAAGAACAGGCATTTTCTCTCCGTACTTCGAGGTGGAGCATACTTAGTAGCTTGATGTTGGATACTGACCTCTGTACCATCCTTGAGTTCATCAAGTACTTTTTTGATTGTTTGAGGTTGCCTACCTTCTTCGAAACCGCTTGAGCGTCCGCATCTATGAGAAACGTAGAGAAGTAGGGCTGCAAAAAATATGCAGATAATAATGACTATGGGAATGGGCATGTTGATGGGGGGTTGGGGGGTATTCAGATCACTCAACAACTGTTAAGTGAGCGAATTCTCAAGGATCATTTTTATGTGAATTACATACAAGGTTTGTACGCCAAATATTTGGCAATATAAGATAAAATAATTGTTGAAAACTCGCTCCCTTAATTGACGTTTAATTTTCAAAGAACAGATATTCTAAGCTTATTCAAACATACATCGAATACGTAGAGGTCAGCTTATAACTATATACTCTTCCAAAGATACTATAACTAGAGCACGTGGGTCAACCGGTGGTGGATTCTCAAGGTAACGGTCAAAGTAATCATCAAGTAATAGGGTAATAGTTGAAAAAGCCTATATAAAATGCTACTATGGCGTCTACGCGTAGGTGGCGGAGTGGTCAATCGCAACAGACTGTAAATCTGTCGCCCAATGGGCTTCGAAGGTTCAAATCCTTCCCTACGCACCGGTTTGACACCAGTTTAGCATCAACTTGATTTATAAGGGATTTATGCTAATCTATCAGGACTAATATTTAAAATCACATGTCACAAGATCGACTTACAAAACTTGCAAATAAGAAGACGGGAGAAGTTATTTACACTACCAAAAACAAAAAGGGTGTAGAGCGAAAACTCGAATTTAAAAAGTACAGTAAAAAGACTCGAAAACGAGAAGTTTTCAAAGAGATTAAGAAGTAACAAATCGCCCCGAAAGGGGCTTTTTTGTTGAGTTTTAAGTCGAATTAGATTAGTATAGTCTTTAAGGGTCCATAGTTTCAATGGTAAAACATCGCACTCCAAACGCGAGGTTCCAGGTTCGAGTCCTGGTGGGCCCGCCAATGAGAATAATTGAAGATACAAATATTGACATCGACGGTCCTTTTAAAGTATTTAGAGATGATTTGATTGAAATTGAAAATTTGCTTAAGAAAGATCTTGGTGCTACAGATTTCAAGATT
>JAGOSK010000011.1:22088-24368 GCA_018062305.1 Minisyncoccota bacterium | reverse complement strand
GACACTCCGTCATTATGCAGGTTTTTTGCTTCAGCAACCATACCTTGCTTCAGACGCTTAATAGCACGAGTATGAACTTTATTCATCAAATCCTCTTTTGGAATATCCAATCCAATCTGTAAAGTGTCATACTTTGCGTGTTTAACGAGCTTTGGAACTTTGCCGAGTGCTTTGGCAATTTCGATAGAACGTATAATTCGCACTCTGTTTTGTTGGTCAATTTCAGCGAGTCTGTCAGCATCTAATTTTTCAAGAATCTTCACTAACTTTTCTGTTGAATATGTCTCAAGCTTTTTTCGCAATTCCATATCAGTTTTTACTTCAGGTAAAACAATTCCATCAACAATTGCGTCAATATAAAAACCAGTACCACCACAAAGAATAGGTACAGCACCTCGCTTGAGTGTGTCGTCAATCACTCTGAAAGCATGTATCTGAAACTCTGCAACTGAAAACAACTTTTTTCGTTTTGGTGAAAGGATGTCTAAACAATGGTGGGGAACACCTTGCATCTCTTTTTTGGTAATTTTTCCTGCACCAATATTGAGTCCAGTATATATCTGTCTCGAATCTGCTGAAATGATTTCAGCTTTTTGTCCCCACGCTTTGAGGGCGAGGGCAATTTGAACAGCAATGTTGCTTTTGCCTACAGCGGTTGGACCGAGGACCACTATGAGTTTGGGTAATTTGGATAGCATCATCTTAAATTACGCATCAACTCGCGAGTCTACATGTCTCACTTCTTTATCTAGCATATGTCCAACTTGATCGACGGTATAAATCAATACTCCACCAAAAAGCATTTCAACTTCTCTAATACCTTCATCAGAGATTTCCTCGATATATTTTTGGAGTGCTCGAATTACATTTCCATGTGACACTACGAGTACATTTTTACCTTTTTGCAATTCAGGAAGGATGTTTTCTAAAAAATAGGGAACTGCTCTTGCATACACCATCTTTAGTGTCTCGCCATTTGGTACTGGACAATCCCAATCACGTCGAACGGTATTCCAACCTTCTTCTCCAAGCTGTTCTTTCATAGCCCACTTATCTTTTCCTGTGTAGTCACCGTAGTCACGTTCACTAAGAGCTGAAGTATGATCGGTTGGGACTGAGAATAGCTCTAATGCATCGAGCATGCATGATAAAGTTTCTATTGATCGCACTTGCATAGATGCGAATGCTCTGTCGATTGGAATATCTTTGAGCAATAGTCCCATCTCAAGAGATTTTGCAAAACCATACTCTGTGAGATGTCTGTCTCTTTTGCCTGTCCATAAGCCCATTTCATTCCAATCGGATTCATGGTGTCTTGCTATTATTAATTTTCCAATTTGCATCATATGTTTTGAAAATAGCTACATTTAAGCAGCTGCGCTATTCTTTGTGCCGGAGGTGGGACTTGAACCCACAAGCCCTTGCGAGCGCTCGATTTTGAGTCGAGTACGTTTACCATTTCGTCACTCCGGCATGTTTTGTGAGCTTCAAAAAGCTCGTCTTGTGGCTATAATATAGCGTAAAATGGATAACTTGCAAAATAGTCAATACTGTGTTATTGTAATAGAACCTATGAAATGGTTAATCGTACTCGTGGGAGTAGCTATTCTAGGGTGGCTACTTTCTGCGTTTCTAGACTATAGTTCATTCTCATCTAGCCGTATCGGTACGGTCAGAGAGAGTGAAGCAAGACTGCTGAGGTCTGCTACAAATGCGGATTTCAGTAACAGATAAAAACTCAAACCGGGCATGAAAATGCCCAAAGAAAGGAACAAAATGACAAAAAAGATTTTCTTTCGGTTTCTCCGTTACATCACGGAAAAACCAAGCTTCGCTTGGTATCTCATCACCGCTATCGCGGCGGCGATCGTCATCACTGATATCGCGAGAAATGGTTGGCTCAAATAAGTCACCTTGTCGAATCTAAACCCCGCAATAGAGTACCCCTCTATTGCCAAACCCGGTCTTCACTGCAAAGTGCGGGCCGGTTTTTTCATACAAATTTTATGTACATACCAACCGAATGTTAAGCCTATATAGAATATCGAATTATCAACAGCTATGAATGAACTTTAATGTGCTAAAATCAGCACATATGGAACCAAACACACAGAATACAACTGCGCCTTTAAGTGATGCAGAAAACAACATAAATACCGGCTCTCAAACAACTTCACCCACAATTTCATCGAGTGCAACCTCATCAATGGGCGGATCCAGTGTACCTTTACCAAAAAATGGTTCACCGTATTTTAATAACTCAATTTTTTGGATTGAAGT
>JAGOSK010000011.1:0-21988 GCA_018062305.1 Minisyncoccota bacterium | reverse complement strand
GTGTTGATTGAAAAAACTGAAAAGGGAGGTAAGGTGGTAATCGATTTCTTTAACAATCAAGACTTGCGACACTTGTTGGATATGCTTGAACGGAATCCTTCAGATAGGGGTATAAACAGCATGCCTGATTATGTTCCAGGAAGTGTATCAGGAACGGTGCGTTCTGATTTTTCAGCAATCAGCTCTCTTGCAAGTTCTTTGAATGCAATGGGTGGACAAGCTGAAGAATCAGCAGGAGACAGTGATATTGTAAAATTAGTTCACACTGAAATGGAGCCAAGCGAATTGGGTCTCGATAGTTTTGAGCAAGGTGGTCTCGTCTCGCATATCGAACCTTCTATGAATACTGAAAATCTGCAGGGATCACTGAGCGCGAGTGTTGATGATGTTGTTGCAACGACTCAAACTCCAGTTGATGATTCTACTCCCTCTGATGCCAAAGATGATGAGGATTTGTATTCAATAAAGAATTTTAGTATTTAGACACTCAAAAAATAAATAACACAATGGTTGTGCGATAGCCGTCTATTGCATAAAATCGTCGAGGGTATTAAAATAAACAAAACAAAATAAGTTATCAAGAGTGTAGTGAAGGTTCTAGCCTAATGATCTACCAGCAACCCTGTTTGTGTAAAAAACATAACAGTAGGTGCTCCATCTAGCCCCGCAAGGGAAAGATACAATATTCTATCTACATAAAGAGATGAATGAGACCTTTCCTTCGCTGGAGAGGTTTTGTTTTATTACAAAAAAAGATAACAAAAATTATATATGACACATTTTGACACTAAAGCAGTACATGCTGGAGAAAAACCAGATCCTCAAACGGGAGCTGTTGCTCCGATAGTGGTTAGATCAAAGACATTTAAACAAAAACAATTTCGAGTAGAAGCTGAATATCAGTATGGAAGAGGTAAAAATCCGACACGTGCTGCACTTGAGGAAAAATTAGCACAATTGGAAGGTGTTGCGGATGCAGGAGTAACGGTATTTAGTTCAGGAAATTCAGCGGTGACTAGTTTTTTACTTACCTTGAAACCAGGCGACCATATTATTCTTGGTAAAGAAGTGTATGGTGGGACATATAGAATCCTGGACACAGTCTTTAAGAAATTTGGATTGTTGTGTGATTTCGTTGATTTTAATAATGAAAAACAGGTACGAAGTGCAATTACACCTAATACAAAATATTTGTTCGTGGAAAGTGTTTCAAATCCTTCGCTACATGTAGTTGATCTTTCGTCGCTGAAAGGTATCTCTATTGATACTAATATCCCGATAGTAATTGATGGTACTTTTCTACCACCAAATGCAATTCAGTACTTTGAATATGGAGCCGAGACTATTATATACAGCTTGAGTAAATACTTTGCTGGTCACAATGATGTAATCGGTGGAGCTGTGGTAACGAGAAATAAAGAATTGCATGAAAAACTTAAAGGATTACAAAGAGCTGTTGGAGCAGTTCTTTCTCCAGATGAAGCATATCGAGTGCTTCAAGGTGTAAAGACTTTAGGTTTACGATGGGACAGGGTTTGCGACACTGCACTAAAGGTGGCGCATTTCCTTGAATCGCATACAAAAATTAGACGTGTTATTTATCCATTACTAGAGTCTCATCCAGACCATGAAATCAGTAAACGGCAATTGTTGAATGGGGCAGGTGCGGTTGTTTCTTTTGAGTTATACTCAAATGATTTATTGAGTGTTGAAAAGTTTGTAAACAAATTAACAGAGAATGATGTTGTATTATATGCAGAAAGCTTGGCTAGTCCTCAAACAATTCTTGCATATCCCGCGTGGATGAGTCATCGAGCAATACCTGCTGAAGATCGGGTCGCACTAGGAATATCAGATAGCTTCTTTAGACTCTCTGTGGGATTTGAAGATGTCGGAGATATTGTTAGAGAGTTTGAGAATGCGTTAGGGGAGGTTTAGAAAATGAAAAACAGGTCAACTCGTTTAGAGTCAACCTGCTTAACCTAGTTTGGCATTTAGCCTTCTTCCTCCTTCAGCAATTAGTTCATCTGATGTCCATGCCTCCTTGATATTCGAGAAGTCATAGTCAAGTTCAAGCATCAACCTCATGGCCTTGCAGTAATTAAATGGCATTCGACTGAGCCAGCCCTCTTCCTCAGCTTGTCCACTTTCGTAATACAATCCTATTTTTTGGAGGAGTAGGTAAGTAAATACTTCCTCCGACAATTCTTCGAGCTTGCCTATTTCGGTAAACGTTACTCTTGCTGTCTTTCCTTGGCGCTCTTCCTGGATGTGCCCCAGGATAATGCCATCATGATGGAAAAGTTCTCCAGTAAGAAGAGTTTGAGGAGGAATATCTCCTAGTTCTAATCGAAAGTAAAAAGCCTCGAATAGTCTTGTTTGGTAGCTCCTACCCATACTGATGCCTCCAGAGTCATAGAACTGATGGAGCCCCCTCGCGAATGATATAAAGATCTGATGGTTTGATAGTGTCCTTAGTTGGTCAATGGTCACAAATCCTCCTTTGTTTGTTGTTCGGACAAAGAATATACCTGATATTACAAGTAGGCAAGTTTATGTATTGGTCTTTTATCAGTCTGAGAAATTTTACCTATTCAGCCTTCTTCTTCGCCCATCTTCCTCGAGTACTCACTTTCTTTGGTTCGCTCAATATCGCAAGTGCACGTTCGAGTGTAATAGTGTATGGATTGTCTTCACCTTTGAGTGATCTGAAATCTCCATCATGAACAACGTACGGTCCGAAACGCCCAACATTTGCAGTGATAACTTTTCCTGTTGCAGGCATCGTACCAAGTCGTCGTGGAAGCGACAGATATATCATTGCCTCATCAACAGTCACTGCTGTAATATCCTTTCCTTTTGGAATGCTTGCCATACGAGGTTTGAGAGTTGCCTTCTTTGGTTTCTTCACGCGAATCTTTTTAGGTTTGCCAGCTTTGGTGAGTTCTACTTTTGCGGGTTCAACTGACGGAGTATTTTCATCAGCATCTGATGCAACAGGCACGGTATCTTGCCCAATATCTCTACCTTCAGCGATGGCTTTCTCGAGTGTCTCTTTGTCACCAAGCTGTACATACGGACCATACTTTCCGACTTTTACGAAAATAGGGAGGCCAGTTTTCGGGTCGTGACCGAGTGGAGTGTCTGATTTTATCTCTTCGCCATTGATAGTGAGCGCACCAGTACAATCTGGATATGTTGAACAGCTAAGGAATTTTCCTGAACGACTGAGCTTGACGATCATCGAGCTTCCACATTTTGGGCACACATATTTAACATCTGCATCACCAAGGTTGGTTATTTTTGCTGTCTTTTCTTTTGCCTGGACATCTTTTGTAAAAGGTCCATAAAAATCTTTCATCGTTTTTACATATTCTGCTTTTCCTTCAGCGATGAGGTCGAGTTTATCTTCCATTTCTGCTGTAAAGCTATCACTAATATATTCACCGAAATTTTCTTCGAGAAATGAACTCACAACATCACCAGTATCAGTTGGAACTAGCGCTTTGTTTACTTTTTGTACATATTCACGTTCTTCGAGTGTACGAATAATACTCGCGTAGGTAGACGGTCGTCCAATACCTCGTTTTTCCAATTCTTTTACAAGTCCAGCTTCTGTGTATCTACTTGGTGGCTCTGTCCATTTTTCTGTAGAAATAACGTCGAGTAGTTTGAGATCGTCTTTTGCTGAAACTTTTGGAAGTTCTACATCTTCGCCTCGTGCGTCTGGATCAGCCTTGAGCCAACCATCGAATATTACTCGGCTGCCAACAACAGCGAAGTCGGGGATTGACTCCGACGTGGTTTTGTTTTCACCACTGCCTGAAGTTTTAATATTCGCAATAATCTTTGTACGAGCAACACGAGCGTCACTCATTTGTGAAGCAAGAGTTCGAGCGCGGATGAGTCGATACAATCTTTTCTCATCGTCATTACTACCAGCATCGACTACAGATATATGTGAAGGTCGAATCGCTTCATGAGCTTCTTGAGCATTTTTACTTTTTGATGCGAATGTTCGTGGTGATACATATTGTTTACCAAAACTCGATTCGATAACAGCTAAAGCTTCTGCAACTGCAGTCTTACTGAGGTTTGTGCTGTCAGTTCGCATATATGAAATGTGTCCTGCCTCATATAACTTCTGCGCGAGCCCCATAGTTCTCGATGGTGAGTAGCCGAGTCGTGAACTTGCAGCTTGCTGAATAGTCGAAGTAATGAATGGGGCTTTTGGAGAACGCTTTGCTTCTGACTCTTCAATATCAAGTACATGCCACTCATTCTTTTTCGCAACTTCAACAATTCGCTCCGCTTCTTTTTGATTGTTTGGCTCTTCGACACAAGTTAGTGTCATTTTTTCTCCACCTTTTGAACTACTCGCTGAGCCACCCATCGATGCGCCCGCTGTACTCTTTGTAGTTTCTACCTCAGCTTGTATTACAAAATACTGCACTGGGTTAAATGCGCGAATTTCTCGTTCTCGTTCCATTACAATACGTAGGGCAGGAGACTGTACTCGTCCAGCCGAAAGACCGTATCGAACTTTTTTCCAAATAAGTCCTGAAAGATCATATCCTACAAGTCTATCAAGCACTCGTCTCGCTTCTTGTGCAGTCTTCAAATTCTCATCTATAACACGAGGGTTTGCTATGGCTTCTAAAATAGCCTCCTTGGTAATCTCGTGATAGACAACACGCTTAGGATTTTTGAGTCCTACAGCTTCTTTGATGTGCCACGCAATAGCTTCTCCTTCTCGGTCGGGGTCGGATGCGAGGAGTACTTCAGATGCATTCTTTGCGAGGAATTTTATTTCATTTATAACCTTTTCTTTTCCAGGAGAAATAACATAGTGGGGAACAAATCCGGCAGGAATATCAATAGCGCTTTTATTGCTTTTTGGGAGGTCGCGTACGTGACCAATTGATGCAACCACTTTGAATTCACTACCAAGATATTTTCCAATAGTCTTAGCTTTTGCGGGAGACTCAACTATAAGTAATTTGTGGCCTTTTGTAGACATATATGAGCTAGTATTGCATAAGAGTTGTAGATTTGCCAAATTTTACAAAAAAGTTTTGCAAAATTTATTACAAATTAATTGTAAACTTTACACGTGAATACTGCGAACTTTACGTACGCATCCATACTCTTCTGAGATCAATCCGCGTATCTCAAGCATCGATAAAGATATCTGAAGTTTTGTAAGTTCTAGGCCTGTGGTTGCTAATAATTCCTCGCGGGTTTTTGGTCCATCTAGTTTTGAAAGAATGAGCACTTCTTCTTCAGAACAGTTCTGGATTTTCTCGCGGATATACTCCTCAGCTCTTTCTGGAGCATCTTCGAGTATGAGGTCAGTTTTGAGTCCGAGTAGTTTGTGTAAATCTTCGGGCGTGCAGATCGGTGTTGCCCCATTTTTTATAAGTGACAAGGGACCTTTTGAGGTTTCGGAAAATATAGAACCAGGAAGCGCACAGACATCGCGGTTGTAATCGAGGGCTAGGCGAGCTGTGATAAGCGTGCCCGAGTCCTCTTCACCTTCAATAACAAGTATCACTTGCGATAATCCTGCCATAATACGATTTCTCATTGGGAAGCTCCACGGGCTTGCGCGAAAGTCTGGTTCAAATTCAGAAATGAGTACACCTCCATTTTTAAGAATTGACTCTGCGAGCTCGAGATGACTACGTGGATACAGCACATCTTTATGTAATCCTGATCCAGGCACTGCGATGCAGGGTAAACCCACCTCGAGTGCAACAGTATGTGCAATACTATCTATACCAAGTGCAAGCCCTGAAACTATTGCCACAGGCTGACCCTTTAGGGACTGTATAATCTGCCGAACAGCATCATATCCATATGATGAATATCGCCGTGAGCCTACGACGCAGAGAAACTTTATGGATGGATCCTCAAATAGAGATGTGTTGCCAAGAGCAAAAACATGCTTCGGAGGGTCTGAAATCTGCCGTAGTAAATGGGGTAAGTCTATGTTTTGAATAGGTTTTGATAATTCTGGGTATTGTGTGGGATATTGTGAGTCTTTCATGCTGTTTGTGAAATGTGCCACCAGGTGTGTGGCTGATTTCGTATTGATTAATTAATAATTGGCTAAATAATAGACTTTTGATATGATGTGGGGATAAAGAAATTCTAAAGAAACCAGTCAAAAGTTTTAAAATTTCTGAATCAGCTTTAGCTACTTCAAAAAAATCATCCACTATACATATGCTCGACATAAAATTCATCAGAGAAAATAAAGATTTAGTAATAGATGGCGCTCGAAAAAAGCACATTGACTTTGATGTTGAAAGGCTTATTGAAGTTGACGCACTCCGACGCGAGATTATTACTTCAATGGAAACAAAGAAAGCTGAACAGAACCGCGTGAGTGACCTCATTACCAAGACTTCTGATCAATCAGAGCGAGGGCAGTTTATTGAGGCGATGAAAGTTCTCAAAGATGAAATAAAGGCAGAAGAGGAAAAGATTGCTGAAACAATGAAGGAATGGCAAACACTTATGGTCGCTGTTCCTAACATTCCAGATATGTCTGTGCCAGAAGGTGCAACTGAGGATGAAAATGTTGAGATACGAACATGGGGAAAAATTCCAGAGTTTAGTTTTGAGCCTAAGAGTCATATTGATTTGATGCTTGCGCATGACATGGTTGATTTTGATAGAGGTACAAAGGTTGCAGGATTTCGAGGATATTTTTTGAAAAATGATGCAGTGCGACTTCATTTTGCACTTTGGCAATATCTTCTTGATTCATTTTTGAAAAATGGATTTGAGCCGATGATGGTGCCTTCACTCGTAAAGCGTGAGACTCTTATGGGTACTGGATATATTCCACAAGGTGAAGATGATCTATATAAGACACAGGACGGTGATTATCTCTCAGGAACAGGCGAGGTGGCGACAATGGCATATTATAGTGATGAGATTTTGGATAAAGCGATGTTTCCAAAAAAGATTCTTGCGTTTTCACCGTGTTTCCGACGAGAAGCAGGAAGCCATGGTAAAGATACTCGAGGACTTATTCGAGTTCATGAATTTTTCAAATGGGAGCAAGTTATCCTTTGTGAAGCTGATCATCAGCAGTCTGTTACATTCCACGAAGAACTCACTGCAAATTCAGAGAAACTTGTGCAGGATCTTGAGATTCCATATCACGTACTCATGATGTGTGGAGGAGATCTCGGTCTAGGTCAGGTAAAGAAGTATGACATCGAATGTTGGGTGCCTGCGGAAAATAAATACCGAGAAACTCATTCAGCTTCATATTTCCATGATTTCCAGACTCGTCGCCTCAACATCAGATATAGAGACGCTGAAGGAAATATAAAGTTTGCACACTCTTTGAACAATACAGCAGCTGCAACACCACGCCTCCTTGTTTCTATTATCGAGAATCACCAGCAAGCAGATGGTTCTATTAAAATTCCAGAAGTACTACGACCGTATATGGGTGGGCAGGAATATATTGGGCGGAAGTAGGTATTGTAAATGAAAATACACAAAGTGTGTGTTAATATATTTGTGTAATGCGACCTATTCGTAGTAATCACAAAGACTTTTTACGTTCACAATCGATCACGCGTAAAAGAAAAAAGAAAAAGCTCATCAAGATTTGGATTTTTGTAATCTCAAGCCTGCTCCTTGTTGGGGTTTTTGCCTGGTTATTCTCGCTTCAAAGCCTAGCAATAAAAAAAGTCATTGTAGTTGGAAATACCAATATTACTTCAGGAGAAATTCAGAATATTACTAATGATATTTTGGATGGAAAATATGCAGCTGTTTTTTCAAAGCGAAATGCTTTTATATATCCAAAAGGCTATATTACTGAAACATTGGCGCTTACATATCCTAGAATTGAGGATATTGTTATTAACACTGAATCATTAGAAATATTAAATATTAAAATAAAAGAGCGTTCGGCATCATCGGTCTGGTGTGCCGCGGTGCTTTGCTACTTGGTCGACCAAGAAGGGTATATATTCGCAGAATCGGCGCCAAGCCCTTCGTCGAGTTCGTCTTCAAGCCCGAGTACGCCACACACTATTTTATATGGCGGGGATCAATTTGTCGGATCAGAGCCGATTGGAAAATATATTTTTAATAAGGATTTATACTCTGATATTCAACAAACAATAGATCAACTAGAAAAAGAAAGTCTTATTATAAAAGAAGTACACGTGTTCAGCAGGGATGAGATAGTATTCACCTTGAAGCAAGGTGGTAAAATAATATTTTCCGATAGAAAACCTTTCGCTGTCTCACTAGAGAATTTGAGATCATCTCTCAAATCTTCAGTATTTGCCACTAATGTGCGTTTCGAATATATTGATGTACGGTTCGGTAATAAGGTATTTTATAAACTAGATAAGGGTAAGCAGGAATTGGATTTGAGGACTTCATCAACTACTAAAAATACTATATAATAGGTTCCATATATTCTCATGCATGTGATGCTATGAATAAAATTATGGACAAACTCCTTCGAAAAAAGCCTACTAATGATGATTTTCTCAGTTCCAAAGAGTCTGATGAAACTGCGTATGTAGACAATGTGTATATGGACGACACTGTGCACGGCGATGCTGGTAACTCTGCTACTTATAGTAACTTTGCAAACCTCGGGGCTCCGCGCCAGAGAGAGGCTGACGAATACGTACCAAATGCTATACTAGAAAAAAAGCAAACACTACCAATGCGTATGCCTACACCACATTTCAAACTTGTCTCAGATGGAGGAGGATTTAAGGAAACTGATAATGTCACTTTTGCAAAATATGCACTTTTGGCACTTTTCATTGGTATTTCGGTGACGTCATTTCTAACTCAAGGAGTATTGGCTGTCAAAGATATGGTTTTTAATTCTTCAAATTCAGAGATTGAAACAAGTGGTCAATTAGCAAATCAGAACGGCCAGGCTTCAAACAGAATTCTTGGTAATACTGAAAATTCGCAAAACTCACAAAATGGACAGCTGGAACCACTAGGTTCAGATGACGGCGCTCCCCAAAATGGTTCATCTGCAACAAATGCTATAAACGGGTTGGATCAAAACCAATATCGTCTAGCTAATGAGGCAAGTTTTCCACGACTTTCTTCACGTTCATATTTAGCAGCTGATTTGCAGACAGGCGAGATTATTCTCGAACAAAATGAGACATTGGTTGCTCCTATTGCTTCAGTATCAAAATTGATGACTGCAGTTATAGCCGAGGAAAATATGGATATGCAAAAAATCGCCATTGTTTCTCGAGACTCATACAATACGTATGGCGCGCAAGGAAAACTTTTGCTTGGTGAAAAGATAAAGGTATATGACTTGATGTATCCACTCCTTATGGAATCAAGTAACGACGCTGCTGAAGTACTCACTGATGCCTATGAAAAAGGTCACGATGCGTTTATGTCGCTGATGAACAAAAAAGCTGCCGAGCTTGGTATGGTTGATACATACTATGAAGATCCAAGTGGACTGAATCCTAAAAATGTTTCTTCAATACACGATCTCTTGAAACTCGGACGGTACGTATATCAAAAGCACCCAAATCTATACAGTATGACTCGAGTGCGACAGTACTCGATTCTCAAACATACATGGTTCAATCAGAATCGGTTTTTAAATTATGATACATTCCTAGGTGGAAAAAATGGATTTATCGACGAAGCAAAAAAGACTACAGTTTCTATTTTTGATGTACCGATGGCTCGTGGAGGAAAACGACCGGTGGTTATAGTTTTACTGAAGAGTGATGACAGAGAAGGGGATGCTGTAAAAATCATTAACTTCTTGAAAAAGAATGCGTATTATCAGGAGGCTGTTGCTGTAGTGAATTAAAGTGTGGGGTGTGGGTAGGGCTGTGGCGCGTGCGTCGTGGAATAATTTGACGAAATATTTAATAGATGATATATTATAGGTGTCAAGGTCATTGACATAGACGCACTTCAATACGAAGTCAACGTCCCTCCCCGATGGGAGATGTCTATGACGAACCTACCTCCTTTTCCGCCTTTCCGTGAACACACCCGCATTGGTATGTATCAACTATCCGAAGTATATACTTTAGATAGTTGATACACATCCTCAGAAAATTTCAAAATAATAAAACATAGACTGCTCACATCGAAAGGTTGAGCAGTTTTTGTTTGTGACATTTGCGCTACGCGCGAAAAAAAGACTGCTCTCGTCGGAGGGGGAAGTTGGCAATGAGCCGACACTTTGCTTAGTCAACAAAGCGAAACAAAAATCCCTCTCACTAAACTAAAATGTTTAAAGCAATAGGTTTGGTAATCGGTCTCATTGCTATACGAGTGTTCATGCCTGAAGTTTTTCACGCATTCGAACATACAGCAATATCGTTCTTTAGTCTGCTCGATCAGGTGTTTGCGTATGCTCCAAACTCAATCGGACAAGCGGGAAGTGTAGGCTCCGCAAATTCAATTTTGAATGGTGCAAATTTTGTACCAAGTAGCGCGCCCCTTCCTGGATACGTCTCTTCCTACTAGACGAAAATAAGTAGGACGGATTGGGGTAACATCTCGTCTGAATCAAACCGTACTCTTTTTGAGTGCGGTTTTGTGTAAATAGAATTTGATACACACCAACACACACGTAAACTTCCTGTGCCCATTTACAAAACTTTATAACAGTAGTATTTTAAAAATAGGTTAAGTTCAATGAAATGTAAGTCAAACCAAAACTCTGGGAGGAATAAAATATGCCAAAATTTGAAGAAGAGTATCAGGAGCCAACAAAATTTTCGATACACTCTGCTTGTGGGTCTCCAGTTATCAATGGAACTTGTGTCCAATGTAATTTTGCACCACTGGATCAGGATGTTGAAATCGAACTTTTGTGTCCAACATGCTTCATTGCACTTGAACCAACAGGGCTTTGTGCAGAATGTCATATGCTGTTCGATAACCAAACAACCACCGCTTAAACCCATCACCTAAAACCCACCACTGCGAGATAGAATTCCCACTTAATTCTGCTTCAGGATGGTGGGTTTTCTATTTTATATATGTTATAAATGGACTACTTACCAGTCATGGCCCCAATCAAATTCACAATAGAAAAAAAGCTTGCCGACGAACAACCAAATGCCCTCGGTCGTGCTGGCGTACTCGAAACTCCACATGGCGTGATTCATACGCCTGCTTTTGTGACTGTTGGTACTAAAGCTACCGTAAAAGGTATTACTCCCGAAATGCTTGAGAGTGCTGGCGCTGAAGTAATGCTTGCAAATACATATCATTTATATCTTCAGCCCGGAGATGAAATCATCGCGAAAGCTGGCGGGCTGCAGTCATTTTCAGGGTGGAATGGTCCAACTATGACTGACTCTGGAGGTTTCCAGGTTTTTTCACTTGGCGTAGCACTTGGAAAAAATATTACAAAATTTACAAAATCAGCTGATGGGGAACTTGCTGAGCCACAAATATCCGCGCCGAATCAAAAAGTGAAGGACACCGCCGCAAATCTAGAAGCACGGGAAGATGGACAAGCACTCAAACCTGCTCAGATAGACGCAAACGGTGTGATGTTCCGTTCTGTCATAGACGGAAGTGTTCACTATTTTACTCCTGAAAAGTCCATAGAGATTCAGAACAATATCGGAGCAGACATTATCTTTGCTTTTGATGAGTGTACTTCACCAAATGAGCCATACGTATATCAAGCTGAATCACTTGATAGAACACACCGATGGGCGAAGCAATCACTGGCGTATCATAGGACAGCACAAAATCCTGCGACAGGAGAGTTTTATGCTGATACACAGGCTATTTTTGGAATAGTGCAAGGTGGGCGTCATGAAAAACTTCGGAAAGAAAGTGCAGAAGTTTTGTCGAGTATGGATTTCGATGGGTTTGGAATTGGCGGTTCATTCGCAAAAGAAGATATGGGAGATGCTGTGCGATGGGTGAATGAGATACTTCCAGAAGGTAAACCTCGGCATTTACTTGGAATAGGTGAGGCTGAAGATTTATTTGATGCTGTGGAGAATGGATGTGACTTATTTGATTGCGTTATGCCAACTCGAAACGGTAGAACGGGAACACTTCTGACCCGACTTGGAAAAATGAATATTATGAATGCAAAATACAAGGATGATTTTACTCCAGTGGAGGAAGGGTGTGCTTGCTATACATGCACAAAGTACACTCGTGCTTACTTGAATCATTTATTTAAAGCAAAAGAAATGCTCGGCGGGACCTTAGCGACGGTGCACAACTTATACTTCACGATTAATTTAGTTAAAGAAATTAGAAAGGCTCTAATCGAGGGGCGATTTATGAAGTTTAAAGAGGAGTTTTTGGCTTTGTATTTGAAGAGGGAAGTTTAAAAATACTAGGCAATTAAAACTTCGGATTCTAGCCGAGTAACTCTCTTTTCTAGAAAGCCATAGAGTCCGCCTTGCTCCTGCCATTTTCTTTCGTTCGCCTCTGTCTGCATCATGATACCTTCTGCAAGCATTTGAATCTTATGGTTTTGGTCTTCTATTAGAGCTGTTAGATTTCGAGCTAGTTGATCAAACTTTTCTTCCACCTCTTCAAATTTTTGGTCAAACTTCTCTTCGAACTTAATATCAATCATTCGCTCCATTTTGACCTCAAAACGCTCCTCGAATTTTAAAAACTCATCAGCTAGAATTCGCCGTGTTACTACCTCATCCATATTTACAGCCTGATCTTGTATTGTTGTTACTGTCATTTGATTGCTTCGGTATTACCCGTATTTTTTAATTATAATCCTTTTAATAGCCTGAGTATATAGAAATCACATGAAGCCACGCTCAAAAAATGATCAAGGAAATCTGAAGTAAAATATAAGTTTTTTGGCGTAAAATCTCATGATTGGAACTTATCCACAAGTTTAGTATGATAGCAATATGAAAAAAGCCTCAAAAAGTGCATCTGGTGCAAAATCTGCAAAGAAAGCTGAGCTTGAGGCTTTGAAGGCTATTCCTCCTGCACGACCTTCTATAGGTGTAAGTCACAAGCTCGACACTACCTATGCACAGGGATTAGCAGGTTTTAAAATCAGCACGGAATACAAACCTGCAGGCGACCAGCCAAAGGCAATAAAGAGCCTTGTAGAGGGGATCAAGAAGGGCCTGAGACACCAAACACTTCTTGGCGTAACTGGATCCGGAAAAACTTACACTGCGGCAAATGTCATACAGGCTGTTCAAAAGCCAACACTTGTCATTGCACACAACAAAACTCTTGCTGCACAGCTTGCTCAAGAGTACAAAGAATTTTTCCCAGAAAATGCAGTGCACTATTTTGTTTCGTACTACGACTACTATCAACCAGAGGCATATATCGCTCACTCTGATACATACATTGAAAAAGAAGCTCAAATCAATGAAGAAATTGATAGGCTTCGACATGCATCAACTCAAGCATTGCTTACTCGAAAAGATGTGATTATTGTCGCCTCGGTTTCTTGTATTTACGGCTTGGGTTCTCCTGAAGAATATGAAAAGGTAAATATGAAGATTGAAAAAGGCATGAAAGCTGACCGCGCTGACCTTATCCGGCGTCTCATCGCATTGCAGTTCACACGAACAGGTGCTGACCTCACTCCTGGATCGTTTCGTGCAGTAGGAAATACGATGGAAATTATGCCAGTGAATGAGCGAGTAGTATTTCGACTTGAGTTTGGTATGGGTCAAGCACCAGGATTCAGTGTTATTGAGGAAATATTGCAAATAGATGCTATTACACGAGCTATTATCGGTCCTGTAGAAGCATTTTTTGTATTTCCAGCGAAACATTTCATCACACCAGAAGATGAGCGTGGCCGAGCTGCTGCTGATATAAAAGCTGAACTTGATATTCAAGTAAAAAAACTATTAGATGCTGGAAAAATTATCGAAGCTGAGCGAATCAAACGACGTACTACATATGACCTCGCACTTATTCGTGAAGTTGGATATTGCAATGGTATTGAAAACTATTCGCGACACTTTGCAGGAAAAGCTCCTGGCGAAGCCCCGGATACATTGCTTTCGTATTTTCCACATAAGATAGTTGAAGTGAAGAATCCAAAGACTGGTAAGCTCGAACCACGCAAGGTACCAGATTTTCTAACGATTATCGATGAATCACATGTAGCGATTCCACAGATTGGAGGAATGTTCGCTGGAGATGCATCACGAAAAAAGAATCTTATCGATTTCGGTTTTCGACTTCCATCAGCTGCCGATAACAGACCACTTAAGTTTGATGAATTCGAAACTCGTGTTGGTCAGTGTATCTATACATCCGCTACTCCTGGTAAATATGAGTACGAGCAAAGTCAGAATATTGCAGAACAAATCATTCGACCAACAGGTCTTATTGACCCTGTACTTGTTGTTAAGCCAGTAACGGCGCTCGCCCGTGGAAGTAAAGCTGAAGAGAACCTCCAAAAAGAATCAAAAGCAGGGACAGATGCGGAAACTGGTAAAAAGGTAACGGCCGCGCATGCAAAAAAGATAAAGAACGCTGAATATGTGGGACAGATTTTTGATTTTATAGAAGAAGCTGAAATAGTTATCAAACGAGGACAGCGAGCTATTGCCACAACCCTGACTAAAAAGATGGCAGAGGACCTTACTGAATTTTTAAAGGAACGAGGTATAAAGACAAACTATGTGCATAGTGATATTGAAACGCTTGATCGTATTCAGATTTTGACTGAGTTTCGTCGTGGAAAATTTGATGTGCTTGTTGGTGTAAACTTGCTCCGTGAAGGCCTCGACTTGCCAGAGGTTTCACTTATAGGAATCCTCGATGCAGATAAAGAAGGATTTTTGCGTTCTGAAACTGCTCTCATTCAAACTATTGGCCGAGCTGCGCGAAACGTGGATGGGCGAGTAATATTGTATGCTGATCAAATGACGGGTTCGATGGAGCGCGCTATCAAAGAGACAAATCGACGACGTGATATACAGCTTGCATACAACACTGAACACGGTATTACTCCAAAAACAATTGCAAAGAAAATTCAAGATATCACTGAACAGATTTTGAGTGAGCATCAGAAGACGGTGAATAATTTGCTTGTGCTTGATGCTAGCGAATTTAATAAAGATCCAAAGAAATTTATCCGTGCTAAAGAATTGCAAATGGATGATGCTGTGGCACAGCTTGATTTTGAAACAGCAGCTATCCTACGTGATGAAATCCGCGCTATGAAGTCACGACTTGAAAATGACGCAAAGCGAGCGGAGAAAAAAAGAAAAGATGACGTGAAGGGTATTAGGGGTAAGAAGCAGAGTTTGAGGTAGTATTATTTTCGTACATTTCTATTATCTTAAATTAAATGATATTATTTTAAATGTATTACTTTTAGTAAAGTTTGTATTTATTGATTAATATCTATGATAAGTTTTAAAAATAAAAAAATGCTAAGTATTCTATTTGGACTAATTTTGGTGTTTGGAATTTTTTATTTTGTGAAAAATAAAAAAGATAGTAAAATGCAAGAAAATCTTGTTCGTTATTCTGGATATTTCGATGATGAGATATCAAAAAAACTTGCATCTGCCATAGTCAAGGGTGATGAAGATGGTATTAGCAAATTAGTAGAGCAAGGCGCTGATTTACAATCAGTCGGAAAGTACTCAACAACTCCACTTAGAGTTGCTTTATACACAAGACAGCCTAAGATTTTTGAATTTCTTCTTAAACTCGGAGCTAATCCGAATTTCATCACTCCTAGTGGAGATACAATTGCTCGTCATGCAATTGATCCAGCTGATAGTGATGGTTATAACAAGATTTACGGCGATATATACCTAGAGTTACTTTTAAATTATGGACTTGATCCAAATCTAACACCTCCAAGTGGGGCGATAATCTTACGTACCACGACATCGACTAGTGATATTTCTAAGAAATACGACTTACTTGTAGCAAAAGGTGCAGATCTTTCTGTAAGAGAACCTTATTCAAAACATGGGCTCGGTTTTAGTTTTGCTGGTACAGCTCAGTATGAACGTCTTAAAGATTTAATTGAAAGAGGAGTGGATGTCACAGAAAAATATACAGATAAAGAAGGTCTAATCAAAGACCATGTTGTAGATATATTAGTAGATCATCAAAAAAGATTTAGTGAAAGTCCTAATCATCCTGCAGTAAAGGCTAGAGCAGAGATCCTTATGCTCTTAAAATCAAAAGGCGTAAAGATTCCTGAGGGTGTTCTTGGAGTGGTGTATTAGTAAAATATTAAGAAAGAGCCGCACGACCTATATTCCAAGGTGGTGCGGCTCTTTGGGGTTGTTCAGAACACGAAGACATTTTCGCCTGGCTGGAGATATTCGTACCTATTCTTAATCTCTTTTTCTGGCCCCTTAGTGCACACCTCGATTCTTGCGTACTTATGAGGCATTACAAGAAACGGGACGACTTCACCTTTGAATCGCGATACAATTGTACCGTGCTCATAGTGCCAAACATGCCAGCGTATCCAGTTGTCAGTTGGATAACTGTCGATGAAGATGCGAACTAACCTGATGTTAAGAGATCCTCCATTGCTCATGATAAACAATTTGTCGCGGATTCCCTTCCTACGGATCATATCGTAAATCCTGTTATATGTTCTCCATGAGTCGAGCGTAGCCTCGAGGATTCCATTTCTTTCGTCCGGGGGTACTCGGTACCTCTGAAGCAGTAGTTTAGCTGGATCTATAATCCGCCAGCCACATGCTTCACAGTGGATTGGAAGAAGATTCAGCTTCAAGAGTGAGTGCAACGAATTCCAGAATTGTCTCTGGAGTTGCTGTAAGTACCGAGCGAGGACTTCAATATCCCAGTCGGTCATTCCTTGTGGCCAAACACCTTCTACTGTCATCTTTTCCCTAATCTCAATAGTCCACTTCTCATGAAGTGTTTCGGGCTTCTGAGGCCCCCTGTCTTGGAGTTTGTTCATGAATTTCACAAACTGACTCTCAGGAACTCTTTTAGGCTTGGGCGATGTTTTGCTATCGGCAGTAAGGTCATTTCCTTGTTGTTCTTGAAAGCGCTTTTGGCGCAACCAACGTTGCTGATCTGCTGAAATGAAACGACTAACCGTTCCACTCAGTGGATGTGGTTTTCGTTTGAGTCTCATAAGTATTATTATATCGGGTTGTCCGTTCAGGATGAATGTTTGGTTTCGTATTCTGTCTCAAAAATCAATGATCAATTTTAGGCAAAATATAGCAGTTGAGGAGGATAAAGCAATACTTCGGGGTTTCTTCACTTTGATTTGCATTCGCAGAGAATTCCATTAAAATAAGGGCTCAGAAATATCCTCTTTTTGGTTTTCTGAAATTATACTAATAAACTAAGCACGAACCTTTATACAAATTCTGCTTTATATATCTACTGCATACATGCTCAAACCAAAATACAAAGTCATTGCCCTTACTGGTCCACAAGGTTCAGGTAAAACAACTCAGTTGAAACTTATTTTAGGTAAAATTGATGCAGAATTTGCATCTGTTGGTGACATTTTGAGAGGCATACTTCCATATAGTGATAAACCTGAGCATCAAGAAGCTCGTGAGATGATGTACGCAGGAAAGCTCATTTCAGATGAAATCACTTTTGAAATCCTCAAGGGATATTTTGCAGAAAAACAGAAAAGTGGCGCCACAAAAGAGGTTTTAATATTCGATGGTTTTCCTCGTTCAAAACAGCAAACTGAGCACCTGTACGAATTATCTCAGATTTATCATGGCGTTCCTTCTTCTATTGGTGCAGAAATTTCATCTTTACCACCAATCGCAATTGTACGAATGCAGCTTGAACATGCTCATGCACAAAAGAGATGTCTTGACCGTGCTGAAGCGCAAATTAGAGCAGGGAAGCCGGCGAGAACTGACGATACAGCAGAGGCTATAGCGCAGCGGCTCGCGATATATTTTGAGAGTATTCCGCATCTAGATGAGGCATTCAAAGGGAAGGCTCATGTGTATGAGTTTGATGGTACAAAAAAGATACATGAAGTGCACAGTGATGTATTAGAAAGACTATTTGACATATAGTCAAGTAAGTGGTATGTTTCTGACGGTTCCTGTGCTAAGTGGTACAAGGTACTGTTCATCGAAAATGGGTCAAAATGACCTCAATATATAAAGAAACCAAAGGAAAGGTATAAAAACTATGTTCAAATTGAACTGGCTTGGTGGCGGTCGTACGCCAAAGATCAAGCCCAATGCAAAGGCGAAAGTTGTGGATGTGGTTGATGAAATCGCATTCGAAAAGAAGGTCGGCATTCTGCACATCATGTGCACGATTGCCTCAACCCTCATGGTTGCAATCATATTTCAGCAGATCATTGGAGCGACCTTTGTCCCTCTCAAAGATATGTCTGTTGCTCTGATTGTGGCAGCTGTCTATAGCGGAACAGTTTACTCATTCCGTCTTCTTCAGAAGTCTGGTACTTGCTACATGTTCCAGTTGACCCTCGCCGGTACAGCTGGATTGACACAGTACATCGCAACTACGCATGATTACCGTTTGATGGCATTGGGCACGTTTATCGTCCTGATGTTTCAAAACAACTGCATCGACAGACACTTGCTCAAAGCAGGCAAAATCGACAACAGTCTGTATAACATTCGTGTAGCTATGTGCGCAGTGCTGGTGGTGCTTGGTATCGGAGGATACGGTTATTCATTCAGGTTTTTCCCTGATAGCTGTGGTTCCCCGAGTCTTATTGCTGATGAAAATCGTGACGAGAGTTCCTATTCTCAACATGATGACCAAAATGCATACTCAGAAGAGAATTTCACAACACCTCAGGTTGTGAGTCTTCTTGAAATAGACTTGGACACTCTTTCGGGTATTTGCCGAACTGGTCGAGAAATCGATAGTACAGGCAATCTCGATGGTCAGGCTATTTGCGAATATCCTCATGAGTGGGTTGATCAGCTCAAGGAGTTTGAAAATGCTCCCTTGTTTAATGGTACTGAGGTTCAATCCAAAGTACACAAGGACAAGCTTCGACCTGATGTCGCAGAAGTCGGGTACGGCGTAACAGCTGGGGAAATTGCTGACGCCAAACATTATGGTTTCCTTCCAAAGGATGCAGAACTCCCAAAGTCTTTGACAAAGGAAGAAGCAGATCGATGGATGGAAGAAGTCACGCTTCCGACGTATGACGCGATGGTATGTGATAAAGTGAAAGTAGACTTGACGCCTCAACAGCGTTTTGCACTGCTGTCATTCTGCCACAATACTGGTGGAGGAAGTCTGGATAAGTTAGCACTCTACAAGAATCGCCTCAATAGCGGTAACCTTGCGTGCGCACCCGCTATAATGCGGCTTTACGTTAATGCAGGTCGACACACAAATGTGTCTGGTCTGGTGAAGCGTAGAAACTGGGAAGCTAATCTTTTTGCGGAATCGCTTGGAGAAATAGCTTCAAATTAAGGGATCACCTGTTTCATCCCTATATCACAATATGCAGCTCGCATATTCGTGCAATAAAGATAGAGTTTGATCGAAGCCCCTAAAGCAGATATCAAGTTCGCTCTTTAGACGAAGGCCGTCTTTTGAAATTCTTTATACAAAGGTACTCGAGCCGCGCATCCAACTCTTCTGTTGTGTTGCGCGGTTTCTTTTTTACAAAACTTTCCAGCCCTTGAACAAAGGGTCTTTTTCTTGTATATTGCTCGGGTCTCTACCACTTCGTGGAAGAGGGACATGGCTCTTTGGCCACAATTGAAAAGCAACCAACTACTAATCTTGTTATGAGACTCCTGTTTGTATCCCGCCGAGACCTGAACCTTAAAGCCCTCTTTGGATGCGAGGTTCAGAGCAGACTCGAATCAGTTGATGAGAAGTTTGAAATCACCACAGTTCATTCCCTGGGGGCGGCAATTGATTTTCTTACGAGCAATAAGTGTGATCTTGTTGTGGCCCAGGAGGACATTCCGGTCAGCTCTGAAGAACATCCGGTCGAGAGTTTCGTCGGAGGTGCTCTTGGACTAATTTGTATTCGCCTCAAGGTGCGTCTAGCACTTATGGTGCGTGAAGATAGTCCACTACACTCCGACCACATCGAATCTCTGAATATCAAAGTTAAAGACCATGAGGTCGCTTACGTTTTCACTCCGCATCAACTCGATCACGAGATGATGAAGATAAGCATTGTCGGTAATCTCTTCAAGTTCAAACTTGCAGTTACGAAGAAATAGCACCCTGTCGGCTAGGGGCACTGAACTTCTTCTTACTCATGTAAATGCGCATCTCTCGGTTCCATTCCTAGAGCTCTGCGCGTTTTTTCGTACAGGTCTTTTGCCAAACACCCCTTAACCGTATATACTTCTGCCTATATACTTTGTATACAACCCTGACCGGGTCTTTTCGTGTATATATTTACTCACATCCACATGACCGCTCAAAACCATTCACATTCATCATCTGGTACAAACAAGAAAGGTTCGCCTGTAAAATCTACAAAAACAGACATGTCAGCTGGTGCCGGTGACATGCTTATTGTGCGTGGAGCTCGAACTCACAATCTCAAAAACATCACAGTAGAGATGCCAAGAAATAAGATGGTGGTGATCACAGGTCTTTCTGGTTCTGGTAAATCATCTCTTGCGTTTGATACTATTTTTGCAGAAGGTCAGCGACGATATGTTGAGTCACTTTCTTCATACGCGCGACAATTCTTGCGACAAATGCAGAAGCCTGATGTGGATGAAATCATTGGACTTTCACCAGCTATTTCTATTGATCAAAAATCTCGTTCAAATAACCCACGATCAACTGTTGCGACTATTACTGAGATTTACGACTACTTGCGAATTCTTTTTGCGCGAATTGGAAAGCCTCATTGTCTAGAGTGCGCGCGAGAAATCAAGAAGCTTTCAAAAGAGGAAATTCTCCAAACTATTTTTAATACAGTACAAAGTACAGCGCAGGCTCAAAATGATGCTGATGTCACAATAAATACATCTGATTCACAAAATGATTCAGTCGGCGGCGCAACTGCAGACTTAAAAACTAAAAAACCAGACAGTGTAGGTGGAAGTAAAACAAAAGCGCTTTTAAAAAAGAAAGCCGCTGACGCGAATGGAACAAAAACCGTCATGGGTATCACTCTCGACAATCGAGTGTTTAAAATTTACGCACCGATAGTTGTAGGGCGAAAAGGTGAGTACTATCAGATGCTCTATGACCTGCTCGGAAAAGGATACAGTGAAGTACGAGTGGACGGCGTAACTAAAAAACTACGAGAGCAAATTGTGCTTTCAAAGACAAAGAAACATGACATCGACGTGCTTGTTGATCAGTTCTACTATTCAGAAATCTTGGAAAATACACCGGCGTTTCGAGAACGACTCAATGAAGCAGTAGAGCGAGCACTTCACGAAGCTGATGGACTCCTTCGAATTATCACAGATGAATATGACCCAAAAGCAAAAGATCAGACAATTGGCAATCATCTCATTTCAGCAAAGTTCATGTGTCCACACGACGGATTTTCATTCCCAGAAGTTGAACCACGTCTTTTCTCATTCAACTCTCCATACGGTGCGTGTCCTGAATGTAATGGTCTTGGTACAAGAGAGTTTTTTATAAAAGATCCATGTCCTGTGTGTAAGGGTGCGAGACTTCGACCTGAAGCACTACATGTATTTCTTGTTGGAAAGCATCCTGAGGTTATCTCGGGCGATACAAAGAATTCAAAAGCGGACGTAAAAAACGCCGGCAAAGAAATGAAAATCAATATCGTAGACCTCACAGCGATGTCTATTGCCGACTCACTCGAATTTTTTAATACACTTCCACTCAATCCAAAAGAAAAAGAAATTTCACGCGTAATTGTGAAAGAGATTATGTCACGGCTGGTCTTCATGAACGACGTGGGTATCGACTATCTTTCACTTGATCGAAAGGCGAATACTCTTTCTGGTGGAGAGGCTCAGCGAATCCGTCTTGCATCGCAACTCGGTTCTGGACTCGTGGGTGCACTCTATGT
>JAGOSK010000010.1 GCA_018062305.1 Minisyncoccota bacterium | reverse complement strand
GACGACCTATTTGCCATGCAGAGTACCTTGGACAGCAAAGGTCAGTATACCGAGGTCATAGATTCGCTCAGGAGAAGCGTTGGAACTGACTCTATATACTTATGCTCAAGTTTAGAGTCAAAGAAGCGCAGAGATCAAATTTTTCATCAAAGAAATTTAAAAAATAAATTTATATATGGATTACCGTTGCCATATATGGGTGAAGTGAATTAATAGAAACAAGGACGGAATATAAGCACTCCAAAGCCCATTAGAGGATACTAAGCCTAAGCCAAATAAGCCCGCAGGCGCCGAGAGACCCCTTCTGCCTATATAGCGATGTCGTAAAAGATATATTCTGCGACAGGCATATAGTAGGAGGCACTAGTGCCCCATAAGGCGCTTTTAATACTCAATCCACTAATTCCTGTTGCCTACCAATTAAATCTAATAAATGTGCAAATAATATATTATAAATGAGTTATAAAATTTAACTGAAGGAATTAATTTAAAATACAAAAAATGCTCATCCTGAAAATTCTCTGTTTTGATAGGGAACCTATTCCCCACTCTTCTGTGATAAGACATCTTTCAACAACTCATTTCAGTAACAAAAAACACCCACCTTTCGATGAGTGCTTTTTGTCTATCTAATAGATTTAGATATTTTCAGCAAGAAGTTTTGCCGTATTTTCGATCACAGTGGTATCAGCTTTAGCAGAAAGTTCTGCTTTAGCTGCTGCTTTTGCGATTGAAATGTTCTTTTGAGCATCGCGGAAGTCTTCAATCAAAGCTACTTTCATAGATTCTTTTGAAGATGTTGCTTCCTGTCCGTAGACAGCTACTGCTACCTCAGACTTTTTCCAACATGGAGATGAGGACACCCATGGTTGTGCACCTTGCTCTTTGTACAAGAGTCGAGCGTACTGCATGTTCCCCTTTAGCGTATGTAGGTTGTACCCAAGCTTTTTAGCTCGTGCTGCGTGATAATATTCATTGATCTGCATAGCTCCTACGTCTTGATCATTGATCTTGCCTCGAAACACTGAGCCGTCGTTTTCAAATTGTCTAAAACGTGATTCGCATTTAGCAACTTCGGCCATTAGTGGAATATCAGCAAAATATTCTCTAACCTCAGTTTCTATGTTTACATTTAGACCACCCGTTGAGGCGTTTCCATTTGAAGGCTGCTTGGTAGCCTGTTTTACTTCTGACGAAGTTGCGAGAGCTTCTTTCTTCTTCAGCGCTGCCCCTGTTGAAGATGCCACTAACGCGGTTGGGTTGGTAGATTCTTGCTTTGTGTACGGTGTCGCAGAGTTATCTGTTGCTGTCATACCTGAAACAAGCATCGCCAAACCTATTGTGAGTTGTAAAATAAGCCGTTTCTAAACTGATAATGTGTACGTCGATATCCGGGTCACACCTTTCGGCGCGAACCCGGATTGAGAAAGAGTTCAGTACACTTGCACAGACAATTAAAAAAGCACCTAACCTAGTGCTTACCCGAATATACTATCACCTCCCCTACCCCAAAGTCAAGTTTTTAGACTAAAAAACGCCTTACATATTATACAATACATGGCTAATATAAAGGTTATTATCTGCATAATACCCTTTACAAGTTACAACACATATTGTACTATTTTTTGTCTAGTTTGGGTACCTTGATGGGCTTCCCCTATTTCCAACTATTTCTTGGTAGATTCTGCAATTTCAGAGAGAATTGTCGCCTGTTTTTCTATCTTTTTGAGTAAATTAGGGTCGCATTGGATGGAAATTGGCTCCGGTTTGGGGATATTATTGATGGTAATAAGGGACAGAACTAGACTTGAAAGGCTTAATACCCCACTGATCAATAGTAGGACAAAGAGGTACTTCGACTGGTTTGGTTTTGAGGTCGCATCATGGGTCTCATCGCGGGTCTCATCTTGAGAATCTGTTTGAGGCTCTGGAGTCTCATGGGTATTGAAATCTAATGGCATATGGGTTATACTCTTACACGCTACTTATTTAGGGCTACTTCGACGTTGTATTCACCTCTGTTCAATTATTTGTCGACCACTTATCACAATTTGGTCAACAACAGGGAAAGTATACAGAAGACACCTCAAGAGAGCTTAAATTTATTCTAAAAAATTACTCATAATCTACTATGGCAACAAAAAAAGCAGGAGGTACAGCTAAAAATCTTCGAGACTCAAATCCTCAGTACCTAGGTATCAAACTCTACGCAGGTGAAACAGCTTCAGCTGGAGCTATTATCGTACGACAGCGAGGTACAAAGTTTATGGCAGGAAAGAACGTTGGCCTTGGAAAAGACCACACTCTTTACGCACTCAAAGAAGGTAAAGTTAAATACGGCTCAAAGCGAGTTGTAGCATTCGATAACAAAGTAAACCTCAAGAAGGTTGTACATGTTGACGCGAAGTAATTTGAAACAGTACTCAACTCTAAATAAACCTTAAAAGAAAAGCTCCGAAAATACTCGGAGTTTTTCTTTTACGTCAGTTCTGATACTTGCTATAATTTAGATATGGATAGATTCAAAATTCTTGCGACAGTTACAATATTACTAATAAAAGATGAGCAGATACTACTAACACGCCGTGCTAACACAGGTTTTTTCGATGGATTTTATGAGTGCCCCTCTGGACACATAGACGGTAAGGAGACAATGAAAGAAGCAGCTATTAGGGAGCTAAGGGAAGAAGTTGGGGTTCACGCAGAAATCGATGAGTTACAAGTTGTGCATGTTGTGCACAGGTATGGAAATGAATACGAAAGAGTAGAATTCTACCTCATTGCTAAGAGATGGGAGGGTGATCCCGCTATTAAAGAGCCTGATAAATGCGATGATTTAAAATGGTTTCCAATTAATCAATTTCCTGAGAATATGGTGCCAAAGACAAAAGCGGCACTTGAATCATATCTGCGAGGTGAAATATATTCTGAATTTGATTGGCAAAAAAGATAACTCACAATCTAAGCATTCGTTAATATATAAAAATCCGCCTCATACCCAGAAGCGGATTTTTATATTAATTTACCGACACAATATTGGTATTTAAGTACTTACTCAGTAGCCTTAACAGTAAGTGTAAACTCAGCTGTTTTGTCCTGAACCTTCACTTCTACCTTGTGTTCCCCTACTTCCTTGATAGGTTTGTCGAGAACAATGTATTCCTCTGTAATATCTACACGAGCCTGATCCTTGAGAGCTGCAATGAGCTCAGCCTTGTGAAGTCCAGCAAAGAGATGACCTTTTGCATTTGACTTACCTTCGATAGTAATAGAAGCTGCAGCGATATCACCAAGGTTCTTGAGGAGGAGGTCTTCACGAACATTTCGCTCTACTTCTTCAGCAGCTTTGAGCTCTTTTACACGAACCAAGCCTTTTGGAGTTGCTAGTTCAGCAAGCTTCTGTGGAAAGAGTGAGTTCATGGCAAAACCTGATGATACATCCATAACATCGTATTTTTTGCCTATTTTTGGGACTGATTTGAGAAGGATAACTTTCATTTGTGTGTTTAAATTTTAACTAATTAAGAGTGGAGATACTCTAGCATGAATGCCCGCCTATTTCAACAGCTCTATAGCCTTATCCATCTGAGGGTCACGTCCAGCCACAATGTCCTCTGCAGTCAGTTTTACCTCTACATCGGGAATAAGACCGCCTTCTGAGATTGACTTGCCGTTTGGAGTCAACCATCGCGCTACAGTGACTTTGAGGGCAGTTTCACTATTGAGTTTGATGTATTCCTGTACAGAGCCCTTTCCAAAACTCTTTGTACCCACGAGTTTTGCCTTGCCGTATTCACTCAAAGCTCCAGCGAGAATCTCTGACGCAGAGGCTGAACCACCGTCGATTAGGATAACCATTCGGAGATTTTCATTAAAAATATTGTATCCCCTACTTCGTTCTACAACTTGAGTTTTACCATTTCCATAATCCTCCATAACCACTGTCTTTCCTGGTGCCAAGAACCAACTAGCCATGTCCACCGCAGAATCTAGAAAACCTCCAGGATTACCACGAAGATCGAGGATGAGTTTATTTGATTTTGAATTCACAAAATCTCGGAGAGCATTTCGGAAGAGTGATGCAGATTGAGCAGAGAATGTATAGAGCTTTATAGTGAAGATATTATTCTTTGTATCTAGTTTTGCATCAATTGTTGGAAGGTTGATAGTGTCACGGACAATCTTAATCTCTATAGGCTTTTCGACTCCTTCTCGTACTATCAATAATGTAACGGTCGTTCCTTTTTTACCTCGAATAAGTTTAACAGCCTGATCTATTGTATAATCTGTTGTCATTTGTCCCTCAATCTGTATAACCTTATCTCCTGGGCGAATGCCTGCCTTTTCAGCTGGCGAACCTTTTAGAGGAGTAATAACTGTGAGTATCTCGTTCTTGATACCCATTTCCATACCCACACCTTCGAAGTTCCCTTCTATCTCTGACTCAAAGCTCGTAGCTTCTGCTGGTGGAAAAAAGACAGTGTATGGATCATTGATAGAATCCACCATTCCTTTTATAGCGCCGTACACCTTGTCTTGGTCAGTTGTTGTACTTGCGACTTTTGTACGTACAAATTTTTCATTGACTGTATTCCATGCTTTCCAAAAGAGTGAGAAGTCCACATCTTCAGGTTTGTCTTTTGTAGCATTGAGACTGGCGTTTATAGTCTGCATCTTGCTTGCCTCTACCATATGAGCCTTGCCAGTCGCGAATCCAACATAATATATAGCGACGAATGCTATAAAAAGTGTTGCTGATACTATTATTTTTGTATATTTGGAACTAGTAGTATTATTCATGTTGTTAAAGTATCTCAAACAATCGGGGTTGGGTCAATTGCAACTAAACAATTCAACTTTACGGATTTATTATTGTTGTAATACTCTCATCAATTGAGCGGCCATATCTTCCGAGAGAAGTAATCATTTCAGAATAAGGCATGCGTTCCGCTAATTCTTGCAACTGTGCCATCTGTTTATCAGAACCAAACACAAATAAAATAAACTTACAAGGAATATTCCCATCAGTATTTATGCCAATTTTTGCGGACAGACTAATATTATCGAGTGAATTAATATCATCAAAACCAGCCCTTATCTTTGCGGTAGTTATACCATCAGAATCATTTCGGAATCTATTAAAAGCCCACTTCCCTTCACTTGTCACAATCCTAAAATCCGGATGAATTTTACCTATTTCAATATTTTCATGTTGTTCATGTCTTTCACTCATAAATATACCTTATAATAATATCAGAAGACGAGAATGTCTATCAGCAATTGTAAAATTAAGATTTTTTATATAAGATATACTTAAAGTAAATTAAGCTAGATCATACGAAATGAACCCAATATATCTCCACAATACACTCACTGGAAAGAAAGAACCTTTCACCCCTATCACTGCCGGCGAAGTTTCTATGTATCACTGCGGTCCAACGGTATACAATTATCTACATATCGGAAATCTACGAGCGTATGTACTTGCTGATACATTGCGTCGAATGTTTGAGGCTAATGAATACAAGATTCATCAGGTTATAAACATCACAGATGTAGGACACCTAACGGCAAACAATGATGAAGGACTAGGTGATGATGGTGAAGACAAGGTAGAAAAAATGGCAAGGTCTTCAGGTAAAACTGCGGGAGAAATCTCCGACTACTATACAAAAGTTTTTTTTGATGATATTTATGCGCTTGGAATCGAGACAACCGGCACTACTTTTCCAAAAGCATCTGAACATATTGTAGAACAAATCGAGATGATCAAAGTCCTCGAAGAAAAAGGTTTTACATACAAAACTTCAGACGGAATCTACTTTGATACTTCAAAATATTCTGAGTATGGAAAATTGGGAAATATTAATCTCAAAGGGCTAGAGGAGGGTGCACGAATTGGTGTTAACAGCGAGAAGAAAAATATAACAGATTTTGCATTATGGAAATTTTCGCATATTGTTTCGCCTACTGGCGTTAGTGCAGACGGCAAGAGTGCCGAAAAAAGATTTCAAGAATGGAAATCTCCTTGGGGTATCGGCTTTCCTGGTTGGCATATAGAGTGTTCTGCAATGTCTGCAAAATATCTCGGCAATACATTTGATATTCATACTGGAGGTATAGACCACATACCTGTGCATCACAACAATGAGATTGCTCAATCAGAATCTGCTCACAATGGTAGTCCCCTCGCCCACTATTGGCTTCATAATGCATTTGTAAATTCCGATGGAAAAATGTCTAAATCTAAGGGTGAATTTACACGTTTGGTGACATTGGTTGAAAAAGGCATAAGACCTGTTGAGTACCGATATTGGCTGCTTCAAGCTCAATATAGTTCACAGCTACAATATACAGAGGAAGCGGTTCATGCTGCAGCGGCAGGTTATAAAAATCTAGTGGCACATGTAGCAAAGATACTAGTTTCGGCGAGCGGACAAAACACACAAAACGTGCAAAATGCGCAAAATCAGAGTGTGCAAATTGCGGAAGCAATCTGGAATGAAATACTTGCCCTAATAAATGATGATTTGAATACTCCACTTTGTATCTCAAAATTGTGGGATGTTTTAAAAGATGATTCGATCGAAGATCAGGTCAAAATTGAAATCGTTAAAAGAGTTGACCAACTATTAGGCCTCGATTTGATTAAAAATGCAGAGATATATACTGATTCACAAAAGGCTTCACTAGTTTCTCCAGAAGAAATTCCTAGTTCGGTTAAAGAATTGCTCGAGAAGAGAAAAAATGCTCGAATAGAGAAAGACTGGAAACTTTCTGACTCACTGCGTGATGAGGTTCGTGATTTGGGTTTTGAAATACTTGATTCAGAAAGTGGACAAACTCTCAAAAGAATATAGATAATTTGGTATACTGAAGCTACACAAACACGATGTATGTATCAAGTATCTAAAGGATACACGTTGGATATTCGATATACGCACCGTGCAAAATATATATTCTATGGAATTTCTCTTTTTATCACTTGAACAAGTTTGTATAGCACTCGGAGCGGGGTCTGCTTTTATTTTTTCTTCATTTTTTATTCTTTCAGTGAAGGATCACATGGTAAAGCCACATGAATATGCAATGCTCAAAAGCCTGAGCTTGTTCTCCCTTGTATCGGCAAGTATTGGTATAGTTTGCTTTTTAATAAACACAGCACTTCATCTTGAATCTGCAGTAGATTTCCGAATCGGACTTATCTCCGCAAAGCTCATCATCTTTTCACTAGCACTCGTTAGCGAAATGACATTGCGAAAGATACATCTCCCAAATCTAATGCGACACCAAAAGACATATTTTCATCTATCAAATACAATGGTTCATCATCCTGATCCACTCATAGCCACTTCAGCGTTCAGTATGATTTCTTGGATCTTTATTATTTTTTTAAGTACTCTTGAATTTCGACAAATTAGTCAATATACTAATTTAAATTTCATTGAAGTAATTCTCGCGTACATTGTTTCTGCGTTCATATTGAGTAAAATTGCAATCGCATTCAAGGAGTGGACTTTGGTTAGATAAATTGAATAAATGTTAGATGAATATGTATCAACTATCTAATGTATATACTTTGGATAGTTGATATACAGCGTAAAAAAGTCATAAAGCATAAAAAATGTGATGCAATGGTTTTAAAGGCTCCAAATACACCCTTACAATAGAAGCTCATACAGTATCCACAGTTTATGAACAGTTTGATAACATTTTTATCTTTTCTTTACCTAGTTCATGCTTGATATTGGGTGTAGAATGTGACTATGAAATCAGCACCGTCGACGTATTACAATGCCAGCCAAAATACACGACAAAACTCAGGCAATACAAATCGTGAAATGCGTGTGCCACCAAATAGTTTGGATGCTGAAAAAGCTGTGCTTGGTTCTATTCTCCTTCGAAAAGATGCACTTTATGAAATACACGACATCATTACTCCGGAATCTTTTTACAGCGAGAAGCACAAACTTATTTACGTCATGATGATGGAGCTGTCTGCAAAGAACGAGCCGGTAGACATTATTTCTCTCAAAACAAAACTCGAAACTCAGGGTGCCCTTGAACAAGCTGGCGGTGGTGCCTTTCTCGCTGAACTAGTACACACAGTACCCTCTGCATCGAACGTTGTTCACTATGCTGAAATTGTGCAAAAGAAATCTATGATGCGAAGACTTATCCTTGCATCTGAGCAACTTTCACATCTTGGCTATGAAGAACAAGGTGATCTCGAAGAAATTCTCGATAAAGCAGAACAGCAGGTCTACGCACTGGCAAACAAAGGTACCAATCGAAAGTTTGTTGAAATGAAAGATGCACTCGATGAGACGTGGGATACTATCGATAAATTGCACCAGTCTGGAGATGCGGTGCGTGGTGTACCAACAGGATTTCGTGACTTGGACACAATACTTTCAGGTTTTCAAAAATCAGACCTTATTATCCTAGCTGCTCGACCATCTGTGGGAAAGACATCTTTTGCACTCGACCTCGCCCGAAATGCCGCAGTACAACACAATGTACCAGTAGCCATTTTCTCACTCGAAATGAGTGCCCAGCAACTCACCTCTCGTATGCTCTCAGCTGTTTCTTTTGTCGATGCTTGGAAATTGAAAACAGCAAAACTCAAGGAGGATGATTTTGCTAAACTTCGTGATGGTATTGATATTTTGAGCAAAGCTCCTATTTTCATCGACGACCAGCCTGGAAACAATATTATCAAAATGCGAAGTACAGCAAGACGACTCAAGTCCGAAAAGGGCCTTGGGCTTATCATCGTGGACTACCTCCAGCTCATGATGCCTACCAACCTGAAAAATAGTGACAACATGGTGCAACAAGTGACTGAGATCTCTCGTTCCCTCAAACACCTTGCACGAGAGCTTGATGTGCCCGTAATAGCCCTCTCACAGCTCTCTCGAGCCGTAGAACAACGTGGAGGCAAGCCTCGACTATCTGACCTTCGAGACTCTGGTTCTATTGAGCAGGACGCCGATGTGGTGATGTTCATTCACCGTGAAGACCGATACAAAGATCACGATGAGCGTGACTTCATCGCTGAGATTCTCATCGAGAAGCACAGAAACGGTGCTACGGGTTCAGTGAAGCTCAAGTTCGTACCAGAACGAACAACCTTCCTCACTATGGACAAAGCAGGTGGCGACTTTGGAGATTTTGGTAATCATATTTAATTCATGGATGCACTCGGCAAATTAGAAGAAATATTCAGACACTTTCCAGGAATTGGCCCACGCCAAGCAAAGCGTTTTGCCTATTTTTTATTAACAAAATCAGATTTTGAGTTAGCCGAATTTGCAAAAAGTATCCTTGAACTTAAGAAAAGTGTTTTTGCATGTTCCCTATGTCAGCGATTCTTCCCTGCTGGAAATAAAGTGGTCAATGCCGAGAAGCCAGTCTGTTCTATTTGCAGTGATCCAAATCGTGATACAGATACGCTCATGATTGTTGGACGTGACATTGACCTACAAGCAGTTGAGAGGAGTCGTGCATACAATGGATTGTATTTTGTACTCGGTGGAAGTGTCCCCATTTTCGACGAAGCACCTGATCAAAAGATTCGGCAAAAAGAATTGATGGTGAGACTCGATCAGATGATTGGAGGTGGTAAAAATACAAACAGTGAGACTGATGCGATTTTGGCGGAATTGGATGGCGCAAGCACTATTAATAAGACGACAAAAAATCAGAGTGGTCTGAAGGAAGTTATACTTGCAACAAGTGTAAATCCTGAGGGCGAACATACTGCTTCATATATTGCAGGACTATTGAAGCCGCTGATAGAGGCGCACGGTTTTAGAATTTCCACACTAGGACGAGGACTTTCAACTGGTACTGAGCTTGAGTATTCTGATAGTGAGACACTGAAGAGTGCATTGCAGAATCGGAGATAGACTTAAAAAACTTATAGCCATGATAAGCATTTAGCTATATCGCATATAGCTAACGACGATATGACTTATACGTTGTCGATTTATGACTACTTGAATACGAAGGCGATACAAAACGTCCTGTTTTTGCGCTCTTGTAATATGACTTTGAGGATTTTGCTTCCACATTTATTGGACTAAATAAAGTTGCACATAGTAATATTATTGAACTTAGTAGTATAGTTTTTTTCATAGTAAATATTATATACAAATTGTAACCTAATAACAAACTTATACGAAAAAACACCCAGAGCGGGTGTTTTTTCAGATTTCTGTATCTTTTACTAATATTACAGAGACAAAATCTTCACCTTAAAGAATGGCTGTCGGTGACCGTTTTTCTTGAAGCCTGATCGTGACTTCTGCTTGTATCGAGCAACGATAACTTTTGCGTCTCGGCCGATCTCTACGATCTCTGCCTTTACGACAGCACCTGCAACTGTAGGAGTACCTACCTTTGTTTCAGAACCTGTGTCTACAAGTACAACTTCATTGAAGTCGAGCTTGTCTCCAACGTTGAACTCACCTTTCATAATCTCAATCTTGATAATATCACCAGCAGAAACACGGTACTGTTTTCCACCTGTTTTGATAACTGAAAAAGCGTCTCCAGAAGCTACTTCTTTGAGTTTTGTTACGCCTACAGTTGGTTTTTTTGTTGTAGCATTTGCCATAGACTGAGAGTATACATTATCTTGCCAAGGCTTGCAACCAGGTTTGGGCGGCCTTTTTTGAGCGTAGTACACACATGCCTCTACTAAGGCGCGGGGGTCCAAGGAACGTATTTTGCGGGCGCTGAAGGGGCTCTGGTGTTCGTAGAACCCTGAGATCCTCCACTCTGTCCACCACCCTGTGCTGAACCCGCGGAGGGGTTTGATGGGGCATCCATCTGTGTGTTCGTCTGCGTATTCGACTCCGTATTTGGATATACCGTAGTTGTACTAGTCCCATATACGGTACCTGCCAAAAAGGCTTGTGTCTGGTTCAAAAAATCACGTGAGGTTCCAAATGTTAGGCTCGAGCCCTCAAACGTAGAAGCGTAAAAAGAATTATTTAAAAGTGTAGAATAGAAAGCTGCATAAAAGACTTCATCTCCAGGACGGACATACAATCTATTTTGATCCTCGAATAAGTACCAATAATAGGTAAGACCGTTGATAGTTGAGACACCTTTATTTGTAAAATCGTACCCCCCAGTTCTATCTTGTGCCAATCGTTCAATAAATATGCCGGCGTCATTGAAACCTGCAAGTAGCTCTTGTGATTTTGTATTATGTACCGCGCAACCTGGTCGAACAATGAAAGTGTTTGTCTGAATCGTATCAGGCTTTTTGCTGATAGAATTCTCTGTTTCAACTGTTGGATAGAAACCTTCAAAAAAACGAGATGTTCCTGTCTGGTTATTTTTAATATTTAGTTTACGTCCCTCTTTCTTTTCAACAGAGAAAAACTCCTTGCTCGTATAATAAATCGAATCTGCATTGAAACAATTGTTTGCATCTTCAACCAGCTTCTTGTATGACTCGGAAGTTGACTTGGTTTTCGAAGCACTACCAGACTCAGGTATATAATTTGGACTTATAAAGTTTGATTTTTGAGTGAGCATTCCCGAACTACCGATCTTACTGAGTGCAAACAAGTCGACAGGATTCTTTAATTTACCCAATGCAATGTACATAAGGGGTACAACGATGAAGACAAAGGCGAGTACGGCTGTGAGGGTTACGAGTGTGTGTTTCATAAGTGAGTTACGCAACAGTGTGCAAATATATTATATCATCATCCTACTCCCCATCATCCAAATCCGGCTTTTCGATGAGCACAGGTTCAAGCCCTGCCGTGGTGCCTGTGATTCGCATTATATCTTTATCAACTTTCTTCAACTCTTTTGAAGCACCCATATATTGATTGACCACTGTTGCGAGATTATTTCCAAGCTTGTTGTGGTAGTCCTCATACGCCTTGAGATGCTTACCAAGCTCCCCTACTCTTTGAATAATATCTTTTGCAGTTTCTTCAATTTGCATTGATTTGAGACCTTGAAGGACTGTTTGCAAGTACGCCAAGAATGATGTTGGTGAGACGATAATCACTTTATATTTATTTGCAGCACGCTGAATGAGATTGTCAGTATCCTCTGTTACTGCACCAATCTTATTTACCAAAAGATCATAATAAATCGCCTCATGAGGAATAAACATGAATGCAAAATCCATAGTTCCCTCACTTGGTCGAATATACTTTGAAGTTTCCTGAATTCTCATTTTCAAATCACCTACAAAAAGTTTCTCGAGACGTGTCTTCTCCTGATCGTTTTTTTCTTCAACAAGTCGATTGTAATTTTCGAGTGAAAACTTTGAGTCCACTGGTATGAGCTTATCTTTCACTCGCACGATAGCATCCACAATTTCTCCATCTTTAAACTTGTACTGCATTTCGTAACTTCCTGGTGGCATGACATTTTTGAGAAGTGTTTCGAGATAATATTCACCGAGAATTCCTCGCTGCTTTGGATTTTTGAGAATATCTTGCAGACTCTGAAGTTGGTCTGTAAAAGAAACCACCTGCTTATTTGTTTCATCAAGCTTTACAAGGCGCTCTGTTACATCCTTGAGCAGTCTAAAAGATTCATTAGTCTGATGACGTACTGTGTCCTGCATCTGTCTGTGAGACTCATTAAGTTTGCCATCCACATTTCGACTCATATCGGTAATCTTTGAATCCACTGTTTTTGCCACATCCCCCACTCTTGCATCAATATTTCGTCCAAGTTCACCCATCTGCTGTATGAGAAGTTGTAGGCCAGAGTTTTCACGAGCTTCTTCTTCTGGAGTTTTTTTACCAGCATTCGCAAGGGTGGAACTTTTACGTAGGAAAATTACCAAGATAGTGACATTGATAATGATTAAAATTAAGGCTACAATGAGGATTAAAGAATTATTCAGCATATTTTGATGGATATTTTAAAGCAATTTTATGCGCAAATTATAGCATACGCTGCGAAAAATCTGTGAGTCATTAAAATCTGCGATTCAATTAACACAATAAAACAATGACACTTCAAGAAACAATCAAAGGTAGTTTAAAGGAAGCTATGATGGCAAAGGATGCCGTTAGAATGACTGTTATCCGTGGACTTATGAGTGCTTTTACAAATGAACTTGTTGCACTAGGACGAACTCCGCAAGACGCGCTCACTGATGATGAAGTGCTCGCTGTTATTCGACGAGGTGTTAAACAGCGAAAGGATGCAATCGAACAATTTGTAGCTGGTGGACGAGATGATCTTGCTGATTCTGAAAAAGCTGAACTCGCGCTTCTTGAAGTGTATCTTCCAGCTATGATGCCACGTGAAGAAATTCAAAAAATAGCTGAAGCTAAAAAAGTTGAACTTGGAATCGACGATAAAAGTAAATCAGGCATGCTCATGAGTACTCTAATGAAAGAATTAAAAGGAAAAGCTGATGGAGCTGATGTGAAAGCTGTGGTTGAGGGGTTGTTTTAGGGTTTATAAAAAGAATGGGCTCCTGTAAGTGATTTCACTTAAAGGAGCCCATTGGGTTAGATGTTTCCAAACTACACAGCCAGGATGGTTGAGACAGAAGGAATACCAGATTCTCCAGACTTCAATAACGGTGTGTCAGTCACTAGACCAGGCTTTACGATAAGCACAACCTCATCGTTGATTCTATCGGTTACCAAGATGTCGAAACAGTTTGGGACATGTCTCCATTGAGCATAGCGACCATCCCTAGTAATTTGGAATAGATGAGACCTGCTGATTGAGAGCCATCGATCTCCTGACCAAACCTCATTACTTTCAAAGTGCAGACGGAGAAATAATGACTCCGAATTATATGCGCAAACTAATACCTGTAAGGGTTTGAGTCGAATACCCTCTGTGAGCATATCGATGGTCAATGCTTCCCCGAGTTGTGCAAAGAGTGCATTACTTGTGGAGATTTCTGTCTCGAGCAATTTGGTTATTTTGTTTATATTAGCCTTCAGTTTTTGATTCTGAAGGAAGAAGAAGATCGTTAAAGCGACCGTCACGATAAGTGCGATTATGAGTAGGCTCATGGTCCTGGTTGTTGGATTTACTGTTTTTGTTTTCAAAGGCCTGATTCATAGGGGTTTATCCCCTATGATTAGGAGGGGTATTTATAGCACACAAACGGGAAATAGACAATGTCACCGTTTGGGTATAATATAAAAATCGGACAGGTGAAAGGGAAAATGCACAAAAACCACTAACCCCATAACACTTATGTACAAAGGACTTCTTCCTGAGCACATACTCAAGAAAGAGATTGTGTTTGTTCAAACTTCTTTATCTGCTAAATGGGCAGCACACGAGGCAGTAGAAGAAGGGATACCTGCTTTAAACAGTCTGACGAATACGGATTTGATGGTACTCAAAAAGTTAAATGGTCTCAATTGTTCATGTGAGAATTTCACTGAACCGCCGATTTCAGCATATGAAAAAACGGTGCTTCGCCATATGCGGGAGCGTGATAGAGCAGATGAGGCACTTGCTGAACAAGCTGAAGAACATCGCCTTGCAAAACCTCTCTACGCTGAAGGTAAGGATGACCAATTAACTCCTGAGGAAAAGCATAAAGCGCTCGAAGAACTAAAGGCAATTCTAGCCCAAACAGATGATGCTTTCCCACAGTACAGACCTCCTACCGCTGATCCAGACGATCAGTGCCTCCTAGACCTAGGTCTAGGAACTTAATCCAGCTTTGTTCACTCAGAGCTGGATTTTGAATTTACTTAATCAAATATATAGAAATGATACCTAAAATAACTCCCGCAACTTGCAAGGCCGTAAGATTTTCATGAAAATAAAAATACGAAACAAGCACTAGAATAATTGTATTAAAAAGTACTTGAATAATTCCCGCTGCAACAATATTCATATCATACTTGTAACTCTGTACCAGAAACATTGAGCCAATGAGATATAGAAGAATTCCAACAACATACAGATTTGAGAAATAGGTGCCACTTTTTTCTACCCAAAATTTAAATAGAATATCTCCAGCGGTTAATACGAGTCCGCCAATAAAAAGAATGATGAGTGGGAGTGTATGCATAGGGTGATGGATTTATTGAATTAAATTTTAGCATTAAAAATGCGACATATCTATATTTACAAACGACCCAGCATTATTTTACCCTCTTACCAAACCATTTTTGGGCACTTTGTCTTCGATGTGGACAACCTGGCCAACAACATGGACGTCGCTTACCACTTCGTAAGTCATCACATAGTTGTGTTAGATGTTTCGCTCGTGTTTCTTCTCTTTTTACAATAGTAACCCAGCAAATCCACTCATTCTTGGTGAGTGGCGTTAGTGTATTCCAAGCTGCCAAAACATCTTTGTTTGAATTTAATACTGTTTGGAGATTGCTAGGCATTCGGTGGAGGGTGCCAGCACTGCTTGAGCTTGTGGCTTTATCTCTAATGGGTTTGGCACTCTTTACTTTAGAATTAGTTCGTTTGATTGTCTGTTTAATGGGCTTTTTGTTCATACGATATAAGTATAGTAAAATGCGGACAGATAGTTACCTTGTTAAATTCACTTTCGTTGTATACCTTATCAATACTTACAGATAACCGCATATTTGCTGACTTTATAAAAATGAAGATATAAAACTAAATCTCAATCTTTTAATAATGATATAATATAAGAATGAAAGAAAACCCTATCAAACAGCCCGATGTGCAAAATCAAGAAGTTGTTGCCGCATTACAAATGTATCATTTTCATGATCAAGGATATGATATTGACCCTGAAGCACCTATCAATTCAGTTCCCGAAATTGTTCATGCTATTGGAATAGGTGCAATGAGTGTATATGGAATACGAAAACAGGAGGATAATAATTATACTGTCGCTTTTGCAAATGAAAACACAGAAGCATGTTATATAAAGCAGAACCTTACAGAAGCTGAGATGTTAGAAATATTCAATACTGAATATAAAGGAGTAGCATATGCTGAAATGGATTCGAGGCAATCATTATAGTGTCCTACTGAAGCACTTAAGAAAACTGATTGAAAATTTATGCTTTGTTCACTAAATTTTGTGGGCCTTCTCGAAGTGGAACCCTGTGGTTCATTACCTTGTAAAGCTATTTTTAATGTTTAAATAGCACCACAGTAACCCTTTTCATGCGTTTACAATTTTATTTCCCCAGAAGCTAGCAAGGAACTTATGAGTAGTACTAGTAAGTGACAATAACCTAAAGCCTCCTGTAAGGTGGTATGATTCTCATTCTTAGGATTATGGATGTCATAATTTCTTATAATTCTAGAATTATTTATACCCCATAGTATTTCTCTATTTAAATTATATTTCTTATAAATTTTTTCAGTTTCATAAGCTTTTTTAATTTTTGGGCCAATATCTTTTACTGAAGCTAGTTCAGGAATTAAATTAAAAACTAGGCTAGTAGTCGTAATGACAGAAGCTAATATATTCTTAGAATCCTTTTTCTCATAAGCATTTTGTATACCTTGGATTGCTAAATAAATACCCTGAGTCTTTTCTGTATTAAATTCCGTCAATAAATTAGATGGAATTATTCTTTCTTCTTCTTCGTAATTATTAAGAATGTTTTCCGCTACTTTAAAAGCTACTAAGATTGGAGTCATCCTTGTGCGATCTGCTTGTTTGTTTTCTAAACGATTTATCCCGTTTTTCACAATATAGCCTCTTTCATTTGAACTGAAGATAAATGGTCCAATACCTGTTTCGTATTCATAATTATCTTCTTCGTCATTAAAGCCAGCTGGATTATATAAAATGAAGTTTTTCTTACCTGATTTCTCTTTATGAAATTCTAATCTAGAAAGAAAAAAATCAGTAATATGTGGTTGTACACCTATTTCAGTAAAATATACAATACATTTAGCTATCCAGTCTCTAATCTCATCACCCGTTACGGTATTTTCATTTTCAATAAATTTAAGCAACTCTTTATGAGTCTTTTTCCATTTTTTTATTTTTAAGCCATTTGTGCTCATTATCTATTTTTTCGTGCTAGCACGACATTGTGAGCCTTCTCGAGATTGAACCCCACGATTCCTTACCCTGTAAAGCTATTATTAGTATTTTAAGTGTAGTATAACGACCCTTCTCGAGAGCTTAGTTTTGTATCTATTCGTCAGCTGGTCTCACCATTTCAATAAAAGGCAATTTGTCTTTCCACATTTGAGCGGGCTTATCTGTTTTTACAAAGCCGTACTTCGCATAAAAGCCAAGCGCCCTGTCATTGAAAGAAAACACCTCAAGATGACTAGGTTTTTCTTTATTAGTCCATGCTAGAAATTCCTCCATGAGTTTTCCTCCCGTTCCCGATCCTTTCACCTCATCGAGCAGATAAATTCCTTCAAGTTCGTTAAATTCTTCGTTCTTCGAGCCGTGCATGAATCCGACAATTTCATCATTACTGTTCCTGACAACTCTATACAAGACTTCGTCTGGTTTTTCCAAAGATTCAGAAATCGTATTCTTTCTGAAATCAGTGTCGGTCAGCAGGTGTCCAAGGTTCTCATCAACCATTTCTTCAGTAAGTCCTGATTCGGGGGTGACATATGTTTCCTTCCATGACTTGATATGCATTGTTGCTATTGCAAGCTCATCACCTATCTTTGGCTCTTCTATTTTGAATTCAGGTGTTTTTTCCATATTTGGCTCCATATAGTTTGATTATATATCTTTTTCTTAAATTGTGTACATACACTGTAACCTGTAAGTGTTACTGACCTTTCTTGAGAGACTATTTCAGGTGTAAAGCCTTCAAAATGAAAGCTCCTAATACAGCCACCACTACCCCGATTACTATTCTCTTGAAATAGCTCTCACCAGATACATGTACGTTTGTTGATGTTGTGAATCTGCTTCCAAAAATTGGACCTAGTATTAGGAAAATAAAGCTTAGGAAAAATGCATAGGCAAAACCGTCACCGAACTTTGTTTTTCCATCAAGGGACAAAAGACCGAATCCAACACCGAGAATAAGATTATTTCCAAACATAAACAGTCCTGAAAGAATAGACATCCCCGTAGCACGATAGCCTGTAAACAGTACAATAACGCCCAGCACCAATCCTACAAAGAAACCTATCGATATTAGAAGCGTTGACCAGCCAGGAAAAGACTGACCTCCCAAAATCGTCCATGGTTGGAAATATGACCAGACCAACAGCGCGACCATTAGACCGTATAAAAATCTTGATATCTTCATAGATAAAAGGATATCACAAAAGCCTTGGTAGTGAAAAAGTGACAAAAGTGACACTTTTTTCCATTTTCGGGGGTGTAACAGATAGTTACAAAAAAACAGAGATACCGATTAGGCACCTCTGTTTTCACCGTCTAAATCTAACGCAAAATCATGGAGCTATACCAACATCCCAGTTCCAACCGTTCTGTCTCTTGTGTTGTCTCTCATACTTCTTGTAGCCCTCCTTACCTGCCAATATCCGTATGATCTCATGGATAGCCCAGATCTTGTGATGTTCACCCCCGATAGAGGTGATGTAGAGTGCTGTATCTAGTGCTTCAAAGATTTTCTGCTTTGAGGTCTTCTCTTTTATCTTCGGTTTAGGTTTTTGTTTTTGTTTAGGTTGTACTGTCTTCTTTTTCTTCATAATGTGTGAAGAGGTGTTTTTACCACCTCCAACCTTTAACTGATAATGTATTTATAGTACTCCTCAGTGAGTGTTTCTTGGAAGTAAAATGGCTGTGGATTGCAAACTTCGACACACATAATCAACTTTGGTTATGACAAAATATAGTAATACATAGTAACAGTTACCATTGACTTTGAGTTACCGAATGTTCGGATAGTGATTTGTGCGAGATATCAACAGATACACTAAAATCGCATGATATACTGTGTATACAAGTAAAAGAACTGATATCGGGTGACTCCTTAAATGAAGGCCTGTGCACAATACCCCAACGGGTGTGCGCGGGCCTTTTGCTTGATTAAAAATTAAGCAACTAAACAAAATGCAACAATTAGCATGGCACAACGAACAACGTACAGTAGATAGCCTTATTCCCCACAAGAAGACTCCTAGAAAAATATCGAAAGAGCAGTTAGATACATTAAAAGCATCTCTAGAGAAGTTCAATTTGGTAGAGATTCCAGCGGTAGACTTCGACGGTACGATTCTAGCAGGACATCAGCGTATCAAGGTACTTCAAATATTAGGCAGAGGTAAAGAACTTATCGATATCAGAGTACCGAACAGAAAGCTTACGACAGAGGAAGCAGAAGAATATCTCATCGGGAGCAACGCTATCCACGGAGAGTGGGACTTTGATCTCCTAAAGGACTTCGACCTCTCTATCCTGACAAACCTCGGCTTTGATCAGAAAGAACTCGATGATATGTGGAATCAAAAACTGTCCGACAAAACTTTTGACCCCGAAGAAGAGGTTAAGAGAATTAAAAATCCAAAGACAAAGACTGGCGACATTATCCTCCTTGGAAAGCACAAGCTCATCTGTGGTGATTCAACCAAACCAGAAACACTCAAGAAACTTTTCGGCGACGATCATGCTTCCATGATTATGTCAGACCCCATCTACAATATTGCGATTGATTACAATTCAGGAATCGGCGGTAAGCAGTCATACGGTGGAACGGTCGACGACAGTAAGAGTGATAATGAGTATAAGTCGTTTCTCAAGGCAAGCATGGAATCAGCACTAGCTGTAACAAAGCCAGACGCTCATGTCTTCTACTGGTCTGACCAAGTATATATTTGGCTCATACAGACGCTATACAAAGAACTTGGCATATCGAACAAGCGAGTATGCTTGTGGCTCAAGAACGGACAGAATCCGACACCTGGAGTAGCGTTCAACAAAGCATACGAACCTTGCACCTATGGCACTCGTGGTAAGCCGTACATGGTGAAAGGTGTTAACAAGCTCAACGAAGTACTCAATGAGAGTATGACTACAGGTAATGACTTGATACAGGAGGTGTTTGATCACTTCACTGTATGGCCAGTAAAGCGACTGCCAAGCAACCAGTACGAACACAGCACAATGAAACCGCCAGAGGTATACGAGAAAGCTATCAGACGATGCACGAAGATAAACAACATCATACTCGACAGTTTCTCGGGTTCAGGTAGCACTATCATGGCGGGTGAAAAGTTGAAGCGAAGAGTGTATGCAGTTGAGATAGAGCCAGTGTTCTGCGACTTGGCAATTAAGAGATATGAGTCGCTAACAGGCATTAAGGCTGTCGTTATTAGAAACAATGAAGCGAAAGAATAAAGAGGAAGCGTTCCTTAATCAACTTGAGAAAGTTCCGAATATTTCTCTTGCTTGCGAAAAGCTCGGCATATCAAGAAACACTGTATATCGGTGGAGAAATGACGATCCTGAATTCAACCAAAAAGTAAACTCCGCACTTGAAAGCGGTATTCTCGGTATCAGCGATCTGGCGGAAAGCAAACTCATAGGACTTATCAATCAAGGAAGTCTCCGTGCGATTATGTACTGGCTCGAAAACAACAGTTCGAGATATTCTAGACCTAACTTGAAAGAGTTCAGAGAAAAGAGTAAGGTACCGCAACCAGTAGATAGTATTCAACTATTTGAGTACGATACTGGTAAAATCTTCTCTAACGTCATCCTACCAAAACCACCCGAACCGCCACCACCAAATTATCCGTAGAACACACTCTTACTTAACGCAAAAGACGTCAGCAAATACGCTGACGTCTTTTTGCTGTATTAAAATTTACCCAACATACTTAATCGGATTCTGACTTCCTTGCTTCCACACATGAGCTACGGACTTGTTTATATACTTATTGCGAATTACTTCTTCAGCAATTTCTCCGTTGAACATATATCGTCCTAAAGAATCAGATGAGGGTACCCACTCTTTTATGCTGTATACCTCGCGTATGATTCCCGCATACACCGCACAGGCAATTCTTATATTAAATGCTCTCGTTCCGACTTTCCAATCCTTTCTTGTAACTTGGTACAGATCTTCCGCTTTCATGTCGTGACTGAAAGCTTTGTTTATACGAATAAGCATGACAGGTTCACTAAACTCCGCGGGTAATGCTTGATACTCAATTTCGATATCACGAAGTGTCATTTTTCCTCTAAGGTCAGAATGATGACCTAGCACAATATTAGTTAGATTATCCATACCGATTGTATCTATGAGCGCACTTTCCACTTCAAATGATTCCTTTTCTGTTAGACCGTGTCTGATAATATCCAACTTAACTTCTAGTCCAGTATTTTGTATATCCCTGATTTTGTTTATCTTCTCTGATTCCTTTGTATTTTCATCGAGTGCACCGAGCAAGTGATGATTGATTCGATTTCCGCACCCTTTGCCTATGTAAAAAATATTCCCTGTCAAAGGATCAGAGAGAGTATAGACGTAGTATTGAAGTTTTTCGATGGTTGAGGGCGAAAGTTTGTATTTTGGTTTCTCAGTAGTATGAGAAATAATTGGTGCATTCATATTTTGCTTGATCGGCTTAATTGTTAATGAATGTCTCCTTTTTGTTGTAAACAAAAAGCCCGTCACGGGTAAGGTCCGAAGACCTTCGTACCAGTTTCCCAGTACGGCGATCAAGCAAAACCCCATGACGGGTTCTTTATACTTGATCGACTTTTAACCATGCCTAGGGGGTTTAGTTCCTAGGGTTAGGTCACAATTTAGTTGTTAATGATTATATTAGCCTAATTTGGGCTAATAATCCATATTATATCGCTGACAACTAGTCTTGCTAAGAGCAGTTACGATTATGCAATATAAAGCTAGTTCTGCTAAGACTCCTCACTTTCTACATCCTAGGTATTGAATCTGAATATCTTTTAACTAGCTTTTTCAATTTATAACCATTTCCGTGAGAAAGTAGACCTATATATGATTGAACCATTTCTTTTGAGACTTCCCTACCTAGATTCCTAAACATTCTCTTTTTAGTGGCACTCCTTAAAACTCTATGATTCGAGAAATGTACCCAACCAAGAAAGTCTACACATGATGCAAATGTTTTAATGAAAACCTTATCAGGATGAAGTGACAATTTTAAGTTGTTTGATAAAAATTCTCCAATCTTTGGAAGCAACTCAACTAATATGTTCTTGTCATAATGCATTACCACAAAATCATCTGCATAACGAATGTAATAGGTTTGTTTTAATATATGTTTAATATACTGGTCAAATTCATTCATATACACATTTACCAAAAGTTGCGATGTGAGATTTCCAAGAGGTAAACCCTTCCCTACTCCAGTACTTTGAAAACTGCTCACAATATTCCCAATAAGCCACACGGTGTCTTTGTCAGATATATGCTTTTTGAATATATCAATCAATATCACTTGGTCTATTGAAGCAAAAAACTTTCGGACATCGCATTTCAGCACCCAGCAGGTTCGACGATCGTTACGAGATACTTTATTGAAAAAATATTTAAAACGTTCAAGTGCTTTATGTGTACCTTTTGCATATCTACAAGAATATGAATCATGTACAAATTTTGAATCAAAATGTCTATAAAGTTGTCGGTAGACTGCATGGTGCAAAAGCCTATCTCGAACAGTAGCCTTGTGAATGCTTCTGGGCTTAGGGTCATTTATTGCAAAAGCCTTGTATCCACCGTGTTGATATGTCTTGTTTTTTAGTTCCTCATGAATCCTAAAGATGTTTAATGAGAGGTTTAACGCGAACAATGCGACATCTTTTTTATATTTCTTACCATTCACAAATTCCGCCCATGCTTCATAGAGATTTTCTAAAGATATGATATGGTTGTAGTCAACAATTATTTTTTTCATACTAAAATATATTAGACCACACAATTCTATGAATCTACCCCCCCCCCGCACGACCCCTGGTGTAATTTTAAAGGAAAAAGAAGCATATCAGGCATGGTTGGTACTTCACAGGAACTTCCCGCGAGTTGAGAGATTGGGAATAGGGCAAAAAATTGAGGATGTATTTCTCGACGTCTTAGAGTTAAGTTTTGCATGTGTATATATGTCACCTGAGCAGAAAGTTATAATGCTTGGAAAAGTAATATCAAAACTAGATACTCTTAAATTCTTTATGCAACTTGCGTGGGAAAATAAGCTCATACCTCAAATTAAATATATCGAACTTTCACAAAAACTTGAAGAGATTGGGAAAATGCTTGGTGGGTGGAGAAAAGGATTACAGAGTCCACCCACTCAACCTCGACATAGTTCTCCGCAAAACAAAACTCTCACCATGTCGTGATGAGAGAAATCGTGAGTTTCGGACCACGAATCGATGACGATTCACGGCATTCCAGACGTTGTCGTTCGAGAAGCGATTCACGTTGGCGTTGAGCGTACCATCGGAGTTGACGTTCACGTTCGCAACGAAGAATTTGTGTGATAAACCATCTGCTACACCACCTACCCAATCAGGATAGATTGAATCTTATACGGGACATAGAAGTCCGCCAGATTATCACACCAACTAACTTTATTTTTTATTGAAAAGACATACCCACTCTTTTGCGAGACGTATCCGACAAAATTCTCAAGTATGTATTAACACAATCATAGCATTCAAGCCGTAACCGAAATGCATCTATGTATTGCGAATTCAGTATACAAAAAATCCCCCTGACCTGCTAACGTGTTTCCACGCGAGCAAAGGGTCAGAGGGACTAAGAGCCAAAGGTTCAAGGAACCCTAGGCGGAGGCAAGTGCCAGTTGCGGGACCACGAATCGATGACGATACACGGCAAACCAGACGTAGTCGTACGAGAAGCGATGCACGAAGGCGTAGAGCGTACCATCGGAGCTGACGCGCACGTCCGCAACGAAGAAATCGTCGCCAACCTTGAACAGGAAGAACGTGCCGTAGCCGTCTTCGCGGAGCCACTTGCGATGCTTCTTCACGAACCCGATGATCTGAGCCTGGGTAAGGCACAGAGCATTCAGGTCCGTTCCGAGACCGCCGTAGATTTGCTCGAAGGTTCCGTCCTTGGTCATCTCGTGAACCTGAACGTTCTGGGCTTCCGTTGGGTTGCCTTTCACGTTGGTGTTCCAGTTGACGAAGTCGCTGTCAAGGTAACCTTTGAAGAGGTCACCTGCTTCTGCGATGATTTCGTTTCCGTCAGTAGGACCAAGAGTGAGTGTTTCCGCTCCCGAGATGAGCTTCAGGCGGTCAGTAGCATTTTCAGCCATTTCCGCGAGGAGTTTTTTGACGAACTCGTGAACTTTAGCAGACACGTGGTCGCCTTGTCCAAGAATCCGTTGCATGTTATCGCCATTGAGGGTGCCGTTCTCGGCAAGCTCTTCGATGGCAGATGTGGAACCCTTGCGAGTTGCGTCTGTGATGACAGTGACGCCCTGTGATTTCTGTCCTGGTGTAATCGCTTTCATGCGTTATCAATGTTGGATGTGTTGTTTCGTTGTTGCTGACTGGCTTTTGACCACAGCACGCAATATCCCTGACGAGATACTCTGTGCTATGGTCAAAACTTGCAGATTTTTTAAGGAACTTAATCGTTACAATTATACTACATTAATACACTATCTGTCAATGGTTGGTCACTTTGGCGAACCGCCTTGAAATATAAGGTTTATTTGTAACTACCATGCGACGTATCCCCTACTCTGCATAGACTTAGCAAGACCCTGATTTCTGTCATTAATTAATATATGACCGAAGTTGAACAAAGTACCCTCAAATACTGCCTATATGCCAGAAAGTCCACCGAAGCAGAAGAGAAACAAGCCCTTTCAATTGATTCACAGATTAAGGAAATGAAGCAAATTGCCGAGCGTGAAAAATTGACTATAGTAGAGATTCGCAAAGAGTCGCATTCAGCAAAAGAATCTAGTCAAAGACCAGTATTCGAGGAAATTGTTAAAGATATAGATTCAGGGATATTCAATGGAATTATTACATGGGCACCCGATCGACTTTCTAGAAATGCAGGTGATCTAGGAAAGTTGGTTGATAGAATGGATCAGAAGAAATTAATTCAAATAAAAACTTTTGGTCAAACTTTCACCAACTCTCCAAGCGATAAGTTTCTTCTAATGATTCTGTGTTCTCAAGCAAAACTTGAGAACGATAATAAAAGTATAAATGTAAAGCGTGGAATGAGGACTCGTTGCGAAATGGGTTTATGGCCAGCTCAACCACCGACTGGGTATAGGAAAGTAAATGACAGAATGGCAAAGTGTGAAGTAGAAATTGATCCTGAACGAGCTGACATTATGCGAAAGATATTTGAAAAGATTGCTTATGACAAATGGAGTGTGTCGAAAGTCCATGCGTGGCTAAGATATGATTTGAATTTTAAAACACATCGTGGACACCACCTTAGCCTAGGTAATGTATTCAAGGCGATAAGCAACACATTTTATTTCGGTCGCTTTGAGTTTCCACAAGGCTCTGGTATTTGGTACGAGGGAAAGCATAGACCTATAATCACAAAAGAACTATTCGACGAAACTAGACTGGCTATAAATTCACAAGCTAAAAAGTCCCAAGGTAAAGAATTTGC
>JAGOSK010000009.1 GCA_018062305.1 Minisyncoccota bacterium | reverse complement strand
ATATGTACACATCTTTCAAGACTTTTTATAAAGTAACATTCATCACCGCGATTGCACTCGCAATAGTATGTGGCACTTTTGTGTCACGTGGCGTTCAAGCTCAGACGACAGTAGGCGCTTCAGTTGTCGACGCCCCGACCACTACTGTTTCTAGTGCTTCATCAACAAAGTACCAAATTGTTAGACCAAGTGCAGGGGAAACTCTGACAATAGGGGACTCTGTTGCAATTAGTTGGAAACGACCAGCACGAAGTCCATACTCTGCTACTCTCACGCTGCGTCTAACTCCAGTTCCACAAAAAGGAGAAAAGCTTACTCCTGAATTTGTTTTTGCTGTTGGTGTGAGTGGTACTGCATATAAATGGGTTGTTCCTACAAGAATTATACCTGGTACATACAAAATCACAGTCGTCCCATCTGTTGGTACATGGGCACTTTCTACAAGCTCAACAGTCACGATAAAGGCGAAGGAAGTTGTGAAGAAGCAGGGTACTGCAAAATTTAATCAATATGATCCAGCGGCTTTGTTTGGAGAAACAGATCAGTACGGAAATACCACTTCACTTGAAACAAAGTTTTACATGAAGATTACAGCAAATGGAGGACCTGTTAAAATGCCTAAGCAATCAGATTTTGAAATTGAATTTGGAAATGGAAAACCTGTAACGAATTGTTCTCTAAAATTAAATCGTAACTTAGTTCTTGGGAGTACAGGGGTAGATGTCGTTGAGCTCCAGAACTTTTTGGAATCAAAAGGTTTGCTTACCATGGCGCCTGGTGTTGCTAAGGGATATTTTGCTGCAACGACAAAAACAGCAGTGGCAAAATATCAGGTATCTAAAGGTATAACACCTGCTGATGGTTATGTCAGTCCAATAACTCGCGCTAGCATGATGGCTGATTGTGGATCTAATACTATAGTCACTCCTGCTACAGAAATAGTACCAATAAAAGCTTCGTCCATAGCGCTTTCCGCAGACTCTTATGAAGACTTACAAAATAATGAAAGTAGAAATTTTACTGTTAAGGGACGGGCAAACGTAGCGGGCGCTCCTACAGGCCTTTATACTGCTACTTTAAGAATTAAAAATGCAGGAGGTGTTGAGGAATATCCTGCACAAATTTACGTTAATGTAGTAAACACAAGCACAAAGGTTCCTGTACTTCGAATAAGTAATCTTCTTGATCCTATACGTCAGACTACCTATGTAGTAGATAGTAGAAATACGATTGGAAATGTTCCATTTAATGGAGTTACTGTTAGGGGGGAGGGTTCTACATCAACCATTAACTCAGTAACTGTAAAATTTAATCGCATAGGTTCAAGTACTATTCCAGCTGTACTTGCTTTGAAAGGTAATAATGGCGTGTCTTACTCATCAAAAGTAATATCTGGAGATGGCAAGATTGTATTTGATAATCTAAACCTCACAGTATTTAAAGATAGGTTGGTTGACCTTATAGCAGTTGGTGACATGCCACTCGATACTGTGCCAGGTAGCGCAATGTCAGTCGATATTGTGGGCGTGACAACGCAAACTGGAACAGTTTTGTCAGACATTACACTACCTCTTATTGGGGAGAAAATATCATTTGTTGCAACTTCAAATTACGATGGTGTGCCAACCTACTCACAGAATGGTCAGGCAAGTATTGTGAAAGTTTCAAATGCAAAAGATGAAACAACGGCATTAACCGCATCATTTCCACTCAAAGTGTGGGCAGTCGGAGGTAGTATTCTAAAACCACAAGCTTCTAATTTTAGGGTTGTATTTGTAAATGCATCATCTACTGTTTCTGCAATAGTTGGTGCACCGGTGGTTATACCAAATACAAGTAGTATTGCTGCTAGTTCAACAGCTTCTGTGACGGTGACCGCTACTGTGGCTGGCAATCAATTATATGCAGGTATATATTCAGCAAGGCTGGTTGATATTAAAACTTTCAATGGAATTGCTGAATACTCGACTCCTGGTATTTCTGTAAATCCTCCTCCAAGATTAGCTATCACGAGTATGCTCTCAGCAAGTGTCGGTATAGCCCTTCGAATGGTCTTCGGAAGTGTGGTGAGTTTGTTTGGGTATTAATTTATAATTTAGAGAAAGTATAGAGCTAGTCAAAGTTTTAAGATTCCTAAACCAAAACCAGCACTTCCGAAAGGTGGTGTTGGTTTTGTATTGTGGGTGCCTGACACACCCCCTTTGTTTTATGGTGTATAATATATCAAAGTATTAATTCGAATATTATTAAACCTTTTTCACATTATATGCACACATCTTTTAAGACTTTTTATAAAGTAACATTCATCACTGCAATTGCACTCGCAATAGTATGTGGCACTTTTGTGTCACGTGGCGTTCAAGCTCAGACGACAGTAGGCGCTTCAGTTGTCGACGCCCCGACCACTACTGTTTCTAGTGCTTCATCAACAAAGTATCAAATCGTTAGACCAAGTGCAGGGGAAACTCTGACAATAGGGGATTCTGTTGCAATTAGTTGGAAACGACCAGCACGAAGTCCATACTCTGCTACTGTAACATTGCGTTTAATTCCAGCTCCGGCTCGTGGGGAAAAACTTTCTAAAGAATTTGTGTTCGCTGTTGGCGTAACTGGTAGTGCATATAAGTGGATAGTACCAGCACATATAATACCTGGTACATACAAAGTTGCTGTAGTGCCAACTGTTGGTACATGGGCACTTTCTACAAGCTCAATAGTCACAATAAAGGCGAAGGAGGTTGTGAAAAAGCCAATCCTCAATCCTGCACAGCAGATTGTTAAAGTTACTGGGACGACAACCGATGCTTTAAAACTGAGAGCTACTTTTAATGGTTCAAATTTTGGAACAAATTATAATAATAAAATAACAATCACTGCATTTGGTCCAGGTTGTAACACAGACAGTGTAATTGAACCAGAGGTGCCGGCAGATATTTCAGGAAAAAAGATTGATTATGATTTAAGGACGTATTTCTTTTTATCTCGTGATAAGGCTTGCAAATATAAGATAGTTGTTGAAAATCCAAATGGAAGGAGTAATGAAGTTGATCTTGCATTTATTGCACCAAATGGAAAGATAGGTTTTACATTTCCACAAATTGCAAAACCTAAGAGTCCAGGTAGTGCAAAGTTCTCCCAAATTTCTAGTGGGAGTTTGACCACATCAACAGATCAAAATGGATATACAAGTGCTGTTACTGCGACTTTTCCAATGAAATTGGATGCTGTGGGTGGAGTAGTCTCAAAACCTCAGAACTCTGATTTTGAAGTGGTTCTAAAAAAAGATAATCTATCCTCAACCCCTATAACAGGCTCAAATGTTTCTATTTCTGTTATGCCGAATAGTGATATACAAGAAGGGGCTACTGCAACTGTTACTGTAACAGCTGTTAAAAGTACAGTTGATCTTGCTGCTGGTCTTTACACTGCTGTCCTCCGAGTTAAAACTTCTTCTGGTATACAGGAGTTTCAAATATCGAGTTATGTGAATGTAAATAAAATGGGTAGTCAAACTAAAGACCCTGAGCTCACAATTTTGCCATTACCTCAGCCGATTCTTCCAAATACATATATCATAAGTCCTGCCGATGGAGTTCAAAATGCTAATCTCAATGGATTTGCTGTAAAAAGTGAGGGTGCAACTTCTACTATCAGTACTGTTTCTGTAAAAGTAAATGGAGTTGGCACTAGTACGCTTCCGGGAACTGTGTATCTTTGGGATAGAACTGGGATTTTGTATGCATCAAAGACAGTACCTGCAAACGGTATGGTCACTTTTGATAACAATTCGATTCATATCTTGAAAGATAGAACAATGGATTTTGTTGTGAAGGGCGATTTTCCATCAAGTGCAATTTCAGGCAGTGCTGTAACTGTCGATATAGTTGGTATCACTACGGCATATGGAAAAGTTATAAAAACTTCTCTACCTTTGGTTGGAAATAAAATCACAGTGGTAAGCGTAACTGGCAATTATGGAGGTATTGCTACATATGACCAGATTGGTCAGCCAACAATTACAACAGGTTCTGACCCACAAGGATATACTGTGTACGCTACAGCGTCATTTACATTTTCAGCAACAGCTATGGGAGGAAATGTAACTCAACCAAAGCCATCTGATTATAAAGTGGTCTTTGAAAAAAGTAATGGTACTTCTGCTGTAGTGGCTACTAGTGTAAGTGTTGTAACTATACCGAATAATAATATTGCAGAAGGATCAATTGCACAGGTTACAATAACCGCATCAGCACCTATGCAGCAGATGGAATCAGGTTTGTATAGAGCAAGAATAGTTAATATAAAAACTATCAATGGGTTTACTGATATTGTCACACCTTCGGCTGTAAATATATTGCCTAAACCAAAGAGTGTGAGTGCAAGCATGCTCTCAGCAAGTGTCGGAATAGCTCTCAGAATGGTCTTCGGAAGTGTGGTGAGTTTGTTTGGGTATTAATTTGAGAAGATTAGATAATTTTAATCAAAAAAAGCGGAAGCCCTCATCAGGTTTCCGCTTTTTCTCTTACCAAATTTTTATAAATTTAATCATCTGTCACTTATATCCAAAGAAATACAAACAAAAAAACATCAGTCACTAGCGAGGCTCGACGGAGCGAGCTCAAGCGAATTGTCCAAATAGAGATTAGATAATTCGTCCGTGTGACTGATGTTTTTTTGTTTGCTATTTCTTGTTTGCCTTCGCTCTATCTGTATTCGTCAAATACTTCTTTCGTAGTCGCGCGTTTGTTGGAGTGATTTCCAAATACTCGTCTCCGTTGATGAGTTCAAGTCCTCGCTCGATAGTGATTTCAAGTGCAGGAACAAGATACGTTGTATCGTCAGTTCCAGATGCTCGCATGTTTGTAAGCTGTTTACCTTTAGTTGGGTTTACTTCCATTTCCTCACCCTTTGATGTATTTCCTACAACCATACCTGCATATACTTCAGTACCGTGCGTGATATAGAGGATACCTCGTGTCTGGAGGTTACCAAGTGCAAATGTAACAGCCTTTCCATTTTCCATAGAGATCATAGAACCTACCTCTCGCTTTTCGATAACACCAGCATATGGTCGGAACTCGATAAATCGTGAAGACATGATACCCTCACCTTTTGTATCAACTACGAACTGACTTCGGTAACCGAGTAGTCCTCGAGTTGGAATATCAAATGTCATTCGAGTAACACCACTGTCTTGTTTCATTGAAGACATAACACCTTTTCGCTTTCCGAGCTTTTCGATAACCACACCAGAGAATTCATCAGGCGTATCGATTACAAGTTCCTCATACGGTTCTGATTTTACTCCATCGATTTCTTTGATAATAACTTCTGGCTGTGATACTTGGATTTCATATCCTTCTCGTCGCATTTGTTCGAGGAGAATAGCGATGTGAAGTTCACCTCGTCCGTATACTTTCATTGTGTCTCCATTATCAAAATCAACTTTAAGACCTACGTTTACTTCAAGTTCTTTTTCGAGTCGATCTCGAATCTGTCGACTTGTTACGTATTTACCTTCTCGTCCCGCAAATGGAGAGTCGTTTACCAAGAAGTTTAGGGAAATAGTCGGCTCGTCGATAGAGATGGTTGGAAGTGATGGAGTATCCATACTGTCAGTAATGGTGTCACCGATATAGATATTTGTAAGTCCGGCAATCATAGCCACGTCACCTGAGATAGCTTCTGTTGCATCTACTTTACCCATACCTGCGAATGTAAAGAGTTTTACAACTCGTCCTTGTTCAACAGAACCATCAGGCTTTTTGATGAAAACATTTTGTCCTGTTTTGATTTTTCCTTTCCAAATACGTGCAACAGCGAGTCGTCCGAGGAAGTTGTCGTATGCAAGGTTGAATGGCTGTGCAACAAGAGGTTCTGAACTTTCATCTTTTGCAGGAGCAACCTTATCAAGAATCATTTCAAAGAGGGGATCAAAGTCTGCGAATTCATCAGCAAGATTGATTTTTGCTACACCGTCTCGTCCGATAGCGTAGACCATAGGGAAGTCGAGCTGTGCATCATCAGCGCCAAGTTCCATAAAGAGTTCGAGTACTTCATCGTGCACTCGTGCAGGGTTTGCAGCTGGCTTATCAAGCTTATTCAAAATCACAATAGGTCGAAGTCCGAGTTCAATAGACTTCTTAAGTACGAAACGTGTCTGTGGCATAGGACCTTCCTGGGCATCAACAACGAGGAGTACACAGTCGATAGATCGGAGAATTCGCTCTACCTCTGAACCGAAGTCGGCGTGACCTGGTGTGTCGATGATATTGATCTTGTGCTCAAGACCTGACTTTTTACTCTTATATATAAGAGAAGCGTTCTTTGCATAAATAGTAATACCTCGCTCTTGTTCAAGAGTGTTTGAGTCCATAGATGAAGAGTCCTTCACCATGCCTGTATATTTCATCATCGAGTCTACGATAGTTGTCTTGCCGTGGTCCACGTGAGCGATGATTGCGATGTTTCGAATGTCCATAATAATAAATGTTGTTGGTTAAATGAGTTCTGATTAAAGCATTATTTAGGCCTTGGTGCAAGGAAGGGATTGACGCAAAGAGGGTTTATTGGTTTAATCACGGCAGACTCAGTCGACACCTTCTGCGAGCATCCTGCTTACAGGTCGAATATGACGCCCTTTGAAACTCGAAGAAACTTCAAAACCCTTCAAACTGTTCAATCCCATGAATTCAACATCCTTCAAATTGTGGAGCCTGGTTCAACTTGCTCTTTATTATCGGTTTTACCTGCAGAGTTGGACACAGGAAATGTTAAATAAGAACCGTCAGATTCTTCTGGCGGACCCCCTTCCGCCGAATCTCAGAGTCACTCTGCATACTCCTCACAATCCAGAATCACTTTGGATCATGACGAAACAAGTGGCACAATATTTCTGCGGAGATGATGCTGATAGAGAAATCAGCGGTCAGTTATCGGCTGATGTGGTTCCGTGCTTGATACAGGCATATTTTAAGAGGTATCCATTAGATGCTCCCAAAGATTATTTTCAAGAACTATGTGGAGGTCACCCAGGTTGCTTCAATTATGTTTGTGTTGAGGAACTTGGGTCACACTTTTCTGCATCTGTTAGATCAGCTCAGGCCGAAGCATACAAACAGTTTGTTGTCGAAACAAATTGCAATCATCTCAATTGGCTGCTTCGGCGCATCAATGATGAATCGTCTGACATGTTGGTGATTTTGCAAGCTGATTCACATGATCAGCTGTATCGTATGGGTACCAGCAAATCAAGACAATTTACTCGGTGGACTCTCAGAAGATGTCCGTCAGTGTGCGTCTATAAGTTGTTGGAAGATGTAGTTGGAGTCGTCCTCGATAATTCACTTTTTCGCGACGACACAGTTTCTCCTGGTGTGAAGGCTGGCATTGTCCAAGCTGAGATTATCAAACAACGGCTCACTGCACTTCTACATAAGGAGCTGTTCAGTTAGACTTCGTCAATCAGCAACCCACCATTGACCCCCCTACGAAGAGAACCCTCGCCATGCGAGTATCTCCAAGTGGTGGGGGTTTTCTTTTTTTTATTTATTATATTATTTACTATATACTGTATAAGTTATGGAAAGTGAAAATATAGCTCATATACCGATATCTGATATTGAGAATCACGCACCAGATGGCGAAAATATTTCTCGAGTAGAGGCAATCGAACATCTTATAACAAAAAGAGAAGCAACTCCTGATGATAGAGATTTTGCCTTCGCGACTCATTATTCGGCATATAAAGATGTGATGACTCGCCAGGTTCCAACTGCGAATTACGATAAACTTCAAGCCTACTATTTTGCTAAAATTTGGGTACCGGAAAGATTTAAGGTTATCTTAGACAATGAATCTCCGTGTGGTTTGCTTTGGGTCGAGGATATGTCAGACTGTATATTTATACACGAGCTAGTCGTGACTCCCGAATCACAAGGACTGGGAATTGGAACTAAAATAATAAATGAAACAATACAAGAGTCGCAGATAAGAAATGTACCTATCAAATTAGATGTATTAAAAGAAAATAAAGCCCGAGGTTTGTATGAGAGAATAGGATTTGTAATTACAGGTGAATCAGATATTCATTTTCATATGCAATACACTCCTGATTCTAAAGAATAAAAATTATGATATAGTTCTATATATAAAAGTTCACGTTCTCGAAATATTTAATATAAAAATAATCACACCCGCCACATGAAAAGCAAACTTTCTCACTTCACATCATTCTTCAAGAAAAAAAGAGTATACATCCCCACAATCATCATTCTCGCCATCGCTGGCTGGTCTATGTTCGGTAACTCTGGATCTGCAAATGAAGAACTCGTCACAGTTCAATCAACAACATTCGTCCAGGAGGTAGGTGTGACTGGAAAAGTCATTCCATCTAAAGATGTGGATATGGCATTTGAAACATCTGGGCGTGTATCTCGAGTGAATGTGAAAGTGGGTGACCTGGTAAAGCAGGGGCAAGTGCTGGCAAGTGTGGGAAGTGGTGACCAGTACGCCACAGTGCTTCAGCGACAAGCGCGAGTAGATTCTGAAGCGGCAAAGCTTGCTGAAGTACAGCGTGGCTCACGTGCTGAAGACATTACTATTGCAACAACAGAAGTGGACGGTGCCCGTACATCATATGAGCAAAATCTTCAGGCGCTCATGGATCAAGTAAAGGATTCATACTCAAAAGTGGATGATGGAGTCCGTGCAAAAGCAGATCAACTTTACAAAAATCCTCGAAGTGTAAATCCAGAGGTAATAGCTTTTGATAATTATCCTCTCCGCGCGTCGGTAAACAACCAACGTCTACAAATAGGTGAGATGCTCACTGCATGGCAGAAGTCAGTTGCTACTTTGAATACGAGCAACTACTCTTCAGACAATCTCAATGAAGCTCGAACGAATCTTTCTACCGCTCGAGACTTTTTTAGTGATTTGAGTGAAGGTGTTTCTTCGTTGACAGCAAGCGATGCTATTCCTCAAACTACTATTGATAAATATAAAACAGACATTTCATCTGCTCGTTCTGCAATCAGCACAGCTATCAGCTCTTTGAGTAGCGCTGAGCAGACATGCAAGACAAGTAGTAATACACTTGAAAAAGCACAAAATCAGCTCGCACTTAAAAAAGCCGGCTCTACTATTGAACAAATAAATTCCCAGACAGCACTACTCAAAAGTGCACAAGCGGATTTGCAGAGTGCCCGAGCGATACTTGGACGGACAAATATTACTGCACCATTTGATGGACTCGTTACAAAAGTTGATACAAAGGAAGGAGAAATCGCCAGTGTGAATACAAACGTGATTGCTATGATCAGTGCTTCGTCATATGAAATTGAAAGTTTTATTTCAGAATCTGATATTGCCAAAGTTCGGAGGGGACAGCCGGCGCGAGTCACTCTCGATGCCTATGGAAAGGATATAGTGTTTCTTGCGAGTGTGGTGCAAGTTGATCCAGCCGAAACACTACTCGACGGAGTTTCTACATACAAAACAAAACTACAGTTCGTCGAAGCTGATGAACGTATTCGATCAGGTATGACTGCGAATATTATTATCCAAACAGCTGAGAAGCCAGCATCTGTGGTTATCCCGCAAGAAGCCCTCTTCCTCGAAGCGGGTGAGAAAATGGTAACAGTTGATCAGGGTGGAAAACGTTCAAATCGAAAGGTTGAAACGGGTGGAATCAACGCTAAGGGAGATATCGAAGTGTTGTCAGGTCTCAGTGTTGGTGAGAAAGTCGTCGTAAAAAAGAAGTAAGTTTCGGAATACAGTATGTACGTGTAGCACACGGATATTTTCCTACTAGAAAATTCCTTGAGTTCGCTCCGTCGAGCTCACTAGTACTACACGTACATACTGTATTCCTCAATTACGTAAATAAGGTAAAATGAAAGTGTGGTAGTAAAATTTCAAAACCAAACAGTATGCCAACAAAAAGTAAATCATTAAGTAACGCAAATATCTGGAGAGTAGCCTTTTTCCTCGCGTATAGACAGATCAAGCGAGCGAGTCTTTGGACTACACTTCTCATCATTGCAGTGATGACACTTACATTTCTCAATCTCGTGGTAGTGAACGGTGTACTTGTAGGTCTCATTCAAAGTTCTGTAGAAGCGCAACGAGAGCGCGGTACAGGTGATGTGTTGGTCTCACGACTTCAACAAAAAAATCAAGTAGAAAGAAGCCAAGAAATACTCAGTGTACTTAATAGTTTGTCTGACGTAACAGTTGCTTCTCCAAGATATACTGCGTCGGGAAATCTCAATGCAGATTATCGACGAAAGCTTCGACAAGATGAAACTCCAAATGCTGTGGGTGCAAGTTTTGTCGGCGTTGATCCAATTATCGAAGATAAAGTTACTGGCATTTCAAAATATATAGTTGAGGGTGCATATTTACAAGATAATGATGTCGATGGGATTATTGTTGGCGCAAACTTTTTGTACAAATATACACCGATTGAAACTGCAGGCTTCCAAACTTTAAAAGATATTTCTATTGGACAAAAACTCAAGCTTACTATTAATGGAAATTCAAAAGAGGTGATTGTGCGTGGAGTAATCAAATCGAAGGTAGATGACAATGACTTCCGAGTATTTATGCTTGGTACAGAGCTTCGAAAGCTCATCGGACGAACTGATGTGAATGTAGATGAGATTGCGGTTAAGCTTCTTCCTGGTGCAGATGAAGATGATGCTGTACGAATTAAACAGCTACTTCTCAATAACGGATTTGATGAAAGTGCCAAGATTCAAACGTTTGTAGAGGCTCAGCCAAAGTTCTTGAAAGACATCGCGGCAACTTTCGGACTACTTGGAAACATGATTGGTTCGATTGGTCTTGCGGTAGCTTCCATTACAATTTTCATTGTGATTTTCGTAAACGCAATTACTCGTCGAAAATTCATTGGTATTTTGAAGGGAATTGGGGTACATCCAAAAGCAATTGAAGTTTCGTACATTATGCAATCTATTTTTTATGCGGTGACTGGTTCGGTGATTGGACTCGCCTTACTCTATGGATTCCTGGTGCCATTCATAGACGCACATCCGATCAACTTCCCATTTAGTGATGGTATTTTGTATGCGCCATATTTTGGTACGTTTATCCGTGTTCTGTTGTTACTCATTACGACTATCATTGCAGGATATATTCCCGCAAGGATGATCGTAAAAAAGAATACGTTGGATGCGATATTGGGTAGGTAGACCTTTGGAGGTAAGTGTATAAGTATAGTTTTCCGGGCATGACACACCCCAAATATTGACTTTTTTCGGGTGTGATATAATTCGCTAAACAAAACCACATGAAAAATCACAACAACGAAAACATCATAGAGATCAAACAAATCGTAAAGTCTTTTGTCGATGGAGACAAAGTGACGACGGTGCTCAAAGGTATTGATTTGAAAATAAAAAGAGGGGAGTTTGTAGCGATTATGGGGCGCTCTGGTGCTGGTAAATCAACACTTTTGTATCAAATCAGTTTGCTCGACCAAGCGACGTCTGGAGAAATATGGGTTGATGGGGCAGATGTAACTAAAATGCATGAAGATGAACGGGTGTCTTTTCGTCTCAAGGAGCTTGGATATGTATTTCAGGATTATGCACTTCTTCCAGATCTAAATGCTCGTGAGAATGTCGCGGTACCACTCATAATGCAAGGGTATGCAATGGAAGAGGCATACCAAATTGCTGAAAAGACACTGGTACGTGTAGGTCTTGGACATCGCGTACACAACCTTCCTTCAAAACTTTCTGGAGGAGAACAACAGCGTGTGAGTATTGCACGTGCTATTGCACACAGCCCAAAGATTTTGTTTGCAGATGAACCGACAGCGAACCTTGACTCAGAATCATCTGCAATGGTTCTCAAGATTTTCCAAGAGCTCAATGCCGAAGGTCAAACTATTGTGATGGTAACTCACGAAGATGAGTACGGTGATGCGACTGACCGAGTGATATTTCTCAAGGATGGACAGATTAGTGATGAGAGGTAGTAAAGTGTGGCCTTCAAAGTTTTTTGGAGTCCTAACTCGTTTACCTCTGGTTAGGCTTTACACCTTTATCTTAGGGTAGTACGATATTTATCAAATGTCTTTATGGTGTCTTACCATCTAGGTGTTTGGTCCCTGACAATTAAACTCTGCAACCAACATTCGTACTATTATGAAGCGTCAATTTGTTTTTCCTAATGAAACGTTCGTCCGGCTACTGTTCCATAGCGGCCTTGTTCAAGGGGAATCCACAGAGGGTTCTTTCAAAATCGAAGGTCTTGGCATCTTCGACTTCGAGATCATCAACTTTGGTGTCCCTAAGTCTGATTCTTCCGGAGGTACCGTGATTAACATTATTTATCAGGATGGAACCATCCTCAGTACCTTTCATCCTGGAGATCCTGATCCGTTCAGTGATCCTCATTCTAAATTCTTCGGGAAGGCATTCCTCGTAGCTCTCGCAGCTAGTGAGGACAAGATCGAAGGTATTGCTCCAGGAGAGTTCGCCCCGTATCCAATTCCTGCACATGTGAAGTGTATTCCTGGTATGAAATGATCGTTCACCCCAGTCTCGACCACTTTGAGCCGACACCTAATTCCTACGGGATAGGGTGTCGGCTCGTTGTTTTAATACAAAATTTATTATTTTGCACAGCAGTCTCAATTAGTTTATGATAAGTGCAAATCTTCAATGGAACACGTTCCTCTGGGGCAAGCCCTTTGAAAAAACCAAAATTCAACTAGAAAGGAGTAAGTACCAAATGAAAGAAAAACTTGAAAGAATCATCCTCGACTATGGAGTTCATCAAGGACTCTTCACGGTAGCTGACCTTTCGGTCACATATCAATCCACAGCGCAGTCATCCTTAAAAGAGCATTTCAACTTCGGTGTGGATGGACTTCATAGACTATACCAACCCAGAGTTTTTGATATCGCCTCGATAACGAAGATGATTGTGACACTGCTCGTGTATCGGCTTTTGACACTGAATGAGCGTCCCGAGTTTTCACTCGATGCTCCAGTTAAAAAGTTCATGCCTGACTTGTCAGGTCCGTTTGTTGATGAACTCACTATTCGTCATCTGCTGACATTTCACGCCAGATTCAATCGCTTCATTACCCCTGAGGAAATGAAGGAGGAGAGTGTCGCCGATCCACAGAGTCTTGTGCTGGTAAAGATGTTTGATCAAATCAAGAAAGTTGGATTGGAAGGTAAGCCTGGTTTGAAACACAACTATGCCAATGTCCATACAATCTTGCTTGGTTTGGTACTTGAGAATGTATTCGGCAAGTCGCTTGAGGAGCTCATCAAGGTGCACATCACTAGTCCTCTCGGGCTTGTTGATACAACCACAGATCCAATCAGTAGGGCTCATCGTTGCGTTAGAGCAGCGCATGGCCTTAGACTTGGTCAAGTAAGCGATCCAGTAGCGCGTCTAGCACTCGGTCAGCATAAGAGGTTACTGGGTTCAGCAGGTCTGCACTCTTCACCTGAAGATTTGGTTCGCATACTTGATCTCGTCATGTTGGGTGAACAACACCTGACATGTCCGATTTCTGCTGAGTTTATCGAACAGCTCCACACTTCGCTTTTGCCCACCAGTAATTTTGGGCACGGCTTTGGACAATGGAGTGTCTTTCGTAAAAATCTCGAGCAGATCAATCCGACCTTCCCATCAGATGGCATCTTCAAGTCGGGCTACTCAGGATGTATGTGTATGTGTTCAAGAGAGTTTGGCGTAGCGTTCGCGCTCACCACAAACTTCCTGTACAAGCAACGTGATGTTGAGGAGATGAAAGCTTATCGTCGACTTCTCAATCATTTCTATGCGCATGTTGCAGAGTATGTGTTTACTTCCAGAATTCTGAGTTGTTAAACTTTGGCTCAACATCGTGCCAAGCTTGATAACTCAAACCCAATGACCTCGCGTCCTCTTTGTACTCATTCGTACTTAGGCTCGCGAGGTTTTTTGCTTGCTGTGGTGTGTGCACATGCATACGAGTGCTATAAAATATTTTTTCCTTTGAATACCTGTGATATAATTTATCCAATATGAAATCATTTTTCGCCGTACGCATATTGGCACGTATGTCATCTGCAATATTTGTACTAGCTGTGTTGGTCGCACTCTCATTTTTTATTCTTTCAAATCAAATCGCACTGGCGCAGACAGCACAAACAGACGAATCACTCCAATCAAAACCACAACCTTTCGATAGTACTGTCGGCATAGAACTTCCATCTGTTGCAATCAACGAGCTTTTGATGAATGAATACAAATATTCACCAGGCGAAACCCTCACGGTGACTATGTTTATAGAAAATGTGATGTCTAGTCCAACGGAGTTTAAATACAAAACTCGAATTTTGCCAATAGAAGGAAAATACATTTCATCAAACTCTGCACCACAAGTAGTTTTGAGTGCTTCTCCATTTTCAGAGCGCCTTGTTCTTCGTCCAAACGAAACTCGGCAAATTGAAATCAAATATACAGTGCCGACATATGTTAAAGGTAATGTTCTACTTGTTGTGGGTGCGGTAAACGGTGCTGGCGTACCGATCGGTTCAAAGAGTCTACATCTTACTGATAGAACTATACCGAGAGTTTTGCCAAATAAAAATATAAAGACTGCAATAGCAAGCACAAGTACGTTGACAGTACAAAAAACGAATCCAATAGATATTACCAAGATTATTTTTACTCAAGGTGATATTAGTTTTGAGCCGTTAGGGGGTAGCTCAGGGTATCTTCTCAAGGAAAATACTGATCTCACTATCAAAGTGCGAGTGGAAGGGCGTACTACTGAAGATGCTTTTATTTTAGCGACTATTTCAAATGTCCATTCATCTTCAACATTCGATTCTGTATATCAATATATCGACACAAAACTAAATGCACCTGAAGTAGCTTTGACTATCAAGCATGAAAGTTTACAGACGGGGCAGTATCAGATTGAAATTAAACCTATTTCAAAAGATAAAAAACAGCTTGGTCCATCAAGAATGATAACTATCGGAGTAGAAGGAATAACGGGTATCGTTCAAGCTCTCGAAGTACGAGGAGATTTGCCTGTGAAAAAAGGCGCAAAGATACGAGTGCTTGCAAACTGGATACCGATAGTACAACTTTCTAAAGAGATGAGAGAGGGCGGTAATGTTGATACTGATGCAGAACTCAACACTCCATTTACCGCAAAGATTTCTGTGACAAATGAGAAAGGTGAGACGGTTGCATCTACTACTCTTGTTGGTGTGACACCTGATATCAACGTCGTGTTGTCAGCACAGACTCGGGCACAAAGTCTGAACGCATATATAGAAATATGGGTGGGAGAAAAACTGCTCACTTCATATGGAAAAGAAGCACTTTTGCCACCACTCGAGGAACCATCAAATGCACATAGTGTATGGGATTATATTTTATATGCGTTGATTGCTTTGGGTATTGCTGGATTACTGTATGTGTTGATTAAAGCATTGATTAAATTTTTCAAAAATAAAAATAACGGAAGTGGAGATAGAAGAAAAATGCCCACAAATAATGTTTTGACGAGTATTTTAATATTAGCCTTTTCAGTTGGTTCTATTCCGTCTTTGGCATTGGCTGGTTGGAGTCAATTTGCCACTACTTCGTTTGAGCACTTGTATCCGAAGTCAGTGGATACAAGTGCTACTACATGGAAACCTTTCTCATCAGCTCCGTCGTTTAATCCAGCCTGGGTTGGTGTCACTCCATATTCAAAATCTTGTACTAGAAGAACAGCAACAACTGGTGCGAATAGCAATGAGATAACACAGGGTTTACCAAACATAAGTGGAGATAATAAAATGTATCGATGGGAAAATAAATGGTATAAACCATTACTTGATAATACTGATTGGTATACTGTATATAATGCAAGTCAACCAAGTGGCTGGGCAACAAAGTCAAAATACGTTGTACTCCCTGGAATATTTTCAAGTTCAGGATTTATACATGAACAGTATTTGAGCAAATATGCTGCGGAAACTGACGATATAACCAACTACCCAACCGCCTCGTATCCTGATAGTGGATATTCAATTTGGAATGGATACAGACCCTTTAGAGCAAGTAGCACAAACGGTATGGGATTGAACCTTCAAAGCGCACTTGCTACGACGACGTATACAAACCTCATACAATGGCTTAATGCTCGATACAATGCACTTGAATTTAATGTCAATGCAAATGTTTCTGGTGGCGCCCCATACGCCGCATCAAATCCAGATGCTAAAATTGAAGGTCTGGTCGATGGCGCACATGCTGCATACCCCGCGAACAGTCCCCACGGCTACTATTCTAAATTAGGAGATGATCGTACATCAACACTTGAAATGGAAAGAAAGACTGTACTTGATGAGGAGACTGGTACTACTAGTCCTTATATCATATCTTTGAGAGCGGGAGACTACGGCACTAATGACGGTGCTTATAATCCTACTGATTATAACTATATTGCTGATATAGTTAATATCCCCGAAACTGATATTCCATTTTTGAATTCCCGTCCAGGTACCTATAGATTATTTAACTTTTTGTATACATTTCGTGATGAAGTAAATGGATCAACGACTGCCTCAAATTACTATGATTGTTATTCTGGAAACATGAAAGTCTCCGATAATACATACAGCATAGTACCTAACTCATACATCGATATCGTTATGTTCTATGATGAAAATGAAAATGGAATACAAGATGTGGGTGAGAAGCCTGTGTCTACACAGGGTACATCTGGGTATCGTGATAATGTTTATGGTACTTATATAGATGGAGGTCAGTACATGTGGGATCTTGGTGGCACCAATTGTTCCGTTCCTGATCATCAGTCTTACTCAACATTTCATAGCACTTCATCGAGACTGCATGTCTCAGATACGAACCCTATTGCAGTTATAAGTAATCAACATGATTCTAATTTTGCCGCTTTTGATAGTGCAAGGCGTCCTTCTGCATATGTAAAGACATCAGCTCAAGTTGCAAATCCTGTATTCTTTCCAGCAGATCATACTTCGTCATATCCAGGGATGGATGCTGTATACGATATTCGTTTTGACTACTCCGAAAAACATTTGCCGAATGCTTGGGCTACTGGTTCAGGAATTGCACACCAATCATTTTATAATTCCACAGGGCAATTGATAACCCTTACACGAGATTCTGTTTGTGGGCAGACGATTGTGACAAATGTAGGAGGCGCGTTTCACTCAGATACACCAGATGACTCAGGTCTTTCAGATACACCAGGGGATACACTTGAGGAAAATTATAATACTGAAGTGGTGTTGAAACCCGTTCCAAGTACTATTGCAAATGCCAGTACAGCATATTGGAAAATTCCTATCAATGTCCAATTGACAAATCAATACAAGGTCGGGACAAATGAAGAGAAACTTCCAGACGGCTGGTCTGCTACAACTCCCGAGCAAACAATCAATCTATGGTCCATTCCAGGATATCTATTAGGGGGCAAACACTATCCAGTCTACCTCGGTGTAAAATACGAAGCCAACGGTGTCTGCGGTACAGCAACTACTGCAGGTCTCACCGCGCCAACAACAAATCTATGTAATGCCGGCACAGCTTCAGCGGTAGTTGAAAATATAGACAATCAAACATACGACTGGTCATGTTCTGGAATTGGCAGTGGTGGAGTAGACGCGGTGTGTGAAAAACCAAAATGTCCGGGCACACAGTATTTCTGTGACGAAACAAACGCATGTGTAGCCGATGAGGAATCATGTGTTGTAGATGCAGTGTGTGGAAGTGCAACTATAGGACCGAGTACTACAGAGACTGAACCAGTCATCCCAATGGCAAATCTATGTGCCGAGGGCGAACTTTCCGGAGTAGTGGCAGGCGCGAATCAACCAGTGAGTTACTTCAGCTGGCTCTGCGCTGGCTCATATGGTGGCGCTTCAGCTTCATGTGAACAAACAAAATGTGGAGGCGGAAAAGTATTTTGTCAGTATGACAGTGAAGGTAATGAAGTAAATAATTGTCAGGATAATTGCGATGTACAAGTGACCACTATCTTTGACACATCACTTGTACCAAAAATAGTGCGAGACCCAACATTGCAATGTAACTTCTCATGGAGTGTAAATGCATCTTCGACAAATCCTATAAGCTGTACTCTCGATGGTACTGCATTGTCTGATGATCCGGAGATAATCAATCGAAGTCGTTTGATCAATGTCGGTAGACACGCCCTCGAATGTTCAAACTTAAGCGGTACTTCGGTGCAATCAACAACTACACGATGTCAGCTCACTCCAAATTATAAGGAGATATAGGAATAAAGAGATATCGGAACGTGCCCCAGTCATAACACGCCACGCACTTTGGTGGGTTGCGAGGGTTCGCTTTTTCTCAGTTTTCTGTTATATTTTCGAGGTAAATTATGAATCTCTCACACATTCGAAACTTCAGTATCATCGCCCATATTGACCATGGAAAATCTACGCTTGCAGATCGTATGCTCGAACTCACGCATACGATAGAAAAGCGAAAGATGATGAACCAGGTGCTCGACAATATGGAACTTGAACGTGAGAAAGGTATCACTATCAAAATGCGTCCGGTGAAAATGCATTATAAAAATCCTGCAAATCCGGCGAGCTCGGCAAGCGCAGATCTCTATGAACTCAACCTTATCGACACCCCGGGTCACATCGACTTTTCATACGAAGTATCGCGAGCACTCAAAGCGGTGGAGGGTTGCATTCTTCTTGTAGATGCAACACAAGGTGTGCAAGCACAGACTCTCACAACACTCAACATGGCACGCGAAGCTGGTCTTACTATTATCCCAGTTCTCAGCAAAGTAGATTCACCGCTGGCGCGAATAGAAGACATCAAAGCAGAAATGGTTACGCTTCTTGGATGCGACGCAAATGACATTATGCAGACATCAGGAAAAACAGGACAAGGTGTTGACGCACTTCTTCAGGAGATTATAAAAAAAGTACCAGCGCCGACTGAGGAAGCAGCTGCTGCGGCGTCAGGAAGTTTTCGTGGATTGGTATTCGATTTTCAATATTCAAATCATAAAGGGGTAATCGTCTATGTTCGTGTGATGGAAGGTTCAGTCAAAAAAACTGATGAACTTGTTTTTAAAATTGCTGGAGAAAAGTTTTATGCGCTCGAAGTTGGAATGTTTACACCAGAAGAAGTGCCGGTAGATAAGCTCACTGCGGGACAAACAGGATATATCGTCACTGGTATCAAACAGCCTGGTATTGCATCTGTGGGAGATACGATCACACTTTTTCGAAAACAACTTCCAGAACTCCCAGGATATATGAGTCCGTCTCCAGTAGTATGGGCATCTGTATATCCAGAAGATGCTGACGATTTTGAATCACTCAAGCAAGCACTTGGAAAACTGCGGCTTTCCGACTCAGCATTTTCTCATGAAGAAGAATCATCAGGGTCACTCGGACGAGGATTTCGTTGTGGATTTCTCGGGCTCCTCCATTTGGAAATTATTACAGAACGCCTCAAGCGCGAATTTAATTTGAATCTTGTTATCGCAACACCGAGTATTACGTATGAAGTGACGCTCAAGAATCTTCACACTGCATCGAAAGACTCATCGAGAGATACGCGGGATATGAGTGGACGAGGAAGCGATATCATAGATGTTGGTACTGCGAGTGGGATTCTTCCTGCAAACAGTATTGGAAATGTATACATGGGACGAATCACAACTCATGAGGATGGGCGACGTACCGTCATGATTTATTCACCGTCGATGTTTCCAGACCAAGGAATGGTTGAACGAGTAAGTGAACCTTGGGTAAAACTTTCTATCATTACTCCTGATACATACACAGGTTCTATTTATCAACTGCTCTATGATCATGAGGCAGAACTTTCAGATACTATTACATTCGGTGATGGACGAGCCAAACTCATTATCCATATGCCACTTCGCGAACTGATGCGAAACTTTTTTGACGAGCTCAAGAGTATTTCTTCTGGATACGCTTCTTTGTCATATGAGTTCGAAGGAATGCGAGATGCTGATGTAACACGACTCGATATACTTGTAGCAGATGAACCTGTTGAGGCTTTCACTCGTGTGGTGTCACAACGTCGTGTAGATGAAGAAGCAAAACGCGCTGTTGAGAAACTCAAAAATATTCTCCCACGACAACTTTTCGTGGCAAAGATTCAAGGTAAAGCTAATGGACGAATTATTGCCTCAGAAACTCTCTCGGCACTCCGAAAAGACGTAACAGGCTACCTATATGGAGGTGACATTACTCGAAAAATGAAGCTACTCGAGAAGCAAAAGAAGGGTAAAAAGAAAATGGCAGCTCGTGGAAAGGGAAATGTGAATATTCCACATGATGTGTTTCTGAAGATGATGAAATCAGGAGAATAAACAGGGGAGTAGTCACACCGCTTTAGGTGAGGAGATTTGATGTAAAGAATCTGGGGACACCGGGGTATCTAATGGGAGCTTTTTTTGATACTATTGTATTTGTAATGACAAGGAAAACTATTTTTAATAAAGGCTTTTTGCAAAATTTTGCCGCGATAACTATTGCAGTACTCCTCATCGTAGCGGCGTCTATAATAAATCTTTCTAGACCTGAGCCGGTGTATGCTACGAGTTGTTCTATGTTTGATGGAACAGATCAAAGTACCTGTGAAACTGGACATACGGGATGTTTATGGAATGCAGATTGCTCAGTACATAATGGTAATGAGGCTACTTGTCGATCTACGAATGGATGTGATTATCCTGCTAATATAGGAGACTGCTCTGCTTTCGGGGATAGTGGTTCCTGTACTAGTAATAGTTGTACGCCCAATGAGTCTTATTGCTCATGGGACGGTATGACATGTACAGGAAATGATAGTTGTAGTGGATATGGAAGTGAAGAATGGTGCAACTCCAGCACATATTTTGTGAGTTGCTCAGGTTCTTATGATACCGGTGCGTGCACAGGTACAATGACTTCTGGTGTATGTAATGGTGATTTTGATAATACTGCTCCAATTCTCTCTATTGAAACTCCTGTTTCTACTCCGACTAATGATGCAACCCCGAGCTATATATTTACTACAGATGAAGCTGGTACAATAGGGTTCTCAGGCTGTGATGCTATTCCTACAGGTTCTTTATCTGCGGGTTCAAACTTAATGACAATAAATGCTCTTACTGAAGGCACATATTCAAATTGTCTCATTTGGGTTACAGACGCTGCAAACAATCAAAGTAGTAATCTTAATATTCCTGAATTTGTTATCGACCTTACCGCACCAACAACATCAGGAGCACCAGACATGACAGATGCTACAGACTCAGGCTCATCAAATTCAGACAATATCACTTCGGACACCACACCTACATTTACAGGAGTATGTACTAACGGAAATACTGTCCAGTTATTTGTAAATTCAGATCCTTCTGGAAATTCCGCAGTTTGTTCAGGTGGTACATTTGCTCTTACTGCAGCAGACACTTTTTTTGATGGTGCTCGTTCAGTTGTGTTTAAAGAAACAGACACAGCTGGGAATGTATCAAGTGCTTCAACAGAACTTGTGGTTACAGTCGACACTACCGCACCAACAGTCTCCCTCACAGCCCCAACAGACGGAGCAACAGTTTCTGGTGCTTCAGTTACAGTATCTGCAGATGCATCCGATACAAATACAATAGTTGGTGTTCAGTTTAAGCGAAATACAAGTACAAATATAGGTTCAGAAGATACAACTTCTACCTATGGTGTCACTTGGGATACAACCGCTCTCTCGAACGGAAGTCAGACCCTCATAGCAGTCGCGAGAGATACCGCTGGAAACTATGCAACATCAACAGATATTACAGTAACTGTAAACAATGACACCACCGCTCCGATTATTTCATCTGTCGCTTCATCAACATCCGCCACTACTGCTCTCATCACATGGACTACAGATGAGGCCGCAACTTCGACGCTTAATTTCGGTCTAACAACAAGCTACGGCACAGCTACATCGTCGCAGTCTGCGACAACATCACATACATATACTCTAACTGGTCTTACTCCTGCTACGTTGTACCATTACCAAGTGGCCTCTACTGATGCATCAGGCAATCGCGCTACTTCTTCAGATAAAACATTTACTACTTTGGCACTATCAATACCAACAGTTACTATAAGTTCAGCCACTTCAGTTGGAACTTCATCTGTTACATTAAATGGAACGATAACATCTGACGGTAATGCGTCTTCAACTGCAAGAGGTTTTGCATACGGAATAACTTCATCATATGGCGCGACATCAACTACATCAGGGACATTTGGAGTCGGAGCATATTCTGCATCTCTGACATCTTTGACGTGTAACACTACATATCACATGCAAGCATTCGCTGTGAATAGTCAAGGAACAGGAACTTCATCTGACTCTACTTTTACAACAGGGGCTTGTCCTGACACTACCGCCCCAACCATCTCCTCTGTAAGCTCAGGTACCCCAACCACATCTGGGACTACGGTCACTTGGACTACCGACGAAGATGCTACATCTACCATTTCCTACGGTCTGACTACTTCATACGGAACAGTTGCAACGTCATCTGGAGCAACATCACACTCAGCAACTCTCACTGGTCTAACTGCAAACACTCTGTATCACTATCAAATCACAGCACTTGATGCTACGCTAAACACTGCCACTACTTCTGATGCCACTTTCACTACTGCAGCAGAGGCAAGTTCTGATCCAGCACCAAGTAGTAGTTCAAACGCTGGCCCAACAAGTGGAGGTGGTGGAGCTGTATCTTTCTACCAAGCCCCATCACTATTTTCCAATACAGTTATCCCTCTGAATGTAGCTTCTAGTAGCGGTAGTTCAGGTGGAGGTGTCGGTATTTCTTCAAATGGTCCTACGAGCAAGCCCGTAAATGGTCCTACACTAGCTCAACAAAAACAAACATTCACAAATCCAAACGGAACAACGTTCACCTTCAACAAAAATCTAACTCCATACACAACAATCGCTACAGATGCAAAGAAATTGCAAATATTCCTCAACGCAGTAGGTTTCCCAGTCACAAAAGTTGGTGCAGGTTCTCCTGGAAAGGAAAACACTCGCTTCGGTCCTGCTACTCGTGCAGCATTAGCACGATTCCAAAAAGCTGTAGGTATCACTCCTGCTATTGGAACTTTTGGACCTATTACACGTGCGTATATTAACAAGCTCTTACAGACTATCGTAGGTAAGAAGTAGGTAGAGTAGGAAGGAAACGCTTAGATAAAATTGCGCGCAACGCGAAACTATTGACTCAACGCGGGTAGGTACAATGCAATCATCGAAAGGATAAGTAGTACGCAGAGCACTCCCCAGATAAAACCAATCTTTCTTCTGTGTTTTGGATCGAATAACATACGGTATATAATAGCAGTGGTTACACTAAGTTGCAAAATTGGCACAGGAGCGACTCATAAAATTTCATGAAAGAATTTCAAGAACGAGCAATTCATAAGAAGAAAAAACATTCAAAACTGTTACTGCTTTTTATGTTCGTAATCGTTATTTTTTTGGCGCGAGGTTCTATGAGTACCTATTTTAAAGAACGAGAAAGTAGAGTTGAGGTTGTGCGAGTATCAAAGGAGAAAGACGAGCTTCAAAAAAGATATCTGATTATGAGTGAACAAAGTGAAGCGTTGAAGAGCGATATTGGTATAGAGTCAGAAATACGAGGCAAGTTTGATGTAGTTAAAGAGGGTGAGGGGGTAATCATTATTGTTGAAAAAGATGCACCTATAATAGAGGGCGACAAGAGAGGGGTTCTTCGACGATTTTGGGACGGTGTGAGGGGCGTCTTCTCCTCAGAACCTTCAGAATCTCCAGACTCGGAGTAAATGAGCGAGCCTACACAGACTTGGCTAGATGGCTCCTTCACGGTATACTAAGCAAATCATGACAATAAAAATTTACAGTACACCAGCTTGTACTTACTGCAAGATGGCAAAAGATTTTCTTACTAGTCACAACGTCTCATATGAAGATATCGACGTCTCTGTAGACGCCGTAGCGCGGGAAGATATGGTTGAAAAGAGTGGACAGCTCGGAGTACCTGTATTTGATATCGATGGGCAGATTATGGTTGGTTACAATCAGCAGTTATTGTCAAAAGTAGTGGGAATCGGAGCTGATACTACTAAGGTAGATGCAACTAATGATGCAGAAAATTAATATATTAATACTTATAATAGTTGGAGTCGTGCTTGGTGCGGTCCTTGTCTATTATGTCTATCCAAAGATGATTGATACAAACAACACAAACTACGGTGCAGCTATAGACGGCGATATGGTGTATGTGCACTATACTGGTAAGACGACAGATGGAAAAAAGTTCGACAGTTCACTTGATCGTGGTCAGCCTTTTGTGTTTACCCTAGGCAAAGGGATGGTTATCAAGGGTTGGGATGAAGGAATACTTGGTATGAAAAAAGGAGAGAAAAAAACTCTCACTATAACAGGGGACAAAGCATACGGTTCACAAGGTGTACCTGACGGGCTTGGTGGATACATTATCGCTCCGAACGCTACTTTGGTATTTGATGTGGAACTTGTGGATATTAGGAGGAAGTAATCACCACAAGTGTAAATAATATATATTGTTTACTTGCTGCCGTAGTTTAATGGATAGAATTGGGGTTTCCTAAACTCTCGATGCAGGTTCGACTCCTGCCGGTGGCACAATAAAAGTAGTGCGGTGTGTTATTATGAAAATATTACCCCTATGAAAACCCACATCTTCATCACCGAACCACAAAAAGAATACGCTCTCATTGATAGTGGGGATGGTATGAAGCTTGAACGATATGGCGATGAAAAGACTGGGGTAAAAATTGCACGACCAGATCCACAAGCTTTGTGGCGAAAAAGTTTACCGGAGAAAGATTGGAAACAAGTAGACGCATATTTTACTGACGGGAAGGTGAGTGCTGGTGAAAAAGTAAAAATTGAGCGAGATGAAATGAATACTGGCAGTGCAAGTAAACATAATGTAAAGGGTGCAAATGCCAAGAATGAAGCTGAAAGAGGCAAGTGGATTATACTTCGACCACAACTTCCTGAATCATGGCCGATTCACTTCGGTGATTTAAATTTCAATATTAAACTCACATCATTTAAACACACAGGAATATTTCCAGAGCAACACAATAACTGGTTGTGGTGTCGTGAGATCATACAGGACGCAGTTCGTTCTAATGCTTCCGGCGACACTTCAGTTGGCGATGCGACAAACACAGCGACAAATGCTTCAAAAAAACCTACAGTACTTAATCTTTTTGGGTACACTGGTGGAGCCTCTATCTCAGCAGCTCTCGGTGGTGCTGAAGTCACTCATGTTGATGCTTCACGCTCATCGGTGACTTGGGCAAATGAAAATGCAAAGTCTTCAAACCTGCAGGATGCGCCTATTCGCTGGATGCTGGATGATGCACTCGCTTTTGTACATCGAGAAGCTCGTCGTGGAAAAAAGTATGATGCCATTATTATGGATCCACCGGCATTTGGACGAGGGGCAAAGGGCGAGATTTGGAAAATTGAAGATCATTTTTTAGAACTTTTTGATGCGTGTTTGAAAATACTTTCAGATGAGCCTCTGTTTGTCGTTGTAAACGGATATGCTGCTGGATATTCACCTATTGCTTATGAAAATAATATGCAGACACTTGTACAGCGATTTGGTGGGGCTGTAGAGAGTGGTGAATTGACACTCCGTGAAGAGGGCCCACTCGGACGGCTACTCCCTTGTGGAATTGTCTCTCGTTGGAAAAAGTAAGACTAGAAATGAGTCTTTTTTTATGATAAGGTAGTAGGTATGGACGACAAGATAGATGTTCAATCAAATGCTGTCGATAGTATAGCCAATACGGTTAATAAAGATATTGCGGAGCTCAATAAAAAGATTGACGCACTAACTTCCTTAACAGAAGAAAATCAGATGATGATTCGAAATCTCTATCAAAGAGCTCGATTGGCCACTGTATTTATCTTCATCAAGTGGTTTATTATCATCGGAATCACAATCGGATCTTTCTACTATATTCAGCCACTTATTAACAATTTGGTAGGAATTTATAGCGGAATTTCAGATGGCGGTACAGGTACAGACTTGTTCAATTTGATAAAATCTATATAATCCTGGGGGTCGGGGTAAGGTTTGAAAATAAGCATGCCGACCTGGGTAATAGCCTCAGTTGGTAGAGCTAAAGTTAAGAAAAATTGAAAGATAAATATGCCGAGGTAGCTCAGTTGGTAGAGCATATCCCTGAAGAGGATGGGGTCGCGAGTTCGAGTCTCGCCCTCGGCACAAGTACAGATAACACTGGGTATATACCAGTGTTATTTGTTGCTAAGGGTGTCGAGAGCTTCTGAACTGCTTC
>JAGOSK010000022.1:6024-7414 GCA_018062305.1 Minisyncoccota bacterium | reverse complement strand
TTGTATAAAATTTTAGACATGCAATTGCTCTGATTTTTAGTTTATTCAATTTTTCTACGTTCAATTCCTATTTTATTACCTTAGTATTATTCTACATCAAATTTCACAAAACATTTTAAGCAAAAAGGTCTAGCAATACAATTAGTATGGCTAGACCTTTGAGATTTCACAACAAGTCCGCAACAGATTTGAGCAAGTTTCTTCAACTAAAGCTCAACCCATATTTTGCCTCAGAATCACTCCACTTTCCAAATCTGGAGCATAATAATTCCACAAACTACGGATCTCATCATCAGTCACAGCATCACTGCAATGATCCTTCAAGACGACATGCACAGCATGAGTGAAAGCGTCATAGAGAGCTGTCTCTCTTGATCCACCCTCGTGCGGAATGTATATTGCCAGACAAGGATATTCGAGAGAAAGACCCTGGCAGACAGTTGAATTCATACATATTCCACAGATGTGTGTAGTACCAAATCTCTTGTGATGAGATTCTTCACCCTCTCGCAGATATCGAAAAAAATATTCCCTGTCTCGCTCCCATCCTGTCTGATATGGTTCACTCTCCACCATCTCACTTCCTCTTTGTGTCGAGATAGCAAGACCGATTGCTTTATCACGATAAATTTCGGCTTGATGATACAGAAAGATGGAAGCTTCGCCATCCCTTTTCATGAAACCTTGATCGATCATCATCAATCCACCTTGATTCGCATTTAACAACCGCGACACACCATCAAGATTATGACGCGTAATGACTGTATTTAATTTTATAGGACTCACGATATTTCCTTTCTTGGTTTTTTCTGGGTTTATGAATTTCGAATTCCAGGGATTAGCCAATCGTTGAACATCAAAATTCTCAAACAATCCTACACTTTTCCTTTGTTTTGTAAATATAACTAAGTATCCTACTTCTGATACCACGCCTTCGCCCATCCTTTCATATCTGCAATTTCTTTATTTTGCGCTGCGATTATAGCTTTCGCCAGATCCTTAATTTCCTGATGCTTTGCGTTTGTAAGTGCAAGTTGTGCCATTTCTACTGCTCCTTGGTGATGGATGATCATTTCAGAGAGAAAAGCCTGATCGAATGCATCACCTGTTTTTCCTTGTAGTTCAGCATTCATACTGTGCATCATGTCGGCCATACTCATACTCTCCACACCATTACTCATCATTTCTCCGTTTGGCATCATATGCGAATTCATAGTGTTTGCATCGCCATTCATCATCAGTCCCGCTTGCTCGCCCCGATCTTTTCCATAGCCATATTGACCATCTCTGTCACGATCTCCTTTTCCATCCAACATAGAACCGACCACAAGTCCGACAATGAGCATTCCTATCGCCAACAATATTGATGTATTTTTTTGCATATTTTTAT
>JAGOSK010000022.1:2923-5924 GCA_018062305.1 Minisyncoccota bacterium | reverse complement strand
TGCGTGGCTTGTTTTTCTTTGCCAGTTTTAATCTGATGTATTACATGAGTTGTGAGATGATTCTCAAGTACCAAACCTTCGACACCAGAAAGAGCCTCCTTGATAGCAGACGCTTGAGTAATGATGTCTATACAATACTCTTCTTTTTCTATCATAGACTGAAGACCACGGATCTGCCCTTCAACAATCTTCAACCTACGAATTGCTTTTGATTTAATATCTTGTCTCATGTACCTAGTATACCCCTAGGGGGTATAGTGTCAATTGAGTATAGACGCCATTCTGTGGACGCTAGATAATTACACCTGCGGCCGAAGTTTCGTGAGTAAATTCATCTATTAGGATAAATGAACCAATCACTTTATTCTCGCTGTATGTGTCAAAATATAAAGGTTTTGAAGTTTTTATTTTGACACGTGCTATTGCATTTTTGGTTATCAAATAATTTGCACGACCTACGATGGGTCTGATTGAGTTAATATCTACCTCATATAGAACAGATTCAACAATTGCTTTTACTTCACGTGTTGTATGTTTGAGTACATATGTACCACCAACACGCAAAGGTATTTCACTAAACCAATTAAGAGTTGCTTCTATTTCATTGCTCGTTTTGATTTGTAAATCGTTGTTCGCATTGAAATCATCTGAACTTATCAATACGTCTCCCCTACTTACATCCACGTCATCAGCAAGAGTAATGACTATTGAATCAGACTTTCGAGCAATTTCAATTTCTGTCTTGTACGAATATATTTTATCAATAGTTGACTGTTTCCCTGAAGGCAAGATTATGACCGTATCCCCAGGACGAAATACTCCACCTTCGACACGCCCTGCATAACCTCTAAAATCTGGAAACTCGAGTGACTGCGGGCGTATTACTCTCTGCACTGGAAATCTACCGAGAGATACAGTGTCGGGGTTTTGATTAATATCATTGGGTTGTGTATGTGTATCTGCACTTGCGTCCAACCCAGAATACACACCCACGCTCTCCAGAGTCTCCAGTACCGTATCGCCCTTGTACCACGGTGTGTGCTTGGAAATATCTACCACATTGTCACCGTGCAATGCACTTATTGGAATGAAATGTAGTTCGTGTTTATTTTTAGAAATTGAACCAATTAAAGTCGAATTAATTAAAGTCTGATATTCCTCTTTTATTTTTTCAAAAACTTTTTGATCAAAATCTACTAGGTCCATCTTGTTGATAGCAACGATAATATGACGAATACCGAGCAGTGTAGCTATGAAAGTATGTCGTCGTGTTTGTTCAACAACTCCATGTCGTGCATCTATTAAAATAATTACCGCATCAGCAGTTGACGCACCAGTGAACATGTTACGGGTGTATTCAATATGCCCTGGGGTGTCTGCCATAATAAATTTTCTATTTGGTGTAGAAAAATATCTATATGCCACATCAATAGTAATACCCTGTTCACGCTCAGCTTTAAGCCCGTCGGTCAGGAGTGCAAGATCTACTTGTGCATCTCCACGCTTTTTACTAGAAGCTTCTATTGCTTTAAGTTGGTCTTCAAATATTGATTTTGTATCGTACATCAGTCGACCAATGAGCGTACTTTTTCCATCATCCACACTACCCGCTGTTATAAACCGCAGGAGGTCTACATAGTGAGATTTTTTATATCGCGGTGCCTGTGCGACTATGATACTCTCCGTTTCTATGTGTCCAACTGGCGAAGGTTCTATATATTCTTTTTGTTTCATTTGATTGTTATTTAATTTATGTAATTTCCATCAACTATTTCTAAAAATATCCCTGCTTCTTTCGTTCTTCCATCGCAACTTCTGAACGAGCATCATCTGCCCGTGTTCCTCTTTCAGTCACTTTTGAGCTTCTTACTTCTTCTATCACTTTATCTATCGTGTCAGCATCTGATTCAATAGCGCCGGTTATTGTCACACATCCGAGTGTTCGATACCGAATACGTCGCTTCTCATATGATTCGCCTGGAAGCAGTGTGTTGTATGGCGATTCAGCAAGTAACGTATCGCCGCGCAGAACAACATTACGATCATGTGCAAAATATAGACTCGGCAAATCTATTTTTTCTCTCTGTATGTATTCCCATACATCGGTCTCAGTCCAGTTAGATATTGGAAACACTCGAAATGATTCTCCTGGTGCTTTTTTACCGTTAAACAGATTCCATACTTCAGGTCTTTGGTTCTTTGGATCCCACTGACCGAATTCGTCTCGATGCGAAAAGAATCGTTCTTTTGCACGCGCTTTTTCTTCATCACGTCTTCCACCACCGAATGCGGCGTCATACTTTTTCTGTGAAAGTTTTTCGAGCAATGTTGCAGATTGGAGACTATTTCGACTTGGATTAATTCCCTTTTCTTCTTGCACCACTCCTCTATCTATCAAGTCTTGTACATATCCAACCTCAAGATCAACACCATACTTCTTTACAAGCTCATCACGAAAATCTAATGTCTCTGGAAAATTGTGCCCAGTATCTATGTGAAGCAACGAGAATGGAATCTTGGCTGGATAAAAGGCTTTGTGAGCCAAATGAACAAGCGTGATTGAATCTTTTCCACCAGAAAATAGTAATACTGGGTTTTCAAACTGTTCCACCGCTTCTCGAAAAATAAATATCGCTTCTGATTCGAGTTGGTCTAAGTGATCATTGTGTTTCTGTGTCATATGATTTTGCGAAATTAATTAATAAAAAAACAAACCCTATCTCTAGGGCTTGTTTCTGATATCAATACTCGTGGAGGAAATGTGATAGCAAGACTAACCCTAGATATGAGTTCTAGAGTTACACATACAAACAGATGCTATTGTAGTTGTTTTTGTTTTTGCTATTGCGTTCATGTATAACAATATACGTGGACTAGGCAAGATGCGCAAGTGGAGTGGTGTGGATTTCGCACATCACACAGTTTTTTTGTTAGATTCTATCCTTATACAACTGAAGGAAATTTGGAAATTGAGAATGCAATGGTGAAGGGAGCGTATCTA
>JAGOSK010000022.1:0-2823 GCA_018062305.1 Minisyncoccota bacterium | reverse complement strand
CCTCCTCCTCCACAATCCCACATACCATGTTCGTCACGACAATTAGTACTTCGTTTATTAAATACAACATTTCCTTCTCCGTCATGACAAAGATATGTAATAGTTATCTCAGTATAATCTTTTCCTTTTTGCATTGTTGTATTAATTTTCATGAATATATTTTATTAAAGTATATATTCAAGTCTCAAATTCTTAAAATTTTACTTCCCCCACTTCCTCACCTTCGATACCGTTTCCACCGAACGAGCCCTTTGCATGATTGCTTCTTTTTCTTCCAGAGTCAGATTTTTATCTCGAATAGCTAAAGCTTGTATCGCTTTGTTTACCACACGAGCATCAACAGGTGGCATGAACTTTGCGATGTCTTTGACCGGTGCATCAGGATGAGCTTTTATAAAATCATGTAATTCAATCAGACCCTCTACTTCACGAGCGAGTTTCTGCTCTTCAGCAAGATCAATAACCTGTGCAGTAGAATTGGAATGCATGTGAGAACCGAGAGGATCGTTGATTGATGGGATGAGGTGTTTCATTAAAAGCTTTTGTTTGTTTGCAAATTAGTTTTGGTCATCAATCAGTATAGCAAAGGTTCTCTTTCTTTGATTAGTGTATCAACTATCTAAAGTATATACTTCGGATAGTTGATACATGCATTTTAATACAGTTTTAATGTTACCCTTCCGACCCCACCTAATGTTATCGAATTCGATAACATTAAAATTCACCTATTTCTTCCATCTAGGCGCCCTCGCAATCATTTTTGTATAAAACCAAGCAAGTATGGGATTCGTGCCCATTGATAACATACTTCTGTAACAAATATCCTGAAATTCATTTAGATTATTTCCTTCATAGCACAACTTTCCATCTTTAAAGCAAAGGCTGCAATATTTTTCAGACTCTCTCACTCCCTTATCTTTAGTAAATGGCATTAAACAGCTTTGGCAATTATGTTCGCAGTTCATATGTGTCTATTATACCTCATTCGAGCCATGTCCCCATCTGGGATATTCCTCTACCGACCACAAATTATTATCTTGGGCCGTCATCTTTAAGAACCTCAATAACATTTTGAACCATCTCTTCAAACTTACCCTCCTTATTATCTATAACAACATCAAATGCAGGCGCTTGCGATATTTCGTACGAAGCAGTTTCAAGCCTCTTCTCAAGTTCAACGCTCGGTATATCACCTCTTTCTTTGAGTATCCTTCGGCGTATGTCATCAATTGAATCTGGTTTTATGAATAGGGTCAGAGCTTCAGGTATTCTCGATTTCAACGTCTGTGTGCCCTGTACATCCGTAATAGAAAACACATGCTCATATTTTTCCATAAAGGTGGCTAAGACTTTTTTAGATACACCATATAAATTACCGTATACTTCGGCGTACTCAAAGAAGTCACCATTACGTATACCCTCCTCAAATTCTGTTCTGTTTATGAAAAAATAATCGTTATTCTCTCCTAGACGCGGTTGTCTGGTGGTTGTTGTAATAAGACGCGCAGAATTTGGCATCTCCACAATCAACCTCTTTACCAGTTCCGTTTTCCCTGATGCTGACGGTCCCGCGATAATGATGAGTTTTCCTTTCATTATGTGTCTGATGGTAATTAAATCTCTGCACCAGCACCCAAATTCAAACCCGCTTTATACTCTTCAATCACTTCTGGGTATTTTCCTTCTTTACAATCTTTTACAAACGCATCGGCAGCCGCGCCATCTGGAAATGTCATTCTAATAAGGGCACCTTCACACACTTCGTTGATATTAATTTTCCCTTGTGTTGTTCCATTTTGTGTCGACTGGTCCGTGTCACCTAGCGATTGTGGAGCCTTATTTACTACTGGATTCATGACGGCATATTCATTAGCAAAATAGTAAATTCCAAAACCGATAAGTAGTATTGCGATAATTGTTATTGTATTTTTGAGCATTGTATTCATGATATATATTCTAGCATTTATTGTGGATGGCAACCTGCTTCTGCGTGAGTTCAGAATCCAAATAAGTTAGATATCAAGGCCTACTACCTCGACTTCAGGATACGACTCTATATATTTCTCGTTGCGAGCACCATAATATGCGACTGTCCGTGCAAGGAAATCAACTTCATATCCAACAACTCCAACTTTCCAAGCAGCCATCAGAAATTCTGGAAAGGTACTCTGTCCTGCCTGATCAGTACGAAGCGCCATAATGAGCGCTTGTTCATTAAAATCAGAAACTTCAGTCATTCCAGATACCAGTGGAATACCCTGTTGTACCAGTATGGTATCCTTCATCACGTATATACTCTGTGCCCCAGGAAGCGACCAGATGTTCTTTTCCACCCCAGCCTGACGTAGGCATTCTGCGAGAAATGGAAAACCACCAACTTTCGGTCTATGTGCAAATGCGTATTGCATTGCGGTTTGGATTTTTTGAGCTGAACTTTTAGATGAGGATGTAGTCATGATTAGTAAATTAGGCACTTGGCATTTCAGCTGTAAAAGTAAACAACTCCCAAATATGTCCGTTGATATCGCGAAACGCTTTTCCATACATAAATGCTTCTGATTCTGGATTTGGTTTTGTTGTATCGGTAGCACCTCCTGCAATAGCCTTTTCAAACAAAGCATTGATTTCCTCTTTTGAATCAAACTGTAATGCGATAGTTAGATTATTATTTACTGGTTCTGGATTACCATCAACAAAAGTTGCAAATCGCTTATCCTCCAACAGCATGACAAATGTGTTTTCATTAATCTTTGCATTGGTAGTATCAGCACTACTAAACTGATTATTCTTTGGCATTCCAAGTGATGCAAAAAATTTGTCTGT
>JAGOSK010000008.1 GCA_018062305.1 Minisyncoccota bacterium | reverse complement strand
AAAAAATATTTTATAAACGACAAAGCTTTGCAATACGCTGATGATCCTGATTTTTCTGTGAGGATGCGGTACTAAAAATACTCGATACTCTAATCTTCTATAAATTTTTAATTTCTACATATCCCACGGGTTTTTCTTTATAGAGAACTAGTAAATCTTTATGGGAATCCAGAGTATCTTTAGGCTCTTCTCCTTGCTTAAACCAGCCAATTTGTTTTATCTCTTTTTTATTGACTACAAATTCTTGAGCAATATCAACAGGCTTACTTACAAGTGTTATTTCAATACGATACATAAAGCCGCTTCGTATTCGTAAAGCCCTATCTATTTCAATATCAATGCCGAGCTCTTCTTTTACCTCTCTCTTCGCAGCAGAGTAAATATTTTCATTTTTATTTATATATCCACCGACAAGACGCCAAGATTTTGGTCCGCTAAATACGTGTTCAGCTAATAATATCCGACCTTCTGTATTCGGAATAATAATAGAAAGCCCTACATTAAATTTAGAATGGATTAACCATATTGAGTACCACTGCACCCTCTTGTTTAGTAATTTCCATATTTTAGATAGCAGTAAAGTCATGTTAATCACCTTTTAAAATAGTACTAAAATATATATTCTTCTTATCCTCGCACCACTCTGCAATTCTATCTAGAAATTCTTTTGGATAGAAGGTAATTTCGGATAATTTTGAGACAACTACCCATTCAAAAGCGATATGTTCCTCTTTGGATACAACATCGACTGAATCAATGTCAGCGGTATAGAGTAGATTATATTCATGATGGAGAGGCTCTCCCCATTTATTCTCAAAGACGCCTATAAAATGTATATTATTAATGTTAGTCCCACACTCTTCAACCATTTCTCTTTGTAGCGCTTCTATTGCGTTCTCGCCAAATTCTACATGTCCGCCAGGTAGATAGTAATGACCTCCCTTAAGGGCTTTGCAGAGTAGTAGCTTATTGTCTTTAAGTATTAGTGCTCTAGAAATTATTTCGATCATATGTGGATTATATTAACACAATCAAACAGACTTCCTATACACATTCGAAATGCTACCAGTTGAGCCTTCAATAGTTCCAGCGAGTGTAAAACCCATCTTTTCATAAAATACCCAGCCTGTTTCTTTGAACTTATCAGCGCTCCTCACCAGAATCTCATCGTAGCCATTTTTGGTAGCATACTCTTCGAGAAAGTTAACTAAACTCCTTCCATTACCCTTTTGACGCACATTTGTATATACAAACAGTGAATAGATTTCTATAGGCTTATTTCCTACTGAAAATTGCTTGAGCTTAGTGATCGCATCTCTGTACCCCAAGAGGCCCAAAACGGTACCTGCATCATCTTTTGCAACAACATAAAATTCACCTGGATACTGTGGTGTATCTGAAAGTGAATCTTTAATTAGACTAATCATGTAATTTACATCCTCTGTATCAGAAAAAGATTGAGAGAGAATATTTGTGACACCTGGTAAATCTTCTGGCGTGATTGGTGAGATATGGGGTTTCATATTTTGATTAGACCTTTATAGAGTAAAGATTTTACCGCGCAGGCAGCTTAATTAAGGAGTCTAACTAAAGTTCAAAGCAACAATTATAAAGAAGGTTACATCGACAACAATCGCAAAGAATGTGAAAAATTTCCCTGTCGATCCTCTAAATATAAAAATGAGTGATATGAATGAGAAAATTATCGAAATAACGGCGGAGCCTATGGCTAACAATAAGAGAGGAACGACACCATAACTATTTTCCATACCACTGACCATATACCAAAGGATAAAAAGACTTGGTAATAGTGAGAAGAAGAAACTAAGAACTGAATTAATGCTGATTTTCATATGTTATAAGATAATAGTACCACACTTGATTAATACACACCCTAGCTAAATCTATTCTGCGGAATGGATTCGCCCCGTCTTTCTCATCAACCTCTCGTACCCAAGATACGCTCCGCGTCGGATAGAATAAATTCTATCCTCGCGAATCGTTGCGGAGAGAGGGGGATTCGAACCCCCGAGAGGATTGCTCCCCTGCTACCTTTCCAAGGTAGTACATTCGACCGCTCTGCCATCTCTCCATATATGTCTCTACCGTAGCGACACAGTATAATATGTTTCGTATAAAATCCAATCTACCACCCACCACTACTTCCTCCACCTCCAGATGAGCCACCGCTAAAGCCACCGAAGCCGCCTGACGATCCGCCGTGACCACCCCCTCCAAATCCTCCACCGCCATAGAACCATCCACCGACACCTCCATGACTATCACCACCCTTTTTGTAATTCTTGGAAACTATGTAATCGAAAAGTAATCCGAGCACTGCATAGCTTATTACATAGACGAGAATAAATAATCCAGCACTAAAGAAGAGTCCGATGATAAACCCAGCAACCATACCCAAGATACCACCTCCCCACCATGATTTTGAACGACCGAGTATTGAGCCAAGAATTGGAAATAAAAATCCAAATAGTAAAAAGATAAAAGTGAAGAAATTATCAGATGATGAAAAAATCATTCCTAAAAATCCTTTTGGCGCGCTCGACGATGTAGGTGAAATTTGCATCGCATCGAGTCTCGCTGTATCACCTTGTATTGTTTCTACCATCACCTGTGTTGCTTGTTGAATTCCCTCTCCATACTTTGATTCACGGAAAAGTGGCTTCATGATGCCGTCAATAATCTTATACGTTTGAAGATCGGTAAGTGTACCTTCGAGACCATATCCAACTTCGATACGAATCTTTTTTTCGGCGAGCGACACCAAAAGTAGCACTCCATTATTTTCTTCCTTGCTTCCTATACCCCACCCTCGAAACAAATTGTTCGCAAAGTTTTCAAGAGAATCACCGTCGAGTGTTTTGATCGTCACAACAGCAATTTCATCACCTCCATTTGCACCACCTACGCCGCCCGTACCACCCGTTTTTTCTTTATGAGCTTGAATGATGCTTTCAATAGAAGCTTTTTGTTCAACACTAAGCAACCCGGCAAAATCACTTACAAATCCTGTTGGTTTAGTTTTGATAATTTCGGAAACAGATTCAGCCTGAGCGGTACGCACCCCAAACAAGACTATTGCGAATATCACAAGAGTGAAAGTAGAGCGTATTAAGCCTTTGAAAAAAGGACTTCTCATAATATATATCCCGCGCGTATTAGTTAGTTAAATTAACTTTTGGAGCAACCTTCGCCTCGTCTGCAACTTCAAAGTATGTTCGTGTATCGAATCCAAAAATACCAGCAACAATTGATCGTGGAACCACTTTGATAGATGTGTTATATACTCGTACGTTATCATTGTATCCTTTTCGCTCAACACTGATTCGGTTTTCTGTTCCTTCGAGTTGTACCATCAAGTTTGTTACATTCTCTGAAGACTTGAGTGCAGGATAATTTTCTACAACAACAAGAAGACGACTCAACGCACTTTCTACTTGTCCCGCTGCTGCAGCTTTACCATCTGCTGTTACCGCACCACTATATCTTGTTCGTGCTTCTGCAAGTGCTGTAAAGATTTCTTTTTCCTGATTCATTACACCTCGTACTGATTCGACAAGATTTGGGATAAGATCAAAACGTCGCTGATACTGGTTTTCAACTTGTGCCCACTGTCCGTTGATAGATTCATTTTGAGTGACAAGCGAGTTGTATGTACCTCCTACATAGAGACCGATAACTACTACAATTCCGATAATGATTATAAGTGATTTTTTCATACGATTTTAATTTTGATTTAATATTGTTTTGATGCTGATATTGCGATAATTAGCAATAATGGTATACACTTTTGATATGGGAAGATTATATCATATATTAGGAATAGGAATTATCGGTACCGCAGCCATAGTGATGCTTATTCTCATCATCAATAAGAAGAATATCTATCTAGAAACATATACCAACTTTGCCACCGCAAACCTCGCGGATGTAACCGTAAAAGCAAAGCCGAAAAATGCAAAGATACTCATCCTCGGCGATATGATGTTCGATCGAACGGTACGATCAAAAATAAATACATATGGTTTCGAATATGTGTTTGGACCAGCCACGACCACCTTTGCAAACTATGATTTAGTCGTAGCAAATCTCGAGGGACCAATTTCTACTCACAAATCCAAAACTATTTTGGATAATAATAAATCAATTTCAGGATTCCAATTTACATTTGCGACAGGCACCGCACGAGCTCTCAAAAATGCAGGTATCGACGTGGTGAGTCTGGCGAATAATCATACGGATAATTTTGGACAAGACGGATTGAATCAGACTCGACAATTTCTCGACAATGAAGGCATCCAGTACTTTGGAAGTCCTCAAAATAATACTGCAATCGCAACGTCGACCTGTATTGCAATGAGTGCGACTGGTACTAGCAAGGATTCTGCCTCAAAACTCTGCATCGGCTTCATAGGATGGCATGAATTCGGTTCAAAAAACCATCAAAATATTCTAAACGAAATCGCAGCACTCCGACCTAAAGTTGATTATCTAATCGTCTTTCCACATTGGGGTGAGGAATACAAAAAGACACCACACATAGAGCAAGTACGACTCGCACGAGTTTGGACTGATGCTGGCGCTGACGCTGTTATCGGTGCACATCCGCACGTTGTTCAGCAAATAGTGCGACGAACTACAACAGATGGACGAGTAGTACCTATTTTCTACTCATTAGGAAATTTCATCTTTGACCAATATTTCTCTTTTGATACGACACATGGTATCGCTGTAGAAATCGAATTCCGTGCAACAAGCACAGCTGTTACAGAAAGTGCGTCAATTTCCTCAAGCACGAAATCTATAGCTCAATCTGCGATGTATAAAATCATCCCTTTCTCAAGCGTCGGAACAAAAGTGAGTATTCCAAATGCAACATCTACTGCAAGAATCTTTGGAGATATAGAAAAAGTTTCTGGAACAGGAGTTTGGGGGTGGCTTAAAAAGTAAGACCTATTCGCTTTTTAAACTTATAGGTATTCCCATGTGCCAATAAACCTCGATACGAATTTACTGTTTCTTGCTTTGGGTAATGCCTCAACATTCTGGCAACTTTCTTTTTAGTGGTTGTGCGGATTTGCCTATGATATGGAAAATGAATCCATCCTAAAAAGTCCACGCCAGAATCATATGTCTTAATATATACTTTATTCTCATGCATCATTAGGTGTAACTTTTCATCCAAAAATTTGTGCATTTTTGGTAAAATATCTTCTAAATACTTTTTATCATTAGATAAAATTACAAAATCGTCAGCATAACGAATGTAGTATTTAACCATTAATTCTTGCTTCATAAACATGTCAAATTCATGCATATATATATTAACCAAAAGCTGAGAGGTGAGATTACCGAGAGGTAGTCCAACGTTTGCTTTTGAGACACCATCTATTGTGGAATAGAAACTCCCTAATATTTTCTTGATAAGCCATAAAATATCAACATCTAATATATGTCGTTCGAGTATTTTTATAAGTGTCGTATGATCAATATTTGCAAAAAACTTTTTGATGTCACATTTTAATACAAAACAAGTCTGAGTATGATTCTCTGAAACCTTTCGTGCAAAATCATTGAATCGGTCAAGCGCTCGATGAGTACCTTTTCTGTTTCGGCAAGAGTAAGAATCAAAGATGAATCGCTTATGAAAATACGGATATAGCTCTTTATACACTAGGTGATGGACAACTCTATCTCGTACAGTTGCTTTATGGATGTTGCGAGGCTTAGGATCAGAGATATTAAAGGCTTCATATGCACCATGGGTATACACCTTATCTTTCAAATCCATATTGAGATATCGAATGTTAGTGCCCAGTTCGAATTGGAATTGTATTACATCTTTCTTGTTTCTTTTTCCGCAAATAAACTTCTCCCAAATAAAGAGCAAGTTTTCGACTGAAATGATAGAATTGTAGGTATGAATGAACATATTGATATACAGAAAAATAAAACTATAAATCTACCCCCCCCCCGCAAATCCCACTTGTCCTTGTGCGTGCCAAAGAAGCATATAAAGTATGGCACAACTCTATTATAAATCTAAAGCGAATAGACCGATATACCATTGGTGCATCAATTGATGATATCTTTCTATCTCTTCTGGAACTTATATTTAGAGGATGTTTTGCTCACGATCGATTTGAAAAACTGTCAGTTGTATCACAAGCGGTCGCAAAATCTGACCTACTAAAATTCTTTCTGCAAATAGCTTGGGAGCACAAAGTGATTGACCACAAGAAATATGGAGAACTCATTATCCTTCTCGATGAAGTCGGTCGCATGCTCGGCGGTTGGAAGAAAAATATTAATGAAAAAACTCCCACTAGGAATTAGTGAGAGAAATCATTTGAGTTGCAGAAGCCAAGGAAAGCGTTGTCATCATTCCAAACGTTCTCAAGGTTGCCGAGGTTGAAGTTGAAGTCACCGTCCGAGTTAGCATTCACATTCGGAACCCTGTGGTTGCCGTCGGCAGACCATACCAAGCAATGTACGATATGCTATCAGTATCACCAAGAAGAACACCAGTCCATCTCTGAATTTTATTTAAAGCTTCAAACATTACACTTTAAGTGTAGCATCTTTGCTCACCAGCACATCGCACCGACTTATTTGATTTTTTCATAAAAGACAATACTCATCTGTAAAATTTTTACCTTTAGGAAAATTGATCCAACAGATTACTGATTGAGATCTTTACGAGAATTCGACGGCATGAAACAGTAGCTTCATGCTCTGTCTAGGTTCCACGTATTATTATACAAAATTTATAATAAAAAGAACCCCCGTACCTGTGAAATAAATCACAAAGCAGGGGGGCTCAAAGGGTCTAAGACCCAACGCCGCATTTAAGTGCCCAAGTTTCCAAGAGCTACTCTTCTGTAACGTCGTAGAAGCCAAGGAAAGCGTTGTCATCATCCCAAACGTCCTCAAGGTTGCCGAGGTCGAAGTCGAAGACACCGTCCGAGTACGCAGCCACATTCGGAACCCTGCGGTCGCCGTCGGCATCTTTGTAAAGATTTTCGGCTTCATCGAAAGATGCATACCACTTACCTTTTGGCAACTGATCGCGTTTCTGTTCGAAAACGAGAGAAGCTCCCTGAGCACCTGTGTACACATTTGCTTTTTGTTCGGTTAGGAATGCCATGCGTTCTTCAGAGGTGGTCGTACCGCTGACGATTTGGTTGTAGGCACGAACATGGAGTTTGTCGCCAGGCTTCAAGATACGACTCGGAGTCGGAAAGTTGGTGTCGCTGATGTCTGTGTTGACATCATAGAACTTCTTCCGATTCAGGTCGAAAAACGTCTTGAGACACGTCCCATGAACATAGTCGGCAGGCACCGTGATGATACCGAGATCGATGGACAGAGCAAACTTTGTTGTAGGCTCTGGTAGGGTTTCGGGTAGTGGGACAGGCTCGTGGCTATTGATGAATCCTGCGACGAGGTCACCAAAGTTTGGAGCTTTCAACAGGAGCTGGAGTTTTTTTCCATTCCAGTTCCGGCGGTTAGTCATCGTTGCAATTTGTGCAAGAAATTGAAGTCTTGCTTCTTCAGTTACATTTTCAGCCATGGTAATGAAGAGGTTACTAAATTCTCTAAAGAGTCTTGCTATTTTCTGCACAAAATATGCAGACGATAACGTACTCTTTGATGTTGTTCGCCTCAGCATTCTGGTACTTAAAACTTCTATATAAATATAGGTTTTTGACTAGTAAGTCTCAAAATGCTGGGGCGAAAATACCTGAAACCAACGCTTTTCAAGGAACTTTTACCTTCAATACTATACTACATATATAGCTATATAGTCAAGTTTTTGTGCGACACCGTTTTCTATTACACCTCACTGATAACCTCAAAACCACTAAAGCTTCCTGTTATAGCAAGCCCGATAATAGTGTCTGCCATTTTTTGTGATTTGAGCTTTTTAGCAGTTTCATTGAGTGTGGCACCGGAGCCAAGAGCATCATCTATAAGCAATACTGTCTTGAACTTTTTTGAACCTTCCACAAAAATAGTTTTCTTGGCATTTTCAATACGATCTTCAAGTTTATTCAAAGTCTTCTGAGGAACCATTACAGGCGTTTTGATTTTAGTAATAGGAATAATTGCGACAGACAAATGCAGTTGTTTTTCAATTTCTTTCATTAACTGCACTTCACGCTTAACCGTCGGTGGAATAAATCCCACCGCATCAACCTTGCGATTCTTAATCATAGATTCTATTTGAGGTCTGATTTGCGTAACCAATTCTTTGATCAAACTTTTACTTTGACTCTGTTTTGCATACAAAAGAAGCTGTCCAAGCTTGGTCTTGCCAAATCGTTCTATGCTATAAAAATCAAGATAAAAAAGTGCATCCAAAGCTACATCTTTCGGAAATGTTTTTTTCATTTTATACATTCCTTCAATCAAGCCATCTTTCTTATACAAACTGTATTTTTTAATAGTAGCAACATATTCTCTTGCTGTTTTTTCTACAGGATCCTTGCGCTTATGGCACCAATTAACAAAACCTTCAAACCCCTCCTGTTTTTCTCCAGCAGGTGTAATATTCATAAAATTTGCATCTATAATTATTCTAGTCTTTGAATCTACTTGTTCATGTATATCGACATCTGACCTCTGATCTCTGAGAAGATAAAAGACTTTTGGCGAACGCCCCACTTTATAGATTCTATTCTTCTCTACAAGATTACTCAGTTGCTTTCGAACAGCGCGAGTAGTGATATCCAAAAAATCAGCCAACTCATGCCCAGTAGCTTGATTTCTATCCTCTATGAAACCTAGTATTTTCTCTGATGTATTTGGAATTTTTTTGGTGTTGGTTGCTTGGGCTTTTTTCTTCATATCCCCTATATTAGCACAATATATGAAAAGTTCCTAGTACAGTAGGAACTAGGAACTTTAGGGTTATTTCCAAAATATGAAGCGTGTTCATCTCGACCCACCTCACCTATCTCACCTCCCATCCAACCTGCACCGACAAGGCTTCAGTGATTGCATTCATAGCACCCACCACTTCATCTTCAGTTAGTGTTCTCTCTGCTGATTGGAATACAAGCCGATATGCATATGACGTCTTAACCGGCTCCCCTTCTTTTTGTTTTGTGAACACATCAAAAAGAGTTGTTTGAACAAGTAGTTTTTTCTGATCTTCAGTCAATGAGTTTACGATTATGTTCAACACATCATTTTCAGCATGTCGCTCCCCTGGAACAAAGACTGCAACGTCTCTCGCAGAGAATGGATATTGTGAAATAGATTTGAATTTAATCTGACCACTATGAGCAGAATCACAATATGTGTCCATATCAGCATCAGTAACAGGCTCGGGTAGTGCGTGTATAAGTCCATCAATATCAAATTCGACAACAAACCCTGAACATGGAGTCTGTGCGTCTCCAGCAATTTCAGTAAATCGCAATTCTGGAATCGCTGAAACTGAGGCTCCAATTGCTTCGGCAATATTCTGTGCAATTACTGAAAGTTCCTTTTTTGGATCATTTCCTTTTGTTTGTTTTGATCGTGCAATACCAAATGCTAAAGTATGTTTCTCACAAAAATCACCAGATTGCTGTTTATCCTGTTTACCCTGCTCGCTCGCACTATCTCTGTTTCCATACTCAAGACTAAATACTTTTCCAATCTCAAACATTCGGATCTCTTTTAATCCAAGCAAATCAACATTCTTCATATTGGACAAAAACTTTTTCGACAACATATATGAAATAGAATCTCTCATACGAGAACGCTCAGAGGTCAAAGGGTTTTGCACTTCCATACTTCCCGCATCTGTAAGTGAGTAGGTGTACACTTCTGAAAAGCCAACGTCAGCCAAAGTTTTTTTGATTGTATTTTGATAATAAAAGTTTTTGAGAATAATTCTTTCATCGTTTGCCTTTGGCGATACACCCTCTATCTTGTCGTATCCGTAAATTCTACCAACTTCATCTACGATATCTTCGGTAATACAAATATCTCTTCGATATGGCGGTACTGCTATTAAAAATTCTACATCCGAACCCGACGCACCCGATGTACGCTCCCTCTCTGATTCATCAACAGTAAACCCACACCGTGTAAGTATCTGTGCGATTTCCTTTGAATCGATTTCGATACCAAGCCGATCTGAAATATCTTGCAATGCGACTGAAATATTTTTTGGTTCTGCGGGATTTGGATATACATCAATCACCTGACCAACAATCACAGCAGGATCCAATTTCTGTATATATGAAGCAAGAAGCGACTCAGCAAGCCCTGCTCTCTCTGGAGTAATGGCATTTTCAAATCGCTTCGAAGCATCAGTTCGCACTCCAGTTTTTTGAGCAGCTTTTCGTACAAGCACTGGATTGAAACACGCAGCACTCGTCATTACTCGCTTAGTATCTGCAGTGAGTTCGGCTTTCTTTCCACCCTTTATACCAGCTATATCTAGTGGCCCTTCTTCATCCGCGATGATCATAATAGATGAGTCGAGTGCAACAACTTTTCCATCGAGCGTTGTAACTGTCTCGCCATCTCGAGCTCGCCGAATCACGACGTTTCCTTTCACTTTATCAGCATCAAACACATGGAGTGGCTGACCTGTTTCAAGCATGAAGTAGTTAGTAAGATCAACAATCGCATTAATCGATCGCTGTCCAAGCACTTCAAGTTTATTTTTTAACCAATCTGGGGAAGGTGCTACTGTGACATTTTCGATTACACGACTGACATATCGCTCTGCGAGTGGAGCTGACACAGTCTCCCCTTCACGTATTTCTGTATTCTCTTCAATAGAAGCATCAAACACATATTCAGTTTCTTTTACATCTATCTCATCGATTTCAGGAGTAACAAATTCATACCCAAGGAGTGCACCAATTTCCTGAGCGATATATCTGTGTGAAAGACAATACGATGCTCGGTCAGGCAACACTTTCACGTCGAGCACTGTGTCTTCAGTCGCACCATCAAGACTATCAGCTGTTTTTGTTCGCCGTTCGATTCCTTCAATTTCAAAAATACCCATCGTTACGATGTCAGCAAGCTTTTCCGGTTCAGGAAGTTTTTCTTTGAAATATGTTTGAAGCCAATTGTAGGATACGAGCATGTTAGTGTTTTATGTTTATAAATTTTCGATAAAGTTTTCCTAAAATTGATTTACAAGACGCAAATCTCCACTGTATAAATGTCGAATATCATCAATACCATACTTGAGCATTACTAGACGGTCGAGTCCCATTCCAAAAGCAAATGCTTGCCATTCTTTTGGATCAATACCTGCATTTTGCAAAACTTCAGGATGTGTAAGTCCAGCCCCCAAAACTTCAAGCCACTTATCTTTCCATTTAACATCCACTTCTACTCCAGGCTCTACGAATGAAAAATAACTTGGTCGAAAACGAATCTCTGCGTCAGGACCAAAAAATTCTTTGGCAAAAAATTCGAGTGTTCCTTTTAAGTCAGCCATTGAAACTTTTTTTGCTACCATCATTCCTTCTATTTGAAAAAACTCTGCTTCATGCGTCGCGTCTGTTGCTTCATTTCTAAAAACTTTTCCAGGAACAATAATCTTGAAAGGAGGTTTATGAGTTTGTGAGTAACGAACCTGCACACCAGATGTATGGGTACGAGGGACAAGTCGCTCCCCCTTCAAACCAACATCCTTCAACCAAAATGTATCTTGCATATCTCTTGATGGGTGGTCCTTGGGTGTACGGAGTGCATCGAAGTTATAGAACTCCGTTTCGATTTGAGGACCCTCGGCAACAATAAAGCCCATTTTGGCAAAAATAGCGTGAATCTCGTTGATAACCTGAGTGATTGGGTGGATGTGACCTGACATAGGCAAAGTATAGCTGAAAATTGAAAAAACCCCAAAATACTGTATATTAGAAGCTAACGCGACACCCCGCAAACGCCCTCACCATATGGAACTCCTATTCACCAGCTTCTTATATCTCTTCCTCTTTGCCGTCTTGTATTTTCAGGTTTTTTTGATTTTGACCTTGGTTGAGAACAAGGAAAACCTCGATATCACTGGCGGTGAGACCTTGGCACGAAAGCCGAGTGTGACTATTATTGTGCCTATTTTCAATGAAGAAAACACGGTGGTGAAGACAGTACTCTCGCTTCTCGACCTCAATTATCCAAAGGAAAAACTGTTTGTTATGGTGGTGGACGACGGCTCGAAAGATAAAAGTTGGGAGGTAGTACAACAGTTCAAAGATAATCCTCAAGTGCTTCTACATAAAAAGGAAAATGGTGGAAAATACACAGCGCTAAACTATGCCATCGAACATGCGACGAGTGAACTCATTGGTTGCCTTGATGCTGACTCATTTGTTGATAGCGAAGCATTGATTCATATGATGCCATATTTTGATAATCCGGAAGTTGCCGCCGTTACCCCATCACTCAAGATTCAAAATCCAGACAGCATTCTCGGAATGGTACAGAGCGCTGAATATTCTATGGGTGTGTTTACACGAAAAATACTCGGGCTACTCGACGCGCAATACGTAACACCTGGACCATTTTCTATTTTCCGTCGAGAGATATTTAGTAAGGTAGGAATGTACAAGCACGCTCACAACACTGAAGACCTCGAGATGGCACTGCGACTGCAAGATCACCACTACAAAATTACTAATGCACAAAAAGCAGTGGTGTACACTGTTGGACCTCGGACATTGTATAAACTCTACAAACAGCGAGTGCGGTGGACTGGAGGTTTTATTCAAAATACGATTGATTACAAGAAAATGATACTGAACCCAAAGTATGGAAACCTTGGAGTGCTCATACTTCCACTCGCTATGTACAGTATTGCCTGCTCGATGATTTTACTTTGTTATAATCTCTTTCAAGTTACTTCGAGCGCTATCACTAAAATCGAACAACTCAATATCGTCGGATTCAACTGGAGTTTTCACACTATTACATTTGAATGGTTCCTATACAATCTTCAGACAACTTTTCTTATAGGAGCCTTTGTAGTATCAGTGGTACTTTTTGCAATCTGGTATGGCAAGAGATTGACCGGCATCAAGGACAAGCATTCATTTGACTTTGTATACTTCCTTCTTATATATTCACTCATATCACCTCTTTGGCTCGTCACCTCGGTGTATAATACCCTTACCCGAAGAGATGCAGCATGGAGATAGCTCAATCGCGCAATTTAGCCAAATCACCTAAATCACCCAAATCGCTTCATTAACACAAACAATATGAGACAACCAATCGACAAAAACAAATACGTTATTACATTCATTATCACGGCTATTATCTTTGCTGGCATGCTCTATGTCAACAACATATTGGATGAAAAACGATTTGGTGAAACCAAAGCTATTCAGGACCAGATTTCTCTCGACCTCCTTTCGTCTGAGACACAATTTAACCTTCTCAAAGAAACTTCATGTAAAAATGTAAATGGATCCATTCTCTCAAAAGAACTCAACTCTCTTTCAACAAAACTCACATACCTCGAGGCAAATGATACGGGTAGTAAAAGTGATGAACTCATATATCTCAAAAAGTACTATTCCCTCTTGCAAATCAAAGACTCGCTTCTAATGAAGCAACTCAGTCAAAAATGTAGCTCGAAGCCAATATCTGTCCTCTATTTCTATGGTGACAAGAAAGACTGTCCGGCATGTGAAGACATGAGCTATGTACTCACCCACCTTCGTGAACAATACCCAGATTTACGTATCTATTCATTCGATACAAACCTAGACCTATCAGCTATCGATACGCTCAAGTCAATTTACAAAATTGATGTTCGTAAGCTCCCCGCTATTGTATACGATGAGGATTCATACACTGGATTCAAGTCTATTGATGAAATGAAAAATATTATCCCTGAGCTTAAGAAGTTGGACAAAGCACGAGCTGATGAGAAAAAGGCACTGCCACCATCTGCGACAACGACATCAACAACGACTGTGATATAATTTCGGAATGCGTAGCAATCCAAAAAACATACTCCTATTAATTCTATCAGCCAGTATTTTATTCCCCTTCACCCTACAGGCAGCTACTTTTGGTCTAACCGACATTCCTACCGAATTTAAATTTAATAGGACTCTCAAACAAGGTGACACTGTAGTACCAGATGTCTCCTACCTCCAGTTTGTACTCAACCAAAGTCAGTCTACCCAGGTTTCCGCAACCGGTGCTGGATCGCTCACAGGTCTCACTAACTTTTTTGGTGCAAAAACACAGTCTGCGATCATCCGATTTCAGGAAAAGTACCGTGATGAAATCCTGACTCCAGCAAAGGTAGCAAACCCAACAGGAGTAGTTGGGTTATATACACGTAACAAGCTCAACCAAATCTTGGCAAGTCTTTTTGCTGGTACATATATTGACGCAGAGAGTACTACACCCCTATCGACCACTCTTGCAAATTCAGCAGCTACCAATGCGTCAAACAATGCATTAAATTTATTCAACTCATCTCTATCTAGCTCAAATACAGGTACAAACTCCGGTTCGAGCACCGTAAAAAGACCGCCCATCATATCGAGCTTTTCAACTTTTAAAGCTTTGAGTGGTCAGCTTATGAGTATATTTGGAGTTCAATTTCATCCGACAAATAATACCCTATATTTTGGTAGCGATATTATCGGTAATTTCCCCTCACAGAGCAATGGATCAAAGATTACATTTCAGATACCTACAACGCTTGAAACTGGGTTATATGAGATTGGTCTGGTGAATGCCTATGGTACAACTTCGACAGGATCAGTGTATGTAGATGTACAAAAACAAACTCCTGCATCTTCTACACTTGCTCAAAGTTTTGAGCCAACTCTCACTACGTTATTTCCAAATACTTCAAAAAACCTAAATGATCTCGTCTATCTATACGGTGAAAACTTTTCTTTTACAAACACACTTGAGACAAATTTGGGTAATACTTCAGTACGTTCGACAGATAGAAAAACTCTTTCTTTTCTAATAAGTGAGTTGCCTTATTACACAGAAGCTTTTAAAAAATATAAAGGGCAATCAATTAATGTCCTCATGAAATTGCGTAATGAAAATGGTCTAAGTAAACAACAACTCGTACACGTAATCAATTTCCCAAACACTGACGCTCCAACAGTAAATACAACAACACAGACTTCCGGACTGAGGGCTACTAGCACATTAAGCGGAGGTTCAAGTAATAATTCTTCTGAATCTAGCTCAAACTCGAGTAGTATCCAATTAGACCCTGCTACACAACAATTGGGACAAATACTAGGAGGAAGCTTGCTAGTTCAGACAGTCATGGAGACAAGCCCTATACATAAGTTCGTACTTGGTCCTTTGGTTGGAGGAGGTTCGTCGTCTGGAGGATCAGGGGGGTCTTCATCTGGAGGTGGTGGTGGAGCTGCAGGCGGGCTTGGTAGTCTACTCGGTGGAGGTGGTGGCTCTGGTGGTGGAGCAGGGGGAAGTAGTTCCGGAGGAGGAAGTGGAAATGTAACTTTTTTTGGTGGCAAGATCACACAAGTTACATATTGTACTTGTAGTGCCGCTATACTTTTGGCTATACAAGATATTCCAAGTAAGCAAACACTTCAGGTTTTCTTTAGATATGGTCAATCTACACTTCATGCAAACTACAATATATTTACATCTGGTATCAATGTAATCGGTGGCCTCACATCAGGTGGAGGATCATGCGAAGTATACAATGGAGAATCATGCGACTCACAAGGTAATGCACAATATACGATAGATACAATCAGAGGCGTAGGTACAGGAGTTTAAATTCGAGACCTTCGAGGCCCACTGACAATTCAGTGCTGGTTTTCATCAGGTTTCCATATTGACCTTTAGAAAAAAAACAGACTATCGCATGTATGTGCAATAGTCTGTTTTTTTACATTTGGAGCCGCCTCCCAGATTCGAACTGGGGACCTACTGTTTACAAAACAGTTGCTCTACCAGCTGAGCTAAGGCGGCATATATTTCCTAACTGGTACCGATGAGTTTAGCAAAATTCAACTGCTTTGTAAACTACCTATATTGTAGGGACTTAATTTGGATTTACATTTTATACAAAAGACGAACCTAGAGTGAACTCTGCTTTTTACTATCCTCGATATTTTTCAAAAAGAACGACACTGAGCCTCTGTTTTTTGGGACGTCTCTACCTGTAACCACGTCCCCTACCACTGCAAACTTGCGACTGAGTACATGAAATGCCTTCATGGCGTGTTTTTCAGCGCCTACGACTGATCTCTGTACAACTTTTTTACTATTGCTCGGATGTACCACAGCAAGCTTATCGAGAGAAACGCCCCATATACGTCGAAGTGCATAGTCTGACTGTACCCCTCCGAGCTTCACTAGTGTTTTACCTGTAGCGAGCTCTCTTTGCTTGTGAGCCAACATAGAGAGGACGCACACGAGTGAAGCTAGAGATATGGTGATTGTAGTGATCATATAGTTTTTATTAGATAATAGAGCAAATACACACGAATCCGTGAGTATTTATTCGATTTGCTATGTATTACTGTTTACTGATTGCCATCCGCTTGAAACCTGCAACCTCGATTCGTTCACCGAATTTCTGGATTGCATTATCAAGAAGTTGCTGAATTGTTAGCTCAGGATTCTTGATAAATGGCTGTTCGAGAAGGATCTTGTCTTTGAAGTAAGCATCGAGCTTACCAGCGAGAATTTGCTCCTTGAGGTTTTCTGGTTTACCCTCAACTTCTGCTTGGAATACCTCCATAGCTTTTGTTCGAGCTGATTCGTCAATCTCTTCTTTTTTGACAAAATCTGGGTTTGTAGCAGAGATATGCATAGCGATGTCGTATGCGAGAGTCTTGAAGTCTGCGTTATTTGACACGAAGTCTGTCTCTGAAACAAGCTCTACTATTGAGCCGACGTTTCCATTTGCATGGATATACGCTTGTATAACACCAGCACCGAACTCTCGGTCTCCCTTCTTGGCAGCAATCTCCGCTCCTTTCTTTCGAAGGAGAATCATAGCTTTTTCTTCGTCACCCTGAGCCTCTTCGAGAGCCTTTTTACATTGCATAACAGAGATACCTGTTTTTTCTCGCAATGCTTTTATCTGTTCCATTGAAATTTCTGTTGCCATAAATGTGTTGGTTATATACTAGATTATTATATCAAACTTTTAATAGGTATTCCATCTAAAATCAAAGCAAAAACACACTAGAACGTGTGTCTTTGAAGCTTATTTTACCTCTACTTTTGAGTCTGTCTTAGGAGCAGCCTGAAGCTTTTTGCCTTCTGCGAATGCTGCTGAAATCTTGTCTGAAATAAAGGCTACACTGTCGATAGAAGCATCATTTGCAACAACTGGGTATGTGATGTTTGATACGTCACAGTCAGCACCTGCAAGTGCAATGATAGGAATCTTTCGGTGAACAGCTTCGGCAACTGCGATGTGCTCTTTTCGTGGGTCTACAATGAAGATAGCTCCTGGGAGATGATTCATAGATGTAATACCACCAAAGAGATCATTGAGCTTATCGATGTCTCGACTAATCATAAGTTGCTCTTTCTTTGTATATTTTGCGAGCTCATTTTTCTCTTTCTTAGATGTAAGATCAAGGAGTTTTTCTACTCGCTTTCGGATAACTTCAAAGTTTGTGAAAGTACCACCAATCCATCGTCCTGCAACATAAGGCTGAGCAATCCGATCAGCAGCTTCTTTTACAGCCTGTCGCGCCTCACTCTTGCTACCAATAAATAGAACCTGCTTTCCACTAGCTGCAACCTTCTTAACGAATTCGATAGCTACTTCAAGCTGAACTGAGGTCTTTTCGAGGTCGAAAATCTCAATACGGTTTTTAACTCCGAAAATAAATGGCTTAACTGTTGGATGTCGTCGTGATTTTATAAAACCATAGTGAGCGCCTACGTTGAACATAGCCTCAATCAATGGGGATTTGTTTTGTGTGTCTTTTTCTGTGGTAACTTTCATATGTGAATACGAGTCTACCATATGAGGCTCCCTCGTGCAACACTCAAAAAGGTCGTTTTATGGCTTGAAATGGCTCTTTAAGGGAGTCTATTTTTGGTTGACGGAAATACAGAGTACGTCCGATAAGGGGTCATCACTTAAACTATCATACACTTCGTGAAATAAGCCAGAATTGATAGCTTCCACTGTAGGAATAAAGGAAATAACGTAATCCTGATTACTTGTCTTGTCTCCGCACCAAATTCGCTGTGCGTCATCGTCAACTGGATTTAGATAATAATTTACATCGCCAGACGCCACAACCGCCGGAGAGATACTTGGAGCTTGATTTACATACTCTGCTAATGGGTTTCCACTTCCAACTAAATCAGATACTGGTATTGCAGGATCTGCTGGAACACCAGGGTATGTACCGTTGTGAGACTGCCTGTACAATTCTAATCCATTTGCCACCGACTTATAATCAATCAAAACTTTTGATATTTCAGCTCTAGTACGTGATAGACCCAAAGACGCTAGGACAACTGATGCGAGTAAACCGATGATAGCGATCACCACGATAAGCTCTATCAATGTAAATCCTTTTTTAAATTGTGTGTTGCGATTGAGCATAATATATAAAAATTATTAATTTCCTTTACTACCCCTCGAAGGTAATCTGCTTATATAAGCCTCTCTATCTTTTTCTGGGATAAGTCTCATTCGAGCTTCTGTTATATCTTCAAAATACACAATCTTTTCCTCCTTTGGAGGGTTAATGACTTTTGGTAAATAATAGGCACCAGCGATACAGAGCAGGGCAAAAAAAATCATAATAGCCTGATGCGCAGGTGAGGCTCTTTCTTTTACCTTTCTATCATACTGTGCCGCTCGAGTATTATCAGTATCAAAAGAAAATTTTTCGTCTTCAAAAACTACAGGCATATATTATATATTAGCATGGAATACTTTTATCATCTTGCTGAACAAAATTTAATGTGGATTATTTACCCACTTCAAATTATTCGTCGTCTGCGTCATCTCCACTTCCCACACCCCCAGAAGCTTCCGCTTCAAGCAATGCATCTATAATAGGCCGAATGTAGCCCTGCATTATACCGTCCTTACCCTCTATGTTGTGCCACGACTGTTTTATACGGTGATCAGTGATTCTATCTTGTGGAAAGTTATAGGTACGGATTTTTTCTGATCTGTCTCCTGTTCCGATCTGATCTTTTCTATCTTTTGCGAACTTGCTAGCATCCTCTTCAATCTTTTTTTGTTCAAGTTTGGCGAGCAAAATCTGCATAGCACGCTCACGGTTTTTGAGCTGACTTCGCTCAGAGGTACATCGCACATCGATACCAGTAGGCTTGTGGATAAGTCGCACTGCTGTTTCTACTTTGTTTACGTTTTGTCCTCCCGCTCCACCTGAACGTGAAAGTTCCATCTCAATTTCTCCTGGAGGTACTTCGAAATTCACTTTTTTATGCATTGGCAAAATAGCAATCGAAGCGGTCGATGTATGGATTCTTCCAGATTTTTCTGTCGCAGGTATTCGCTGTACTCGATGCACACCCATTTCGAATCGTAGGAATTTATACACTTCTTTTCCTCGTATTTCATAAGTCGCCTGTTTGAACCCTCCGATAGAGGTTTCTGAAGCATCAACTTGTTTACACTGCCACGCTTCTAGATTGGCAAAGTTTTGATACATTGTTGCTAGCTGGCTAGCAAACAAGGCTGCCTCTTCCCCACCAGCTCCAGCTCGAACTTCGAGAATGATTTCTGAAGGAAATTTATCTGCATCCTCATCTTCTTTCATAATGGCATTCATTTTGTCTACCATGCCTTTAATCTGCTCGTCGAGGAGTGCAATCTCCTCTTTAGCCATAGACGCCATAGATTCGTCTGCGTTAGCGTTGTCAAATTCGGATAGCATCAAAGAAACCTCATCTCTCTGTTTAGTGAGTTTTTCATATTCATAGGCAAAATAACTTGTCTTATGATTTTTCTTTAATTCGTCCAATGTTTGAGGTAAATTTGTTTCCATATAATTTGGAGTAGTTGTGGCGATTTGATGTATTGTGTTTATTGTCTCATATATTGCTCCAAAGAAAAAACCACCTTCCCTTTGGGTCTTTGACTTATCAGTCGAAACCTTGGGCGATGGTGGTTTTTTCTCTAGCGACGCTACTTTTTTGCAGACTTCGCTTTTGTTGTTCCAGCTGCTGCTTTTCGAGTGTTGAACTTATCTACTCGTCCGGCTGAGTCTAGAGTCTTTTCTGTTCCTGTATAAAATGGGTGACACTTTGCACAGATTTCTACCTGTACTGCCTCTTTTGTAGAGCCAATAGAGTAAGTAGCTCCACATGCACATGTGAATACTGCGTTTGGATAATATGTAGGGTGAATGTCTGCTTTCATAGGGAACCACTATATCGCATTTCGTTTTTTTAAGCAAATACTAATTAGCCCCCAAAATGTCTATATTATCCTGAATGGTTTTCACCCGTGCCATAACCTGGTTTCCGTAGGCAGTATTGACTGAACCACTGCATGCTCGTCCTGAGTAATATCGGCAGGCGGCGTTACGCTCTGCGGTATAGCTCTGTGATGAAGCTCCAAGGTCAGCCAAGTAAAAGCCTGATGCCATGAACGCATCCTGTGGATTCCAAGGGTCTGATGCTGGCTTTCCGAGAGCTTGAGCGATTCTATTTTGAAATAGTTTCCACGTAGAAGGTATAAACTGTGCTGGACCCATCGCTCCACCATATCCAACGCTTTGTGGACACGATACGAGAGTTTTGAGTGGATCACGACCGAGAGCTCCAGTAATATCCAAAAACGGTTGTACATCTCGCCCAGCTTTCATAAGATTGGTATATACCTTTCCACTCGTCGAATGAATACCCGTACCAGTCGAAGTATCGGTGAGGTAGCAACGACCTACATTGAGCCCGAGACTACTTTCTTGCTGAATAATAGCTAAGATAAACGCCGCTCGGGTACCACTTTGAGCGCTCGCCGCTTTGGCATATGTCACCGCATCTCCGAACTTGATAGCAGCAGCATCTCGAAGCTTGAAGAGCTGGTTTCGGATTTCATTTGCACGCTGTGATTTGTTAGCAATAGAAGTTTTGTATGTGAGTTGTTCGTTTTTATTTAAAGCTAATAGACGCTTTTTTTCAGCTTCCGAAGTTTTAATAATTTTTTGTTCTCGTTCAATAGCAGTCTTGGCGTCTATTTCTTCACTTCGCTTAGTATCGAGCTCTTTTTTAACATTTTCATTTTGACTTTTAGCACTTTTAATATCTTCAAGCTGAGCTTGGAGTGACTGTTTTATTGAAGCAAATGAGTCTAGGTCAATGAAAAACTCTGAAATATCCTCCGTGCTAAGCATAGCCTCTGCGTACGAAAAGTTATCTATTTCTCGGGTCCTCTGAACGATTTGTTGTAACGAATCTCTTCCTCTATCTATACGAGTACCCAGTGCTGAAATGGTATTTGATTTTACAGTAATATCTTTTCCGAGCTTATTTATGGAAAGTTCTTTGGCTTTTATTTTGAGTTGAGCTTGTTTAATACGAGCATTCAAAATATCAATATCTCGTTGAATAGAAACACCCTCCCCAGCTTTTTGAGTAAGAATTCCCTGCTGTTGTTTGATCTGATTTTCAATATCAGCAAGTTCAGCACGGAGCTTGGCCTCTTGTTCTGGTGTAAGGTCAGCAGATTGAGCTTGCGCTATCTGTATAAAATGTCCAGAGAGAATATCTACGGCACCAAATGTGGCATACGCACAAAATATCAAACAGGCACAGAGAAGGATCTTTTTTAACATAAGTTCTATTATAACCAATATAGTGCCCTTTTAAAAGAAAACGGGGTTAGACATCGTACGAGTTTCATAGAAAATTCATAATAGGCCTAAACTTGGCTACTTACAGTAATTTGTACATTTCAAGTAAAAACAAAAATACTCTTTATGGGAGACTTGTGAGTGCGACTGGCACGAACACGAGGCGAATTGTCTAAAAAGAATTAGCTAATTCGTCCGTACTCCCATAAAGAGTATTTTTGTTTTTGTTTTATTCTGCAGGAATTTCCTCTTCTTCTTTCTTACCTCTTTCTTCTGAAATACCAATAGCAGCCATGTCGATAGGTGCTGAAACTTCTTCTTCAACTTCCTCTTTTGGAGCTGATACGAGAGCGACAACTTCATCTGCGTCTATTTCAGATGTAACACCAACTGGAAGCTTGATATCTGAAACTTTGATTTGAGTTTCAAAGTCAACAAGAGATGAAATATCAACTTCGATAGAATGAGGAAGATCCTTTGGCATAGCCTCGATTTCGAGCTCATGGATAACTTTGAGGAGAACTCCACCAAGAGTCTTCACCGCAGCTGATTCGCCGACGAATTCGAGAGGAACGGCAACCTGAACCTTCTTTCCTTTTTCAATTACATAAAAATCAACATGAGTTACAGTATCTTTTACAGGGTCTTTTGAAATATCGTGAATAAGAGCATCGTGATCCTCACCTTCGCCAGAAAGCGTAATAACACTTGACTCTCCTGCCTGTCGCCACACTTTCATAAATTCTGGTCCATTTACAGTAATAGCCGTAGAAGCAGCTTTTGGTCCGTAAAATACCGCTGGAATATTGCCAGTTGCACGCACTGCATCAGCAGTTTCCGTTCGTTTTTGTATAGTTAATTTCATAGTCCCCTGATTATATATATATTTTGCAAAAAGGCAACTACTCTTACTGGCTTGAGGGGCGCAATGTAACTTGATTACTCCTATTATATTACTCTACTAATACACACCCCACGTTCCCGCTGGTGATGACGTCCATACATTTTGAGTGTATGAGCCACCGGTCCATTGATACCCATGTAGTGTCCATGTACCTGGATCCCAGATATAGTTATATGGTAGATATGCATCAGGAATCCAAGTATAACCATATCCTGGTGAACCGGCCGTCCACTGATAGTTGTATGGGGCATATTCGTCGCCAATCCAATAATAGCCATATGGGGCTGTTTGCTCTGGAACCCAATTTACACACTCTCCTGTTTCTTCATCATAAGCATTACAATATTCAGGCACAGTTACATATGTAGCACTTTCGCAAGACGATTGGTCTGGGTACGAGCCTCCACTGCAATGTGCCGGGTTTGATAGATATTGTGCATTTTCACATGCTGATTGAGTTGTGTATGCTCCATTTCCTCCGTTGCAGGAACCCTCAGTCGCACCCGCAGTTGTACATGAGTTACTATCAGAATACGATCCTTCACTACAATGTGCTGCCATCGATAAGTATTGTGCATTTTCACAAGACGACTCATCAGTATAAGCCCCACCTCCACCACTACATTCCGCACCATCATAATAGCCTGCCCCTTCACATGCAGATTCATTTCCATACTCTGGATGACCTTCACAACTACCGCCTGAAGTAGATCCGTTTTCTTCGCACACAGTTTCTCCCGCTGCTGTATATTGTGCATCACTGCAACTTGAGTGGTCTGTTTCGCAATCTCCTTCGTTGTCGTACTCAGGTATCGAACACGACTCCGCATGCGACACATCACCACTACCAGATGTGATGCCAATAACTGAATCAGCGATTGTTCCAGTACATGAAGTACCTCCTCCAGAAAAAAGTGGAAATGGTGTACCACTGACAGTTACAATTTCGTCACATATCGCTGATAATGAGTCAAGATCAGTGTTTCCTAGAGCGACGCCTATCTGTTTGCTAGCACCGCTACCATAGTGTTCTGTAACCAGTGGTGCGTACGCCACAGCTGTTGCACCAGAATCAGAAATATAATATTGGTAGCATACGTCCGCATCGTCATCGAGCGGGTGGTGCGGTATTTCTCCAATATAATTTGGTACAAGTACAGAAGATAAATTATCAAAATGTGTACAGTTTGCATTTCGAGTTACCTCTCCTTGTGCATACACTTTTTTTATAAAAATACTTTTGAGCAGGTTTTCAGCTTGGGATACATTTCGAGAAGGATTTACGGCAGAAGCTATTGGTGGGTAGGTATACCCATTATCATTCGCATATAATTCAAGTGCATTTCGTATTTGACTCATGTCACTTTTAATCTGTGCGTCGTACGCTTTTTCACGAGCTGATTGCAGTGAAGACATTACAACCGCAGCGAGAAATCCAATAATCGCAATGACCACAAGAAGCTCTATCAAAGTAAAACCTCCGTCTATCGTATTTGTATTATTTGTTGTGCGTCTATTTTTTGACATTGGACTTAGGTTTTGAAGATACCGGCGCGGACACAGGCTTCACTGCTGCTGGCATCACTACAGGTGTTACATTTTGCTCTGCTACTTGCTCTTCTATTGGTGCGACTTTTGGACGAGCCTGTATCTTTATGACTTTTACTGATGGAGGTTGGAGTGACCATACAAAAAATATGATTGCAAGAACAATCAAAACACCTGAAGCAATAAGTAATATTTTATTTGCCTCTTTTTCATTTTGGGCAAAGCCCGTCTTCATGATCAAACTGCAAAGATATGGCGGTTTTTGTATAGCGCCGGCAAATCTGTTATATCCCTTAACTTCATTTTGATTTTCAAAAGATATGTCTTCGCTCATAATTTTAAGTATACTCCTTTTATTTCACCTTATTCATCACCCGTAACTTTTCTTCCACTACTCGCTCAACAGCCTCGACTGCATTTGCTAGAAACTTATACGGTGCGACTTCTTTTGGGTTTTGTGTAAGGAAATCTCGAACGGCGTCTCTATATGCAATTCGAAGTTCAGTATTGTAATGCACCATAGATATACCAGCTTCAACTGCTGCTGCGAGCTCATCGTTACCTATTCCTGAAGCACCGTGAAGTACTAGTGGAGCATCAGTACTCGCTACGATCTCTGCAATACGAGCAATATTGAGTTTTGGTTGAGCGTTTTTGACAATACCGTGAATATTTCCAACAGCTGGCGCAAGCAAATCGATACCAGTTTCTCGGACAAACATCGCAGCGTCTTCTGCGGTTGTAAGTGCAGAGAGTGCAATATTTCCATTCTCATCTAGAGGAATTTCGGCAGGGACGCCGTCGAGTACTTTTGAAGATTTACCGATATATCCAATCTCAGCTTCAACAAGAACTTCTTGTGGCAAGCCCAATGTAGATTTGACTGATGCATCGCTATCAGATCCATCTCGCGGACTTGTACCGTTTGCGCGTTTTTCATTTACTTCTTTTGCGTACTGTACTGCTTGTCTTGTAAAATCGATATTTGCTTGCATGTCAGTGCCTGCGTGATCAGTGATGACCATGTCAAAGCCAGCGTCTATCGCCTCTTTTACTCGTTCGAAACTGTATGTGTGATCTGCATTTAGAAAAATCGGATGATTGAGTTTTTGTCGCAGTGATCGCACGAGAGCTGATACTTGATGTACACCGATGAAATCTCTCTCGCCCTCTGACACACCTATGACAACTGGCACATTGAGTTTTTGTGCTGCTTTTACGATACCGTTTAATGCTTCTATATTTGAGATATTAAAATGTCCGATTGCTGTACCTGTTTCGCGTGCGTCCTGAATATATTGTCGTAGTGTTTTCATAGATAAATAATAGCACAATCAGGCATATTAAAAATGTAGTTGTGTATCCAAAAACTGTGTAAAACCACAGGCAATCAACGTACACCCCCTGTGTTATACTGAACCTAATATGTTTACATTCAAAAAGAAAACCACAGCAAAGACCCCTGAATTTGTAGCTATCGGAGATTTAGTAATCGACGCATTTATCAAACTCAAAAATGCTCATGAAGTGCCAAATGCTGAAAGCGGTGCTACTGAGTTGTGTATGGTCTTTGGTACAAAACTTCCATTCGAATTTGCTGAAGAAGTCGTGGCTGTAGGTAATAGTGCAAATGCCGCAGTGTCTGCCTCTCGTCTTGGTCTTGCAACAGGCCTTGTTGCTCATGTTGGAGCTGATGAAAATGGAAAAAAATGTCTGCGAAAACTTGAGGAAGAGAAAGTGTCCACACAATTTGTCGGTGTACACAAAGGCTTGGTTACCAATTATCATTATGTACTTTGGTATGGAACTGAACGAACTATATTGATAAAACACGAGAACTTCCCTCTCACTTTACCAGATATTACTGGAAGTAAGTGGCTATATTTGAGCTCTCTCGGTGAGCATTCTCTACCATTTCATAAAACCTTGATGGAATATTTAAATGCACATCCTGAAATCAAAGTAGTCTTTCAGCCAGGCACCTATCAAATCAAATTTGGAAGTACCGCACTTGCAGACATTTACAAACATTCAGAACTTTTCTTTTGCAACTTGGAGGAAGCTCAGATTATTCTCAAAGAAAGTATGGGTAATGCGTTGCTCGGGGTGGATGGCAAACCAACACGAGATATCAAAGTGCTGCTCGATGGACTCCGAGCTCTTGGGCCTAAACTCCCAGTTATTACCGACGGTCCACACGGTGCGTATACATATATAGAAGACACAGAAGCTGGTGCAAGCGGTGGCACAGCGAATGGCGACGTAAGTACGGTGCAAACAGGCGGCACGACCGGCACGAGTGCAACGCAAACGGGCGAATACATTGGGCACCTCGCCATCTATCCAGACATTGCTCCGCCACTTGAGAGAACTGGCGCGGGCGATGCTTTTGCCTCTACTTTTACTACAGCTATTGCTCTCGGCCGTAGCACCGAAGAAGCTCTCAAATGGGGTTCTATTAACTCCATGAATGTGTGCCAGCATGTCGGGGCGCAAAAGGGATTACTGGGGCAAGCAGAGATTCTTGAATATATTAAAAAAGCTCCGAGTGATTGGAAATTGGAGAGGGTTGGATAATTAAATATAAAAAGTGTGTATCAACTATCCAAAGTATATACATCAGATATGTGACACATACACGATAATATTCTAAATCACCACTAAATCACCTAAATCAAATGTCACAAAACGAACTCAATCAACCATTTGCCGAAGTTAATACAATTAGCATAAAAGAACTTGCTGAACTTGTCGAGATTCTTCATCGAGAAGATATTGAATTTACAGATGATGAAGTAGTGCGTTCTGAAAGTTCACGTGACGCAAGTATCTTTACACAAACTCCGCAGATAGTTATTTACCCAAGAAACTCCAGCGAGATTGGTACTATCGTCCGTGCTATCAAGCCTCCTCTTTCACTCGGAACACGAGCTGGTGGTACATGTATGACTGGCGCTCCACTTACCAAAAGTGTATTACTCAATCTGACAAAACATATGTCGTACATCGAGATTGATCCTGAATCAAAAACAGCAGTCGTTGAGATGGGTGCAATGTATAGAGATATCGAGACGAAGACTATCACCCACGGCATGTATCTTGCTTCATACCCTTCATCGAGAGACATATGTGGAATAGGTGGAATGATCGGTAATAACGCCTCAGGTGAAAAAAGTCTTCGGTACGGTGCAACGGTAGACAATGTCATAAGTCTCAAGGCGGTACTCCATGACGGTTTTGAATATGAATTTGCAGAGATGAGCGAAGCTGAATTTTTAAACAAGACTAAACTTGAAACACTTGAGGGTGATATATATAGAATAGTTCATGATGGGCTAAAAAAGCATAACACTGCGATTGGCTCACTTCACACCCTACACCCTGTAAAAAAGTGTGCGTCTGGATATCGAATCGACAAAGTATATAATGCAGTAAAAAACACATACAACCTAGCTTCCCTATTTGTAGGTAGTCAGTCAACGCTTGGAATTATCACAGAAGCCAAAATTAAATTGACCCGAAAGCAGGAGCATCGAAAATTGATTTTTATGGGAGTGAAAGAATTGGCTGAACTTCCAATTATCCTCAAAACTATTTTAAGTCATGATCCAGAGAGTGTTGAAACATTTGATATCCATACATTTGAGCGTGCCAAGACGTTTTATCCTGAGCATGCCAATCGTATAGAAAACTTATTCAATGGTGGTTTAAGTGGAACTGAACAGAAAAAAGAATCTATACAGAAGATGGGCTACACTCTTTTTGTCATTGCAGAATTTGCAGGAGATATACAAGAGGTAGTCATCGAACAAGCAAAAGATACAACAAAAGAACTAAGTACTCTTCATGATTTGCAAGTATTTAATTTAGACGAAGACAGTCTAGGTACGCATAAAGATGAGCTGTATGAAAGTATTTGGAAAATACGAAGAACGAGCTTTGCGGTAATGCGAGATTTTAAGGATGGTACAAAGCATGCGGTTCCGTGTATCGAAGATGTTATTGTCCCTATTACCAAATTTGATATTTTTGTACCAAAACTTATTGAAATTTTAGGGGGGCAAAATATTTTCTTCGGCTTTCATGGACATATTGGCGACGGATCTTTGCGTATCATTCCTGTATTCGATCTTGCTGATCCAGAAGTGGTCACAAAAATCGACGCACTGTGTCGTGCAGTTTTTAAGCTGATAAAAGAACTCGGTGGAAATATGAGTGCCGACCACAGTGACGGTATTATTCGTACACCATATTTACGAGAATTTTACGGCGATGAAATTTACAACATTTTTGTGTCAATAAAAAAAGTTTTTGATCCTGAAAATATATTTAACCCTGGTAAAAAGATTGGTGGAACAGTTGAGGATATTAAGAGGTATATGATAGAGGTCTAATTTTTGAAGTATTTCGCTAGATAAAAATAGAAACCACCGCATCCTCCATCTACCCCTTCCTCTTCAGCACCTTCGCCACAGCTTCACGTATATTCTCCTCTCCTATTCCATAATGTTTAATGAGTTCAGCTGGCGTACCTGATTGACCAAACTTATCTTCAACTCCTACAAATTCTATATGAGTTGGGTAATTTTTGGCTAAACACTCTGCTACCGCACTTCCCATTCCCCCAGCAACTTGATGTTCTTCTACCGTTACAAGTGCGTTAGTCTCTTTTGCGAGCGCGATGATAGCATCAACATCAAGAGGCTTTATTGTTGCAAGATTCATCACTTTGACAGCGACACCTTTTTCTTCGTACTCGTGTGCGACTTTTAGAGCTTGATACAGTAGTGGACCTGATGCAATAATTCCAACATCATGTCGAATATCGTGAGTCTCATTATCTAGTTTGAAAGTTGTAGTACTTGAGCCACCGCCTACCTTTCCTTTCATAGTAATAAATCTATCTTCATCGAGTGCGAAAAATATCTGTGCCTTACCAATTTCAAATGGAGTTTCTTCTGTTGTGATAATTGGAGTTTTTTCACGAGCTAATCGTATATATGCAGGAGTATCAGTTCCTCCTTGAACATCATTCTTGGACGCTGCGACTGTGGCTTTGCGTGCCTCTAGCGCGTCACACGGAACTATCACCGTCATGTTTGGAATGACGCGAGTGATTGCGATGTCTTCTATCGCTTGGTGTGTTCCGCCATCAGGACCTACAGACAAACCAGCATGTGAACCTGCGATAATAACCTTTCTATCGTTATAACAAATAGTAGTTCGGATTTGTTCCCAATTTCTACCAGGACTAAACATTGCATATGAAGTAATAAATGGAAGCTTCCCCATTGCAGCCATACCTGACGCAACTGATGCCATGTTTTGTTCAGCTATACCTATTTCCAAAAAACGATCTGGAAATTTCTTTTTGAATTCTCCCATTTTCGTTGAATCAGTGAGATCTGCACATAGACCAACTACATTTGGATTTTGCTCCGCCGCATCAATCAAACCCTGACCAAAACCATCACGTGTAGCTTTTTGCTCTACGTCATCTGCAAATATATTTGGGTTAATATTGGGTTGAAATTTTGTCATATATTTTATATTTTCGAAATTATGTGATGCTTATTTGCACGCTTATTTTGTCTGAGAAAATCCGCTACGCAAATCACCCCGAAGATCAGAGAGCGCAATTTCGACTTGTTTCGCTTTTTCTGGTGCACCAGCTATATCCATAATACCAGGTGGTGTGCCGTGCCACTCAAACCGATGCTCCATGTATGACACCCCTTTCCCTGGGATAGTATGCGCCAAAATAACTGATGGCTTTTCAAAAATAGCTTGAGCCTCGTGAACTGCACTTATAATAGCCTGCATATTGTGCCCATCTACTTCCTGAACATGCCAACCAAATGACTTCCATTTATCATACAGTGGTGATAAAGGCATAATGTCCTCAGTAAATCCGTCAATTTGAATTTGGTTCCTATCAACAATAGCAATAAGATTGCCAAGTTTTTCTTTTGAGGCAAGCATCATTGCTTCCCAGTTTTGACCTTCATTGAGCTCTCCATCACCTAACATACAATATATAAAGCGTGGAGATATTTTTCCGTAATCCATTTTATCTGCAATCGCCATACCTACAGCTTGTGACAAGCCAGAGCCAAGCGGGCCGGAGCTCGTTTCGAGTGCAGGGAAATATTCGCGATGAGGATGGCCTTGGAGTTTTGAGCCGAATTTTCGGAGTGTCAAAAGCTCTTTGACGGGAAGATATCCTGAATGTGCCATTGCAGAATATAGTACTGGACAGATGTGTCCATTTGATAGAACAAGACGGTCTCGTTCCTTCCAATCAGGTCGCGAAGGATCATGTCGCAAGATATTGAAATACAATGCAGTGAAAATATCCGCCATACCAAGAGGACCACCCGGATGACCAGACTTCGCTTCAGCAAGCATTTCGATAATGCTTATACGCACATCTTTTGCTTTGAGTTCTAATCCTTTTATTTGTTCATCAGTCAAAGACATATACAACTAGTATATCAGATTACGAATTGAACGTATCTGAAATTTTTACCAATGTGTCGCTTATAGAATCAGAAGTGAATAATGCAGAACCAACGACAAGTCTGTCCGCTCCAGCTTCTACAAGTTGTGGTGCTGTGTGTAGATTGACTCCA
>JAGOSK010000007.1 GCA_018062305.1 Minisyncoccota bacterium | reverse complement strand
GTTGAAAATAAAATAAAATACCAGTATTCTGCACGTCTTGATCTACCACTAAACACTGCGTATTTTTTTAATGCCATTACAAAATAATTCATGTGTGTATTTTTAAAATTAATTTAGGTATGCTATATATTATAGTACACATTTACGAAAAATGAAGAACCACCAGGTGAATTCTCACCTCAACCCATACTCATACAAAGGATTTTGTAGAGTTCACTAGAGTGTACGAGGTTGTAATTCAATACACGCAACTAAAAACACCCAGCGCTTGATATAGTGATGAGTTAACGCTGGGTATTTTTAGTTGTAACGACTTCGCTGAAAACTATTACTTCTTCTTTTTTGTTGAAGTTTTTGGTTTCTTTTTTTCTTTTCCCTTTTGTACTCCTTTTGGCATATGTTTTATTTAATTACACACAGATACCTTTTGAATCCTTATATCTATGCGTGCGAAATTTATAATGCGTAAATTATATCATACAAAATATTTTTACAGTATTTGAGAATTAAAAACTCCTTTTCTATTAGAAACCTCAATTAAATTACTATTTGTCTGTAAAGACTTCATCTGGTATATGGCACTTTCATTGAGCTTTAAAAGTCTCTCACCTTGAGAAATACCAGCGCGTATATACTCTGCATTTATATTTTCAAGATTTGAAAGACAGACTAATTGATATACATCTGCATAGTCGCGAATATTACCCTCTAAGTTCGGATTGGTCGCTCTCCATTCTTTTGCGGTCATACCAAACAAGGCCTTATTGAGTACATCAGCTTCTGTCGCATAGAGAATAATTGAATCTTTGCCTGATAGCTTTTTCGGAATAATAATATGCTGTTTTATTGAATCGGTGTGAATTTTATAATTAATCTTGGTAAGCATTCTTTTGGCACTCCAGTCTAACGTAGATGATTTAGTCTCATCTTGTTTTTTGAGTCTTTGGAATTCTTTTATGAGATACAACTTGAATTCGGGTGACAGCCATGTGGCAAATTCAAAGGCGATGTCCTTGTGTGCAAAGGTTCCTCCACCATAGCGTCCTACGGAAGCGCGAATACCGACAGCGTTCGTTTTCTGTATCCATTTTGATGTGGAGAGTAAAAAACTGTTTGTTCCAGCCATGTTTTTAATGTTACCGAATTCGGTAACATTAAAATTTGGGTTGAAAGCTTGCTCCCATGCACCCATAAACTGGATAGTGTACTTAGTAGAAAGCCAATGTGCTATAACTATACCCGTCGCAGAAGTATCACCAAACTTCGCCATATCGGTTAGAGATATGTAATCGTCTTCATTATGTTTGTATATGTGAATTTCTAAATTATCTATTTTAATTTTCTTCATTCCCAGAGTATTGCATTTGGGTGCTGAATTTTCCTTAAAATAAAGATAAAATTATAACTCTATTGTGACACTTTTAATGTTATTGAAATCAATAATATTAAAATTTAACAAAAACAGCGTTTATTCAAGCCTTATTTTTAATGTAACTGAATACAGTAACATTAAAAATATCGAGGTGTGTACCCCCCCCCTTCATTACCTAACCTCCCCACTCATATCTATCGCTCCATGCTCGATCGAATAAATCTCCTCTTGAGTAGGTTGCTCGTGTTTTGCAAACAGAATGAGTTCTTTTTGTTTTTGCAATTCTATGTATAACTTCTCATTATCTTTTTGGATGCTTCTATATTTAAAATGGTTACTGATGAGTTCTGGTAGCAGAAGTAACACCGTGATAATAATGCCCATTGCTAGTGCAAATAAAAGGATGACAGCGAGCGACCCTGTGAGGTGCCAGAAGAGGTACTTCCCGTCAAATACTGCCTCTATGCCCGTAAATCAACGGAACAGGAGGACAAACAAGCATTATCAATAGAATCGCAGGTAAAGGAGATGATCAGTCTCGCCGAGCGAGAAGGTTTGGAAATTGTGGAGATTAAGCGTGAATCACACTCCTCTAAAGAAGTTGGGCAAAGACCTGTATACAACGAGCTCATCAGTGAAATCAGGCAAGGCAAATTTAATGGAATCCTAACATGGGCACCAGATCGCCTATCAAGAAACGCTGGAGACCTCGGAGCAGTTGTAGACCTCATGGATCAAAAGCTCCTGCACGAGATACGTACTTACGGACAGAAATTCACAAACAATCCAAACGAGAAATTCTTACTGATGATCTTGGGATCACAAGCAAAGCTCGAGAACGACAACAAGATGGTGAATGTAAAACGAGGACTACGAGCGAGATGCGAGATGGGCTTATGGCCATCAGTACCCCCTACTGGATATTTGAGTCACTCTGATAGAAATCGTAAATGCGAAGTTATGAAAGATGAGCACAGAGCAGATGTTATAAGGCAAATGTATGAGAAGGTCGCATACGATGGATGGTCTGGACGAAAACTCTTCAAATGGCTAAGTGAAGATATACGATTCAAGACCAAAAATGGAAAACCACTGACATTGAGTAATGTATATATAATTCTCAAAAGCACCTTCTATTATGGCGAATTTGAATACCCGAAAGGAAGTGGACAATGGTATGTCGGAAAGCACGAACCAATTGTCACTAAGGATTTGTACAATCAGGTACAGGACAAGATAAGTAACGATCACCTGACAAGAACACAGGATAAGGAATTCGCATTCACCAAGATGATCACCTGTGGACTTTGCGGATCAGGAATAACCGCAGATGAAAAATTCAAGAAGCTCAAAGACGGCACAACGAACAGATACGTATACTATGGATGCACCAAGTTCAAAGATAAGTACTGTCAGTGTGGACACATTCGAGAGGAAGATTTGATAGAACAATTAGCAAATATACTTGATACCGTATCACTGGATGAGATAGGTATGAAAGACAGAATCAAGGCAGAAATAGAATCTCACAATGAATTCCAAGAGTCAGTACTCGGAAAAGAAGTCAAAGAGAAAATCAAGATCAAAGAAGTGGACATTAGGAACTACGCGAAACACATTCTAAGAAAGAGACCTCTACATGAAAAGCGAGAGTTGCTAAGTCACCTGAGGAGCAAGATGGTGTTGAAAGATAAACAACTAACATTGGTGTAAGATATGGTCACTAATTTTTAATAGCTTTTCTCAAAAAGTAACCTCTTAAAACGACAATGAACAAGGTCGTATTCGCTAGAAGTAGATAAACTTGAAATGCTGAGTTTTCTATATTCCAAACTGGTATCGCTGGGATTACGATGCTTGCAGTAAACAAGCCTACAAAGTAAGTATATAAAGTTTCAGTCTCAGGATATTTCCATGCTTTTATTACGGTAGGAAGGGTTGCAAAAAGATCTGCAATCGCAGCAATTAATATTGCCATTACTGGAGAATCCGCAACAAGCCAAGCAAAGAGTGCAACAACAGATAGGATTCCACATGAGTAGTCGAATTTTGATAATTTCCAATATCCTTGTTTTACAATGAAGGCGAAAATAAATACAAGAAGAGGACCAAACCCTGACATAAATATTCTGACCGTTGACCAAGAATTTGCATCTACAGAAAGTGCTGCTCCAGTGGCAACAAGAGGAGCAAATGCCCACAGACCCCATGTAACAAGATTCGGTTTTGACTTACCTTTAAACATGTCACGAATATATGCGAAAGCACCACTCAAACTTATGATTGCGGATAAGATAACAAGCCAGTGTGCGAGTGAAATACCTAAGTAAAAATTAGTTGTGAAAGTTGTAAACATATATTTTATTAGTGAAAACTATTTGGAGAAAAGCTTGATCTTAAGTGAGATGACATATTTATAATTGTAGCAAAAAAACACTATACTTTCTATAAAAATATTTCTGTTTTTCGGCCCATCTAAGACACCCTTACACGAAGGTTCGTGTCCATGACTGGTCTTCAAAACTTTATGACCTAAACGGCGATTTTAGCCGTCTCGGTCGGGCTCACATGATTGCTGGGGGATTAGGACTCGAACCTAAATACGCGACACCAAAAATCGCAGTCCTGCCATTAGACGATCCCCCAATGATTTTGTCAAGGGTCGAGTGTTATCTTACTTTTTATAACAGTATCGATACCTTGCGCCCACCCTTCAAGCTGTCTTACAAGGGATGAACTAGACACTACTCTAACTCGAATTAACCCGTAATACAAGTTACCAATATTCTTACGATTAGTTTTAAGTGAATGAGTTTTAAATCTCACTTTCTGTAAGTCTTGTACTGAAATAGAAAGCTCTGTAGCCCAGTATTTTTGAACCGTTTCTACATTATGTTTACTATTTTCATGAATATATATTTCAAAAGCGATATTTGTACGAGGAATCTTTTGAATATGTGTGAGCCAAAATATATAGACACGAAGCATTCGTGGGTCCATGTTTGAAAATTCTGCTCCAACACCTGTGCCATGTTTTCGCTCTTTGGACCCTTCAGCCCAGTATGCCATAGTAGCCAAAAGCCACACCTCCCTATCACTCAAACCTCCAATCTGGTCGCGTGATATATCATAGATACCATCTCTCTTTTCTACTGCCATTTCATGACGTACACGAGCACCCTTCTGCTGAGCTTGCATTCGGAGTTTTGTAATGTGCTGTTGTTGCGGAATAGAAAGTCCCACCTCGCGAAGCCATAGCGAAAGTGTTGATTTTGAGACAGGCACAACCGCAAGAATTTCTCCATACACCTTCCCTTCTCTCCGCATCGCTATAGCCTTTTCTTTAACTGATGGATCGTGTCGAGTGCCACAGTTTCTTTCGCTCGGAAGTGGCGCGGGTGCGGATTTGTTTGATTGATTTGAATGACTTAAGTGCGCTGAATGGTTTGGTAAATTAAACTTTTTTATTCCATATATTTTGCTGTATGTTGTTTCGATAATAGTCATACCAAAGTTATATCATCCACGTTTCAAAATTTACCGAAAAATCGCAAAAGAAACTTGTGTACAACTCATACCACCCTTATATATTCAAGCCAAAATCGCACTCACATTTTACAAAAAATTAGTTGACGGGTTTTGGAATTTTCCAAAAATTTAAAGCGGCGCATTCCGTACAAATTCACACCACGAAATCACACACATTTACTTCCCCTCTGTTGTCGCAACCACCTCCCCCACTACCAATTCCAACGGCAAACTCTGCACATATGTTTTACCGATTGAGTGGTATACCTCAAGCATTTTTCGGAGCACTCCCGCTATTTGTTGTCCTGTCACTTGTTTTGCCAGACCATCAAAGAGCACCACATCACTCGCTGACAAATCACTCGCAAGTAGACTCGCCTCTTTTTCCGCAATAGTTCGCATGAGCATATATCGAAGTCGTGTCATGGCAAGCTTTGCAAATACTTTCATATCGAGATTTTCTCGCCCAGCTGTACCGAGTGCTGCGAGTGCAAGACTCGCATCTTTTGTGACCAATCCTTTTACGAAATCAGAAACCACTACTGCTTTTGGCGCGCCAGTGATTTGTTCAACTTTTTCAAGGGTAATATTTTTACCCGTTTCACCACTAGCAGCAGCATTGCTTGAATAACTCATAACTTTCTGCAGATTGCCCAAAGTATCTCTAAATGAACCATCACCAAGTAAAGCAATCAATTCTGCTGCAGAACTCTCAATTTTATAAAACTCTTTGTCAGCGATGTTCATCACTACCCCCTTCAGCATCTCTGCAGTAGGTTTTTTGAAATTGTATACCTCACATCGTGAGACAATAGTTTCAGGAAGTTTCTCTGTCTCTGTTGTAGCGAGTATGAAAATGACATGCTTTGGTGGTTCTTCGAGCGTTTTGAGAAATGCATTAAACGCAGCTTTTGAAAGCATGTGGACTTCGTCCAAAATATATACTTTGTATTTTGATTCGAGTGGTACCGTATGCACCGCTTCAGAAAGTTCTCGAATATCATCTACACTCGTATTTGACGCTGCATCTATTTCATACAGATCATTTGCCGTCGTACCAAGTGCTCGTGCAAAAATACGTGCTATAGAAGTCTTACCCGTTCCTCGTGATCCACAAAAAAGATACGCATGACCAATAGTTCCGTTTTCAACAGACTGTTTGAGCACATCAACAATATGATCTTGGCCCACTACATCCGCAAATGTATGTGGTCGATATTTTCGATATAGAGAAAGGTGTGGTTTTGCGGGTGGGGTTGGTTTTTGTAAATCTTTTGATGCGGATTCGTGTGACATATGCGGATATTATATATTAAAAAGTTCTTCCAAGCGAAAAATATAAAAGAAAAAGACCCCAGAGAGAGGTCAAGATTCCATTTCTTCGCATTAAAGCTGTCGCCTATGTGTGCATACTTTCCTGTTAGGTTAGAGCACTAAGGGAATAAAAGAATATGAAACTTGAGCTAGTCTCCAGGAGTCTGATGTGAGGCATTCGCGTCTCACGTACTAAGGAATGCAGCTGTTGATTGACACTCAAGAGGTTGGATGTGAACTGTGCAGTTCTTGTTTGATTGCACAGATTCATATCTGGTACTTTGAAAGTGGCATGATTTCGCCTGTTCCGATTCTTGACTGAAAAATATGATGGTTCTTCGGTCTGTTGTTGAGTGAGCTGGCACAATTCAGTGCTGATTGCTCTATGTGCTGGATCTACTTCATAACACCTCCTCTGTTGTAACTATCACTGACGCAATCTGGCAAAATTTCCAGGCTACATCGCGATATATCACATCTGGTGATGTGTACACGGGTACAATGCCGGCAAATCACCGGTACAAAGCGAACGTGAACTTCAATAAATTACTCCTACTTATACATAAAATAAACTAGACTTACAACTCGTATTATGGTCTAATATATGAAGGCTGTATGCACAAACACCAAGTGCGAAACTGCAACTTGAAAATTTAAGGGCAAAGAAAGACCCTCTGAAAGAAAAACCAAACCTTCACCCAACTCATGAAAGTTCTTCTACAACTCATATGGGAATTATTTGGTGACCCAAACTATGGTGTCTCCAATAAAAATGAAGTGGACGCACTTACTCCTGCGTCATATTCCCCCACTTCCGTAAGATATGGTGTTGCAGGGATTGACCTTTCGACACAACACAGACAACTACTGATCTGGAAACGTACTCGGCATCGTGAGTGGATAATATTTCTTATCATACCGTTGTATAAATGGGTTGATGATGAAATTTCCCTTGTTGGAGAAATTGGTCGAGGAGGTGGTCTGATGAAAATCACTACCTTTGATACTGGTTTCTCCGATGACATCCACCGACTGATACGGTCTTGTCGAGACGTTCAAAACAAACTCGAGGACACTCTCGTCATTGAGACAGTCTCATCTGTTCCTGAACATACTTGGGGATGGAATGATGCTCGTCAACAATGGACACATTTACCTAAAAAGGTATGGCAAGGAGACTAATGGAAATAGTCTCAGTGCACACTCAGTCGACTCAAAATCAAGGCACATCAAACCCCTCAAACCCACAGCACCGGATTTACAACCCGGTGTTTTGTTTTATAACTCTTAGTACATTTGTCGAGAGTATTCCTCTCTATGTATGTATCAAGTATCCATTGTGTACACTTTGGATACTTGATAGGCATTTTGTTTTCCAAAAAAGTTGCAAAAGCAGATTAAAAATATTTCAAAAAAATAGCCCCTCACCTTGTGCAGGCGGGAGCTTTGTATTTTTGGGCTTCTTTCGAAACCCGGTCGGTCGGACTGTACCTTATTACTTAATGACCTTTGGAATTTTGCATTGGTTAATTCAACCAGTTGCTCCGTGAAGTCCTATCTAAGTGTACTGTCCTATGTATTTTTTCGTATGGCTTCTTATGAAAGCCAACTGCTTTTGTAGACGATAGGATGACGTCGGTGATTAGGCGACCAACTTACACGATCTTGATCCGTGTGTTGGATGCCGGGTTCTGATTAGGTCTCATAGCAGTGTGCAGCGAGACCTAGCCGAGGCGGGCGGCGCCGGTGGCGAGGAAGAGAAGATTATCAACGAGGTGAACGAGTTTGGCGCGCTTCATATGGCAAGCCCAGCTTAAAGAACATGGTTTTGAGCCACATTTATTGTCTTATACGGATTTTCTTTGAGTTTACCGTCTTCGACAATAACCTTACCTGGCAAGTGCTAGATTCAGTACTTTCACTGTAGCTTGAATAGTAGACTACACCACTTCCATGAATCTGTCAACTACCCCCTTGACCTCCTCAGAATCGGTCGCTTTTTCCATCAATTCCATTCGCAATTCCTTTGCTCCATCAAACCCATTCACATACGCTTTATAGTGCTTTTTCATTATTGCAAAATTCTTAATATCACCAAGATGAGTTTCAAATATTTTCGTATGTTCTACCATTGCGTTCAACTTTTCTTGAATAGTTGGTGTATATGCCGGACCTGGAGCACCTGCATCGCTCGCTGCGCCACTTACGTCGCCAACCAAATTTTTAAACAACCATGGATTTCCAAAAATCGCTCTACCAAGCATTGCACCATCAGCACCTGTCGCTTTGCATTTTTCATATCCATCTTGTATTGAAAGTACATCGCCGTTTCCTAGTATCAAAGTTTTTTCATTTGCACCGGCGCTAGAGTTTGCATCATTCGCGCCGCTTGATTTTATTTTAGCAAAACTTTTAACAAAAAATTCATCTCGTATCTCCACAGCTCTCGCAACGTGTTCCCACCGTGCAGGAACTTTAGACATTTCTTTTCGAGTACGAGCATGTAGTGTGATGACTGCAGGGCCCGCTTCCAGGAGCGCAGGCAACCATGTTTCCAATTCATTTTTATTATATCCAATACGAGTCTTCACAGAAATCGGCAATCGCGTACCATCAGCACGCACTGCTCCCTCTTTCGCTGCGCGAATAATTTCCTGTGCTTTCTTTGGAGTCTTAATCATCGCACTACCACACCCTTGTTTCTCAATCCCCTTATCAGGACATCCCATATTAATATCAATTCCGTCATATCCAAGATCTGCAACAAGTTTGCACGCCTGCTTCATATATTCTGGATTTGAAGAAAAAAGTTGAGCCACGATTGGGCGCTCACTTACCACCGCATCGTGAGCATAGTTTTCATCTCGCACATTATATAGAAGGTCACGCATAAGCTTTGACTTCCCTTCTGGAGTTGCTCTCATTAGTCCATCAGCAGAAACAAACTCAGTCCAAGTCACGTCTGGTTTGCCATACTTATTTATCATCTTTCGAAATGCACAGTCTGTCACATCAGCCATTGGAGCAAGTACGTAGAGTGGACGATTTTGTGCTTTTGCCTTCTCGTGAATGTCTTTCCAGAAACCTAAAAAGACAGGGTCGGATTTTGCAGAGGGGTTTGATTTTATGAACCATTTTGTAAACCAATTGAATGACATATATTATATGCCAGTCTACGCTAACAGGACTTTGGATTCAAGTCTATTAAGTCGAGAATTTATTTTTTGTTTATCCTCTTCATCACCGATGAGATATGTTTCAAAAGCATCAGTCTTCATTCTCAATTCTGCGTTTTGGTTTCTTAACTCTTGGGTTTGAGCATTTATAGACTGTATAAACTGATCAAACTTTTGATTCATATCTTCTCTAAATGAACGCATCTCACCCTTAAGTTCGCTAAATTCATCTCTAAGTACTTTCATATCGACTCGAAGCTCTGATTTTAGATCACTCATATCACCACGAAGATCTGTCTTGAGTTTTTCTATTTTCTCATCATTACTTATGCCAAAAGCCTCCATATACCCACGGAAATATCCTTTTGTAACAGGATCACCACTGTCATCATGACTATCGTTAAATGCATCAGCAATATTTTTTTCTTTTTTAATCAGTGTATTTTGTCTCATTGTCTTTATTGTTTACATAATAATCCCATCACACTCGTAAGTCTACTGATTTTGGTTAAATTTTCGCTCAAAAAATTCTAAATTTCGGACACATTCTAAGGCTATAATTATGCGTATTTTTTACACCCACTTCGTCTACCCTAAAATTTCGAGGTTATCCACAAGTTTCTCAAATATGTTACAATACCCCTCGTCTATTTTTAATATAAATTTAATAATTTTTCAGAAATCATCAAATGGCATCAAAATCCGCAAAAACTGCGCCGGCTAAAAAGGCATCCGCATCGAAAGTATCAATTATTCCTAAAAACGCTCTTCCAAAAATCAAAGCTATTGTTGGACGAGAAATTCTCGACTCACGAGGAAACCCTACTGTTGAAGTAGACGTAACACTTGTGGATGGATCATTCGGACGAGCAGCTGTTCCATCAGGAGCATCAACTGGCTCATACGAAGCTATAGAACTTCGAGACGGTGACAAGAAGCGATACCTCGGAAAAGGTGTACTCAAAGCCGTAGCAAATGTAAACGGACCACTTCGAAAAGCACTTGCTGGAAAGCAATTCAATCAGGAGACTCTCGATGCAAAGATGATTGAGATAGATGGAACACACAATAAAGCGGTTCTCGGTGCAAATGCCATTCTTGGTATCTCACTCGCCTTTTCTCACGCAGCTGCAAAGTCACAGAAGAAACCTCTGTACAAATATTTTGCTGACATCGCAAAGACTGGAAAGCCAATGTCTCTTCCCCTTCCAATGATGAACATTTTGAACGGTGGAAAGCACGCAGAAAAATCTACTGACCTTCAGGAATTCATGGTAATGCCAGTTGGTGCAAAAAGTTGGGCGCAAGCGCTACAGATGGGTGCTGAAGTATTCCACACTCTAAAAAAGATTCTTCACGACCGAGGACTTGGAACAACTACAGGTGACGAAGGTGGATACGCTCCATCACTTGGAAACAATGAGAATGCCCTCAAAGTTATTATCGAAGCTATTGAGAAAGCTGGGTACACTCCTGGAAAAGATATTGGTATTGCAATCGACGCCGCTTCGACAGAGCTCTACAAAGCTGGAGCTGATAGTATAACTGCGGACGTAGCTAACGGCATCACTGGCGAAACCAAAAATGGTACGTACGAACTTGCGAGTGAGGGGCGGAATCTGAGCACGCCGGAAATGGTTGCATTCTACCAAGATTGGCTTACAAAGTACCCTATTGTTTCAATCGAAGACGGTTTCTCAGAAGATGACTGGGCTGGATATGAACAACTTACAAAATCATCTGGTAAAAAAGTTCAGATTGTTGGTGATGACCTTTTTGTAACAAATATCGACCGACTCAAAACTGGTATTGAAAGAAAGGCTGGTAACTCAATTCTCATCAAGCTAAACCAGATTGGTTCTGTTACTGAAACTATCGCAGCAATCAAGATGGCAAATACTGCAAAGATGACTTGTGTAATCTCTCACCGATCTGGCGAAACTGAAGACACAACTATCTCACACTTTGTAGTAGGACTTGGATGCGGACAGATCAAGACAGGTTCACTTTGCCGAACTGATCGAGTTGCAAAATACAACGAACTTCTCCGAATCGAGGAACAGCTTGGAAAGAAGGCAGTGTTTGCTGGACGAGGGGCTTTCAAGGCTTAGGTGTTTAAGGCGCAAGAGCCATCGCTATGCTTTTTTTAGGGCGGGCAAAGTGGTTTGTATTTTAAAAATAAAGAAGTTGTGTATGAAGTATCCAACGTGTATCCTTTAGATACTTCATACACACAACAAATTTTTAAACGAGACTACAAAAACACCACACGGAAATGTGTGGTGTTTTTGTATATGATATAATTCCATTAATTATAATTATTTAAAAATATGGAAACAATCCAAAGACCAGCAGCTTTAAAAACTATTTTTGTATATCTTATAAACGCGATATTATTTCTTGTCTATTATATGATTACTACATTCTTGACTGGTTTTATAGTGGGAATGGGCATTACACTTTTTGGTAATGATGTTGACACAGTATTTCAACAATATGCAGGACTAGAAAAAATACTTTCATTCGTGGCACTTCTGATTTTAATTCTTCTAACTATTTTCTTGAAGAAAAATATATATTTTAGTGTAAAGCGAACTCTTGTAAATACTGTATAATTGCCGGCATATTTACCCGCATAAAAAACCACGAAAGTCCAAACATATGACCGCGTACCAATCCATTAATCCAAAAAACAAACAAGCAGTTCTCATCGTACTCGACGGTTGGGGCTATCGAGAAGACTCAAAAGACAACGCTGTAGCTGCTGCCAAAACTCCTGTGTTTGACCGTATTTGGAATCAATATCCACACACACTTCTCGAAGCGAGTGGACTTGCTGTTGGACTTCCAGAGGGTCAAATGGGAAATAGTGAAATCGGACACACAACTATTGGGGCTGGAAAAGCTATCGACACTGATCTAGTGCGAATCAAGAAAGCAATCACAACTGGCGAATATGATACAAACCCTGCATTCACCACTCTTTTCAAACATGTACTCAACAACAACTCAACACTTCATGTACAAGGTCTCATTGGTGAAGGTGGCGTGCATAGTCATTCTGATCACCTTTTTGCATTTGTAAAAGCTGCAAAAAAAGCAGGTATCAAAAAAGTTGCAATACATGTATTCACTGATGGACGAGACACTCCTCCACAAAGTGCCGCCGAATACTTGGCAGACCTCGAGCGACTGCTTGAAGAAATAAATGACGAGACACATATGAGTTTTGTTGCAACAGTATCTGGAAGATTTTTTGCAATGGACAGAGACAATAATTGGGATCGACTCAGCAAAGTAGAGCAGGCTCTCTTTGAATCAAAAGGTCACATCTGTGAAATCAAACCATCAGAATTTTTAAAACAATTATATAAAGATGGAAAAGTTGATGAGCACCTCGAACCAATGGTTTGTAGTGTACCGGGTTCGTTGAATGCGAGTTCGCTCGGTGAAAATGGTGCGACAAACGCCGATGGTACAAGCGCACAAAACTGGGGATGCAATATCGCCGACAATGACGCTGTCTTTTTTTTCAACTTCCGTGCAGACCGAGCTCGAATGCTTTCAACAAAGATGCTTGAAAAAATCCGAGGAGATCACAATCAACCGCTCAACAATGTACGTTTTGCAACACTAACATCATACGGCAGTGAATACAGCGCCGAAGCAGGATGCCTTATCGCCTTCCCTCCTGCAGTTATTGAAACTACATTGGCAAAAGAACTTGCGGGTGCAGGATTTACACAAGCTCATATTGCTGAGACTGAAAAGTTTCCTCACGCAACATATTTCCTAAACGGTGGAGTTGAAAAACCATACGATGGCGAAAAGCATATTATGCTCGCGAGTCGAAAGGATGTACAGACACATGACGAAGCACCTGAGATGCGTGCAGAAGCTATTGCAGACAAAGCAATCGAAGAAATTAACGCAGGTGCAAATTTTATTTTCATCAACTTCGCGAATCCCGATATGGTTGGACACACAGCAAATGTTCCTGCGATTATCACAGCTGTCGAAACGGTGGATACACAACTCGGTCGTGTACTCGAAGCACTAGAAGCGCGACCAAATAAGGCCGTAGCATTCGTCACAGCAGACCATGGAAACGCAGAAGTAAACGTAGACCAGACTACAGGAGATCGACACACAGCGCACACTATCAATCCAGTCCCCGCTGTTTTCACAGACGCATCTGTAGCATTAAAACCAGCAAGTCTAAGTGACGAAGCTCATCAAAAAGGTATTTATGGAACTCTAGCAGATATCACACCGACTATTCTTAACTATTTTGAAATAGAAAAGCCAAGCACAATGACAGGAAAAAGTTTAATCTAATATATCGGCACTCAGAAAATAAGTGTCTATGTATCCGGGATTACATCCATACATAGACACTTATTTTTTCGTACCTCAAGAAAAATCGGAAGATCTCAAAACCCACTTTGTACTATTTGGCTTTAGCTTCTAACTGTCGAATTTCAGATTCAAAACGTGTGTCCTCGATTTTGAGACGCTGAATTTCTGCTATTTCCCTATCCTTCTTTTGGTTCATCTGCCGTATCGCCTGTTTCTTGTTATCTACTTCCTTCATCTTACTCATGTTCTCTGACTTCGAATGTTCGACATCGGTTTGATTTTTATGTTCCTGACTCTCCAACTGTTTTATCTGCAAAGTTATTTTCTGTATGGTCATATTCAATTCATATACCTGCTTTTTGAATTCATTGGCTCTATGCTGTAGAGTTGCAATCTGATTTTCAATTTGAGCCAGATTACGAGCGAGTTCCTCAGCCTCCTTTTTCTTTTGTATTTCTAACTTTTGTGCATCCTGAATTTGCATACCCACATCACTTACTCTAACCTTTGAGGTGTGTTCTTTTGCTTCAATCATATGCAAAGTACGTTCCATCTCCTGCACTTCATGCTCTGTGTGAGTTATTTCAGCAGTAAGTCGTCGAGCCTCTACTTCTCGATGAGAAATTTCTGCTTTATTGTGCTCATATTTTCGTTGTACCTCCTGAAGCTGTTGCTTGGCACGCTCTTTTTCAATACGATGCTTTTCTTTTATCGCCGCTTCAGCTCGAAGTCGTTCAGACGCAGCTGCATCATATCCAAGTGACTGTTTGTGACTTCCAAATGTACCACCTTGCTGAGTTCCGTATGCCATATTAGAAATATAATAGCATATTTATAATAGAGGAATATACAATACGTGAGTAAATGATTTTGAATGACTGCCTGCACGACCATCTACGTGACCATTCGGGAGCAAGGCTTGCAGTTGGTATGTAACACGAGCAATCGTATTTATCGTATTTGAGGTATCAGATGAAATATATTCAACATTGATGTCACCCTCGCCCATTTTCAAATTTGGATAGAATCGCAGTATTCTTTCTATATCCGATTTGAGTGTAGTTTCGAGAGTCGTCTCGAATGCTGACACATCCGCGATCCCTGTATTTCCTATTGTATCTAGCCGATACTGTGCAAGTTGACGCATAAATATGGAGAGTTCAGTTCTTTGCATATTTATACGGAGTGAATCTGTAGATTTTACAATTGAAATATATAAGTAGATCAGCGAAATACTCACAGTTGAAAACAAGGCGATGTACAAAAGTACTTCGAACAAACTTACACCTCTATTATTTTTTGGTTTAGATTTTTTCATGATTTTAAATCGCACGGTGAATTGCGTACCGAATCGCGTGTTATTTCGAATCAAAGCACTACAACTCCCAGCACATACGGTTGTGCTTGGCTGTCCACATCTCTGAACGTAATCCAAATACTATTTTTGAAACACATTGCACTTGATACACGTGAAGGTAGATCAAGCGATACTGAAAGTGTTGGGTTGATACCTTCATCTTTGTATAATTGAAATTCGCTATATTCGTCGGCGGTGAGTAAAATCGTATAGACATCATATTTTAAAAGTGCATCAATACTCCACTGTATTTTCTTTTTGAATATTTGTGTGAATTCTAGAGTACGAGTGCTCGATGAAGCAGTAGATGCTGCGTATGAAGAAACACCATTATCCTCATCCATACGCAGGACAACAAATTCATCACCGCCTTTAGTCCTGCCGACGTATAGACTATCTCCAAAAACAGTGAGTGTTTTAGCATTGCCCGATCCACCAGGCAAATCAAATTGTCCAACCTTTTGAGGATTCTGAAGATGTGCCGGATCTTGTATATCAAATACCTCTATTTCCGGATCACGTGGTCCTGCAACAATGAGCAAACCATCTTTGATGACCATATCATTTATCCCGTATCCAGTTTCTATGGATGCTCGCACTTGCCCAGTCTTACTATCAAACATCATAATCTCAGGTAAGACACTTTTCTCAGTTCCAACAATTATTTGGTCATCTGCATACAATATTGTTTTAGTTAAGGGTGTAGTGCTGCTATTTGAGCCAGGAATAACTAACGATCTTTGAGTCCATTCACTCATGCTATTAGTGCTGGTGGCACTGGTTGTACTATTCGCACCGATTCCACTCGCATTGAATACTTTAAGTATGTCGATTTGGCTTTTTACACCAGTATTTGCAGTAACAATATATGTACCTCTTGTTTGCGTTGAGGAAACGCCTGGCCCTGTATCTTTTGATTTGAGTGCTGTAAGCACGGGTTTTGGATTATTACCCTCAAACGCAGGTGATACATGCGACGCATATAAATTTGCATTGGTACTATACATATATATGTCCGGCTCGGTAGTACTTGCAGAATCTGTACTCAAAAATACATTGTTGCCAACGATAGAAACACCTGTGAGTTTTGTTGAAGTACTTAGGCCTAATTCTGCATGAGTGTAGAGGTATACCTGTGGCGTCGTACTTGTACTCGTACTCTGGTGAAAATCTAAACAACTCTGTCGAGTAAATATTTCATGTGATGTCGAATACGCATTCCATATACCGCCTCTTCTATATATAGTACGTAGGTCTCCACCGTCATGCGCTTTTATACTAAAAATATTTCCTGATGTAGAGGCTAGTGTGTCGGGACTTTCACCATTTACAATATTCTGAATATACCGTGGTTGAATCGAATATATAACCTGTATTGCAGGTATAAAGACAAAAGAAACAATTGCAATACCAACCAATATTTCCAAAATACTCAAGCCCGCTTTTCTGTTTAGTGAATGTGTCATACGTGTCATGATTTTTACAATTTGTATATTATTGACCTTGAACTTGTTGAATAATGGAATACATCGGAGTAATGACAGAAAGTGCAATGACCAAAACTACAATAGCGGTCGCGAGCAGTGCTACAGGTTCTGAAACTCGCACAAGCATTTGTACAACGTCTGTGTATCGTATTTTGTGAAGTGTCCCGATATCTTTGAAAGATTCTGGAAGTGATCCTGTCATCTCACCCACCGCTATCAAATCGACCCACTCGGTACTAAAACGTGTCGCCTGTTCAAATGAACTTGAAACTTTTTGTCCGACTTGAATCCTTTGAAATATGTCAGACAAATCGCTTTTGAGTGGTTCAAAGTACATCGAGTCACGCACCACAAGCAATGCATCACTCAATGTTTTGTGATTTCTAAGTAGTACTTCAATAGACGAAGCAATACTGGCGTATTCGCGATATAAAATTACGTTGGAAAATAATGGTATTTTGAGGAGGCACGATTGGGTGGTGTATTTAAACTTCTGTTCCTTTATATATAAATATATTCCTGCTCCAGCAAGAGATACACCTACTATCAATACGTATATGCCCCATTCAGAAATAAAAGTGGATAATTTGAGAATGTATCGAGTTGTTGTTGGAATCGGTGCATTCATGGATTTGAACAAGGGTACGATTTTTGGAAATGCTACTGTGACCAAAAATATAACCATACCGAGTGAAGCAACACACATTCCTATTGGGTACGCGAGCGCACCGATGAGTGAAGATTTTGTTTTGGCACGTTCTTCGATATTTTTTGAAATAGCAAAAAAGGCATCTTTGATATTGCCACCATACTCCGCTGAGGTAAGTATTGACCAAGAGACTCCGTCTAAAAGATTTTTATCTTTGAGTATCGCAAATGAGTCCTTTATATTTTTTCCAGATTGAATATTAGTCTGAATTTGTCTGAATATGTGCAACAACTTTTTATGCTTGAGGCGTTTACACACAAGTTCAAGTGCCGAATCAATATCTAATGAAGCTGATATATACACGGCAAGATATCTGAATGAATATTGGAGGGATTTGTTCATGTGGATTTTTTGATTGCAGTCGTCGTGGTTGGTTTCGGTATTGAGGTTGGCAATGGATTTTGTGTGCCCTCGACCTCAACTTGCCGCATCGAATCCTCAAGCAACATCACACCTTGCTTTTGAAGTGCTTTGCGAATGTACTCTGGATATGTGTTTTGAAATAATGTCACTTTTGCTTTTCCGGTTATCGGAATAACTTCAAAAACGCCGATTCGTTTGTTTGGCTTCGATGGAACTTGCACAAGTCTTTGACTAATCATCAAGCTCAAGGAATGCATCATGTCTTTACTCACTCCGAGGTTCGACAAACGAGCATACACCCCTGCACAGTCCTCAGCATGAATGGTGGTGATGACGAGATGCCCAGTAAGCGACGCCTGAAATGCGAGCTCAGCAGTATCGCCATCACGTATTTCGCCTATGATAATAATGTCTGGGTCTTGTCGCAGAAGTGCACGAAGAGCTTTTCCAAATCCAAAATCGGCAGGCTCTGAAATCTGCACTTGTCTGATACCAGGTATGACATACTCGATTGGATCTTCGAGTGTCACGATGTTTTTATCTTTTTTTGAAAGAATAGAAAGAATCGTATATATAGTTGTAGTCTTTCCAGAACCCGTCGGTCCAGCAATCACAATAATCCCCTGCTCGCGATTGATCGATTCGAGTACGATCGTAGCCTGTGCTGAGGTGAGACCCAAATCCATAAGCTGTGCATCACGTTGCATCTCTGGGCGCAGAACTCGGATGACTATATTTTCTCCAAAAAATGTTGGTAAAATAGATACTCGTAAATCGACTCTTTCTAGCTCATGTGGTGTATTTGGTGTTATATCTGAGGTCTTACCAGAAACTTTATCCAAATATATATAGTCAAAATAGAATCGACCATCTTGGTTTCTGTCGTGTACATCAGTACGAAGTTTTGATAAGACTTTTATCCTACCCACCAATTCGTCGTGATGAACTTTGTTGTACAAGTCGTGGGAAGAAATCTTGCCGGCGACACGAAGCTTCACATCTACATGATCAGACTTTGGATCTATATGAATATCGCTTGCACCATGTAAACAGGCAGATGAAATAAGCTCATCAACATACTCTGAGATGGAATCAATGGATGTCTTTGTAGACCTTTCTACGTGATTTTTAGAGTGATTCTCTGTGTGCTTTTCTGCATGATTTCCTTTCATGCGCGAATACTATCAGATGGACATGATGGGAAGTTCAAGAAAAGATAAAATTATAACTTCAGAATTAGAACAGAAAAACCACCATCTCGTGACGGCGGTTTTCCGTGTTGAGGTGGTGGTTTAGTTTCTTCGTAAGATTCTGATTCTTACACCGCGTTGGCGAAGTTCTTCGACCTCTTCATCATGTAGTATATCCATGTCGCTCACACACCTAGTAGAAACTGTGCCTGCTCGTGGAATAGATTGGAGGTACTCCTGCGATGGGGGGGTATCAGAAAAGCTTGGAACTGAAGGGAATCCACGAGTTTCATATTGTAGTGCACTCCTTTCCTCGCTGACCTTGCATCGGAGGATTTCGTAGATTGAAGTGTACCCTCCTTCAACAACATTCTCGTAATCACCTGTGTTCCGAAGGATAATTATATCTCTCTTCATTTGCTTAATCCTTTGTGCAATGTTCATTGCACAGTGGCCTCCTTTCAAAGCCAGTTGAGTTTTTTATACTGAAAGAACGTGACATATTTATAGCACGCTCTCTAATACCGTCAATACCTACAAATATCAGTCCTGTCTGGAGAGGATTGCACTATCTAGCCCTAAAATTCCAACCTTTACCCTTTTTATCGAATACGCCAAGGCAGGTACCCTCATCTTCTCCCCAATTTCCTCTGCCAAAACCCTCATATATGTTCCTGACGAACATTCACACTCAATCTTAATCACGCCGAAATTAGCTTCACTTTTATCTTTTAAAACCTCATTCCAACTGGCTCTTATCTCATCATATCTAAAATCTCCTTTTACAGACTTCAACGCAAGCTCAATTTTTTCTAAAATTTCTGACCCAAGTACTTCTTTGATGTCATTCGTGCCATCATTCAACAATCTGATTGAATATATTTCTACATCAGTTTTTGGAATTTCTATCTCACTAATCCGCCCCTCATTCATCCATTGGAAAAGTGGTTTACCTTGTACTGTTTTCGATGAATAGACAGGATATGGAAATTGTTGTTTGCCTACAAGCTCTTCACATACTCTTTTTATTTCGTTGGAAAAATTAATTGCACTGAAATTTGATAATTTCTTTATCGTGGCTTCATCACCTTCTGATATATTTGTCACAGACGGCACAGTTGGTGCAACTGCAGGCACGCCAAACAAGTCCCCTGTGTCCGTCTTAAAACCAAATAAAATTTCAACTTCATATGTCTTATCGAGGTGGAGGTATTGTTCGCGGTCTTTATTTGTCCCACCCACAAGTACGAGCATTAGCCCTTCTGCCAACGGATCGAGCCTCCCTGCATAACTAAGGGGCAGCTCTTTGAGTATGGAGAACTTTTGACGCAGTTCGTCGAGTGTTTCTAGAGGCGTCTTTCCCCACTCCTTATATACTGCTATTACACCTGCTGCCACGGGTGCAGACATAGCACCCGTCTCTCCTAAATCTGCCTCCGTAAGGAGACCACGTATTAATTCATCTTTGGAGATTTCTTTCATTTGATTTATACGTTAGAATAGTATGTATTATGTCAAAAAACAACAGCACCGTAAGCACCGAACCTTACAAGGGGGTACGAGATTTTTATCCAGAAGATATGGCCATCCAAAACCATATATTTTCTACATGGAAAAAAACTGTTGAACGATTTGGCTACACTGAGTATAACGCATCTATTCTAGAGCCTGCTGAGCTTTACAAAGCAAAGACCAGTGAAGAAATTGTAAATGAGCAGACATATACATTCATTGATCGTGGTGACCGTGAAGTTACTCTCCGTCCTGAGATGACTCCGACTGTTGCACGTATGGTGGCCGGCCGACGACGTGAGCTTGGCTTTCCTCTTCGATGGTTTTCTATTCCAAACGTTTTTCGATATGAGCGACCACAACGTGGACGGCTTCGAGAACACTGGCAACTCAATGTAGATATGTTTGGACTGGCAAGTGCCGATGCTGATATCGAGCTTATTTCAGTTGCGTATGAAATTATGAAAAACTTTGGTGCAAAAAAATCTGATTTTATTATCAAAGTCAGCAGTCGAAAACTCATGAATGCCGTGTTTGGTACATGGTATGAACTCGACGAAGCACAATCAAAAGCACTCCAGCGTCACATGGACAAAAAATCTAAAATGCCTGAAGAAGTCTTTTATATGGAAGCCGAAAAGATTATCGGCAAGCCTTTCAAATTTTTAAATCTCAGTCACACAAGTTCTGATTACGAAGAAGCAATGGCCTTCCCTGCTATCCGAGAAGCAAAAGAAGAACTCGATCTGATACTAGCAGGACTTAAAGCTCGAGGAGTTACAAACGTCGAGTACGATGAAAATGTCATCCGTGGGTTTGACTACTACACAGGTACAGTATTTGAAGTATTCGATACTGACCCAGCTAACAATCGTTCACTCTTTGGAGGCGGACGATATGACAACCTCATGAGTCTCTTTGGCGATGAGACATTGCCTGCTTTTGGATTTGGAATGGGCGACGTTACTATTCGAGATTTTCTAGAAACACACGGACTTTTACCTGAAGCGGTGTCTACGACGCAAGTGATGGTGTGCATTATGGACGAGGCATCAAAAGATTATGCCGAGGAAGTGGCAAACGAGCTCCGAGCTAGTGGAGGGGCTAATGGAACGGGTATAAATGTTGCGGTGAACTATTCTTACAAAAATATCAGTGACCAGACAAAAGCTGCTCGGAAACTATCGATTCCACAAGTTATTATTATTGGAGAAAATGAAGCAAAGACAAAAACATATACTATTAAGGATTTAGCAAAGACAGAATAATTAAATCAGCCAAAAGGCCGCTCGCACGGTGCGATTTCGCTAAATCAAATCATATGAAAAAAGTATATCTCGACATAGAAACAAGAAACATTTTCCAAGATGTTGGAAAATGGGATCCAACACTGCTCGATATTTCTGTTGTTTGTATTTATAATCCATTTAACGAAACTTATGAGAGTTTTCTACAGGAAGACCTCCCAAAGTTGTGGCCTATTCTCGAAAAAGCAGACACTATTGTTACGTTCAACGGCGATCATTTTGATCTTCCACTTCTCAATAAATATTATTCAGGGGATATTCTGAAGATGAAAAGTCTTGATCTTCTCAAAGAGGTACGCAAGTCTCTAGGTCACCGTGTTGGGCTTGGCGCCATAGCAGAAGCCACTCTCGGTGTTGGAAAAAGTGGAAATGGACTTGAAGCTGTCGAGTGGTGGAAAAAAGGAGAAATTGAGAAAATTATCAAATATTGTATTGATGATGTAAAAGTGACAAAGCAGGTACATGACTATGCTTTAGCTAACAAGAAGCTCAAATATAAAGACACTCGAAATGGTGACCAAATTGTAGAATTCCCTATTGATACAAATGGGTGGGAAGAAAGTGATGGTTCAAAAATGACGTTTAGTTTACCGTTTTAACCTAACCAATCGAGCGCGACATACAATATGCGAACATGCTATAATACCCTCATAATTTATAAATTTTAGAAGCTAGAAATTTTCGCCAAAAATCAAATCACATGCAAAATATTCAAAAACTAGTTGTCCCTGTTTCAATTATCATCGCTGGAGGACTCATCGCCGGTGCGATTTATCTTACAAACTCTAAGCCTGCAAATATTGGGGCAAAAGCAGACATCGCAGGTATTGCAAAAAATGCTGCAGCACCCCAGACAGAGATTGCCCCTGTTACTGCTGTAGACCACGTGCAAGGTGATCCATCAAAAGCGAATGTGACTATTATTGAATATTCTGATACTGAATGTCCATTCTGTAAGCGACATCACCAGACTCTTTCAAAGATTTTTGCTGACTATGGCAAGGACAACAAAGTTGCGTGGGTATACCGACACTTCCCTCTTGATTTCCATAAAAAAGCTCCAAAAGAAGCAGAGGCAACAGAGTGTGCGAACGAACTCGGCGGTTCAAAAGCTTTCTGGGATTATCTCGGTGTAATATATGACAAAACTCCATCAAATGACGGACTCGATCTAGCTCTACTTCCTGAATTTGCTGATCAAGTTGGATTGGACAAGGTTGCATTCAAGAAATGTCTTGATAGTGGTAAATATGCTGCAAAAATAACAGAAGCTAAAAATGCAGGACTCAAAGCTGGTGCTCGTGGAACTCCATATACTGTACTTGTTGTAAAGCAAGGTTCAAAGGTTCAAAATGTTCCTCTAGTCAATGATCAAGGTTCAAGTCTCGGAGCTCTTCCCTATGAATCTTTGAAGGCAGTGATTGATAGTTTCTTAAAATAGTTTACTCATTCAAATACTAAAAACCACCAGACGGGAGTTTGGTGGTTTTTAGTAACGCGTCACCCAATGTGCTAAAATTACACTGTTACACTATTAATTAAACTCAATGCATAAAATATATAATCTTGCGTCCCTCATAGCTATTCTGGTTTTAGGTGTATTCATGTTCAATCAAGCAAAAAACTTTTTTTCAACAAATCAGAGTGAAGAGGTACAGACGAGTATAAACGACACAGGTGAAGCAAATGCTCCAATACGTCAGACTACGGATGAAAATTGTCAGATAAAGAATATGGAGGACACATCCTATAAACCAAAATTAATTATCAGCCCAGGGAGTCAACAAGGGTTTACCTTGTATCGAGAAACCGTATCGGGCTTGCAAATACGTGCGGGAAAAGACTACGAATATTCAGACAAGGATGGTGTTTTCAATATTATATTTAAAAACAAGAGTGACGGTCTTTTTAGTGAAACAAGCCAAATAAAACTTAGTAAAAATTGTTACATGAATATTAAATATTTGGATACTCAGCAAACTATTAACTACATATATTCTAGATCTATAACTTCAGAAAATTCGACTGAAGATAGATACAAATTGGCAAGTCTACTGGCTGAAAGCATTCAAAATAATTACAATGTTGAAGTTGAGGAATATCAAACAATTGAAGCAGGAAAAACTGTAAGCACCACTAATAACATAAATGCTATCGTTGATATATTTCAATTCAAAGCAAACAAGAAAATTTATACTGGAGTGCACGCTATGTATACTAATAATGGATATGTAGTTTTCTCGACTTTCATTTATCCAGCTACCTTGATTAAAACAAACGGAGAAAGTTCAGATCTCGGCTTTATAGAAAAGATGCTAGAAGGTATTACTTACTAGCACTTGCATTTACTCCATTAGTAAACCTTGCATATAAGCATCTAATAGATTTAGATAGAAGTATTCTACACTTTTACTCCCCCAGCAACCCATCCTCAAACGCTATAATATCCTCCAGCTTTTCTCCATAGGTTGAAGTATCCGGGAAATCCAATTCCATAATTTTTTTATATACGATACCAACAAGACGTTTTACACGATCAAGTTTTTCTTCATCAAAATCCAAATGCAATTCAACTATTTGACCATTTGGAAGTGGCTCCGCGAACATAAGCTTTCCTCCATTAACGGTATATACATTCTTATAATCTCGTGAATTGTCTATTAACAATTTGTAAAACAATAGCTGTCTCTCATATTCGTACAGTTTAATCTTTTCGTATTCGCCCTTTGGTGTCCATTCCTTCTTCGCCTTACCAGTTTTAAAATCACAAACAACCACTCTCCCACCTCCGACGTGGATGATTCGATCAATCTTTCCAGTAATATGAGCCGTAGTACCGTATGCACTACCCATTCCATCGATGAGTACTCCTTGATCTTTGAAATTCACCTCTACTTTATCCTCTGGACTAAAGTCTGCTTGCTTAGCTTCATAGAACTTTGTCAGAGCTTCGATACCTCTTTCTGTAAATTGGGCAGCGTCCTGTTTTGAAAGCCGTTCGTGTTCAAGATATTCTTTGAACCATCCAAGTACCTCCTCGAGTGTTGCTCGCCCACCATCCTGCTCGTCTCCTTGCGCTGAAGCGTTCGCAAAAGCCTGCCCAGCTCCACGCTTTAATTTTATAGAAAAGCGCTCTAGTGTTTTATGAATTGCAGATCCATATCCACCAGAAGGACTTTTTGCTTGAGGAAATCGCAAGAGATTTTGTTCTAGGAATAATCGCGGTCCACCCTTTGTAACATTCAAATAATTATTGAGATGGGTTACTGAAAGCTGATATTTTTCAAGTAATGATTTGAGTAATGATTCTTCTTCGCCAAAGAATGGCGGAGTGTGATACAAAAGCCATGACGCTGTAAGAAGTTCATGCGTCTCTGGAGCATAGTTTGAGGCAAAGGTTTCTTCATCTCCTCTCTCTGGCTCATACAACTTTCGCAGAATATCTTTTTGTAATTTTTCGTCCGCATCCACCACTTTTGTGCCCTCGAGATCATTTTGTGCTGAATTATCCGCAGTCAAAAAGCGTAGAGTCATAGATTCTTTACCGTCATCTTTTACTTTGTATGAAGTGAGATACAAGTTTCGTTTTGCACGAGTGAGTGCCACATAAAAAAGTCGAAGCTGATCATCCTCGGTATCGCCAGCAGGTTCGATCGGCATATTTGCAGGTAATGTAATCTTGTTTGAAATACCTCTTCCAGCCCACACATCATCAGTACATGACAATACAAACACAGTGTCGAACTCCAGCCCTTTTGCTTTATGTGAGGAGAGCAAGTTTACCGCATCAGTCGCATTTGCAAATGGACTTTGGTCATTAAGTGCAATGCCATTTTTCTCGTGAATATCAACAAAGTCTACCAAGTCACCAATATACAAACTTTCTCGCACACCTTTCTTTCCTTTATATTCTCGAAGAGCTCGGACAAATACTCGGAGACTTGAGAGGAATGAAAGATACTCAGCTCGCGCATGATTGAATCTTTCTTTACTGAAGTAATATGATTTGAATGGACTGGCTATTGATTCATCGTTGGCTTTTGGCGCATCGCCTAGTGTTGGTGTCGTGTTGGCTATAGGTGCGACACTATCGAAAGCTTTACTCTCACCGCCCCTATTATCATCACCGATTTCCTCATCCTCTGACTCTTGTACCAACTGTACATGAGCTCCAATCAGCAAGTCCAAAATCTTTTCAAGTGGTTCATGCTGTGCCTGCTCACCAAGTTCAATGAAAAATTCCGCAATCCGCTTTGTCGTGTTTGGCGACGTCGATGTCGCACCCTTTGTAACCTCACTTTCGAGCATACACTCAAGCCACGACTTACGTTCACGGTATGCAGTCCTTGAAATATTCCACACGGTCATTCTTGGCAATTGCCAAAATGGAAAAGCTAAGATCTTAGGTAAATATTCATCAGCCTCGGCAGTATCTTTTGCAGAAAGCGAGTTTATGAATCGAGCCATGAGAATGAGTTGTACAATGTGAGGCTGTTCAAATACATTTTGTTCACGTTCATATCGAATAGGTACACCAGCACCTTGAAGATACGGCACTAACGATTCAAGTTGCTTGTGTTTTCGTGCAATTACAGCGATTTCTTTTGGTGAAGTACCAGCATCTATAAGCGCTCGTATACGTCGAGAGACATAATGGAACTCATGTAAACTTGTATCGAAAACTTTATGAATAATTGATCCTTCCTTTATCTCTGGATTTGAAGAGATGAGCGTTTTCTCAAGTTGTGGAATTAGATTCTCTAGTCGGTGTTCACCTTTACGAATAACATGCGTAGCAATATCGAGAATATCCTGTGTCGAACGATAGTTTGCGGTCATATTTACAATGGCTACGTCTCGAAACATTGTTTTGAAATTGAGAATATTGGAAAGTTCAGCACCCTGAAACTTATATACCGCCTGATCGTCATCTCCTACCACCATGATGTTTGGATGACCTTCATGTACGGGAGCATCAGCAATAAGTCGCACGATTCGCATTTGTGCGTTGTTCGTATCCTGAAACTCATCAACGAGAATATATTGATACTGCTCCTGTAAGTCATATCGAAGTCTCGGGTTTTTCTCGATTGCAGATATGAGGTCAAGAATCATATCGTCGAAGTCAAACAAACATCTCTCGTGCATAATCTGTCGATATGTTCTATATATATGCGCAACCGACTTCATCTTTTCGATAGAAAGTGTGTCTTTAAAAACCTTCTCATTCGTATCATCATTCTTAAACCACTTCGCTTTCCATTTTGAAATGGGCTCATTCTTTTCAGTTTCCGCTCGTTTGATCAAGGCTTCTTCAAGAGAGAGAGCAACAGCTTTGTATAGAGATGGCATGCCGGTTGTGTTCGCAGCGGTATCGGAAACATCGTCACTTTCTTTACTCGCTTCAGCCTCGGCGTCCTCTTTGAGAATTTTAATCCTCGCAGCCTCAAGTTCAGCAATCACACTCTCTGAAACCCTTTTTTCAATTATTGGCGACAAAATATCAGAAATACGTTTTGCTTGAATTTCATTCTGCGCCAAAATTGCATCAAGTTCATCCTCTGTAATACCAGCCTTCTTCAGGTTCGCAATAATATTCGCGGTGTCGCTTAGATATACAAAACCTTGTTCAGGATGAGAAGACGAAAGTGGATTACTATATGGAAGCTTTTCGAAGATTTCCTCGAGGATAGCAATTTTTGAAATGGGATCTACAGGTGTAAATATTGCCCCCTTGTAAAAGAACTCAGGATATTTTTGAATAATATCAATAGAGAATGAGTGGAATGTATGAATAGCCACTCGATATGCTTCTTGCCCTATGAGCTTTGCCAGACGCTCTCTCATATTCACTGATGCAGAGTCTGTGAAAGTAAGACAAAGTATGTTTGACGGCAACGACTGAGTCTCTTTGAGAATCTTTGCCACGCGGAGACTGAGGATTTCGGTCTTTCCTGAGCCTGGACCTGCAACTACGAGCAAAGGGCCTTCTATGGTGTCTACGGCCTGTTTTTGAGCCTTATTGAGCTTTTTATAGCGCGTATCAAACTGGCTGATGAATTGGTTGGAGGCGTGGTTGTCAGATTTCATTTCCGTAAGTATAACTCGACGACGACTAATTCAGTATTATTGACTTGTACGATGTGTCGTGGTTATATGTAGCAAATAGTCAGGGCGAGCACAACGCTTTTCCCCTTCAAAATCAACAATAACTAAGGAGGAACTTTATATGTTCGAAAAAATTCAGGATTGGGAAATTTCACTGATTGAAAATGTATTTGAGAAGTTTAGCCAATGGACGCAGAAGTGGGTCGGATTGGATTGCTTCTTCTGGGCAAAATCGACAGCACTGATTGGGGTAGCTACAACAATTATGATGTTGACTGAGTCTAGTTTTTTGATGACGGCATCGTTAGCATCAAGTGTTATGGCATTATGTGCACTTAGCGGAGTGTATGAAGTAGAAAGACAAAACAGGAGAGGTCAGGTGTCAGGTTTGAGAAACAACGAACTGTTTGGTGGATACTACAAGCGATTGATGTCTATCTTTATGCTTCTACTTTCATCATCATTCATACCTCTTATGAAAGAGGTTCCTGTCATTATATTTTCTGTCCTGTGGGCAAGCCAATACTGTACGTATGCATTCATAGCATGCACTCCACTTCCACCCGGACAAAGCAAGCTGAGTAAAAGGCTGGCAATACTTGGTTCAGCGATTCAACAAGCTTTTGCACCAGGAAATTTACCCTCTCCAGCATGAGCAAGTAACACTCCCGTTGAAAGTTTCTGGAAGTAAACATTCTTCACCACAAAACCCCGCACTAACCATGCGGGGCAATGTTTTTATTTACACATAACGTCCTCCCTTACTATGTGTATCAAGTATCCGATGTGTATCCTTTAGATACTTGATACATACAAAAAAAATATTAAAAGCCTCTGCTTCTAAAACAACTTTCCTCCTGCCACTGCCCCCTCTTTATCTGGAGTAATGAGGATCACTTTTCCCTCAGCGTCTGGGACCCCGAGCGTAAGAATTTCAGATTCAAATGGTCCAATTTTTCGTGGTGGAAAATTTACCACACCCAAGACAAGCTTCCCTACCAATTCTTCCTTTGAATAAAGTGACACAATCTGAACAGACGAGTTTTTTATCCCGACCTCAGGACCAAAATCAATCTTCAGCTTATATGCAGGCTTTTTTGCTTCAGGGAAATCGTTCACTTCCAGAACCTTCCCAACCCTAATATCCAATTTCAAAAAATCATCAATAGTTGCCATATGTTTTTTATTTTATTTATAAACAATCTGCGCAATAAACGCGCGCACCACCTAATAATTTTTGAGTCGATTCACCTTCTCATGCTGTCGAATCTTTTCGTGTGCCTTAGCTTCAATCTGTCGAATTCGCTCTCGAGTTACACCGAACATCTTCCCTACTTCTTCGAGTGTGTGCTGGATACCATCGTTAAGTCCATGTCGAAGCGCCAAAATCTCCCGCTCCTTCTCTGACAAGTCTCCGAGAATTTCCTGAACTTGGTCTGCAAGAATTCGTCGTGAAGATTCTTGATCCGGCGACAAAATCTTGTCGTCTGGAATGAAGTCTCCGAATGCAGAAGCTTTATCGTCATCATCATTTACTGGAGTATCGAGTGATACTGTGTTTTGGTCAATCTTTTCGATTGTGTAAATTTTATCAACATCAAGTCCCATTTCAGTTGCGATTTCTTCTGGAAGAGGCTCACGTCCGAGATCTTGGAACAATCGTCGTACAACCTGCTTGTACTTGGCGATAGTTTCAACCATATGAACTGGTACACGAATAGTTCGTGACTGATCAGCGAGCGCTCGAGTAATAGACTGTCGAATCCACCATGTTGCATATGTTGAAAACTTGAATCCCTTTGACCAATCAAATTTATCTACCGCTTTGAAGAGACCGAGATTTCCCTCTTGGATAAGGTCAAGAAGTGTAAGATCTGGAGATCGGTTTGCATATTTTTTAGCAATAGAAACCACAAGTCGTAAGTTAGCTTTAGCGAGCAAGTTCTTTGCCTCAATGTCCCCTGCCTGGATTCGCTTTGCCAAATCTTTTTCTTCTTGCGCGGCGATGAGTGGATACTGACCAATTTCTTTCAAATACATCTGAATAGAGTCGTATGAAGAATCACTCTTGTTCATACTATACTTCTTGAGCATATCCTCTTCTTCTTGTTTAAAATCAAGCAATCCTCCTCCTTCTAGAATATCAATTCCCGCTGTAGAAAACTTTTCATACAAGTAATCAAGGAACATTACATCAAGCTCAATGTTCGGAAACTCTTTCAAAATTTCATCGTATGTAACAAAACCTCGATCCTTTCCACGTTGAAGTAGAACATTCGCTTTGATGTCCCAAGCCATCTCTTCTTTACTTTTCTTTGGTGGTGGAAGAGGTGTAAGTGGACCACTTTTCTTTACCTCAGGAGTTTTACCATGACCTTTACCATGAGTTTTTTCACCTGACTTTTGTGCTGGTTTAGCAGACTTAGCTGGTTTTGCAAGAGTGTGAGGTTTTTTAGCTACCACTTTTTTCGCTGGTGCAACTTTCTTAGCTGATTTAACTGCGGGTTTAGATGCTTTTGCTTTAGCTACTGGTTTTGCTTTTTTGTTTGTGTTTTTCTTCATTTTATTTGTAAGTTTTTTAATGATTATTTTGTGATTCTTTCCATTGCTTGCTGACTATCCCCGCCTTCTTTTCATCCTTCCTTCCTCTTATTCAGGCCTGATAATTTAAGTGATATTTCTTGGCATATTTTGATTAATTCTTCAGCCTTTGCAATATCATGTTTCTTTTCTGCTAACCCTAGTTCCATCATCGTTTCGGATAGTCTGTGTTTAAGGCTTCTTTCTTCTAGTTCGTACAGCAGGTCGTCCATGTCTTTCTCAATATGTTTACTGCCATCAAAGAGCACTTCTGCTTCAAAGAGTAATTCTTCAGGGGAATTCTCTACACTATGTTTAAAATATATAAAATCTGATTCTGGCAAAATTTTAGATATCTTTTCTAAAACAGGCACAACATCTCGATTTGAATTTTTAAACCATACAAGCAAAGCCCCTACTCTTCTCAAAACAATATCGTCTTTTGCACTTCCACCATTTGCGCTCGAGCTATTTGAATTATTTGTAGCTCTTGGATCGCCTACATTTCCCTTTACATCTGCACCCGCTTTAGCATCGCCACTATCCTTACTTACATCTTCACCTGCAATAATACGCATTCGGACTTCTTCGACTTCTTTCCTTAAATCAGACTCATATATGTCTGTTTTAACACTTACTTTTGAAATAAAACTTGAACTTTCGATTGGGCTTTTTATAAGCGCAATGAGAGGAACAACTTCTTTTCTAACTTCTTTCATCAGTTCATCTTTTGAAAGACCTTTTCCACACAAGTAATCTGTCAAATATATTATAATGTGTTTTTTCTCTTTAATCGAGTTTGTAAAACTACTTTTATCTTTTTTAAGAAGTGATGCTGGATCTTCCCCTTTCGGTAATGATGCAACTTTTACATCCATACCCATTGGTAGAGCTAATGTCACCCATGCTTTTACTGTAGCTCTCACACCAGCATTATCAGCATCGAAAACAATAAGGAGATTGTCTGACAATTTCTGTAACTTTTCGAGGTGTTGATTGGTGAGTGATGTACCTGATGTCGCTACAGTATTTGTAAATCCACTCTGATGGCACATAAGTAAGTCCATTTGACCTTCTACGAGAATCGCATATTTCCACTCTCTTATGCCGTCTTTAGCTTTATGATATCCATACAAAGTTTCTGATTTGTTGAATAGAACTGTATCGGGACTATTGAGATATTTTGGACCTTCTTCATCTGGCACACCGAAGATTCTACCTGAGTAACCTATCACTCGAGATGATGGATCAAAAAGCGGAAACATAATACGCGCTCGGAATCGGTCATATACAGAATCAGCTCGCGCTCCTTCTTTTTCAGACTTCTTTATGAGTCCAACTTTTTCCATGTCAATTTGACCTACATTTTTTGTAAGGAGAAAATCGTGGAGTCGTCGCCATTCATTTTCAGCAAATCCGATTCTCCAATCATCAATTGTCTTATCAGTAAGACCTCGCTCGCGCAGATATGAAAGTGCTTTTACATTTTTTGGTGTATGTATATTCTGTTCGTAAAATTTAGTAGAAGTCTCAAGAACTGATCTAAGTCGGTCATTCTCACCTTTATTTTCATTCTTAAACTGCTGAAGTTCTACTCCCGCTCGTTCTGCTAATATCTTGAGGGCTCCGACAAAATCAACTTTTTCAAACTCTTGTACGAAAGTGAAAATATCTCCTTTCTGTCCACATCCAAAACAATAATAACTATTTCGTGCAGGCGAAACAAAGAAGGATGGTGACTTCTCATGATGAAACGGACATCGGCCTTTGTAGTTGCTCCCAGCTTTATCAATCTTGGTGTATGAACTCACCACCTCTACAATTCCAAGTCTTTCTTTGATTGTTTCTGCGGCTGATGACATTCGATTTTGCGAAATCGTGCCGCGCAATCGTCCTATCGGTGCGGCGGCGAAATCGAGATTAAAGTTCTACTTCAACTCATAACCCTGAGCCCCACTTTGAGAAACAGCTCTCGCCGATTTCTTCCAGTGTGACTCAGAATATGAGTTGGAGCCTTTTATTAAGTTATTAATCAACGTGCTAAGTCGCGCTATCTTTTGTATATGTTCCGCGAACTTATATGTAATTGTAACTAGGCCTCCAACTTACGCGGCGCAATGATGCGCTTACGAGTTTTCCTGATTCTCTCGCATTGCCTGCGCCTTGAACTCTTCAATCATCTCATACTTTTTACTTCCTTTGAATCCTGTTCCGGCTGGGATCAATCGTCCGATAATTACGTTTTCCATAATACCGTAGAGTGGATCTTTGTTAGCCTTGAGGGATGCAGAGATAAGCATTCGGTTTGTATGTTGGAATGAAGCAGCTGAAAGGAAACTTCGTCGATTGAGTGACGCTTCCGCGATACCCATGACAACTGGATTTGCTTTTGCTTCGATACCTCCATCCATCTTCGCTCGTCGGTTGACCTGATCGAATTCGAATTTTTCAACATAGTCACCAACAGCAAACTGAGTATCTCCTGCTTCTGTAACTCGAACTCGTCCGAACATTTCTCGCACGATAACTTCGAGGTGTTTTCGAGAAACGTTTTCTCCCTGAAGTTCGTAAATCTTCTTTGCTTCAGCAATGATATATTCCTGAGCTCGTTCTTTTCCAGCGAGGACAAAGAGTTCTTCTAGATCTGCAGAACCGTCAGTTAGGAAATCACCCTTTGAAACATGCTGACCAACTTTCACAATAGGAGTTCGTGCGTAGTGGAATACATATTCAACTTCACTTCCCTTCTTTGATTTTGTTGGAACATCTGGAAGAAGCTTGATGATTCGTTCTTTGTTTTCTTCTCGAACATCTGTGATAACACCATCAAGAGTTGCAATAACTGCAGGATTCTTTGGAGTTCGATTGTCGAAGATTTCTTCGATTCGAGGAAGACCAGCCGTGATATCTCCACCTACTGTAGCTACACCTCCGGCGTGGAACGTACGCATAGTAAGCTGTGTACCTGGTTCACCAATCGCCTGTGCGGCAACTGTTCCAACAGCTTCACCAACTTCTACGAGCTTGTTTCTACCAAGGTCATATCCGTAACACTGTGCACAGACACCAAGCTCTGTCTTACAGTTAAGCGGTGATCGTACTTCTACAGTTGTAAGTCCCGCATTCTCAAGTACTGTTGCATCATCTTTTGTAACAAGATGATTTCGTTTGAAGAGAACTTCTCCCGCTGCATTTGTAGTATCTTTTGAAAGTACTCGTCCAGTCACACTCTTTACAAGTGATGTACTGATACCAGATGAACCTACTTTGTGAATTGCCACACCTTCTTTTGATCCACAATCTTCTTCAGTAACCATTACTGACTGCGCTACTACGAAGAGTCGTCGTGTGAGGTAACCCGCTCGAGCAGTGTTAAGGGCTGTGTCAGTCATACCTTTTCGCGCACCGTGAGTAGAAATGAAGTATTCAATCGGTGTAAATCCTTCTTTGAAAGATGAAATGATTGGAAGTTCGATTGTCTCTCCCTGCGCGTTTGCGATAAGACCTTTCATACCAACCATCTGAGTAAGGTTTCCAAGAGATCCTCGAGCACCTGACTTCACCATGTCGTATACAGGACTGTTTTTGTCGAGAGCCTGATCAACAAGTTTTTCAATTTCAGATTTTGTATCCTGCCAAATTTCTACATTCTTTCGAGTCTTTTCAGCTTCAGAGAGAAG
>JAGOSK010000006.1 GCA_018062305.1 Minisyncoccota bacterium | reverse complement strand
GGTTGTCAGTAAAAGTACGCGAAGGTGCGCGAAGGGGCGCAGGGCTGATACAATAGAAAGGGATAGTGTGCAAAAATATAAAAATATTGCGTGTATCAAGTATCCAAAGTATACACTTTGGATACTTGATACACAGACTCCCCGGGAATTCTCAAAAGTTTTATAAAATTTATTAAAAATTAACTCAAAATAACCATGGCAATCATCGGACGACCCTCACCAACAGACACAACACTTCACCCAATCAAATACAAATGGGCGTATGAACTGTATAACCAAGCTGTGCGAAACAGTTGGTTTCCTCATGAAATTGCACTCAAAGAAGATTTGCAAGATTTTGCAAAAATGACAGCTGATGAGCGACATGCGGTAGAGTTTGTAATGTCATTTTTCAATCCCGCTGAGCTCATGGTAAATCGTTCAGTGGCTTTGGGTATTTATCCATACCTCAAATCTCCGGAGGCACACCTATTCTTGGCACGATGGATGTTTGAGGAAGCGAACCACTGTGTATCATTTGAATACGTTCTCGAAACATTTCCATTCGACAAACAAAAAGTATATGGAAACCACCTCAACACACCATCTATGGTTGCAAAGGAGGCGTACATTGAAAAATATCTGACTCGAATGACTGATGTGAAGCTTGATATTGAATCAACAGAAGGTAGAAAAGAATTTGTACGAAACCTTGTGGCGACAAACATTGTGATGGAAGGTATCTGGTTTTACAGTGGATTCATGGTGGTTATGTCTTTCCGTCAGCGGAATCAGCTTCGAAACTTTGCTTCTATGATCAACTGGGTACTTCGAGATGAAAGTTTGCATTTGAAGTTTGGTATGAATCTCATCCATACAGTTCTCGAAGAAAATGATGATTTGATGACTCCAGAGTTTGCTGAAGAAATTAAAAAAATAATTATCGATGGAGTGGACGTTGAGCTCGCGTACAACAAAGATCTTTTTCCAAATGGAATTCTTGGATTAAATGCTGATTATGTAAACCAGTATGTGCAGTATGTGGCTGATCGACGACTCGAGGAGCTCGGTCTCGAAAAGCATTACGATGTAGGTAATCCAGCAAAATGGATGGCAACCGCAACGGATGTATATGAACTTGTAAACTTCTTTGAAGCGCAAAACACAAGTTATGAAGTGGACACAAAGGCACATAATACAAGTGCGGCTGATAAGGAGGCGAGTGACAAGAAGACCGAATCTGCTGAGTAGAGTGGGGGGGGTAGTTTTCTCAATAGAGGGTGGAGTAATAAAGATGAGAAAATATTTAAAGAAATAGGAATTTGAAAACGCGCGCACTGTTTCCAGTACGCGCGTTGTGGTTCAAGAGAAGTTGCGAAGAGGGCTACGCCACTTTTTCTTTAGCAAATGCCTCTGTGAATAGCAGATTGGGATCTCCCGTGTTGAATTTCAGCAGGAGACTCAATTCGATGAGCCTTTTGAGTTTTGCTCGAAGTGCTTCGCACCCCAGATCTTTCGGCGTGTTCTCCTCGATTGTTTTCGCAAGCGATTTACTCTGCTGCTTAACTGCAACAGCGATCTCTTTCCACCATTCCTTGTTGTGTGGGTAGGAAAACTTGTCAGTGAATGCGGGAAGAAGGTCCAATAGCTCATAGAAGTAGGTCATTTGGAGAAACTGGTTGAGTTCCTCATCCGCATCGATACATGGATGCATGCAGACACGCTGATACTCATCAACATGACCTCCAAATAAAGTGCGAAGTGCCAGTTTACCGAAGAAACCGAGTATCCCGACAATAAGCACTACTACCCAGAGCTCAATAGTATAGGTGCTTGTCCTGTAGGCCAAGACGATAGTTGTCGTGAGGATCAGAAACCAGAGGATTCCCAGACACCAGGTTGTGCGAATGACACACTTCATCTTGAGCAGTTTCAGTTCAGCATCAAACAGGAGGCTGTAAGGACTTTGACTGTTTGAATAACCGTTGTAGCTGGTGAGTGCTTTGTTTGCAAATTCCGCAAGAAGCAGAACCATGTTTTGATATTCGTGTGGGAAGTTTGCATACTTCTCAATTCTAGCTAGTGCTTTTCTGCGGTTCATATGTTTTGCTTTAAATGTGCCGTTGAAAATGCATTGACGGGACTTCTGGTCCAAACTAGCAACTTCTGGCTGCCAGTTTCTCGACGTGTACATCGATTATTTGGCAGATAATCTAGGAAAAAAGTACTCCAGTTAGACTAGGGTGTCAACTGTGTTCACGGTGAGAAAGCGCGATGTTAGTCTTCTATTTTTTACCAACCAAATACCTCTGCACATTCTCTTTGTGTGCCTCGTACGTCTTTGTACAATGGAAACCACGGTTATTGTCATGCAAATAGAAGAGACAATCAGTTTTAGCTGGGTTAAATGCTGCAGCGATAGCTTTGAGACTTGGATTTGCTATAGCAGTAGGTGGAAGTCCTTTGTTCTGATACGTATTAAAAGGGGAGTCGATATACTTGTCTTTGCTTGCCACTCTCGGCCACCAGACTATAGGTTTCGTCGATGTGCTTGCTGATGCAACCAGACCATCGCTCATATCCTGTTCAGAAGCTTTTGCGTATTGGAGTGTTGCATCCATATCAAGGCTCATGCCTCTAAAAATTCTATTCCAAATTACTCCAGAAATAATACGCATATCGACGTCACCAGCTGCTTCTCTTTGGATAATAGAAGCAATACGCACAGCAGTGTCTAGATTTATTTTTTGTGAGCCCACCGTGCTATTTTTTACTGATGCAGAACTCGATGTTTTTTTGTTTAGAATTTGTTCAGAAACTTTTGAATTAAAATTTCGCAACATTTGATGTGCAACATCAGGTCCCGTCGAAGTAGTCTTTACCCAATATGGTCCAGGGAGATAATATCCATCAAGCGTTCCTCGTTCATCCTTCGGTGCGGTATCTAGAAAACCGTCGATATTTTCCTGGTCCCACGAGAGGATTTTGGCAAATTTCAAAGCAATTTCTTCACGTCGAAGACCTGCTGGTACATTGACGAGCTTCATGTAAGGGTTCGCCACATTTGAGTAAAACTCGAGTGGGTCTAGTCCAAATTTGTAAAGAAATGTCGTCGTTCCCGTCATGAGTATAGACGTACCAAAAAGCATACATACCGCAAGCAATTTGAGATAGGTCGGAACTGGCGCTGTTACTCTTTGTTTGCTCATATGTTAATATTATATCCAATGATGTAATAAATGCGAGCTTTTTGCGTCATTAGTTATGGAGAACAAGAAACACACTGAAAACCTAAAAAACGACTTCCATGAGGCATATGAGCTTCACGCTGACGCCTTGTTCAGATTCTCTTTTTTTAAGCTTTCAGATCGTGAAAAGGCAAAGGATATTGTTCAGGACACTTTTGTTAGATATTGGGAATATGTGGCAGCTGATGGTCAGGTTGAGAATGTCAAAGCCTTCTTATACCGTATCGCCAACAACGCTATTATCGACAATTATCGCAAAAGAAAGGAGCTCTCCCTCGATATTCTCGAGGAAGATGGTTTTGACCCTATGGACACGGAAAGTCATCACACTATGATACGTAGCTTGGACAGTAAACGAGCTTTGGACTTAGTAAACAATCTCAATCCAAAAGAAAGAGAAGTGATACTCCTCCGATACGTAGAAGGTCTTTCAGTCAAAGAAATATCCGAAGTACTAGAAGAAAGAGAAAACACAGTATCTGTAAAAATCCATCGAGCACTCAAAGAACTGCAAGATTTGTTTGATAAGCAGTAGACAGTCACACACATTGCTGTCACTTCACAGAATCAAATAATCAGCCGTCACCTCGCTAAACGAAATGAAACAACATAAACTCAACAATTTAATAGAAGATCTACAGCGTGTAAAAATGACTCGGGAAGAAAAATCCGAGGTTCTTGCTCGTTCTTGGTCAGCTATTGCAAAGATCGAGTCTGTTCACCAGTTTTCTATCGGTACAGGCCGTGTTGTTGAGGTGGGTAAACACCACACTTCTGTTGCTTCTACATTTCAAAATGCATGGTATTCATATATTTTTGAAAAGAAATTCATTCCAGCTTTATCTTTTGCGCTACTACTTGTCATTACAGGGGGTACTTCACTTGCAGCTGAAAACTCACTCCCAGGTGAAATCCTTTATTCTGTAAAAACAGGTCTCAACGAACAAGTTCGTGGTTTTACAGCAGTGACTCCAGAAGCAAAAGCAAAGTTTGCTCTTGAAGTTACTGATCGACGTCTCAAGGAAGTCTCACTACTTTCATCAAAAGGTCTACTCAATGAAAAAACAAGTCTTATCGTACAGGGTCAACTTCAGAAGCAGGCTGGGCAGATTAAAAATCAGGTCGCCTCACTTGTATCTACGAAAAACATCCGTGCTGCTCAGGAGATCAGTCTCAATTTTGAATCATCGCTCCGAGCACATGAGCTCATTTTAGAAAAGATTTCTACAAAGCAGAGTGAACAGTCTGATACACTCGCAGTAGCTGCAAACCATTCACTCATCGCCTCTATAAAGACTCAGATCGCAACTACGACTGCTGCCCGAACACTTCTCCAAGCTGATGAAGTGACTGATGCATCTCTCGATGCAGAAAAACTACTCGCTCGGATTACAGAAATAAAGCTCAAGGCTGTTGAAATAAAGAGAATAGCAAGTACAACCCCTGTTTCATCATCAGCTCGCGCGTCCACATCGCTTATCTACATAGGTGAATCTGACAAGTTTATTATGTCAGCAGATCAGAAGATCGCTTCAAGCTCATATGCAGAGGCATTGCTTGACCTACAAAAGGCAATCCAGTACCTCGTCGATGCAGAGACTCTTTTAGGTGCCCCATATTCATCTGACCCACTTCTCAATAGTCTTATAAATGAGGCTTTGTCTTCACCAAACTTTTCTCAAGCTGGAAACATCAGCACTTCTACTCCGGCAATAGATATCAATGCTTCTACTACAGCATCTAGCACTGCTTCTACTACTAATTCAGGTGCTGTGGCTGGAACTTCGACATCTGCTACTGCGTCGACCACTCCTACTATTTAGTCTGCAACTCCTAACGATTTGACCGTCTAATTCTAACCGCGCAGGTTTCGGTAGATTCTTGGTAGATTTTTTTTGGTGTATACTGGTACAATCATGAACGAATTGGTTTTATTTGGCGTTACAGGGGACTTGGCAAAGCAAAAGTTGATACCCGCATTGTTTAAACTCTATAAAAATGGAGAGCTCAATCGCAAGTCTTCTTTTATTGGTTTTGGTAGAAAAAAATTCACAAAATCAGATTTCCAGAATTTTATTGAGCAATTGGTTCTGGTGGGGAATATTGATACTACTAATAAGATTTCTTCTATTTCACTAAACACACATGACACACATGAAGCTCGCTCTTTCGCATCCCAATGGTCATATGTCGAGTCAGAACTTGATAATCTAAATGGATACAAAAAGTTGGCTAGTATTCTAACTACCGACACAACACTTGTATACATTTCCTTGCCACCGATGTATCAATATCAAGTGTGCAGTACACTTGTGTCTTCGGGTATTGTCGTAAAATCAAAAAACAGAAGAATTGCTTTCGAAAAGCCATACGGATTCGATTCTATTTCGGCAAATAAGCTAGATAGTTTTTTAACTCGACGGCTTCGTACCGACCAGATCTTGCGAGTTGATCATTATGCTGGCAAGCAGGCTTTGGTTGAATTTGAGCAGGTTGCACGACAGGGTATTTTTAGTGATATTTTAAATTCTAAAAATATTAAAAAAATTGAAGTGCGACTGAATGAATCCATCGACGTCGCAAAAAGAGGCCCTTTTTATGACCAAGTTGGCGCACTTTCGGATGTTGGTCAAAACCACGTACTTCATATGCTTGCTACAGTACTCGCTTTACCAGAGATATCAGTGGCACCGTCAAATCTCTCAGAGTTACGTTCCTCAGCATTATCTATTCTTGAAATCAATAAAAAATCAATTTTAGGACAGTATCAATCGTTTACCGCAACTCCGGGTGTGCGAGAGGGTTCGACGACAGAAACTTTTTTCAGAATTTTTGGAAAAATAAAGGCAGTGAAGAGTACGAAGGTAAATGGTAAGAGAGAAGGTAAGGGTGGTAAAAATAAGTCTTATCTCAATGACCTTTCAAAACGCTGGGTAGGACTAAACATTGAGATTATGGGAGGGAAAGCATTGTCGTCTCCTGAAGCTTCGATAACTCTGCATACAAAACATAGTAAACCTGTCAAAATTATGGTTAATGGGTATGGTTCTCGAGATGCTTATGAGCAGATATTTATAGATAGTTTTAAGTATAATCCTGATCGGTTTATTGATTTCAAACAAATTGAGATTGGATGGGATATTATTGAAAAAGTAAAGAAGATGGCGTCCAAAAAAGTCATCATATACAAGAGAGGTTCGTATCCACAGGATATATTTTAATATGCATCACATAGCTGCACAAAGCATAGTATACTCAATCTATGGAATTAGACGTATTTGTACATAATATTGCTTTTATTACCGGAGCAGTACTCAGTTTTGTATTGGCAATCGCTATCTTCGTTAGAGGGGTTTCTAAGGTGCCCAATGCTCTGTTCGCTCTTACAAGTCTGACCTTCGTAGGGTATATCATTGCCTATGTGCTTGGTGTGAATACTGTTGACCCGGTAGCGTCACAGTTCTATTTGAGTTTTACGAGCGTCATTATTTTAACCGTTTGTTTCAATGCTCACTTGGCTTTTTCGATGTTCAATAAAGTGAAGGAGCACAAGCGAGGACTTCAGGTTATGTACACCACAGGAATTGCCTTGATGATATTTTTCGCACTCGACATATCAAGGTATGTTGAGGTGTCTAGTTCGTATCAATATTTGCCCAACTACTTTGTACCTGGAACGTACTATTTACTTTTTGCATTGTATTTTTTCTTTGTAGTTATATATTTCTTCGCAGCAGTATATCGTCTGTTTAAAAATGCCGAGCCGATTGAAAAAAACCGAATGAAATATTTTTTGGCGGCATTTGGCTGGGCGTACGGTATCTCGATGCTCATATTCTTGGCTATATACGGCATCTTCGAATCAAATCCACTAGCTATCTCATTGATGGGACTGTACGCCATACCTCTCGCCTACGGAATATTTAAATACGACATTATTGATATTCATGTTGCCACAAAAAATGCTTTACTCTACACCTTCTATTCATCGTTCGTAGGCGCGGTCATTGTCTTAGTAAATATTTTCAGTAATTTTTTGACGCTTCGATATGAAAATTTTCCAGTGTGGATACTACCGTTATTTTCTGGGGTGCTGGTGGTACTCGTCAGTATTTTTGTGTGGCGACAGATTCGCGAGGCGGATCTCCTAAAGTATGAGTTCATCAACAACATCAGCCATAAGTTTCGAACTCCATTGACCCATATTCGATGGTTGGCAGAAGATTTGCGTGAAATGACCGATGCAGAAGAGCGAAAAAAAGCGGTTCAACAAATTCAGTTTGCTAGTATGCGTTTGTTTGAGCTTACAAACATTGTCATTGATGCTTCTCAAACTAACAATGATTTATATCTGTATCACTTTTCGAGCATAGACGTCTCAGATATATTTAAAGAAATTAGTAGTTCTCACAGTGACCAGATCGAGCACAAGCTACTCAAAGTACATGTTGATGTGGGTCCAAATGTGGTCAAAGTGAAAGCGGACAAGACTCGCCTGCAGTTTGCATTGCAGATTATGTATGAAAATGCGCTCATCTATACTCCAGAGGGTGGAACTATCGAAGTGAAGATTCGTCAAATCGGTGGGGAGGTAATAATTAGTGTGAAGGATAGCGGTATCGGAATTACTCCAGAAGATTTGCCACATGTATTCTCAAAGTTCTATCGTAGCCAGAATGCACGACACACAGACACCGAGGGTATGGGAATTGGACTCTTCATGGCAAAAAACATCATCGAAAAACACAATGGCCGAATCTGGGCTGAGTCGTATGGTGAAAATAAGGGGTCAACATTCAGTATTGCTTTGCCGATTGAGTAGCAGTTGTCTTTTTCTGCGTAATAGGTAATATATCAGCAGATTCTGAATAAGGTCATTTGTTGCGTAGGTGCGCTGTGAGCTCGTCCAATTGGATTGCATTCAAGGTGTGAAAGCACTATTGAATGGGCAGGTCTTCCATGAGCCTATCTGTATCGGTCTCAATAAAACACGGCGTCAACTATCATGCTTGCACCCTGCAAGTTGGTAGACCCGAGATACGGTCCAGTATAGTCGCGCTTCTGAACGGACGGAGATTCAGAGGTGAACAACAAGAGAATTTGTCTGTTGGCTGAGTCCAATCTGGCATACTCTAACAAACTGACTTGAGGACGGCTGCCTCAAATTTAGAATCTAAACCCTGAGGTGAGCACCTGCACTCCCTCAGGGTTTTCCTATTTTCAAAAATTACCCTTTTGTGAAAATTGCCCGACCTTAGCTTTTTGATTTTTACGGTCGCTATGCTAAACTTCACACCATATGGCATTTTTCAAAAACTTTTTAATGAAACAGATGCTCAAGCGCCAAATGAAAGGGGTGCCTGAAGCAGAACAAGAGCGTATTATTGGCTTGGTAGAAAGTAATCCTGCATTTTTCGAGACTATTGCAAAAGAAGTGGAAGCTCTCAAGAAGCAAGGACGCGCAGAAATGGCTGCAACTATGGAAGTAATGCGAAAGCATCAAGGTGAATTGCAGAAGCTAATGCAGGGGAAGCAGTAATATGAAACTCTCAATCGGCATCGTAGGCCTCCCAAATGTTGGAAAATCAACACTGTTTAACGCACTTACCAAGAAGTCTGTTCCAGCTGAAAACTATCCATTCTGTACTATCGACCCATCTGTGGGCGTTGTTGCTGTGCCTGACGAGCGACTCCATAAGCTTTCAGAATTTTCAAAAACTCTCAAAACTGTTCCGGCTGTCGTAGAGTTTGTGGATATTGCTGGACTTGTGAAAGGCGCGTCAGAAGGTGAAGGACTAGGAAATAAATTTCTTTCTCATATTCGTGAAGTAAATGCAATTGCTGAAGTTGTGCGAATTTTTGAGGATCAAAACGTAATTCACGTTGATGGAAAAATTAATCCAGTAAGTGATATTCAAGTTATCAACCTTGAACTTATTCTTGCTGACATGCAGACCGTAACAAAGCGACTTGGAAATGTCGAAAAAGACGTAAAGCGTGGCGACAAACCTGCCATTGCTGAAAAAGCAGTCCTAGAAAAAGTTATAAAAGTTCTCGAAGCGGAGGAACTAGCACAAACTGCAGGACTTACAGAAGATGAACAGCTAGCTATTCAAAGTCTCGCACTCCTCACTATGAAGCCAATGATGTATATTTTGAATAAGAAAGCTGGTGGGGCAAATCTCGATGAAATGGATGGAGGAAATGAACCTCGATATAAGGCGTTGATAGAGTATCTAAAAGCTCGAAATGCAAAGTGGGTGGTAGTAGACGCAAAAGTTGAGCATGAGCTCATGGATCTAGTCGGTGAAGAAAAAGAAATGTTTCGAGCTGAGCTCGGCGCGAAAGATGACGGCATCAATGAATTGATTAAGGGTGGATATGATTTATTAAATCTTCAGACATATTTTACTACTGGTGTGCAAGAGACTCGAGCTTGGACTATTGAGAAGGGGTGGAACGCTCCTATGGCTGGAACGGCAATTCATACTGATTTCAAAGAAAAGTTTATTAGAGCTGAAGTAATTGGCTGGCAAGAACTACTAGATGCAGGTTCATTTGCAGCGGCGCGAGAAAAAGGACTCGTGCGAACAGAAGGTAAGGAATATATAGTGAAGGATGGGGAGGTTATAGAATTCCGGGTTTAGTGCCATTGACACATATAGACGTTTTTGATAATCTATTGTCTGGTAGTAGTTTTACATTTCAACAACCAACAAATCCAAAGGAGGATAATCACATGTCAGAAACATTTGCCAAAGGTGACAAGGTTCGCCTGAAGAAAAAGGATGCAGCTTCCGGACTGTCCGCAGGTGAAGTTTACACTGTCGGAGTAGTTCAAGACCTCTTCCTACCCAATGGGTATTACGTCGATCGTTACTACTGGAACGATCCGAAGTGGAGCTGGGCTAGGAACAAGACTCGTCTTCAGGTCGCAGGTCATCCGCAGGTGGTCTTTCTGGATGGCGTTTTGCGCCCGGAGATGGAAATCCCGCCGATGAACGAAGACCCTGAAGGTCAAGGACGATGCAGTTTCTCTGGAGCTTGGTTTGAAAAAGTGCCGGCGTCATAAGCCATACGACCCATTGTCTCGAAACAGGAACCCCTGTCGCGAGATGGTGGGTTTTCTGTTTTCTAAATTCTGCTATGAATAAATCAAAGTGAGGAACCGTGGTATAATGCCTGAATGAACAAGGAAACACTACGGCAGAATCTGCCAGCTATTATTGCTATCTCTTTACCAGTTTTATTAGTGTTGGTTATTGCACTCCTTACTACTCTGCCAAATCTCGGACCTAAACCTCAGTATGATTTTCTTTTTGTAAAAGAGCCTACGCGCTCACACTATGAGGAATCGTCATGCGTTGTATTTTCACACTACTATGATACCGAAGGTGGAAAATTGGTTAAAAAGCCACATGTAGTTACTGTGTTTGATAAAAAAATTGTTGCAGAACCATGTTATGGGTACAGTCAAATCAAACAAGAAGAGGTTCCGGAACTTTATGTATACAGAACTGAGTTAGAAACAGTCTCTCCAGTTACTTTTGAACAAGCAAGTCAGTTTGTGACCCAAGGAGAAACACTTTCACCTGATGGATACACGGTTTCAAAGCGAATGATAAATAGGGGAATAATGGAATTATTTGGTGGAAACAACGACGGTGTATTTATTTCAAAGAAAAATCAGCATATCAAAATAGATGTGGGAGTTTCAGACAGTCAGTCATATTATGATAACAATTTTAATTTCATCGCGTGGATTAATAAGTAATTGATTACTAAATAATTTTAAAACACCAAATATATGAACATGAACAAAAATGAGGTACTAGATATGGTAAAGGCATCAATTGCTGAGAATGTGATTAGTAAAGAGGAGTTGGCTCACATTGTAGGCATTGAACTTAAAAACTCTGCACAAGACCTACAGAATTTGCAAAATGCGCATACAAATGCGAACGCGCAAAACATGTATGGCGGAGCAAGCGTTCAAAACACCGTCAGCGCAGAAAAAGAATCTCTCGTGCCAAAAGTACTGTACACCATCGGTGGAGTTGTTGCAGTGACTGGTATTCTAGTGCTACTTGGTAATAACTGGGACGCTATTGGATTCATCGGTCGATGGCTTGTTACAGTTGGTCTAGGGCTTGTCACATTCATCAGCGCATTTCTTGTGTATAAAAAGAAAGAGTACAGCGTGCTTTCTCAGGTTTTGTTTACTATTTCATCTATTGCATCATTCATCGGAGGTTTTGTATGGATAAATGAGAGCAGACTCGCATACGCGCTTTGGGATGGAGCAGATATTTCTTTCCTTATTTCATCTATCCTTTTTGTAATATTTGCAATCGCATTGTATGCGTCAAAAAAGGCGATACTTCATATTATTTCCACTACTTTCTTTACCATAGCGTATTACTCGCTCGTCTTTAAACTGCTCAAAGGCAGTGGTTTTGAGTTGGATGCACTCCGTGACGTAGTTGTATACGCCTCAATGATTCTGGCTATCGGATATTTCATGTATGGTTCATGGCTCTCTCAGGGTGTATCCGGTGCGTCCACTCGACAAACACTTTCACTATCAGTGCAAAGAATTTTGTCTAGTATTTTTACTTTTGCATCATTTGGTCTCTTCCTTATCTCCGCACTATTTTTAACAGGTATTTGGAACCTCCTCTATGCATTTATAGCGATTGGCGCAGTTGTTTTATCTGTTAAATTAAAATCCAAGATTGGACTAATCGTTACTTCAATTGCAATTGGTATCTATTGTATAAAAATTTCAGTAGAATATTTTGCTGATAGCATTAGTTTCTCACTGGCACTACTCATTTCTGGTCTCCTCATTATCGCCCTGGGATATTTGACCTATTACCTAAACAAGAAGTATATTAAAGGACAATCTAACTAAAAGAAATGAAATCGAGTAAAAAGAAAGATGTAAAAGAGGCTGCGCCAAAAAAAGCGCAACCTGCACAATACGACCATATTAAAATCGAAAAGAAATGGCAGAAAGAGTGGACTAAGTCTGGGATTTATAAGACTAAAGACGCAGATAAGACTGATGCTAAGAAGTTTTTTGCCCTTGTTGAGTTTCCATTTCCATCAGGTGCAGGGCTTCACACTGGCCATACACGAAGTTATACCGCTATGGATGTTATTTCTCGTAAGAGAAGAACAGAAGGTCAGAATGTTCTCTTTCCAATTGGATGGGATGCCTTCGGTCTTCCAACTGAAAACTATGCAATCAAGACTGGTATTTCTCCACAAAAGGCTACAAAGCAAAATACAGATACATTTAGACGACAGTTACAATCTGTTGGTATTTCTTTTGATTGGACACGAGAAGTCAATACAACAGACCCGTCCTTCTATAAATGGACGCAATGGATTTTTATTCAAATGTATAAGAAGGGCTTGGCATACAAGAGTAAGATGACTGTTAATTGGTGTCCGAAGGATAAAACTGGACTTGCTAATGAAGAGGTTGTTGATGGAAAATGCGAAAGATGTGGAACTGAAGTGGAAAAAAGAGAAAAAGAACAGTGGATGCTTGCGATTACTAAATACGCAGATCGTCTTGATAGTGATTTGGATACTGTAGATTATTTAGAAAAAATTAAAATTCAACAACGAAATTGGATTGGTAAAAGTGAGGGAACAGAGCTTTCGTTCAAGATTAAGAATTCTACTGAATCTATAACTGTATTCACCACCAGAATCGATACTTTGTTTGGCGTGACGTATCTTGTGCTGGCTCCCGAATCAAAACTAGTTCAGACACTTGCTTCTTCAATCAAGAACATAGGTGATGTTGAAAAATATATTGCAGATTCTCGAAAGAAAGATGATATGGATAGAACAGCTGAAGGAAAGGAAAAGACAGGAATAAAACTTGAAGGAATCACAGCTATCAACCCCGCAAATAATGAAGAAATTCCTGTGTGGATTGCTGATTATGTATTAGGTTCATACGGAACTGGCGCAGTGATGGCAGTACCAGGTCATGATGAGCGTGATTTTGAATTTGCTAAAAAATATAATTTACCTATAAAGAACGTTGTCGCAATACGTGGAAGCGTGGATGTTAAAAAAGAGGAAGTTTCAGAATTGATCACAAGTGAAGGTGTTGTGTGTAATTCTGGAAAATTTAACGGTCAAACGACCGAACAGGCACGTCAATCTATTACTAAAGAAGTTGGGGCTAAAGTTGTGACTAAATACAAGCTCCGAGACTGGATATTCTCACGTCAGCGATATTGGGGCGAGCCAATCCCGATGATTCATTGTGAAAAATGTAATTGGGTGCCAGTACCTGAGAAAGATTTACCAGTGAAGCTACCCGCTGTCAAAAAATATGAACCAACTGATTCAGGAGAATCACCTCTAGCGAGTGTTTCTTCATGGGTAAATACAAAATGTCCTGTGTGTAAAGGTAAAGCTAAGAGAGAAACAGATACTATGCCAAACTGGGCTGGCTCGAGTTGGTATTTCTTGAGATATATCGATCCCAAGAACAATAAAGCGTTTGCTGATATTAACAAGATAAAAGAGTGGATGCCTGTTGATTGGTACAACGGTGGAATGGAACACACGACACTCCACTTATTGTATTCTCGATTTTGGCACAAGTTCCTTTTCGATATTGGAGTGGTAAATACGAGTGAGCCATACCAAAAGCGAACTTCACACGGACTCATTTTGGCTGAAGGTGGTGCAAAGATGTCAAAGTCTGTTGGAAATGTAGTAAATCCAGATGATCTTGTTAAATTGTATGGAGCAGATACACTTCGACTATATCAGTTATTTATGGGGCCTTTTGAGCAGGCTATTGCCTGGAATACAAGTAGTATGATTGGATCACGGAGATTTATTGAACGTGTATACAATCTGTTCAATAAGGTAAGCGCTGTTTCGCATGTAAAAGAAGAGGTTGTTACTAATACGGAATCAACAAACACTGAACTTGAGATATTGCTCCATAAAACTATCAAAAAAGTTAGTGAAGATATCGAAGGTCTTGGATTTAACACAGCCGTCTCATCTCTCATGATTCTCCTCAATGCGTTCGAAAAGGAAGTTCAAGAGAAGGGAAGTCTATCGCGTTCATACTACGAGACACTCCTTAAACTCCTCGCGCCATTTGCACCGCATGTAACTGATGAACTTTGGACAATGCTCGGTAATAATTCAAGCTCTAAGCCAACAGGGAAGAAAAGTATCCATCTCGCTCCATGGCCAACTTATGACGTAAACAAATTACAGTCAAATACTTTCAAAATAATAGTGCAGATTAACAGTAAAATGAGAGCTATGATGACCGTCACGGACGATACAGAGGCCTACGTTGTGGCAGAGGCTCTAAAGCTTGACGAGATTGTTAAAAGATTGAGTGATACTAAGCCATCCAAAGTTATATATGTGAAAGGGAAGTTGGTCAACTTCGTTGTCCCTGGTATTTAAGCCTTATTATTAGCCATATTTCCTTGTCAAGACCTGCCCTTGACAAGTGTTGACTTGGCGTGTTGACTCTTTTCTCACTCCATGCTACAAATAACAGTATAAACACATGACAAACACAGCCGAATTATCATTTAAGCCGAAAAATATTACCAAAAGATTACTTTCAGCATTACCTGAAAGATCACGTCTCGTTGTTACAAAAAGATACGGTCTCGACAAAAATAACGAGCGTATGACTCTTGAAGCTATTGGTGAGATGTATTCTATTACTCGAGAACGAGTTCGACAGATTGAACATGCAGCACTTCAGAACATCCGAAAGTCTGCATTCTATAAACAAGAGAAGGCTGTATTCGAAGAGCTCTACAATCACATCCATGACTACGGCGGTATGGTTGGTGAAGAAGAGCTCCTAAAACATTTTGCAAAAGATGAGTCTACTCAAAACCATGTTCACTTTATGCTGGTAGTTGGTGATGCCTTCAAAAAAGAAAAAGAGGATCCTGAGTTCAAACACCGATGGCATGTTGATGTCGCTCTCTCAAAAAAGATTCATGACGCACTTCGAAAGATGTACAAGAGTCTCAATGATGACGATCTAGTACCAGAATCTGAAATGGTTGAATCTTTCCTCGAGCATCTCAAAGATGTAAATGAAAAGTATCGAAATGAAGAAGTTGCAAAGCGATGGCTTAACATCTCAAAGAATATGTCTAAGAACCCTCTCGGTGAATGGGGTAAATCTGACTCACAGAATGTTAAAACAAAAGGTATCCGAGATTATGCATACCTTGCTATGCGAAAACATGGATCACCGATTCACTTCAGAGATATCGCGAAGCTTATCGAAAAACTTTTTAATAAAAAAGCACATATTGCTACTACTCACAACGAGCTCATCAAAGATAAGCGTTTTGTACTTGTAGGACGAGGACTCTATGCTCTCACTGAATGGGGCTACGCAAGTGGTGTTGTTCGAGAAGTTATTAAGAAGATGATTGAAAAGCACGGACCTCTTACAAAAGAAGAAATCATCCAGCGAGTTATGAAAGAGAGATATGTTAAAGAAAATACAATCCTCGTAAACCTACAGAACTCAAAGTTCTTCAAGAAGGATAAGGATGGAAAGTATAGTCTTGGAGAAGTGTTGAAGGGATAGTTAACAAAGCGCTGTAAAAGTAAAAATAATTTACGTGTATCAACTATCCAAAGTATATACATTAGATAGTTGATACACAAACTAATTTGAAATACGTAAACAAAGTAAACAAAACTCACACCTAAGACGTGTGGGTTTTGTTTTTACTACTATCTTGTATGTCGTCTTTAGAATAACTAGAGCTATTTACACATGCAATTCTACATAGTATGGTATTTCGAGTTAAAGTACTCGGATCCAAAAAGTTTAGTGCTTTAAATAATTTGTACATTAAAAAATTCGTCTCGGTAGGTAAGTATGCTTTAAAAGTGTTTTTACATACCGAGATGAAATCATAAGTAAAGTAGTTTCGGAATCTACAATGAGCAAAACATCAGAACTATATACAGAAATTAAGGGACTTGAACAGAAATTGTTTGGGCCTCTCGCAAATCTAATCAGTTTAATGGGGAGTAAGCAAAAATTTCCCATCATTCATCAAATACTGGTACTACTTGGAGTAGTACCACTTGGAAGAGCGCTTGGTGCACTTAAGAGGTTACACGTGTTCAACCAAGGCTATGCAGAGCATAACATAGGCGTTCAAGATAATTTTGAAATTCATCCTCATGTGGTTACTTTTTTAGAGAATCACACATATCTTAGAGTGGAAATCCCCCAAAGGCGTGTCAGATTGGCGGTAGGGACAATACCTGAAATCTTCGGAAAGGATTCAGAGGTTAGAGATGTGTCTAGATTACTAGACAATGATTTTTTGAAAAATCACGGGCTCAGGCTCTGTGAATCTCAAGATGCATTTTATATTAATGAATCTGTCTTGTGGTCGAACCTCGATGCACCCAACTCATCTGTCGTTATTCTTGGAACCTTGCCATTGAACGACTTAAAGTACACAGAAGCCAATGTCAAATCCCCTCCAGGATTACTAATTTGGAAATTGCGAAGAAAAATAGAAACTGAAGAATCGACAAGATTTCTAAGTCTCGAATCGTGTAATCCTACTCAATATGCGCGTAGTGGATATGCAAAGTGGGTGTTTGTTGTAAATGAGGAGTATGAGCAAGGGTATATCATTCAATAGGTTCCAAACTACTTTCAACCCACGCCACAAGCGTGGGTTGAAATATTTACATTTGCTAAATACTACCTTATAGATTCAGAAGTGCATAACAGCGCTAGCTTTTTATTTACGAGAGAGTTAGGATTAAAGAGCGTAGATACACAGTGCACAAGTACTGCGAGAATACGTACTGAAAATTTCCGCCCAGGATTTATTCAGTAATGTTCATAATAACAACGAACCGGAGGGCTCAAAGTAGTAAAGCAGTGAACACGCCTAAAGCAGAAAAGCACCGCTCTACGAGCAATATGCTCATTAACACTCAACAATCGATAGGTCCACCGCCGGGTAGCCTGCCGTGGCTCGAATGCCCTGGCCCGTAAGCCAAGGAAATTTCTGACCAGTAAGAATTCAACGAGGTCCGTGTCACTATCACACAACTCAAACAGATGATCCTTCTTGGTAAACACACCAACGAAGCTTCAACTGAACGAGATGTGTGAGACACGGGCTTTTTCTTTTGATTAAATTTAATATGTGAGTTAAAATGTATGCACATGGATCTTATTTTTTCTACTAATGGATTAGTCCTCTTTGCCTTCAAGGTACTGTACCTGCTCCTTTCAATAGTCGTACCTATTTTTATAATAAAAACTTTTTGGAAAAGTTGGGTGGCGTATGTGCGGGCGGACTTTTTTGCTAAACAAAAGTACAGTGTACTTGAGCTTCGTATTCCAAAAGGCATCACCAAATCGCCATTAGCGATGGAGATTTTTATTACCTCGTTGTTTCAACCAGGTGGAGAGGGTGATATTGTCACCAAATACTGGAGTGGTTCAGTACGATCATGGTTCTCACTCGAGTTGGTTTCGATAGACGGTGGAGTACGTTTTTTTCTATGGACAAAAGAAAAGTTCAAAGACATGATCGAAACTCAGCTGTATTCACAATTTCCCGACATCGAAATCGCCGATGTCACTGACAAAGACTATGCTCGAGCTGTTCCATATGATCCGGGAAATTTTGAGTACTGGGGATGTGAATTTATAAAATCAAACCCGTCTCACGTACCAATCAAGACATATACGGACTACAAACTCAACGAAGATCCAAAAGAAGAGTTTAAGATTGACCCTATCACTCCTGTTATTGAATTCCTTGGATCACTTCGAAAGGGTGAACAAGCTTGGATTCAGATTTGTATTAGAGCTCACTCAAAAGATGAAAAAAAGCCAGGTACTTGGTTTGAGAAAGTTGATTGGAAGCACGCAGCGAACGAGGATCTCAAAAAGCGTATGAAGCGAGATGTGAAGATTGATAAGGATAAACCATTGAATCCAAACACAATGTCTTTGAGTACATGGGAAAAAGATGCGGTGAATGCTATTGAGCGAAATTTATCAAAAATTCCTTTCGATTGTGGTATCCGAGCTATGTATATTGCAAAAACTCCTGCGTTTCGATCTACTACCATTGCTGGTCTGTCAGGCTCATTTCGCCAGTATGGCGCCCAAAACCTAAATAGCTTCAAGACTTCAAAAGTTCCTGGTTCAAAATACCCATGGCAAGATATGGGTGGTAAAAAAGCAGCAAAAGCGAAGAAGGGTCTTCTTGAAAAATATAAGGCAAGATCATTTTTCTATAGTGAGTTTATTCCAACTGGATACAAGGATAAGCCTTTCGTTATGACAACCGAAGAGCTTGCTACTATCTATCACTTCCCAGGTGATGTTTCAAAAACTCCAACACTTTCACGTATTACAGCAAAGAAAGCGGAGGCGCCTGCGAATTTGCCGATATAAGAATCTACCTATAAAAATGTTCACTGAGCTATCAATGCATGAAGTTTCCCTTGTTAAAAAAATCGTTTTTGGCTTTATAGTGCTTGCTTTCATAGGTATAACTACACTTCTATCCTTTTTCTTGTTTGTTGTACGAGCCCCAAGCGGTGTCCAGTATCCCGTCAAAATTACTGTTGAAAGTGGACAGGGAGCACAAAGCATAGCTCAAGAACTCTTTGAACACGGGATAGTGCGTCAATCGAAATTTACTCAAAATCTGATAGTTTCCAAAGGTGGTGAGAAAAGTATCCAAGCAGGAACATACATTTTTAAAAAACCAATGTATGTATTTAGTGTAGCTGAAAAAATAGCAACCGGTGATTTTGGATATGTACCTGTAAAAATGACAGTGCCAGAAGGTACAAACTCAAAGAGGCTAGCTGTTATTATACATTCCAAATTTCCACATATTGCTACATCAACATTTGAAACTCTTGCACGTGAAAATGAAGGTTATTTATTTCCAGAAACATATTTCTTTGCTCCTGAAGCTACAGAACTCGAAATACTAGATCGGATGAAGGTAATTTTTAATAGAAAAATTGAACCTATAAAACCTCAAATTGTAACCTCAGGTAAAACACTCTCCGAGATATTAACAATCGCATCAATACTCGAAGGAGAAGTGCAAACTGCTGAGGATCGCGCTATGGTCGCTGATCTCTTGGAGAGACGCATGCAGATAGGTATGCCACTTCAAGTTGACGCAACTTTGGTATATACAACTGGTAAGACTTCAGCAACTTTGACACTCAAAGATTTGCAGACAAATGGACCATACAATACATATACAAATAAAGGCCTACCTCCAACGCCAATATCGAACCCGGGACTTGATTCAATCCTTGCAGTGCTCAATCCAATTCCTAATCAATATCTCTTTTATCTTTCTGATAAAGATGGTATAACTCGATTCTCAAAAACATATGCAGAACATCTCAAGCTCAAAGCAAAATATCTCAGATAAACGCGCTAGTACAAGTGATGTGGGTAGTACTGCTAATAGTGCCACAAAAAAGACACGGGGTGCAAAAGTGTACGTCGGAATGTCAGGTGGGGTGGACTCTGCGGTGTCAGCATATCTCCTCAAGCAGCAAGGCTATGATGTCACTGGTGTGTTTATAAAAGTATGGCAACCAGACAATACTGATTGTGGATGGAAGGACGAGCGAAGAGATGCTATGCGAGTAGCGGCCGTTTTGGATATTCCATTTTTGACGCTGGACTTTAGCGCAGAGTACAAACGTGAAGTCGTTGATTATATGATAGAGGAATATCGTGCTGGGCGAACTCCAAACCCCGATGTGATGTGCAATCGTCACGTAAAGTTTGGTTCATTTTTACAATATGCATTAGCCAATGGCGCCGACTATGTTGCAACGGGACATTATGCACAAAATATTTTTAATAATACGGCGCAAAATTTTGAAATGAAGGAAGGTGCGGATGCAAACAAGGATCAAAGTTATTTTTTATGGACACTTACGCAGGAAGATTTGAAACATACGCTTTTTCCGATCGGTCATTTGCAAAAATCTGAAGTGCGAAAAATTGCAGAAAAAGCAGGCCTTCCAGTGTTTGATAAAAAAGATAGTCAAGGTGTGTGTTTCATAGGACATCTCGATATGAAAGAATTTTTGAAGGAATACATCGATACAAAAGAAGGTGACGTACTCAATACAGCTGGCGATGTCATAGGAAAGCATGACGGCGCAGTGCTATATACAATAGGTGAGCGACATGGTTTTACTTTAAATACTAAGACCACTGAAAACGAGCCTCATTTTGTTGTTTCGAAGGATATTACAGCAAACACTATTACTGTTGCGCCAAAATCTGCTTTTGAATCTTTGTCTAATAGTGCCATAAGTAGCCCTGCTAGTGGCTCAATTGGCGTTGAGTCTGATTACACAAAAAATGTACTGCAAATCAAGGACGTTTCTTTCTCTCAAAATATTGAGAATTATATTGGCATGAAAATAGACGCACGAATACGATATAGACAGGAGCGGCAATCCTGCACTATTTCAAAAGCTTCGCTCACGAGCGACGACGAATACATCATCACATTTGACAGCCCTCAAAAAGGTATGGCGGAAGGTCAATCTGTGGTCTTATATGATGGCAACACCTGTCTTGGTGGTGGTATACTAAATTTTATATGACGTCACATACACATCATTCAGACGAGCACACCAATAGCGAACACAAAGGTCACGAAGATATTGCACGAAGTCCATTATCAACAGCGCAGGTGAGTGCATTTGAAGACGGTGAATTCTATATTACAAAAGAGGATGGAGAAATAGAGAAGTTTGAATCGAAAAAACTTGAGGAATCGCTAGTGCGTTCTGGTGCAGTACAAACTACAGCTGATAAAATCGTGCGAACAGTGATGGAAGATTTGAGAGGCGGAGTGTGCGACCCTGGTTCCAATCCCGGTGCAGTGTGTACTGTTCATCAGATCTATCATAAAGCCTTTGAAATTCTCAAGGAAACTTCACGTGCTGCCGCAGCCCGATATTCACTTCGACGTTCTATTATGGAGTTTGGTCCTACTGGATTTCCATTCGAGGAATATGTTGCTGGTATTTTTAAAGCAAAGGGATATGAAACTCTCACAGGACAAATGGTACTCGGCGGATGTGTACCACATGAGGTGGATGTTATAGCGTGGAATGCGGACAAACTCATAATGGCAGAAGTAAAATATCACAATGAGCACGCAGGAAAGTCAGACCTCAAGACGGCACTCTATATCAAAGCTCGCTACGACGACTTGAAAGACAATTTATATCAATACGGCAATTTTCCAGCACGTAAAATCGATGATTGGTATTTGATTACTAATACAAAGTTTACAGAGACTGCTATTACCTACGCTGGATGCAAGGGTTTGAAGCTTATTAGTTGGGGCTATCCAGAGCGAGGTAACCTTCTCGATATGATTGAAGAGACGAAGTTGCACCCTGTTACTTGTCTCACTACTTTGACTGACGGTGAAAAGAGGGAATTACTAGGTCAAGATATTGTGCTGTGTAAGACTATATATGAAAAGCGACAACTATTGAAAGATCTTGGCTACAGTGATGCAAAGATTTTTAAGGTGATGGAGGAAATAGGGCAGATTATCAATTTGGAGGTGAGGGAGTAGTTGCTAGTGGTTCAACAATCTTGCTAATTACGTTGTATCTTGATGTTGAATTTGCAGAATATTGACATATTTTGTATTTGTATTACATTGTATTAAATTTTAGTTCACCTCAACCACAACAAAATAGAAAACAATGATACCGAAACCACCGCAAGGGATCATCACTATTGATCATCCTAAAAGGAGAGGAACCCACACCTCACCAGTAGTTACTGTAATCGACTTTCAAGGTGCCGAGCAGTGGCTTGAAGAAGTCAAAGGAATCATTCATGGAGAAATAAGTTCCGCCAGCTTTGCATGTTGCGCACCTGAAACGCATCGTAATGCCTACTGGAGATCTCTTGAGTTCCTCGTAGCGGAGCTTGAAAAAGGGTTACCTCTCACGCTCTGGGATGCAAACCGACAAATTGCAGAGAGGTACGCTCATTTCGACGATGAAGGCTTTAGTGATGCATGTACCGCATTATTTGAATAGTTTAAAACCCCACGAGGCAGCCCTGCTCCTTGCGGGGTTTGCTTTTTTAAATTTTCATAACTAATAAAAAATGTTATCATGCACATCATATGGCATGGACCTCAACTTGGAAAAAGAAATATTATATACCTGGACAAAAAGAGTCATTTAAACTCAGTCGTTCAAAGATTGATATGTTTATCGAGTGCCCACGGTGTTTCTATCTCGACCGACGGCTCGAAGTTGCCAAGCCGAGTATGGCTCCATTTCTCCTGAACACTGCTGTTGACCATTTACTCAAAAAAGAGTTTGACGTGCATCGTAAAGACGCCACACCTCACCCTATAATCAGCGACAATGAGCTCAAACTCATACCCTTCAATCATCCCAAAATTGACGAATGGCGTGAGAACTTCGTTGGTGTGCAATATCTTCATACGGAGTCCAATTTCCTCGTATTTGGAGCAGTAGACGACCTCTGGGTGGAAGTTAAGGGTGGCGCAGGTAAGAGTGCCGAGCTTGGTAAGGTTCATGTGGTGGACTACAAAGCGACGAGTAAAGACGATGCGGTAAAAGAGCTTGAGGACACACGATGGCATGACCAATACCGTCGACAAATGGAAATCTATCAGTGGCTACTTCGTCACAACGATGTCGATATTTCTGATACCGGTTATTTCGTATATGTAAATGGAAGAAAAGATCTCGATGGTTTTGATGGCAAGTTGGAGTTTGAAATCAATCTCATTCCATACAAAGGAAAATCAGATTGGATTGACGAAGTACTCGTGAATGCAAAGAAATGTTTGGATAGTGATGCGATTCCTGAAGCCGGCGACAATTGTGAATATTGTAAGTATAGAGAGCAGGCTGGTATGGCCTTTAAGAAGCATGTGGCGGAGTTTGGAGTTGGAGGAAAGGTGGGTAAGGTTGTCAAGAAGAAGTAATTTTAAAAGACTAGAATGAATGAAAAAGAAAAGTTATACATTTATATTGATGAATCAAGCACTTTAGGTTTTAAAAGTAGTGAACCCTACTTTATAGTCTGTGCGCTTATCCTTAATGAAGACCACAGAAAACCACTCAAGAAATGTGCTCAAAAGCTCGTAAGTGAATTGAGAAAAAGTCGAATTTGTGACGAATTGCATGCAAATGAGATGACATATACAGAGAAACAGTTTTGTTTTGAAAAGATTTCTGCTAAGAAATTTTCAGTAAGATATTTAGTGGCACACAAAGAAAGTATACACAAAAATCTACTCGCTAAGAAGAATGTGTGCTTCAATTACTTCGTCTCACTTCTACTTGAAAATTTATTAGAGAAGACACACATTGAGGATATATGTATCACTATAGATACTAGAAGTATTAAAGTTACATCAGAAAAATCTCTTGAAGAATACCTAAATACCCAACTAGTTCAAAAAGAAATTTATAACAAAAATATATTTGTGAGTTATGGCGACTCAAAAAACCACTATCACCTCCAAATTGTGGATTTGTTTGCCAATGCAATTTTTGCAAAATATACGTATGACAAGGACTACTTTTATAAAAAAATTGATTCTAAGATATCTCACAGGGAATTGTTTCCACAGCGTCACTTTGACAAAAGTAAAAATTCAAGTATTCTTAAGTAAGAAGGTAAGACTTCTAATTCTGCTTAATACAAGTAAGTGTACTGTAAGTACACCAGACTAGAAGCACTGAGAAAAACACCCCGAGGGGTGTTTTTCGTTTACCTATAATTAGTGTATAATCGTATGAAATGTCTAGAGAAAAACTCGCCCAACTTGAGGAAACAGGAGAATATGTTTTTCACGGTTCTTCAGAAGGTACCATCGAAGAACTTGAACCCAGACAAAGCAATCATATTCCCGATTTGAATGATCCGACTAAAAGCATCCCCGACGGTAGACCTGCAGTTTCTACGACACCTCACGCTGAGCTGGCGATATTTAGAGCTATAGTCAACAAGAAGAACGTTGACCTACAAGAATGGCATAGTGGTTTTGGAGTAAGAGATGGTGCCAAAGAGTTTAGAGTTTCATCTCCTGAAGTACTTGACCAAGTAAAAGATAAGGAGGGTTTTGTATATGTATTTAATAAATCCAAATTTAAACCTTATACTCGGGGAAAAGCTGAAGATGAAGGTCGTCCTGAAAGTATGGAGTGGCGTGCGTATGAAAAAGTTAAGCCTGTCGAAGTTGTAAAAGTTACAGATAAGGATTTACCCGATAGGAATGATATACATGTCAGAAACAATGAATAAACTAAGAATTGGTAACTTATAAAATACAGAAAATGAAAAAATCATCGACAAAGAAAGCTCAAGAAATTAAAAAACTTCCAACATGGGACTTCACCGACTTATACAGTGGACCTACAGACACAAAACTTGACGCTGATATTCAGAGCATCACAATAATATGCAAGAAGTTTTCAAAAAAATATAAAGATTCAACTGATTATCTGAAAGAAGATGAAAGTGGCGCGGAAGCTCTACTCAAAGCACTCAAAGATTGGGAAACTTTGACTGAGGATGTTGGAACAGCGCGGCCACTATGGTACCTACAAAATCTGCAATCAATCGAGAGTAACAACCCGGCAATATCAGCAAAGCTTGGTCTTTTAGAGCCAATCGCGACAGGAGCCATGAACGAAATTCTATTTTTCAGCTTAAAGCTCGGAAAACTTTCACTAGAGTGGCAAAACAAACTTCTCGCTGACCAGCGTTTTGCGCATTTTAAATACTTCCTAGAAAGACTTTTTATATCAGCTAAACACAATCTTACTGAAGACGCTGAAAAGGTGTACAACCTCTTATCTCGACCCTCATATACTCTTTGGGTGGAAGGTTTTGAAAAATTACTCAATGAACAGACAGTAGTTTTTAAAGGTAAAACTATTCCTCTTTCAAAAGCTTTGAGTCAGGTCCACCAACTACCTACAGCAGACCGAAGAAAACTCAATGACATATGCATGCAAAAGCTTTCTACAATAAGCTATTTCGCGGAGCAAGAATTGAATGCCGTGTATACGACAAAAAAAATCAGTGATGAACTTCGAGGTTTTGCTAAGCCATATAGTGAGACAATTATCGGGTATGAAAATGATGAAAAGAGTATCGAGAATCTAGTAAAAGTAGTTTCAGATAATTTTCCCGTGGCACATAGATTTTTTAAACTAAAAGCTAAGTTAATGAAACTTAAGACTCTAGAATATTGTGATAGAGCAGTTGGAGTTGCAAAGAAGCAAAAGGAGATACAGTTTGATGAAGCAGTAGAAATTCTAAAAACAGCGTTCGGGCAGGCAAACCCTCGCTATGTAGAGATTTTGGAAATGATGCTCAAAAATAAAAAGATTGATGTTCCATCAAGAGTGGGTAAACGAGGAGGAGCGTATTGTTGGGGTGGAGCTACTGTGCCAACAGTAGTATTACTTAACTATGTGCCAAGTGTTGATGCAGTTATGACATTTGCGCACGAAATGGGTCATGCAATACATACTGAATTCTCTAAGAAGCCGTCTGCACTATACGAACACTATACAATTTCAGTCGCTGAAGTTGCCAGTACTTTTTTTGAGAATCTTGCTTTTCAAGAGCTTTTTTCTAAAATGAATGATACTGAAAAAATATATGCACTATATGACCGAATAGCTGATGATATGAGTAATATATTTAGACAAATTGCTTGTTTCAATTTTGAACTTGATTTGCATGAACAGATTCGAGTGAAAGGTGCACTTACCGTCAAAGGGATCGGTGCAACACATAACAAACAGATGTCTCGATACTTGGGTCCTGCAGTAAAAATGAAGGAATCTGACGGATTCTTCTTTGAGCCGTGGAGTCATATCCGAAGCTTTTTCTATGTCTACTCATATGCGTACGGACAAATCATCAGTAAAGCATTATTTAAAAAATGCAAAGAAGATAAAAGTTTCTACAAAAAGGTTGATCAATTCTTGGAAGCTGGGAAAACTATGTCCCCAGATCAAATTTTCCAGAGCATCGGAATTAACACTCTCGATCCAAAGTTTTTCGAAAGTGGAATTCGAGCAATAGTAGAGGATATCGACACGCTTGAAAAGCTGATGAAAAAGAATAAGATGATGTAGATTTTATAATGATTAGATCAGTGCTACATACAAAATTATAAGACAACATTTTTTATTTGAATGGAATACCCGAGGAAGACTAATAATATTCAGCATCGTCAGCTGGGCTATATTCGACAACAAAAAAACCGCCACTAAGGCAGTTATTTTGTTAGCGTTTGGCTACAGCTTGAAAGCCGTGAGAGGGCGAACCCTCCAAACGCCTCAGATATCATAGCGAAAACGACTAAAAAGTAAAAGTAAAATCATTTTGTATAAACCTATAATTTATGATATAAAGTTTTCAGAGGTTCCATATCAAGACATTGTCTTGAGCCTTCTTTTACATTCAACTTCTATATATTCAGTCTATGACTATGAAAACTGTTTCAAAACCCGAGAAAGCAGTCGTCTTTTATTGGGGGATAATAGCGGCGGCGCTAGCGTCTTACACCTTCACCTTCCTCTTCTTCTACGGCATTTTCGTAGACAAGCTGATGAAGGACTCCTCCGGTCAAATAGTGCTGCTATTCCTGTTTATTATCTCCTTTACCATGTGGTTCTGGCTTTATCATCAGGTCAAAATGTACAGGAGGGAAATAGGACCGCTCTTTCCATCAAATCCCGGTGAGCAGTCAAATCAATACCAGGATTGGAAGGATATGAAGTACGATTTGGTGTTTGGGATTCTTCTCACTATCACCAGCTTGCCTCATGTTTTTTTTCTTCCAGAGTGGTTACCCTCGATGGTAGGATTTCTGCTTGGCTCTCTGCTCTTCTTTTTCCCTGCAGGGAAGTCAGCGCGGAGAGTAACATTTCAGAATAGCGACGTAGAGTAGTCTCCTCACGATAACTTCGCACACAAACCCGCCACCTAATACGTGGCGGGTTCAATATTATGCCTATCTTAGTATCTAGAAACTGCCCATAAAACATGATAGAATCAAGCTCATTATGAAATCCTCAGAAATCCGACGCCGATTCCTCACGTTTTTTCAGAAGCGTGGCCACGCCATCATCCCCAGTGCTCCACTTGTACCTGAAAATGACCCATCAGTACTTTTCAACACTGCTGGTATGCAACCTCTTGTACCATATCTCCTCGGTGAAAAGCATCCGCTCGGAACGCGACTCGCGAACTTTCAAAAATGTGTTCGAACTGTAGACTTTGACGACATTGGAGATAATACGCATTTCACTTTCTTTGAAATGATGGGAAATTGGTCTCTGGGTGATTATTTTAAAAAAGAAGCTATCGAATGGAGTTACGAACTTCTTACAAACAAAGAAGAAGGTTTTGGTCTTGATCCAAGAAGACTTTACGTGACTTGTTATACAGGCGATGAAACAGCTCCGCGTGACGAAGAGACTGCCGGTATATGGAAAAATCTTTTTGAAAAAGACGGCATTGCAGGTGAGCGAATCTATTTTCTTGGTGCAGATGCAAATTGGTGGCCAGCAGTGAAGAAAGGTGAGGGTAATTGGTCAGGTCCAACAGGTCCTTGTACTGAAATGTTTTACGATGTGACAGGAGAACTCACAAATGGACTTACTCTAGATGAATACAAAGCAGCTGACGAAAAACAACAGCTTGTTGAGATTTGGAACGATGTATTCATGGAGTATCAAAAGGACGACGGCAAAGTTGTAGGTAAGCTTGCATCCAAGAATGTAGACACTGGCTCAGGATTTGAGCGAGTGGTCATGGTATTGCAGGGCAAGACTAATGCATATGATACAGACATTTTTGAATCGACTTTTGCGAAAATAGAGGAGCTTAAAACAAATTCAGACATCAAAGCTGTCACACCCACAGACATTAAAAAAGAGCGTATCGTTACCGATCATACTCGGACATCAGTAATGCTCATTTCTGACGGGGTTACACCTTCAAACACTGATCAGGGCTACATCCTTCGACGACTTATCAGACGTGCAGTACGAGTTGCTGATGAACTCGGCATGAAGCAAGGCGCACTTTTCCATATTGCAGACACGCTTATTGATCAATACAAGGATGTATATGAAAATGTGGGACGACTCAAAGAAACTATCAAGGTTACAATAGATACAGAAGAAAAAAAATTTAGAAATACGCTCAAAGACGGACTTAAAGAATTCAATAAAAATATATCAAAACTTTCTGAAGAAAATCTAAAAGTTATATCTGGTGAAATCGCTTTCAAACTTGTTACTACATATGGTTTTCCATTTGAAATGGTCAAAGAAATGGCTAAAGAGCAAGGTTTCGAGGTTGATACAGTTGATTTTGATGAAAAATTTGAAGCACACAAGGCACTCTCACGAGCCGGAGCTGAACAGAAGTTCAAAGGAGGCCTAGGCGACACAAGTGATATGTCAGTGAAATATCACACAGCCACACACCTCCTGCACCAAGCACTCCGAATGGTACTCGGCGAGCATGTGCAACAAAAGGGAAGTAATATCACGTCAGAACGACTTCGATTCGATTTTGCACACCCGACCAAAATGACTGACGAAGAAAAAACTCATGTTGAGAAAATTGTAAACGAGCAAATACGAGCAAGTCTTCCTGTTTGTGTCGTGAGTCTTCCTCTAGCTGAAGCTGAAAAAACAGGAGCACTACATTTCTTTGGTGAAAAATATCCTGACACAGTGACCGTGTATTACATTGGCCAAAATGCAGATGAAAAAGGCTCAAATATGGACGTTGCATTTTCAAAAGAATTTTGTGGAGGCCCTCACGTAAAAAACACTTCCGAACTTGGTACATTTAAGATTCAGAAAGAGGAGGCTGTGTCAGCTGGAGTGAGAAGAATAAAGGCGGTACTCAGTTAGATTCATCAATTTTTCATATGTTTTTTGAATACCATATACAACACTGTGTACAAAATTGCACGAGTCCACTCTTATTTTGATATACTTTAATGTACATATGCGACTTTCGAGTTCACTTGTTTTTTATATTGGAAATGGAGTTGTAAAAGCAGCCGTTGTTGTACATGAAAAGTCAAAACTCCCACGGATTATTTCTACTCGTGTTCGCGACTTACCACACTTTGAGGAACGAGATCGGGACCACCTCGAAAAGCGTATTCTTTTTGAGTTTGGCGAAATGGTACGTGAATTTAAAAGCGAAGATGTAAAGAAACTAGCAACCACAAACAACATCAATGGAGCAAGTTATAACCTCAAGTTTGATAACGCCTTCGTACTCGTGTCTTCACCTTGGTACATTTCTGAAACATCAATAATCAAAATGCGTGAGCAAAAGCCATTTTTGGTTACAGACGCACTCATTGGAAACTCACAACAACAAATCATCAAAGCGTACAGTGATGCTCACAAACTGGATGTTACTGTACTTGAACAAAAAATCATCAACATATTGCTCAATGGCTATCCAACAAATGACCCAATAAAAAAGAGAGCGGAGACACTCGATATGACTGTATTTACGAGCTTCGCTCGAAAGTCTTCTATCGATCGAATACGAGACGTCATAGATACAAATTTTCATGTGCATGACATCTCAATCCATTCCCAATCTCTCGTTTCCTTCTCAGTTATCAGTGATACTTGGCATGACGAAACTCAATACATTATTGCAGATGTAACCTCACAGCTCACAGAACTTGTAGCTATTCGTAAGGGTGCTCTTTCTGAAGCCTATTCATTTCCAAAAGGGAAGCAGTTCCTGATGAGGGCTATTGCCGAAAAATTAAAAGTTGCCAGCGAGGTTGCAGAATCACTCATCCGTATGAAAAATGAGGGTACGATTGAGCCTGAACTCAACACAAAACTCGACCTTGCTTTGGAGTCTGCTAAAAAGGAGTGGCTCAAAAGCTTTTCGGATTCTTTGGCTGTTATGTCTGCGAGCTCTTCTTTACCAAGCAAGTTTTTTCTCTTTGCACCAAAAGATGTTGTTCATATATTCAGTGAATACATCACCTGTGAGGAGTATCAGCAATTTTCATTTGCGGAAGGGAAATTTCAGGTACAGCACATTGGTGTATCAGACCTTTTACCATATTGTAAAATCGAAAATGGGGCAACTGGTGATTTGTCCTTGATGATTGGTGCTATATTTAATACGAAAATGAAATCAATTATATGAAAAAAGTATTCTACGACATCATTCCAGGCGAAAAGCGATCCATCCGAAATATTCCACTCCAAAAAAAGGGTGCAGTTGAACGTGAAATACAAGATACACTTTCGGTTGATGGTATTAGATCAAAATCCCACATCAAAATTAATGAGCAAGCGAAAAACTTGCGAAAAAATGATGTTGCTAGTGATAGCGATAGCGAGGAAGATACTGAGGACAATGATTCACAAGAGGAATCTTTTGATCAATGGCGTTCCCACAAGCCGAATTCCTTTTGGAGGGCTTGGGTCGCTCTAGTAGTATTGCTCGGAGTTGGAGTTCTTGTTTTTTCGATATATTTCTCTAGTGCTACTATTCGTATTAATCCAATAAAACACGACTTTGTCCTCCAGGAGACAAATATCGCTCTATCAGCCGTCGGACACGAGAGCGCTAGTACCGAGCTAAGCGAAAGTAAAGAGGTCACTGCAAATGGAACAGTAAAAGTTGACCGCAAAGCTACCGGAAAAATTATTCTATATAATGCTTATAATAGCTCCACACAAAAATTAGTGGGGGAAACCAGACTCGAAACCCCTAATGGCTTAGTATACAAACTCAAAACAACAGTAACTATTCCAGCGCAGAAAACCGTAGCAGGCAAGACTGTACCTGGAAGTATCGAAGCAGAGGTTATAGCAAGTGAACCTGGTGAAAAATACAATCAGGAGTTTAAAGACTTTAATATTGTGGCATATAAGGGATCCGATCGCTACGAAAAAATCTACGGACGGTCAAAAACTGCTCTCACAAACGGATTCTCCGGAACAGTCCCAAATATTTTGGAAAAGGACGTCATATCTGCTGTCGCAGAAATAAAAGAGAAGATACAAAAAGATGCCGATGCATATTTTACCAAAAAGGCTGAAGAAAAGGGTAAGACATTTGTATATCTCCCAAATACTAAGCAACTAACTTTTGGTACAACAAAACAAGAAGCCTCTAAAGATGGCAAGATAGCCACTATCAAAATATCTGCTAAAGCTGAAGCAGTTCTGTTTGATTCCGCCTCACTGTTTGAACAGATTATCAAGAAACAGACAGAGGATGGTGGCAGTGCGAATGCATCGGATACAAAAGAAATCGTCTATACTGGGGATCTCTCAAAGCTCAATCTGCTTATTGATGGTGAAACTCGTATACAGGTGAGTGGTACCACAACTATCTCCTCAGCCATAGACAATACAAAGGTTACGAGGGCAGTTAGCGGGCTTTCAAGAGAACAAGCTCTCGGCGCTATCACACGACTTGTCGAGCTCGAGACAATTGAAATAGACATTCGACCTTGGTGGAATAAAAAATTACCATCTGCTGATAAAATCAAGATACAAATTGAGGGATAATTCAAAATTCCTTTATAAAAATTTGACCCAACACCCCACAACTGGTATTATATAGCCCACCTACAAACAGAACATGGATACACCCAAAACAGGAAAAAACGTCGTATATGGAACAATCATGGAGTCACTACCAAACACTCTATTTAGAGTAAAGATAGATGGCGGAGGTGACGACCTCGTTTTGAGCTTTTTGGGAGGAAAAATGATTCACAATCGCATTCGTGTGGTAATTGGAGACAAGGTCATGCTCGAGATTGACCCCTACGGAGGAAAAGCCCGAATAACTCGTAGAATGTAACAAGTTACCGGACGAATGTAGATGGTGGTTTACGGCGATTTGAGTGTCAAAAACCCAAGTACGCATATTCTGTGTTATAAGACTTTACTTTATTACCTGGTTATAGTAGGATAACCATCACGACTTTTTATATATATTTATGCGAGTAAAAGCCTCAGTTAAAACAAAATGTCCACATTGTAAAGTAGTCCGACGAAAGGGCTCTGTTTATATTACATGTAAGGCGAATATTCGACACAAACAAAAGCAAGGCTAGCACTATCATCCAGTCTCTCTATCAACAACCAGAGAGACGATGTATCTGCAAAGACTTGCTTAATTAATTAACAATCAAAATCAATCAATCTCATGCGTATCCTCGGTATCACCATCCCAGAAAATAAAAGACTAGAAATGGCACTGACAGCCCTATATGGTATCGGCCGCTCACGAGCTCACACTATCCTCCTTGAGGCTGGTGTTGATTTTGGTAAAACTACAGGTGAAATTAGTACCGAGGAAGAAAACAAGATTCGTACTATTGTTGAGTCATTCAAACTTGAGGCGGATCTCAAGCGAGAAGTAGGTGGAAACATCAAACGACTCAAGGATATCAAGAGTTATCGTGGTACACGACACGCTCGACGATTACCTGCACGAGGACAGCGAACAAAGACCAATGCTCGTACTCTCAAGGGTGTTAAGAAGACTATGGGTTCTGGTAAGAAGAAGGAAACAAAGAAATAATTATTAATATCTGAATAAACACATAATCTTAAAGCCATGGGTAAGAAACGAATCGTAACAACTGGATCAAATGAAGCAAAGTCTGAGAAGACAGCTTCTTCTGCGTCAAAAAGAAAAGTAGACGCTGGTATTCTCCACGTTCAGTCTACATACAACAACACCAAACTTGTACTTACAGACCTTAAGGGCAATGCTCTCGCATGGTCTACTTCTGGATCACTTGGATTTAAAGGCGCTAAAAAGGGTACTCCTTTTGCAGCAGCAAAGATTGGTGAAGTTCTAGCTGACAAGGCTGCAGCTATGGGTATGAAAGAGATTTCAGTAGTTATCAAGGGTGTTGGTTCTGGACGAGAATCTGCTATCCGTTCTTTTATTACAAAGGGTGTAGGTATCGCTGGTATCAAAGATGAGACACCTGTTCCACACAATGGTCCTAAGCCAAAGAAGCCAAGACGAGTGTAATACAAAGCATAATTAGCAATACAACATTATTTTATAAATCAAATCATATGAAACTAGGACCTAAATTCAAAATCGCACGAAGACTCGGCGCACCAATATTTGAAAAAACTCAAACTGCAAAGTTTAAGGCTACTCTTGGTGACAAGAAAAAGTCTAAGCGACCAGCTTCAAAGACTGAGTTCTCAAAACAGCTCATCGAAAAGCAAAAGGCTCGATTTACTTATGGTATCTCAGAAAGACAGTTCTCTTCTTATATCAAGAAAGTTATTGAATCTGGAAGTCACACACCAGCAGGTGATGTATTTACAGCTCTCGAGACACGACTTGATAATGTTGTATATCGACTAGGACTTGCTACAACTCGACAGTTTGCTCGACAAGTTGTATCTCACGGTCATGTTTTGGTAAATGGACGAAAACTCAACGTTCCTTCATATGTTGTAAAGCCTGGTGACACTATTGACGTACGTATCGGCAGTAAAGCTAATGGTATTTTCAAAGAACTCGACGAAAAGATCAAAACACTCGAAACTCCTAACTGGCTCACTTGGAACACAGAAAAGAAACAGGCATCAGCACTCAGATTACCGACACTGGACGGTCAGGAGCTTCTGTTTGATTTGAACTCAGTATTGGAATATTACAAACGATAGTCATTTATTCATTTTTATACATTTAATTACACAAACATGTCTGAGATAAACATTGTACTTCCATCAAAACCACGAGCAGTTGAAGAATCTGCTAATTACGGTCACTATGAAATTGACGGTCTTTATCCTGGATATGGTCATACGCTTGGTAACTCACTCCGACGTATTGTTCTTTCATCTCTTCCAGGAGCAGCTATCACTAGTATCAAGATCGAAGGTGTAAATCACGAATTTTCAACTATCGAAGGTGTGAAGGAAGATGTAATCAACATTATTCTCAACCTCAAGAAAGTACGATTCAGTATCTCAGGCGACGAAGCTCAGACAGTCAACCTCAAAGTAAAAGGTATCAAAGACGTAACAGCGGCTGACATCAAACTTCCTGGTCAAGTTACTATTTCAAATACAGATGCTCCTATTCTTTCTATTACATCAAAAGATACAGAGATCGACATGGAAATCAAAATCGAAAAGGGAATTGGTTTCGTAGCAAAAGAGGCTCTACAAAAAGATCGAGTAGAAATCGGCGCTATGGCAATGGACGCTGCTTTTTCTCCAATCGTTCTTGCAAACTACGACGTAGAGCAAATGCGAGTAGGTGATCGAACAGACTTCAACAAACTTAAATTTTATATTAAGACAGACGGAACTATCACTCCTCGTGAAGCACTCGAAAAATCAATCGAGATAATGATCACACAGCTCAAAGCTATTATTGGTTTCAAAGATTCAGAACCTGAGATCGCTCTTGTTTCAAGTCATGCACCATCAGCTGAAGAATCTGCTGAGAACAAAGAAGCTCTCGACGATGTCCTAAAAACTCGAATCGAATCAGTTGACCTTTCACAGAGAACTGTAAATGCTCTTGTAAATGCTAACATTCGAACAGTAGGCGGTCTTATCCGAAAGAAGGAGAAGGATATTCTCGATCTCGAAGGACTTGGTTCAAAAGGACTCGACGAAATTAAGACAGTTCTCGAAGGGCTTGGCTTATCATTAAAATCATAGTATTGTAGAGAACCTACAGGCAAATCACGTATACCATCATGAGACATTCAAACGCAAACAGAAAATTCGGACGAAACACAGACCAGAGAGCTGCGCTTTTGCGTTCTCTTGCTCGTGAGCTTTTCCTACATGGAAAGATCACTACTACTGAGGCTAAGGCCAAGGAAGTACGACCATACGCAGAGGAACTCATCACTATTGCTCGAGTAGGAGATCTTTCAGCACGACGACTTGTTGCGGCTCGACTTGCAAACAACGTTATCGTTAAGAAACTTGTTGATATCGTTGCGCCACAGTACAAGGATCGAAACGGTGGATACACTCGTATTATCAAGCTAGAACGACGACCATCTGACGGTAGCAAGATGGCTGTTATCGAACTTGTATAAAAGGAGTCGCCAAATCTCACATAAAAATCGCAAATATAAATATCAATATGAAAAAGCACGTAATCGACGCACAAAACAAAAAACTAGGACGAGTAGCTACAGAAGCTGCTGCTATCCTTATTGGAAAGGATACTCCTGCATTCGCACGAAACACTGTTGCTGATGTTAAGGTTGAAATCATCAACGTTTCAAAAGCTGATATCTCTTCAAAGAAGAAGGATACAAAATTCTACCTTACATACTCTGGTCACCCAGGAGGTCAGAAGAACGAAATCATGAAAGACCTTATCGCACGAAAGGGTATCTCAGAAACTTTTATTCGAGCTGTAAAGGGTATGCTTCCTGACAACAAACTTAAGACAAAGAGGCTTCTTAATCTCGAAGTTAAAGAGTAATTTTATTAATCAAAGAAAGAGCGTCGCGCCAAAAGGCTGCACGATTCAATTTCAAAAAATCACATGACAACAGAAACTAAAAAATACATCGAAACAGTCGGACGACGAAAAACTTCTACAGCGCGAGTTCGAGTAACTCCAGCTACAAAGCAGTCAATCACAATCAATGAGAAAGAACTCACTGAATATTTCAAGACCCTAAACCTTCAGGTTACAGCTCTTGAAGCTATTTCAAAGTCAGGTATCGAACAGAAGTTTGCTATCACAGTTAAACTCATCGGAGGAGGTATCAGTTCACAGGCTCAAGCACTAAGTCATGGTCTTGCACGAGCTATTGAAAAGTATGATGGACACCTTCGACCAGTTCTCAAGAAGGCAGGACTTCTCACACGAGATCAGCGAGCTAAAGAGCGACGAAAGTTCGGTCTCAAGAAAGCCCGAAAGGCACCTCAGTGGTC
>JAGOSK010000021.1 GCA_018062305.1 Minisyncoccota bacterium | reverse complement strand
CAAGACTGGATATTGGTAACTACGCACTCGGGCAAGACATGAAGAGAATTCTCCTCGAACTTGAAGGAGCAATTTCTTAAAGGAGCAATTTAGTTGAGTAAGGTCGCACTCGGTATGTGATATAATAGTCGCATGAAAAAATATATAGCAGAATTTATCGGAACAGCAGTTCTATCATTAGCAATCATAGGCTCTATTGTTGATGGAGCGGGGTTTGTCACACTACTTACTGTAGGTATAGCACTTGCATTATTGGTCGCAACTATTGGTTCAATCAGTGGTGCACATGTGAACCCGGCTGTCACTCTCGGTTTACTTTCAATTAAAAAGATAGAATGGAAAGAAGCTCTAGTGTATATAATCGCACAGTTTGCAGGTGCAGCCCTCGCACTTATTCTCGTGAGACTTCATGGAACAGCACTCCCTGCTATCGATTATTCTTTTTCTTGGGTATCTATTATTGCTGAATGTATTGGTGCTCTCGTCTTTACATTTGGTATCGCTTCTATTGTTCTCGCGGGGGATTCTGTAAAAGCTGACTCGCGTGCCCCTTTTGTTATTGGTGGATCACTCACACTTGGTGCCACTGTTGCTGTAGGACTTGGTTCAAACGCTATCTTGAACCCCGCAGTCGCTTTCGGTATTGGATCATTAGGACTCGCATATGTCATCGGACCTATCGTAGGTGCAGTTGCAGGTATGTGGTTGTATAAGGTGCTTAAGGCATAGCTAATTACTCCACTTTTCTCGCAAAACTAAATCTCAAAATAATAATCGCAAATGAATACACTTATCGTCACAGCCCATCCGAGTTCAAAGGGATTCACTCATCAAATCGCTGAAGCATACAAGAAGGGTAGAGAAGCGAAAGCAGCTCTGCTTGGTATTTCAGCAGAATCTTCTGTAGAAATTTTAGATCTGTACAAGACAGACATCAAACAAGATTTTCTTCGATATGAAGAAAAATCTGATCTAGCTATTCCTGATCCAGCGAGAGATGCTATGCAGGCAAAAATAACTGCTGCAGACAATATAGTATTTGTACATCCAATGTGGTGGGTTAATCCTCCGGCGATTATGAAAAACTTTATTGATGTGAACTTTGCTGGCCGTTTTGCATTTAGATATATCAATGGAAAACCAGTAGGACTTCTCAAGGGCAAGACTGCTGCAGTATTTATTACCTGTGACGGACCTCGATGGTTGTATTGGCTTATCGCTATGCCGTTTCGAACAATCTGGATACATGCAATCCTCCAGTACTGTGGACTCAAAGTAAAAGCATTCAAACTTTTTGATCGTAAATTATTTAGAACTGAAGCTGAACAAAAAGCTTTTTTGGCGAAAGTAGAAAAGATTGCACGGAAGATTTAATGTAAAGAGATTTAATTGTAAGAAGATATACATGAATAATAAAAAAACACGTATGCAGTTAATACTTATTGCGTTTGTATATGTGCTTTTTATTGTACTAACAAAATATATAGACTTTCCGCGTACAGAAATCAGCTATGATACACCCAATAGTGTACAGACTAGTAGTACGCAAAGTGGTGTCGACAAAGTGCTAAAAGTTTCTGTTTCAGATGGAAGCGTATATGGATATAAAATAATTCTTGCCGATACCCCCGCACTTCGAGAAAAAGGTCTTAGTGGACGTACTACTCTTGGAACAGATGAGGTGATGCTTTTTATATTTGAAAAATCTGCGAGAAACTATTTTTGGATGAAGAATATGTTGTTTGCGATTGATATTGTTTGGCTCGATTCTGATAAACAAATTATACACATTGAGCGAAGTGTAAAGCCAGAATCATTTCCAAAGTCATTTGGTCCGGACGAAGATTCTAAATATGTACTCGAGTTTAGGGAGGGGGTAGCGAATTCTATCAGTATGAAGGTGGGTGACAGGGTAGATTTTTAAAAACCAAATAAAATTTGTTGATTAAACCAAAACGCTCAAAAGAAAGAACTCGCTGATTAAAGCGAGTTCTTTCACGTGTTGTTGTATCTATAAGCCGAATTCTGTATGCGATGCATGTGTCTCATTTTACAGATTCACATACACTACACGATAATCATTTATCTGGGACTTTGATTACTCAAAGCCTCGAGCGGCACTCTACCTATCAAGCAGCATATTTCCGACAGACTCTATGTCAGTCGCATGATGCTTGATAGGAGCACGGCCTTGCACTCAGGTAAGGATTTTGCCGTTTCACTCCACATTTGGATATCTGTGGATTAATCCATATATTGAAATTCAATACATGGACCCAACTGTCTTTCGACACATTGCGTCACTGCTCGCACCTCTTAATTTGCATTAGATGGGCGTTACCCACTACCAGACTCCCTCAGTATACGATTTTGCAACCGTATAAAAAGGGAAGTGTTCGGACTTTCCTCCATACCTCCGTTTAAAGAAGCACAGCGATTACCTAATACAACAATATAAATTATAGCACGATTTTGTATTTATATCAAATGAAGGTATAATTTGCCCATACTATATCCAAAACGTGCACAAAAAATGCAGGAGATAAGGGATATATTTCAACATTATTTAATTATTTTTTATTATGGTAGCAAAACTTCAAATACGAAAAGAGGGACAAAAGGAGGTGGTGTCAAAGGGGGTGAATGAAGCGACTGCTGGTGAAAATATCCAGACTAGTGTTACTTCCTCAACACGTGCCATGAGTTCGACAAACACAAGCATGCCTGCACAGGCGAGTATGTACGAAAAATTGACACTCTGGGTTGTCACTTTGACTGCATTACTTCTTCCTGTCTTCATCGTTCCGTATTCAAATGTGAACTTTTTGTTTGCAAAGTTTGGACTGGTTACTGTTGCGGTTCTTATTGCTTCTATTGCGCTGACACTACAGGTTCTAAGTGATCGACAAGTCGAAAGATATTCTATTTTAAATTATGTGTGGATGTTTGGTATCCCTGTGCTATATGTAGTGTCTTCGCTTTTTTCAGCACATCCTAGTCTAAGTCTTATGGGCAATGGAGCAGAAATCGATACTGCATATTTTTACTTTCTGGGTGCATTTTTGATGTATTTGGTTTCAAGAGTTTTTAGATCAAAGCACTCAGTATTTATGCTTGTTCTCGGATTTGTTTCTATAGCCTCTTTGGTTTCTGCATTCCATATTGTTCGGTTCATTTTTGGAAAGGATTTTGCGTCATTCAATATATTTACAACTATCACTTCAAATACAATTGGCGGATTTAATGAATTTGGAATATATGCAGGCCTTGCGTCGTTACTTGCAGTCTTAGCTCTAGAATTGGTAACACTTCGTCAAAGTGTAAGGGCCCTACTGTATGTTTCTTTAGCTTTAGTATTAAGTATTGTAGTCGTTACAAATTTCAGTTTGTTTGGTAACTTTTTCGTATTGCCGTTTGGATTGTCTCTTACTTTTCTAATAGCTCTATGTGCTCTCGTCCTGTTTATCCACAAAAAAGTAGTACATCCGAAAGTAAAACTGCCTATTGCATCACTCTCTCTACTTTTTATTTCATTGATCTGTACTATCGGCATGGCTCCGATTTCTTCATTACTCCTTCCAAAAATAGATGTCACTCAAAATGAGATATTGGATGTTCGTGTGTCACCAAGGGGAACGTATCAGGTAGCATCAAAAACATATCAAGATAGTATCAAACATGCACTTATTGGTGTCGGTCCAAACAAGTTTTTTACAGCTTGGGGTGCACACAAACCGCTTGATCCACAACAATCGATAAACGCTACACCGTTTTGGAATGTAGATTTTAATTTAGCATCAGGTTTGATTCCAACATCCTTTATCACAGTTGGAATATTGGGTGGTCTTGCGTGGGTGTTTTTCCTAGGTCTGCTTATATATTATATTTCAAGACTTTTGAAACAGGTTGCATTGCCTGAAAAAGATCAAGCGTCAGTTTTTGTCGCATGGGCAGTGTCTATGGGAACAATGTATCTCTGGGTGACAGCTTTCTTTTTCACCCCAGGTCCAACTACCGTATTCTTAGCATTTATCTTCAGTGGTTTACTTATTGCCACACTTGTCCGAGAAGATATTATAAAAGTGAAGAATGTTAGTTGGGATGTAGCGACATACTGGAAAGGATTCTTACTCACTCTCGGTATGATAGTGCTCATCGTTGTGTTTATGTGTGTGGGATATCTCTGGCAACAAAGACTCTATGCGTCAATGCTCGTCCAACAAGCAACAAAAGTACTTCAAGCTGATACTACAAAAGTGAGCGACACACAAACTATACTTTTGAAAGCAATTAACACGTATTTCAATCCGAGCGATTTGAGGTTTGCTTCAGAGGTTTCATTGATTAGGCCGACAAATCTAATTAGTAAAGCACAAGGAATTGTTCCAGCAGAGAAGATTACGTCAGAGGTTCTATCTGATATCACGTTTGCTATCAACACCGCTCGTAGATCTGCCATAGACAAAGGCTTGTCACCAGATTATCGAGACTGGATACAGCTAGGTAAAACCTACGAAGCAGCTACTTTTCTAGGTGCGACGAGTACTGCGACACTTGCTGTTGAAGCATATGCTGAGGCAGAGAGATTAAATCCTACAAGTCCGATTCCTCCATATCTCATCGGTCGATTGTACGCATTCGCTCGAGGGTTTGATGTCGCTGAAGTGAAATTGCAGAGAGCGATAGATTTGAAACCGGATTATAAGGAAGCGGTAGATTTGCTCAACTCGGTGCGTGAAGTAATCAAGTCTAGTCAGAGAAGTACGACTGTAACGCCAGCATCGACGACTAATGCAACATCGACTAAGGCGACACCAACAAAGGCGACGCCCGCAAAAGATAATTAGAGGTACGACTAATCAGAATACACAGTGAATAGAATATTAAGTATTTTTCATAAAGAAATAGCAGGCGTACACCAAGCTGCTTTTCTTTTGGGTGCGTTTACGCTTTTGTCACAGCTACTCGCGTTGGTGCGAGACAGAATGCTTGCAAACTTTTTTGGGGCTGGTCAGGCGCTCGATTTGTATTACACCGCATTTCGAATTCCTGATTTGCTCTACGCCTCTGTAGCTTCGCTCGTCTCTATCTCAGTACTGATTCCATTTTTTAGTGGAGTCTTTCAAACTGGCACCAGTGATCAAGACGCGGATGGTCAAGATACAGATGGTCAAGACACGAAAGCCGAGCGTGAGCAGAAAAATGAAAAAGCTCGAAAGTTTATGGATTCCATTTTTACTGCATTTCTCACTATCATGGTGGTGGTTTCTGTTATCGCGTTTCTATTGATGCCGTACTTGGTGAGATTCTTCTTTGGAAATCTAGGTGGGGAAGCAGCTATGGCTGAACTCACTACTCTGTCACGACTGTTGCTTCTCCAACCTATTTGTTTGGGGATTTCCAACATGTTCGGTGTTATAACTCAAATACGTAAACGTTTTTTCTTGTATGCGCTCAGTCCTATTTTATACAATCTCTCAATCATCTTTGGTCTCATCTTTTTGTATCCAGAGTATGGAATGCGAGGAGTGATCTTTGGTGTTGTCATCGGTGGGGTTATGCATTTTCTCATTCAAATTCCATTTATTTTCAAAGAGGGACTTATGCCGAGACTGACATACAAGCTTGATTTCAAAACTATTGTATCAGTCATCAAGGTTTCAATTCCACGAACTATTACGTTGTCGGGGAATATGATAGAGCTAATAGTCATTACTTCTTTTGCTTCATGGATTGTGGTAGGTTCCGTCTCGGTGTTGAATCTTGCACTCAACTTGCAGTCGGTCCCATTTGCTATTGTTGGAGTAAGTTATGCACTCGCTGCTTTTCCAACATTGTCTGCGTGTTTTGCAAAAGGGGAGCGAGAAAAGTTTATGAATCATATGGTTACCGCGACGCGACATGTCATCTTTTGGTCAATACCAATTGCTGCTCTTTTTATTGTGCTTCGTGCGCAGATTGTTCGAACTATACTTGGTAGTGGTTCATTCAACTGGGATCACACCAGATTGACCGCGGCATGCCTTGCACTCTTTGTAGTATCACTCGTTGCACAAGGGCTTGAGCTTCTGTTTATACGAGCATATTATGCTGCTGGACGTACAGCGAAGCCTTTGGTACTCAACATTCTCTCTTCGATTGCTACAATCGGATTTCCATTTCTACTACTTGTTTTATTTAATGAACACAATACATTTAGATTTTTTATAGAATCTTTATTTAAAGTTGAAGGCGTTGAAGGTGCGGGTGTGCTTATGCTCCCACTTGGATATTCGATAGGGACTCTGCTTAATGCATTGGCTTTCTGGATTATGTTTGAATTTGATTTTGGTACTCGATGGAGCAAGGTGGGGGGTAATAGCGCTGTTGATCGACACCCATTTACCTCAAAGGTGATGCCAACATTTTCAGTCAGTGTTCAGGCGGCGGTATTTGCTGGTTTCGTGGCATATGTCGGACTCAATATATTTGATACGGTATTTGATCTGTCTACTCTGTTTGGTATCTTTATGCAGGGATTCTTGGCGGGACTCATGGGTATTGCGGGAGGTATTCTCGTGTTCATTATTCTTGGAAATAAGGAAATTGGGGAAATATATACAGCACTTCGACAAAAAGTATGGGGAACGAAGATTATTGTTTCTGAGCCTGATAAAATAGAAGTGTAAAATAAAAAAAGCCCTGTGTATCCGAGATTTCATATGTGCGATTTTGCGAAATCGTGTCGTGCGATCGTCCTATTAGCACGACCAGAGTGTTTTCTTTTGTTCTATCCTATCTGTCTGGGTCATACTGACGTGAGCTAGTACTCACTATATTACTTAGCAACTGACGCGTCTTTTGTGGCACCTTCAATTTTTACCTCCGTCGCAGGCTTCTTTGGTAGAAACTTATTCATAGCTTTTACAGCCAAGAAAACTGATAGTGCGACAATGAGGAAATTAACGATGTTATTGATGAATGCACCGATTTTGATAACTCCACCGTTGATGTGCCAAGCAATTGCCGTAAAGTCGGGCTGTTTGAAGATGGCCGCAACAACCTGCATCACAATATCGTTCACTAGAGAGTCAACTATTTTGTTGAATGCAACTCCGATAACTACACCGACGGCGAGGTCGATGACATTTCCCTTAACTGCAAACGCTTTAAATTCTTCGATGAAGTTTTTCATATATGTTAATTATGTGTGTTTGTGTGCGTAATTATTTGTGTATGTATCAACTATCTAAAGTATATACATCGGATAGTTGATACACGTACATTTTACTATTTACTGTGTCGAAGACGCAGTAACAACGGCCCCTGTTACTGTAACTCCTGTCGTTGGAACTGGATTCAATTCAGCCTCTATGATTGCTTTGAGTTTTTCGTATGTTACGACACCTCGGATGAGTGGCTTGCCGTTTACAATAGCGGTAGGTGTTGATGTGATACCCATAGAAGTAGCGTCTTTCTCATCTTGATCAATGATAGCTTTGTATTTTGAAGCATTGTTTTTGAGGTCCGCAGTATATTGTTCTACATTGAGACCGATTTCTTTTGCGTAGCTTGCGAAGAGTGCAGAAACTTCCGCAGGTTTGATGCCGTACTTTGTCCATTGATCTTGCTTTTCAAAAATAATGTCATGCATTTCTATCATCTTGCCTTGTTCTCTCGCTGCAAATACGGCAGAAGCTGAAAGTACTGAGTTGCTGTGGATAGGGATAACTCGGAAGACGAAGTCTATCTTGTCGCCATATTCAGCTTTGATCTTTTTGAGTGAAGGGTGGAGCATTGCGCACGCTGGGCACTCGAAGTCTGCAAATTCTACAAACTGGATTTTTGGGTTTGAACCTGTAACTCGAAGACTATCTGGACGTACGAGTGCTTCTGTTTTGACGTTGATAGGGGGAAGATCGGAGGTGCCTGTTTGACCGCTTGGGGAACCCGCGAGCATAACCCCGACAATAACAACGATAACTGTAATAATACCAATAATACTGATGATTTTTGTGTCTGAATTCATATGCGGGTATTATAGCAAAAAAGCGTAGTTAGGGAACCAAGGGACATCTTTACTTATCGGTTTGCTTGTACTATCCTTAGCTCGTGCCCTGTTGTCCAAGCTCAGGCTTTGGGTGAAAAGTACTCGGACACCTATTCACTGAAAACTTCACCGGTCAGTTAAACGGCATGATTTCTTTGAAGGGTTCGTGATCTATCAGCTAGTTGGCGGGGTAATAGCCCACCAAGGCTACGACGGATAGCTAGCTAGTCCCAGAAAGGGGCTGGTAGCCAATGACAACATAATAAATGCACCGACCCTGCCGAACGAAATTCTAGATATCGGCAGGGTCGCTTTATTTTGACGCTTCGAGGTATTTTATAAAATCTTCTGTCTGGCTTGTGTCGATTCCTTTATTTTGCATCACTGGTAGAAGAGACCTCATTTCAGTAATTGATAGTGTATCTTGCCTGTCGTGCGTACGGAGAACACTCACAAAATCTCTGTATAATTGTGAGTTACTTGAATAGCTAAAAGTTTGCACAAGTGCGTGTTGTGTGACTTCTTCGGATGCAGGTACCATTTGATTATTTAGTAGATATTCAAACATGATAGCTCCACCGTGTTTACCAGTCTCTATGTGTGAAGATATCGACAAGTACAGTGCATCGATAAAACCTTCAGGAATTGATTGTGCATATTTGATTTCGCTAAAAAGATCTTGTATGGTATTTCTGTTTTTCTGTACTAAAGCTCTTTCTGTAAGAAATTCATCAGTTATATCGATACCAATATCTGCTGTGTCTTCGGGCGTACCAGGATTATTTGGATCTACCTCGGTATTAAAGTATCCTATCTCACCAAGTGTATTGATTGACTCTAAAATAGATTTGGCGGTCTCTTCATCAATTCGACAATATTTGTTCATCATTAGTATTGCTTCCTCAAGGGTTTGAAATGCTAAGACTCTTTCAAACTTGTTTGGGTCTCTAGAGAACATTTCAGGGTGTTGAGCTCTTTCTTTCATAACGATGTTGATTTATATGTATAACTGCTTATATAGAACTTCTTTCCTCTGTTGTCACTCGTCGTCGCTCTACAAGCATGAGTGCAATAATGACTGAGAACGCAGTGAATGCGAGGAATGGTATTGTGATGAATCCAAAAATCTCAAAATATCGAGTGGTGCACGATACTCCAGTAGAGCATGGCGCGAGATCGTCTGGGATAATCTTGTAATACAGGAGAACGTGGTAGATGGAAATAGTCCAACCGATAAGTGCAGGGGTGATTACAAAAAGCCAAGTGTCTTTATTTTTTTGCAGTATTCCTATGATAA
>JAGOSK010000032.1 GCA_018062305.1 Minisyncoccota bacterium | reverse complement strand
GTATGTCGACAAGTGTCGGCTTTCCTTTGGTTATTGTTCCTGTCTTGTCGACCACAACTGTGTTTACCTTATGAAGCTTTTCGAGAGTAGCCGCATCTTTGATGAGAATTCCTTCCTTGGCACCTTTACCGACTCCGACAATTATTGCAGTTGGAGTAGCGAGACCAAGCGCACATGGACAAGCTATTACTAGGATTCCCACAAAGGATACGAGACCAAATGAAAGTGCCTGAGAAAATCCTAAATACTGCGACCCAATAATGAGCCATGCACCAAGAGTAAGAAAAGCGATTACAAGAACTATGGGCACAAAGATGGCTGATATTTTGTCTGCCATTGCCTGTATTGGCGCCTTGCTTCCTTGAGCATCTTCAACCATCTTTATAATCTGAGCGAGCAGTGTCTCTGAGCCAACCTTTGTGGCTTTAAAGGTGAATGACCCACTTGTATTCATTGTGCCAGATACGACATTGTCGCCAATCTTTTTCTGGGCAGGCATTGGCTCTCCTGTAACCATCGATTCATCAATAAAAGATGAGCCTTCAGTGATGACACCGTCAACAGGAATTTTTGCGCCTGGCTTCATGATAATCAGATCTCCATGCTTTACATCGTTTACTGAAATCTCTATTTCCTTTCCGTCACGAACAACCAATGCTGTTTTGGCTTGAAGATTGAGAAGTTTCTCGATCGCATCACCTGTCTTAATTTTAGATCTGGCTTCGAGGTATTTACCGAGCGCAATAAAGGTAATTACCACTATCGTCACGTCATAGTACTGGTACTCGACATTAATAAACGGCTTAAGAACGTCCTCAAAAGCACTGACGGCGAAACTGTATAGAAAAGCGGCTACCGTACCGATACCAATAAGGGTATCCATATTCGCTTTGCCGTATCGGAGAAATCTATAAAAACCAAGGAGATATGGCTTACCAACTACAAAAAGAATATAGGTGGCAAATATCGGGAGAAGATGATGAAAGAATTCCTTGAGTGTGTAGCTCATTGCAGGAACGATGCTGTACTCAGCGAGAATATCCCAACCCATAACGAAAGCAGCAAAAACTGCCAGAGGAATTGCAGAGAGCACTTTCGTCCGCATGTCCGCAACTTCATTGAGCTTCTCTTTCTTTGACTGATTCAATCCCAAGTGAGCCGCATGCTCACTTTCAGACATACCCATCTCGTTCGCTGTCTCGGGGACATCGAGTGAATATCCGAGAGGTTCGATATGCTTAGAGAGGTCGTGAGGGCTTATTTTTGAAGGATCAAAGGAAACCTTGGCCTTCTCCGTTCCATAGTTCACCTCTGCAGAATGCACACCATCAACTTTCTTAAATGTTTTTTCAATAACAGATGAACATGAGGCACAATGCATTCCTTTTACGTTGTATGTTTGTGTGTGCATAAATTATTTTCTCTTTAGCTTATAAACTTTTAAAATCTCCTGTTTTGCTTTTTCGGTCTGTCCAGCCTTAACCTGATTCAGAATGCACCCACCAAGATGATTTTCAAGCAACAAATCTTCAATATTTGAAAGTGCTTGTTTGACTGCGGAAGTTTGGGTGATCACGTCAATACAGTAGGTGTCACTTTCGATCATCTTTTGCAGACCTCGAATCTGACCCTCAATGAGCTTGAGGCGACGAATGATTTTGACCTTACTTTTGTCTTCCATATATTTCATACATAGTATTATATACCCCCTGGGGGGTATATAGCAAGTCAAACATAAAAGCACCCAATCGGGTGCTTTTATGTTCTGGATACTGCTCTCAGCAGGTATGCAATTTACAGTATAGTTGTCTCTTACTAGCCCTATCTTTGAGCTAGCTCAAGTTTGCTGGGAGACATGGATTCGAACCATGATTAACGGCTTCAAAGGCCGCTGTCCTACCATTAGACGATCTCCCAATAATGAAGGCATATTACCAGAATATCTATAATTTTTCTAGCCCTAATATTTTGAAATTCGCTTCTTCGCCAAAACCCCTTAAATTTGCTAAAATGACTTTAATGAACGACCATGAAGATATTGACGCCCATATTGCCAGTCAGCCAAAAGAAACACAGGTTCTACTTAACCAAATAAGGACTGCTATAAAGAAGCTTGCTCCAAAGGCGGAAGAGTCTATAAGTTACGGAATTCCAACATTTAAACTGAACGGAAACTTGGTCCACTTTGCCGGATACAAGACACATATTGGATTTTATCCAGGAGTTTCTGGGATTAATGAATTCAAAAAAGAATTGGTTAAATACAAAACCTCAAAAGGCACAATTCAGTTTTCTCTAGAAGAGCCGTTACCCATTGGTTTGATCACTAAGATTGTGAAATTCAGACTAAAACAAAATACGGGTAAAAAGTAAAAAAGTGTTGATTTATTGCTATAATGGAATTATGAAAAATTCCACTGCCTTTTTAGTTCTAATTCTTATAATAATTGTTGGCGCTTTGTTTTATTTCCAAAAGTCAAAAGACGCGAATACAAACGGAGAAACTATAGTTGTTTCAGATGGTGCTATAGAAGGTTGTTATGTTGCAACTCTAGCAAAAGATGTTTACACACTAACCATCC
>JAGOSK010000031.1 GCA_018062305.1 Minisyncoccota bacterium | reverse complement strand
TCCTCATTGCCATCATCCTCACAATCGTCTTTGTACTTTGGTGAGGATTTTTATTAGTCATCTCAGGAGGTGATGAGCACAAAGTCCACCCCGCCATTAACATGATTCGTTACTCTGTTATTGGTCTTCTCGTGATGATTGTCATTATATTGGTGACTCCAGCACTTTCAGCTGCCCTCGGTTTTGAGAGCATCGGACAAAAATTTCAACCGAGCAATATATTTCAGACTATGAAATGCGTCTCTGACCGTGTCTTTGGTAAAACAGATCAGTCATGTTTTGAAGTAGCGAGCGGGAGTAGTGGCATCTTTGGTTCAGACACATCAACGAGAGAAGGCATTCCAACTTTCTGAGGTAACAAAAATACAAGTGGCGGTAATAGTCCAAACGGTGCTGGGAATTGGGCACAGAATCTCTAATCCGCCTCCATGAAACTCATCGTCGGTCTCGGAAATCCAGGAAAAGAATACAGAGAAACTCGACACAATGTCGGGTTTCTTTTTGTGGACGACCTCGCGTCTCAGATGAGTGCAGAAGAATGGAAAAAATGATACCAATGACTCTATACTTCATGCATTCTCGGGTGAACTAAGTGTATCCTCTTAAAACCTGAGACCTATATGAATCTCTCTGGCAAAAGCGTCCAAGCCTGCGCCTCTTTTTATAAAATCGCTCCAAAAGATATCATCATCATCTCAGATGATCTCGATATGGAATTTGGGAAGGTCAGATTCCGTGAAACAGGGAGTCAAGGCGGACACAATGGTATCGGTTCTATCATCGAAACACTCGGAACGCAGGAGATCAAACGTATCAAAGTAGGCATAGGACGTCATCCAAATATGGACGCTGCTGATTGGGTACTCTCAAAGTTTACTAAAGAAGAAAAAGAACAACTCGAAGAAGTCTTTATGGAAGTAGAGAAAAAACTCCTTGAAAAAATAGACGAATAAAAAACAAAAATGGCACCCCCTTTAGATATTACTGCGGTGATTTTTCGGCAAGAAAAAATAATACAAAAATACCTTGGTTATCGTGATTTACAGAGACAATACAGTTGGGATGACAAAGATTTAAGAGTGACTATGTTAGATACGCTCGCGAATGAGCTTGTTGGGCAATACGTATTTTTTCATACACTAGAGATGGTTGGCGATGATGGTTGGTGGAGACTCCATTTTCCAATGAACAATAAAGAAGAAGTGAAAAAACAATACAGAGATCACTATCTTAGAAGAACAAGATGGTGACATTTTATAGTTTTTTGGAGTAAACTAGAAGCAAACTTAAGACTATTATGCAAGCACTTATACGATGAAAAATTAAGCCGAGGAGATTATTGGGAAGTTTATACAAAAATCTTGAAAGAATTAAACATAAGTAATTTAACAGAATTCTTTGAATATTGAAGCGTGATAAGGAATTTAATACATAATGATTTTCATTTCAGACCAAAAAATAACTCAGAGAAAAAAACAAAATATAGGGGCAAAGAAAAAATATTTATACCAAATAAATTATTCAATGAGTTCAGTATAAGTGATGCCATGGATATATACGAGGATACTTACGACGCAGTGGTAAAAATCATAACTTCAGCAGAGATTCTAAAACATGAATTTATTGGAGATAAATGAGTTTAATTTCTTTTTCAAATTTATTCATAGAATCTAACCTACGCCGATGTAGCTCAGCTGGTAGAGCAGGAGTATCGTAAACTTCAGGTCGCAAGTTCAAGTCTTGTCATCGGCTCCAAACAAATCACAAGCGACCATTTCCACTCGAAATGCCATTTAAGGCATTTCTCCGGTCACAGGTTCAAATCCAGTCATCGGCTCCAATTACAACAAACCAAAGACTCAAAAAGACGAGTCTTTTTTTTCGCTTTTTCCAAAAAAATCCCTATAATTACCGCGTTTCACTGAGAGGACTCTCTGGATTTGCTCGATGGCTGAAGTATTCAGTTATGGCGTAAGTCTAGGCTCTTCCCTTGAAGCGCTTATTTTCTTCATTTTTTATTATGATTTCAGGTATTCGCGACAATAACGTCGGAGAGATTACTCCGATTTCAAAGTCTTATACTATCGCTGGTAAGACATACACATTTGAGACTGGTACATTTGCCCTCCTCATCGATGGTGCGGTCACTATCAAAGACGAACTCGGTCACGTCCTCCTCACAACAGCTGGTGTCAGCAAAAAAGGTAAACCAGGAGCTGACTGGTTCCCCCTCTCAGTCGACTACCAAGAGCGTTTTTACTCAACGGGTCATATCGGTGGCGGACGTTTCAACAAGCGTGAAGCTCGTCCGACGACTTCTGCAATTCTCAACTCTCGTCTTATCGATCGACCTATTCGTCCGATGTTCCCAAAAGGAACAAGCAATGAAGTACAGATTATCCCAACAATCTACTCTGCCACTGGTAAGCAAGATTTCGGTGTCTGGGGTATAGCAGGTGCCAGCATCGCTCTCCAGCTCGCTGGTGTGCATCAGTTTGAAGACGCAGTCTCTGGTGTCCGTCTCGCTGTTATGGAAGACGGTGGTATGATATTTGATCCAACATTTGAAGAAGTAAATAATGCTCTCTACGAGCTCGTCGTCGCTGGTACTGCTGATATCATCACGATGGTCGAAATGGGTGGAAAAGAAGCAAGCGAAGAGATGATTATGCGTGGATTTGAGTACGCTCAGAAAGTCCTCGCAGACCTCTCTGCGGCTCAGAAAGACTTCGTAGCAACTGTCGAAGCAAAATACCCTATCACAAAGATGGATCTCGATGTGAAAGCTGGTATCGCTGGTCTCGAAGAAAAAGTCTTCGCAGTCC
>JAGOSK010000030.1 GCA_018062305.1 Minisyncoccota bacterium | reverse complement strand
CTGCTGTATCACCAATCTTTGTTTCTGGACGAGTTGTTGAAATGGAAATAGGGAAGTCTTTTGAATATTTGAATGTATACAACATTGCATCACGCTCTTCATATACGATCTCATCATCAGCAATAGTAGTCTGGCCTTTTGGATCCCAGTTTACGATACGTGAACCTTGGTAAATAAGTCCATCATCGTACATCTTTTTGAATACTGTTCGTACTGCAAGGTTTCGCTCTTCGTCGAGCGTATATGCTTCACGTGTCCAGTCGAGTGACGTACCCATTCGCTTTACCTGAGTAACAATAGTGTCGTGACTTGCTTGTGCAAATTCTTCAACACGTCGAAGGAGTTCAGGGCGCCCAAGATCGTATCTACTTTTTCCTTCTTTTTTGGAAATTTCTTTTTCTACTTTCGATTGCGTCGCAATAGCTGCATGGTCGGTGCCAGGAATCCAAAGCGCACGCTTGCCACGCATTCGCTCGAAACGAATACTGATATCTGAAAGTGACGCCATAAGTCCATGACCTAGATGAAGTGTACCTGTTACATTTGGTGGTGGAAGTACAATACTAAAATGTTCGGCTGACTCTGATGTGAGACCAAGTTTGATGCAGGTGTCAGGATTAGAGAGATCGCTTTTTCCATGAATATCAATAACTACCACTTCTGAAGTTTCAGGATTGTATGGTGAAAGAAGGGGGGTGGGGATGTTGGGCTGAATGTAGCCAGAATTTGCCACAGGTTCAGCTTGTGTATCGCTGCCCGATTCATTGATATTTTTATTCATAATACAAGGTAGTGTAGCAGAAAAGAGGCTGTTAGATAAGGGGTTTTGGCTGTGATACTTGTACAAAGATTGAGTGAATATCAGCTATATTGACATAATTGTATATATATGATATTATATATACAGCAATCGGGTCACACTATACCTGAAAGCTAAACCCAGACTAATCCTGCACCAAGAAAGAAAAGAAAAATGCAACTGCACCTTGTTATAGACTCAAATTTCATCCTGAACATTGTCCTCAACCCGCTGTTCCTTCTGGGAATGATGGCTTGGACACTGATCGGTCTGAGGGGTGTTTACCTCTCAACCTGGAACACATGGACTCCGGAACGCCGCTGGGAAAAGGTCAAGACTATGAACCTTCCCAAGCTGAAGAAGATTGGTATGTTCCAGTCGACTGTCACGATACTCCTCGTGGCGGTCCTCTGCGGACCATTCCTCTGGCTGGCGGCGAAATTCTCGCTGATGCAATATAAGATCCGGCAAGTTTCCGGAAATTGAATTGTATCAAAAAAGTTAGCAAGGAATATCTTTCGCAAAAGCGAAAAAACCTTGCCCCTGTACACAATGCGTGTACAGGGATTTTTGTTTTATAAGTTTTCTACAAACTTAAATTGCCCTTTGCTGTTAGACTCATTACTTCGCTTGGTTGGAGGATTCCTGCATCTCCCGCAATCCATCTCAAGTATCCCGCAACACCAATCATTACAGAGTTATCAGTCGACAAAGAGATAGATGGTGTAAAAAGTTTTACACCAGTTTCCTCAGCAACTTTTTTGAACGCTTCACGGATATATGTGTTTGCAATAACTCCACCACCGATGATCAGAGTTTGTGAGTTTGTCTCCTCAATAGCACGCCGCGTTTTGTGTGTGAGAACATCTGTTACGGCATTCTCGAATTCTTCAGCAAGAATTTTTTGTTCAATGTCAGAGAGCTCGACGCTTTCAGGTGTTCGTTTCTCCGTTTCTCTTTGTTGCAATCTATCCCGTACCGCATACAGTACAGCCGTTTTCAATCCAGAAAAAGAAAAATTAAAATCAGGAGACTTAATCATCGGTCTAGGAAGTTGCCAATCGAGTTCTGGATACTTTTTCTTTAATTCTTCCTCTCTAGATTCTTTTGCAAGTTTTGAAATCTTTGGTCCGCCGGGATATGGTAGCCCAATTATTCTCGCCACTTTATCAAATGCTTCACCAACCGCGTCATCTACAGTCTGTCCGATTATTTCGTATTGATGCCAGTCTTTTGAAAGTACGAGTTCAGTATGTCCACCTGAAATGAGGAGTGCGAGAGCGGGGAATTGAACAGTGGGTGTGTTTGGGTTTTTTGCGCGCGATATGTTTGCGTTGTTTGCTTGAGGAGAGTTCGCGTTGTTTAATTCGCTGGACTCGGTGAGTACAGAAACAATATGCCCCTCCATGTGATTGATAGGAATGAGTGGTTTGTTGAGCGCGACCGCGAGAGCTTTTGCAAAACTAATACCAACCCAAAGTGCGGGTTCAAGTCCTGGCCCTTGGGTTACCGCTATTGCGTCTACTTCATATACTTCATGAGTATCCAAAAATTCTAAAAGTGCAGGACCAAGATCATTTTCCCGATTAAGAATTTCTAAAATTTGTTTACGGAGTTCGTCTGTTAGTTCTATGTTGCCGTTTTGTTTTGCATTTCGTGTTAGAGAATTTCCGTGAGATTGTGTTGGTGAGCTGAGTGATGCATCAAAAGCGTAACTTGTGGCAAGTTTGAGCATTGGTACAAGATTTAGTGTGTGTTCGCGTTTTGCCAGAGCGGGGAAGACGCCACCATATTCGGCGTGGGTGCTGATTTGTGAATAGAGTGCGTTTCCGAGTATTGAGAATTTTGGCGAGGCCAAATCACCTGAGGCTTCGATAATAGAGACAGCTGTTTCGTCGCAAGATGTTTCGATGGAGAGGATTTTCATGGTTTCGTGGGATTTTTTATGGAAATGGTTGATGGGAATACTCGCGTCGCCCAGTGCGTTATTGGTGATTATACATAAATGGGGTAATTTTAGCCAAATTCACTTAATTTAACTTCAGACGACGATTCTGGGTAAGTGAAGTGCCTATCAAACGGCTTCATAAGTAGTTGGTAAAAATTACTATCGCTATA
>JAGOSK010000020.1 GCA_018062305.1 Minisyncoccota bacterium | reverse complement strand
GGGGTACAGACGGTATCGCTCGCGACAATATAGTTAATAATTTACATAATATATGGATTTTGGAGTATTCGAAACAAGCATTGGCATAGAGTTTAAGAACAAAGAACTGCTCAAACAGGCCTTTATTCATCGTTCTTATCTCAATGAAAACCGATCGATAAAACTTGAGCACAACGAGCGACTTGAGTTTTTGGGAGACGCAGTCCTCGAGCTTGTTATCACTGATTATTTGTATAAAAAATATCCTGAAAAAGATGAAGGTGAGTTGACTGCATACCGTTCATCACTTGTGAACTCTGTGACTCTTGCGACTGCTGCAGAAAAAATCGGCATGAACTCATTTCTCCTTTTATCTAAAGGTGAATCAAAAGACACAGGCCGAGCGCGACAGGTTATTCTCGCGAATACATTTGAGTCTCTTGTCGGAGCTTTGTATATCGATCAAGGTTATAATATGGCCGCTAAATTTATAGCAGAACAACTTTTTGGATTGATTGAAGGTATTGTTGAGAACCGGACATTCATCGATGCCAAGAGTAGATTCCAAGAGGAAGCTCAGGAAAAAGTGGGCGCCACTCCGTTGTATAAACTTCTCAAGGAAAATGGTCCAGATCACAATAAGGTCTTTACCGTTGGCGTATTTCTCCGCGAGGAAATGATTGTTATGGGAGAAGGTAAGTCAAAACAAGAAGCTGAGCAAGACGCAGCTGAAAAAGCCTTGAAACAGAAGGGGTGGTAAAAAAAGGGGGTAGATGATGTTTGTGGTGCTAATAGGCTGGTCTATGGTGGATAGGTTTGGGGTGGTAATTTTTGCTATTTGTGGTATCATTGGACACTAGATATTTGTTCATTGCTAGAAAGTCTATATTGGTGCTGGCTCGTTTTTTTTGTTTAAATTACACACATGTTTGGGTTATGTACTAGTGTAAAAATACAAGAGTAGAGCAGGTTTTTGATTATAGATGAATGGGTATCAAATTTAAATTCAATAGGAATTAAATTGGTAAAAATTCATCTGCAATTTTAATTACTAGCAACGTAGGTCACTCACCAGTGATGTACATTGTAAGTTTTAAGTTGCTCCTCAATCGTTTGGTGCTAGTATCCCCCTAATAGAATAGGTTAAAAAATGCCCTTGGCTTGTCTGCCGGTGGTATTGTTAAGTGTTAAGTTCAACAAAAAGCAATCAACAACAGTCATTCATCTCATGAATACCAATAAGATAGATAAAGCAGTCGGCTCGACAGCAATAATCCTCTTCGTCTTTGCACTCCTCCTTGTGGGTCTGATGATAATACAATCTTTCGACATTCGTCGCGAGACCGCAGAAGCCGTGGAGTTCGGAATACGGACTGCCAAAGAGAGAGTTCTCGGTCGGATGGTCCAACACCTGGAAATTGAGATGCAGAATGCATCACTGCCAGGATGCCCATACACCTCACTGTGTAATGTGCAGGACCGTCATACCCCTCGATATATTCGAGACAAAATCGATAGAGGGTATTACTCAAATGCCTACAAAGATTTGGAGTATGCGTTTGAGCGAGTGATAATTGCCCAAATCGTTCTCCAACGAGAGACTGACTTACAGACGACTAAGCAAGGGACATCCATGCCAGTCATCTCTATCGGCCTTCTGGACGAGCACAGGCGTGAAGCGGAGGAGTGGGGACGATTCAGATCAATCATTGAGCCATACAGCATGGCCTGGAGTTTGATCCCGAAAGCATCGACCTTGGATGAAATCGACACGATCATGCTCGCTCTTCCCGAGCCAGAGCACATTGATGATCTCATCGTTGGATCCGATTGATTCATCGCCTAGCCCATCACAACACCGTCCGATACAGATTTCCTCAGGGAAGTCTGCCGGGCGGTGTTTTCAATTGTGATTTTTTATTATGATATTTTATCCTCATTTTTCCATATTTTATTGAAGTTTTTTTGATGAAAATTTGATATAATATAGCAGTATATATGGCCTCAAATTCTAATTCTGCACACAATTCAATTTCAGCGCATAGTTCTGCACATGCTTCAATTTCACGTCTGAAGTCTTTGGAAATAAATGGATTTAAATCTTTTGCAAAAAAGGGGTCGCTTGTTTTTAACTCAGCGATCACTTCTATCGTTGGTCCGAATGGTTCTGGAAAATCGAACGTCGCGGAGTCGTTTCGTTTTGTGCTAGGAGAGCAGTCTATAAAGTCCATGCGAGGAAAAAAAGGAGAAGACCTTATTTTTAATGGCGGAAAAGATAGTCCTCGTGCCAATCGTGCTTCAGTAAAAGTGGTGTTTGATAATACAAACAGAATGTTCAATATTGATTTTGATGAAGTATCTATTGAGCGTGTGGTGCACCGAGATAGCGTAAATGAGTATTTTATAAACGGAACGTCAGTGCGTCTTAAGGATGTAGCTGAACTTTTAGCACATGCAAATATTGGCTCGTCTGGACACCACATCATTTCACAAGGTGAGGCTGATCGACTTTTGTCTGCCATTCCGCGTGAGCGAAGAGAAATGATAGAAGATGCACTTGGGTTAAAAGTGTATCAGTATAAAAAAGATGAAAGTGAAAAGAAGCTTGAAAAAACTGCAGTGCATATGAAAGAAATAGAATCACTTCGACGTGAAATCGCACCGCATATAAAATTTTTGCGTAAGCAAGTAGAAAAAATAGAAAAGTCTGTGGCGTTGCGAGGTGAACTCACTGGTTTGTATCAGGAATATTTTGCACGAGAAAACCAATATCTAGTCAGTGAAAAGGCACAACTAACTTCGCAAAAGCACGCACCGACTGAAGAATTGCATGAGCTACAAAAAGAGCTTTCACATCACAAGAATATTCTCGACGCGGCAAAACACAATCTCGGTGAGGCTGGAAAGAGTTCAGAACTTTTTAAACTTGAATCAGAAATTCAAGAAACTCGAAAAAAGAAAGATTTGTGTGTACGAGAAATAGGTAGACTTGAGGGTGAGATTTCGTATTTAAAGCGTGTGATAGATAAAAAGCTGAAAGAGGCTAGTGAGACAGTTGCGACAGATACTAAACAAGTGTATCTCCGAGAGGTTGAAACGGTAACAAAAGAAGTCGAAATAAAAGTTGCTGTAGCTGTGGAATATCTTACTGGCAGTGGAGATGCTACTCATTTGGCTATTGAGGCTCGAATTGATACTGCACGGACTCTCCTTGGTGAAATCAAAGAAACTTTACATAGTTTTGTGCAATACCATAAACATGGAAGTCGTACTTCATACGCTGATACGGGTTCAGCTGAACATGAAAGTGGACATGAAGTGGCTAACCCTGTTGAAGTCGAAGAATCAGAAATCGAGAGGATTGGTGAAGAAATGAAAATACTCGAAGCAAGACTTGGTTCATTTTCTACTGAAGAACAAGATCAAGCGAAACGATATGCTGATATTAAGCTTGAAATAGATAAGGATAAAGATAAAAATGTGGAGAGTGAAAAAGCGGTATTGCGAATCATGTCGAAGCAGAATGAATTGCATAGTCATATAGAAATAATAAAAGCTAAAGAAGAACGAGTTCGAATAGAGGAAGAAGATTTTAAGCGAGAATTACAAGAGGCAAGTATGCTTGTTGGAAGAGATGCTGTGCACTATGAAGCATATGACTTGACGGCTGTTATTGGAGTCGATGCAAGTGGAGTTGATGGTATGGACGGAAGCGTTGCTGGTCCTGCTAGTGATCACGAGCCAAGACAAGCTCAGCTTGATAGACGACGACAAATTGAAAAAAATAAAATCAGACTCGAAGAAATGGGTGGAAGTGGAGGAGATGAAGTCATGAGAGAATATAAAGATGCCGAAGATCGAGATGCTTTTTTCGCTAAAGAATTGGTAGATCTTGCGACATCATCTGATGCTCTCAAAGCACTGATTACAGAGCTTAATACAAAGCTTGATGAATTGTTTAAGGAGGGTATTGGAAAAATAAATAAAGAATTTAACAAATTTTTCGGATTGATGTTTGGTGGAGGGTCTGCAGAACTTAAACTGGTAAAAGAAGAAAAGCGAAAAAAGCGAAAAGGAGGGGATGATGGACTTGATGATTTGTCTGATGTGTTGGCAAGTAGTAAAGATACAGGCACACTCGAAGCGACTATGGATGCTGAACCAGTAGAGGAGGGAATTGATATCCATGTCTCGTTGCCACACAAGCGGATCAAAGGGCTGACAATGCTCTCTGGTGGTGAGCGTGCACTTACTTCTATTGCGCTTTTGTTTGCTATGTCACAGGTAAACCCACCTCCTTTTGTTATTCTCGATGAAACTGATGCGGCGCTTGATGAAGCTAATTCTAAAAAGTATGGAGATATGATTGAGGCGCTTTCACAACACTCACAACTTATTTTGATTACACACAACCGTGAGACTATGTCACGAGCAGGAGTGATTTATGGAGTGACTATGGGCGGTGAAGGATATTCAAAACTTCTTTCTATTGCATTTGATGAGGCTGTTGCGGTCGCAAAATAGATTATTTAGCCTCAACTATCTCATAATCAAGCATCTTGGTATCCAAATCCGCACGTAGGAGCTTAACCATAACCTTGTCTCCAATATTGAATTCTTTCTTTGTGTTTTGTCCAACAACTTTGTAATTCTTTTGATCCACAGAGTAGAAGTCATCAGGCTTCAATGTTCGAAGTGGTAATAGACCTTCCGCTTTAGCTTCTGGTTCTTCCACATAAATTCCCCAATCAGCAATACCGGAAACTTTAACCTCAAACGTCTGACCAACTTTTCCTTGCATATATTCAACCTGTTTATATTTGATGGAAGCTCGCTCGGCATCAGCAGCTTCAACTTCTCGACGACTTGAATCAAGACAAATCTTTTCGAGGGTTGCTGCCATTTGTGGTGGAACAGTTTTGCCTTCGAGTATGAGCGCGAGTATTCGATGAACCATGAGGTCAGGATATCGTCGAATAGGAGAGGTGAATTGGGTATAAAACTCAAAGGCTAAACCGAAGTGTCCAGTATTTGATGTTGCGTATGTTGCCTTTGCCATTGATCGAAGTGTGGCAATTTTGATAACTGCTTCGGCTGGAGAGCCGGCTACGTCGTTTAGAAGTTTTTGCACTTCTTTTGGACTGATGTTTTTTGTTGGATGAAATTCAAAACCAAGTGCTCGTACAAAAATACCGAGGTCTTGCAATCGCTCAGCGTCTGGAGAATTGTGCACTCGATACACTCCATTTTTTTCTGTTCGAGCTTGCTTATTTTTTATACTAATAAATTCAGCAACTTCACGATTGGCAAGTAACATGTACTCTTCAACAAGTCGGTGTGCGTCAAGTCGTTCTTTTTTGTACACAGCAATAGGTTTACCACTCTCATCGAGTTTAAATTTTATCTCTGTTGATTCGAAGTCGATTGATCCATTTTGCTGGCGTGCTTTGAGCATGATTTTTGCAAGTCTATCGAACTCGGCGGTCTCAACTGCATAGGGAGCCTTGTGCCACGATGATGGGTCCGCGACGGTCGCTTCGTCTACTGTGATTTCTCCAGCTTTAATCTTGTTAAGAAGTTCTTGTGCTTCTTCATATGTAAATCTTCTATCTGAGTGGATGATCGTTCGTCCAAACCATTTATCCAAAATCTGCCCATCGTGAGTCATTGTGAAAATAGCAGAGAAAGCAAATCGGTCCTCGTCTGGATTGAGAGAGCACATTCCATTTGAAAGAACTGAGGGGAGCATTGGGATAGTTCTGTCTACAAGATACACAGAGAATGCACGTTTACGAGCTTCACGGTCTAGCTCGGTGTTTGGTTGAACATAGTGAGCAACGTCTGCGATGTGGATACCAACTTCATAACAAGCCTCAGGCAATGCTTCACCGTTATAACTTTTCGTATCATTTGAATATCGTTTCTTTTCTTCTGCTTTAAGTAAACGAATCGAAAGTGCATCATCAAAATCTTTTGCATCAAAAGGGTCGATGGTACAGGTAAAAACTCCTCGCATATCTCGACGCTTTGCGAGCTCGTCAGGGTTTGGATTAGAGGAGCTGTTCTCATTTGCTGCTTGTTCTGCTTCTTCTATTACCTCAGAACTAAATGTGACATCAAATCCTCGCTCAATAACGATTGATTCCATCTCGGCGTTGTTGTTTCCTTTTTCACCAATAATTCGCACAAGCTCTCCGCGTGGATATCTACCGTCTTCTGCCTGCCAGTCAGTAATAGTTGCAATAGCTTTGTAATCCTCTTTGACTTCTTCCATCATGAGGGGCTGTGCCGTATTTGCCGGACTTTTTGCATTTGCATCAATACCTACAAGCTCAATCTCTATATTTGCTCGTCGATCATCAGGGAGTAGAGCGAACTTGGGTGCACCTGGTGCAGGATTGTCATTGAGTACAATAGTACCAACAAATTGTAGTTTTTTACGTTCTACTATACGAGTGATTTTTCCATATAGTATATCTTTGAAGCCTGGAGCTGTAACTATCTCGACGGTGTCACCAGAGAGGGCAAGACCGATGTCTGCTGGTTCTACTGGGATGTCTTCTTCACGACCCTCTATTCGTACAAAGCCTTTACCTTTAGCATTTAGGGAAAGAACCCCTATTAGTGTGTTATTCATAATTTATGTATTTTATGGGGTTGAATATGTAAGGTTTATCCTACCAGAAAATGGCTGTATTGGCACGTTTTTAGCCCATTTTGAGATACCTGTAGGATTCCAAAATGTTGTGAAAGTAGTATTTGACGCCTGGGGGCTTTTTTGATACCATATCCCCACATATGTTAATGATACGACTACAACGAGTTGGACGAAAGAATCAGCCTTCATTCCGGTTGGTTTTGACTGACTCTAAAAACGCAGCAAAGAGTGGAAAGTTTCTTGAAATTCTTGGCTCACACAATTATCGAAAAGAAGACACAGTTTTGAAAGGAGACCGTATTAACCACTGGATCAAGATGGGCGCACAGCTCTCAGATTCAGCAAACAATCTCCTCATCTCAAACAAAATCATCTCTGGAAAGAAAATCAACGTCCTCCCAAAGAAGACTGTTCCAAAGAAGGAAGAGGCGGTTGCAGTAGCTGCGTAAGCTTTTGGAAAATAGATAAGTTTAGAAAATTCACCCCAAAAGGGTGTTTTTTCTTTTTTTATTGTCATTTGACAGATATGCACATTTAGTGTATACTATTATTAGTTTGGTTTTTTTGATATAAAACTTATCAGGGCTGTATCTTTTGGGTTATTACAATTTTGTAGTATCTCGGAAGATACAGCCCTATAAAACAAAGGCTGTTGCAGAAAACAATCGAGCAGATATGCTCAACAACACACCTAATCAGGTATATGAAAACAGACTCAATCGCAGAACAACTGCTTCAAGGCTCGCGTCAGATTAATGAATGGCGCGAGGAAATCGATACACTGGTCAAAATCCTGCTATCCCTCATTCGTGAAGGTTCGCTGAGGTCCCACTATGAGATTCCATGCGACAAAGAAAGAACAGCAATTTGGTGGATCAGGACAGATGATGTCCACCCGATTTCGATAAACTTCATTGTTCGTCCATGGGATGGTGAACGTTGCATCTACAGTTCTGACGGATCTCTCGTGCTTCCTGGACATCGAGCCCAAGCAGTTCGAAAAACACTGGATACTCTTGTTGGGGGGCTGCTCTCAATCTTTCCTGCTCTCACTGAAAAATGGAAATTTTTGCTCGATGCAACACCTTCCAAGTCTCAAGGATAATTCAATCTGACCCACCGAAACGGTGATCTACGAAGATCCACTGCTTGCGGTGGGTCTTTCTTTTTGTCTGATGAGCGACGCTCTATATAGACTTTATCCGCAGCTTCGTCTGTCTCTCTTTATCTATCCGTGGGAGCTTGATAGTAAGCATACCTTGGTTCTCAGTTGCCTCTGCGTGTTCGATATCTACCTCGTGAGGAAACGCGACTGTACGACTAAAGGTACCCCAATAGAGCTCTCGTACAACGTAATCTTGGTCTGAGATGATCTTGTCCTCTTTGCGAGAACCTTTGATGGTGATACTATCTCGGGAAATAGAAATATCCATATCGTCCTTTCTTACGCCTGGGATCATTGCTCGCACTATGATATCGTCTGGAGTCTGAAATACATCGAGTGAAAGCTCTCCTTCACCTGTTGGTTCTTCATTCCAGGTTGATGCTATTTGTCGATCTTCATCGTTGTCGCGAGCACGTCCAAAGATACCTCGGCTTTTTGGAGCAAATCGAGATTCTCTTGATGGCTCTACTCGGTTTTCAATACGGGCATCTCGTCCATCGCGATTGTCACGTCCATCAGCGCGTCCGACAGCACCGACTTCTTCATCGAGTTCCATCTCTTCCTCATCCATATTTACACTTCCTGTTAGTCGTTCAAAAAAAGATCTTTTTTTCATTTGATTTAATTATTATGGCGTTACGCCAACTTGTTCGTATTTCATTATACAGTATCTTTTGTGTAAATTGAATAGTTTAAAACAGTAACAATTAAAACTCCTTAATCTTCTTTACTTTCTCCAAGGCTAGTATCAAAATAATCAGCGTTATCCACACAAATGAAAATGCTAAAAAGATTTTCTCTTTACCGATAATATCCGTCTCTATAAGTGTCAAAAGATAGTTGAATCCAGCGTGAAATATAAAAGCGACGAGTAGTCCAATGAATGTATATAGACGTTGAATCCATGTAGACTTGTAGTATGCAAAAGCAATGAAAATAGATAAAAGTCCAGATGCAGCGACGTGAAGCAGATTTGCTCCCATAAAACGCATATTACCTACAAGTACAGATGAGAGTGTATTACCTTGCAAGAGTGGGGTAATGAGAAACAGGGTATTTTCTAAAGCTGCAAATCCAAGCGATGCCGTCATGAGGTATACAAAAGCATCAATTGGTTCATCGAATATGTTTACTTTGTCACGAAGGGCAATGCAGTAGGCGGCAAAAAATTTAAATAATTCTTCCAATGCTGCCCAGATAAGAATAATAGTCCATGTACCAGTCGGCTCTCCAATCATCCAGGCTATGAGTTTCTGAAATGGATATACGAGTAGTACTGCGCACATACCACAGATAAAAGTCAGCCAGAGAGTGTATTTTGATTCATGATGCTCGTGACTTTCATGCATCCAAAACCATAACCAAATAAGTGCAGGAAAAAGTCCGCCGATTAGTGCATAGGTGAATGACTGAAGTACAAATGCTGGTGAAGTTGAAATTAGATCGGCCATTTTTCAGCCATCAATAGATGAGCTGGTTCTATTTTAGCACGCTCTGCGACTGAAAGTTCAGAAAGGCTTTTTTCGGTACGTATAATTGACCACAATTCTTCTGTAACTAGTGGCATGAATGGGTGAGTGATGATGAGAATTTTTCGAAGTGTATGAAGTAGAAATTGTGCACGGGAAGTTTTCTCATCTAATGCGTCAGCTGATTCATTTTTGAAAATAGCCTTTGATTCTTCAAGGATGACATCTGCAAAACGTGACCAAACATATTGATACATTTTCTCTGACGCGAGGTGATAGCGAAGTTCCTCTAATTCCTTAGTAATAGTTTTGACAAGCTCGTCTCGCTCTGCTATGAGTTCCGCGTCTTTTGAAGACCAGGCAGAAAATGAGGCGTCATATTTGATATGTAATGCATCTTCAGTTGTTCCACCTTCGGTAGAGGTAAGGATGAAACGTGCAATATTCCAAAGCTTGTTTGCAAAATGCTTGAAGCCTTTGATTTTATTTTCATCAAGTTTTGAATCTGTCCCCGGTGCCGTAGACATTGCATAAAACATTCGTAATGCGTCGGCACCGTATTTTTCTGAAATTTCCACAGGGTCGCCTCCATTTCCAAGAGATTTACTCATTTTTTGGCCTTTCATGTCTCGTACAAGTCCATTTAGATAGACTCTCTTGAACGGAACAGTACCCATAGCGTAACCAGTCATGAGGATCATTCGAGCTACCCAGAAAAAGATGATGTCAGGTCCAGTAATCAGAATATTTGTAGGGTGGAATCGTGCGAGGTCTGTGCCTGGCGCGGACTTGCCTGACTCCGTATCATAGCAGCTTGGCCATCCCATTGTAGAGAAAGTCCAGAGCCCAGATGAAAACCATGTATCGAGGGTGTCTTCGTCTTGTACCCACTCTGAAGAATCTGCTCGTCCAGTTTCCTGCGGGCTCAATATGTCGCAGTAAGTCTCGATAATGGCGCCGTCTTTCGTACCACCTTCTCGCTTATACCAAACTGGGATTCGATGACCATACCAAATCTGCCTTGAAATACACCAGTCGTTTAGATTATCAATCCAGTGGAAATATGTTTTGTCGTAATGAGACGGCATCAGCTCAACCTGTCCATTTTCAACCGCTGCCTTCATGATTTGTTTGAGCGTAACTTCAGTACCAGCTTCGATACCTTTTATATCTGAAAAGGGAAGTTTAAAGGGTTTGTTTACAGCAACCCACCATTGAGTCTTTGGAAGTGGCTCAATAATCCCACCTGTTCGTTCAGCTGTACCAACTCGCTGTTTGATTTTTTCCTCTTTTTCGAGCAGGCCATTTTCGCGAAGCCACTCAACAACCGCAACCCTAGCGTCTGTCGTCTTCATTCCAATTGGCCGACCATTTTTCGTACTTGCTTCAGTATCAAAAAGCGGTGAGCCTTCATTAACCATCATTCGTGCTTTTTCATCGATAACTTGAACAGACGGCAAACTATGTCGCTTTGCGATTTCTGCATCGATAGCACTGTGTGCAGGAGTAACTCCAAGAGCTCCAGTTCCAAAATCTTTTTCCACACTGTTATCTGCAACTATTTTTATAGAAATCTTTGCACCACAAAAATCTACGTCATATGTTTTGCCAACGTACTCTGTATATCGTTCGTCATCTGGATGGACAGCGACTGCTGTATCACCAATCTTTGTTTCTGGACGAGTTGTTGAAATGGAAATAGGGAAGTCTTTTGAATATTTGAATGTATACAACATTGCATCACGCTCTTCATATACGATCTCATCATCAGCAATAGT
>JAGOSK010000029.1 GCA_018062305.1 Minisyncoccota bacterium | reverse complement strand
TATTTCCTGATATCGAAAACAACCTGTTTTTTCTTGATGAATTGTACGAAAAGTTTGGTGTTGCTGGAGTGGATGTGCTCGAAGGAGGGAACTTGCTTGACCTTGATCAAAACAACGACAAAGTGCTCAAGAGTCTCAAGGATTCACCTGCATATGACTCAATTCAAATCTACTTGAAGGAAATCGGTCAGTACCCATTGATTCATGCAGCAGAGGAACGTGGGCTCGCACAGCGTATCGAAAAAGGCGACTTGGAAGCAAAGAATCTCCTCGCACGAGCAAACCTTCGACTCGTAGTATCGATTGCAAAGAAATATGTTGGACGTAGTTCAGACCTCACACTACTTGATCTTATTCAAGAAGGTAACTTGGGTCTCTTTAAAGCGGTGGAAAAATTTGACTGGACAAAAGGATACAAGTTTTCAACCTATGCAACGTGGTGGATTCGTCAATCTATTACACGAGCACTTGCAGACCAATCACGAACAATTCGTATTCCTGTGCACATGGTGGAAACAATCTCAAAGTACAAACAAGTAGTACGACGCCTCTCACAAGATCTCGGACGTGAGCCACTTGCTGAGGAAATTGCGACAGAGATGGGAATAGAAGTGGAAAAAATTCACATTATTGAAAATATCAATCAAGAAACAATTTCGCTTGAGCAACCGATCGGCGATGATGATGAGAAGTCTACACGAGGAGAATTTATTGCGGATGACAAAATACTTCGCCCAGACCAAGAAGCATCACGAAGAATCTTGTCTGATCAAGTGCGATCAGTGCTTGATGAATTGAATCCAAAAGAACGAAGAATTCTCGAACTACGTTTCGGATTGATTGATGGAGTGCAACACACACTTGAAGAAGTGGGACAAGAATTTGGAGTCACACGAGAACGTATTCGACAGATTGAAGCAAAGGTACATGAGAAACTTCGAAATCACGAAAAGATTATGCGGTTGAAGAATTATTTCGACTAGTTCTACGCTGACTAACGCGGACTTAACGCAGACTTAATTTCGTAGAGGAATTAACCCACACGGGTTTGTCTGTACGCACCGTGTCATCCTGAACTTGTTTCAGGATCTCAAGATTTTTTCCAATCTTTCCCATTTGGAGCTTTGCATAAGTGTTCCCTTAACACGCATAAAATTCTGCTGAATTTTTGCTATACTCGCGCCGTCGCGCTCCGTAATGTTTCAAAGTGTGAAAGATTCTGGTTTTAGAAACCATAAATATACATATACCAAAAGAGCGGCGCCGTAGGCGCCGCTCTTTTGGTATTTACTATTTACTACTATCTACTTACTACTCACTAATTTACCACTAATGTCTTGAGATACTTCCAGAATACTTCATTTCCGGCAAGTTGTGCCACACACTCTGTTGCTTCAGCCTTTGTACGAGCCTCTGGGTGGAGTGAATCAAGAGGGAAGTGTCTGTAAACCCATGCAATCTTACTTCCATATTCTTGGGCGATTCTCTCCATTGTAGGATGAAATCTCTTACAAAACGGACAGTCAATATCTGAGTATTCAATAATAACCACATCTGCATTTATGTTTCCAAGATATCGATCGTCAGCTGCGAGAGCAGGGACTTCGATGTCTTCTGATTCAGCAAGTCGTGAAGTACTCGCGAGGACTTGGTCGAGTTTTTCTTTTACATCTGCATATGATGCTGCACCATTGATTGAAAGAATCGTTCCATTTTTAGCAACAATAAATGATGCTGGTGTGCCTTGGACTCCAGCTTTTTCACCGCCGTCCGCATCCGCGTTTACCTTTGCAAGACCTTTTCTTTCTTTCATGCATGAATCAAAATCCTTTTTGTTCACACCTGCTTTTTCTGCAAGTTCAGAAAGTGAAATAGTGTTTTTTTCTACAACCTCATTTGTCTTTACAGATGGAGATTTTGAAGAATTTGTAAAAATAATTGCACCTGCAATCAGAACCCCTGCGACAACTATTGCCGCACCTGGTGAAATACCTTTTTTGTTTGAATCAGTGTTGTCCATTGTGTGTTGTTATTGGCTAATATACCCTTAGTGTATCATGGATTGCGCAGTTGATGACTACTTGAAAAAAGCCTTTAAAAATGGTACTATATATGGTACGTTATGGAGTCAATTTCAGTAATATTGAACTATGTTTTTGCGTTTCTGGCAGTCTATATTCAGGTGTTTCTGCTCTATACATTTCTCGAACGACGGAAGCAAATCATAATCAGAAAAGATGATGAAAAACTAACACTCACGCAGTATCCAACTGTGTGTATTATTGTACCTTGCTACAACGAAGAGGCGACGATTCATGGCACCGTGGAATCACTCCTTAATCTTGATTATCCAAAAGATAAACTCAAAATCATCTTGGTTGATGATGGAAGCAAAGACGCGACATGGTCAATAATCCAAAAGTTTGCTACCAATCCTCAAATTGAAAGTTATTTGAAAGAAAACGGGGGCAAACATACGGCCATGAATTTTGCACTCACAAAGATAGATTCTGAGTTTGTTGGTGGACTTGATGCAGATTCGTTTGTTCACCCACAAGCATTGGTGAGAATAATCAAAATGTTTGATGACAAAGAAATCATGGCCATTTCACCATCTATCATTGTGCATCAACCAAAAAATATTATTCAAAAAGCACAAAAGGCAGAGTATGACATGTCTGTGTACAACAAAAAAATGTTCGGATTTCTTGGTGCTATTCATGTGACACCTGGACCATTTTCTATTTTCCGTAAGAAAGTATTTGATGATCTCGGTCCATATCGAAAAGCACACAATACAGAAGACCAAGAAATAGCTCTTCGAATGCAAGAAGCAGGATATCGCATAGACCACTGTCCAGATGCATATGTTTATACTGTCAGTCCAAATACTGTGGCAAAATTGTACCGCCAGCGTCTTCGTTGGATTTATGGATTCATAAAAAACGCGTTTGATTACCGACGTCTTATATTTCGAAAAAAATACGGAACTGTGGGGACATTCACACTCCCGTCAG
>JAGOSK010000028.1 GCA_018062305.1 Minisyncoccota bacterium | reverse complement strand
AGAGATTTTCGCAACACTGCAATATCCTCTTCTGATGTGTCTTTAACAAAATATACATTTATATCAACCTTATCTTTGATACTCGTAAGAGTCGAATCAAACAAAGCACCTACAAATATGATGGATGCGATAACAGAAAGCGTAACTGTCATAACCAACACTGAAGCGAGCGAAACATACCCGTTTCTCCAAAAACTTACAAATCCCGCACGCAATGTTCTCTTTATTTTTGTCCACAACATATTATTTTCTTGTTAGGTTAGAGTGCTCATAAGATTTACCACCCGTCGAACTAGAGTGAGCTTCAGGATGAGTATCATGTGCCACTTTTCCTCCCTGCATTGTGATAACTCGTTTATCAAGATGTTCAACAATACCATTATTATGCGTAGTCAAAATAATAGTTGTACCAAGATCATTAATCTTTTTCAAAATCTGAATAATGTCGTATGTATTTACAGGATCTAGGTTACCTGTAGGCTCATCTGCAATGATAACGTCAGGCTGGTTTACGATAGCTCGTGCGATAGCCACTCGCTGTTTTTCACCACCAGAAAGTTCATGCGGAAAATTGTGAAGCTTCTTTCCAAGGTCTACCAGTTCGAGCACGTGAGGCACATCGGAAGCAATCTCTTCGTCTGTTCTACCGGCAGCTTCCATGGCGAATGCCACATTTTCATACGCTGTCTTGTCAGGTAGAAGTCTGAAGTCTTGAAATACCGTACCGATTCGTCGTCGATAGTCGTTCATCTGCTTTTTCTTTAGTCCGTGAATATTTATCTTTTCATAATAAATAGCACCTTCCGACGGGCTCTCTTCAGCGAGAATCATTTTGAGAAGTGTGGTCTTGCCAGCACCTGAATGACCCACTATAGATACGAACTCTTTTGGTCTGATAAGAATCGATACATTGTCTAAAGCAATCGATTTGTCTTTATATCTCTTTGAAACTTTATCAAGATGAAGCATGAATTGATTATACCAAATTGAAAGGGTTTAGAACAATGTCTAAGAGACTGCACGCATACGAATTCATAGTTTCTTCACACTGTGTCGCAGATAACACGCCAGAAAGACCTAGATATTAGCCTCAGCCTTTATGAATTCATCTATATCACCCTCGAACACTTTGTCGACTTGGGACGTCTCATATCCTGTCCTGTGGTCTTTGACCATTTTGTATGGATGCTGGACGTATGAGCGGATTTGATTCCCCCATTCAATATCTGTAGTTTTACTAATATACATTCCCTTCTCACGAGCTAGACGTTCTTCTTCCATCCGTGTGTAGAGTTTACCCTTGAGCATTGCGATTGCCTTTTCTTTATTCTGGGCCTGGGAACGCTCATTAGTTGCATGAGCAGACAGCTTCGTAGGTTTATGCACCACTCGTACTGCAGTCTCTCTCTTATTTACATTTTGCCCGCCAGGACCTCCACTCTTTGCAAAAGTAATTTCTAATTCATCCTCCTTGAGTTCAATATCCACTGCTTTTTCAAATTTTGGAATAACTTCAACCATAGAAAATGAAGTATGTCGCAAACCCTTTGAATTAAAGGGTGACGTCCGAACTAGACGATGCACTCCTGATTCATGTTTCAAGGTGCCGAATACATTTTTTCCTGATACATCAAAAGTTACATTTCGAAATCCTCCATGATCATTTTGATGTTCATGGATAATATATGCGGTCCAACCCTTTTTAGCTATGTACTTTGAATACATCTCGAAAAGCATACGTGAGAAATCTTCTGCATCATCTCCTCCAGCACCTGAAAATATTGTGACAATCGCTCCGCCAGTATCGTATGGACCAGCACCCGGACCAGCTTCTGCAAGAGTTTTTAAATCTTGTAGTTCTTTTATGAGTGATTGAGCTTTATCTTTGTCTTGCCAAAAATCAGCCTGAGACATGGCTGTTTCTATTTCGGCAATTCTATTTGCGTTAGAACCTTCTTGTGAACTCTTATCTGGAGTTAATTGTGTTTCGTCTATCGTCATATTCTTTATATTGCACAGTATAGCAGAAACAATAAAATCATTGAAAACCCAGGAAGCATAAATGGCACGTCCGCCAGGTACCGTGCCATTTACGATACACATATTATACAGGTAAAACCCCAGAATATTCAACAAACTTATGCACGAATATCCACAAGTTGGACAACTATCCTAGATTGAGTTCTTGTATTGCTCTGTCAACTTCTTGTAAATCATTTTCAATTATATCTTTTATCTCTTTTTCTTCTCTAGAGAGAACCATACGGCTTTGCTGAGCATGTTGTAATATTTCGAGATGTCTTTCTAGACGCTCTTTCAAGAGAGAAAGTATTCTTGATTTCTCATCATTTATTGATCCATTGCGAACTCTTGATTCACGGACACCAGGACTGAGGTAACGCCCAAGTGCAAATGCTCCAATGACTAGAACAATCATTGCCAAAAGTAATGCAATAGTAAGATGTATCGCAGGCATACTAAATGTACCTATTGATATCAATAGCTGTTTGCTTGTGTCAGCAGGTGCGACCACTGGGGTAACATCAGATACAACGGGAGCAACAACTGGTTCTGGAATCGAAGGTGTAGTAACTGCGTTTGATACCAGATTTTCAGTCGATTCAACACTATTACCAGCTCTGTCGACAGCAACCAAAGTTATAGTATTTTCTCCAGGTATTTCTGCCTCAATACTGTATTTTCCATCTACAAATTTATTTGCAGGAACTTTCTCTAAGAGAAAATCATTGATATAGATTTCATAATATTCTAATCCTGATGTCACATCTTCAATATCCGCATCAATGTGAAGGATTTTCTCCACATCGTCATACATAAAGTTAGCTGAATTTATTTTTGGATTTGTGGTATCTATTCGAGCGACATATGTACTTACAGGGCCCCATTGATCATCCTTTTGAGCACGAATCTTGAAATACCAAACTCCATCTTCATGATCTGCCATAGTCTTTTGCTTTATTGCAGGACTATATATTACACGAGGTGCACCAGCAGTAGTATTATCCATAGCTGTCTGAACGGCATCTACTCCTGTCGGAATCTTCCACGCAAACGAAGGGCTTGCATCTGTGTACCATTTATTTTG
>JAGOSK010000005.1:41260-43732 GCA_018062305.1 Minisyncoccota bacterium | reverse complement strand
CGAGGTACAGCCATGAACCCTGTGGATCACCCACACGGAGGAGGTGAAGGCCGACAAGGACGAGGACGAAGACGAGCTATCTCTATCTACGGTAAACCAACAGGTAAGGGACAGAAGTCACGACGACCAAAGAAATATTCAAACCGACTCATCGTCTCACGACGAAAGGTGGGGAAGAATAAATAAGTCGCAACAAAATAAAAAGACGTGTGTATCCGGGATTACATCCATACACACGTCTTTTTATTTTGGTTGCTCCTACCTAAGGAGACAGTAGCAGTGTATAAAATTTTGAAACGAAAGCAGCCGTCCGTCGCTTTGAGATGCGAGAGGACGGCTGGGGACGAGAGGTGTGTGGAGATTTTACCAGCGATAAGTGAGAGTTTGCTCTTCAAAAGCGATGAAGCTTGACGGAATCTGCTCCCCGATAGCGGCTGTAACAGGATCGACGAAGAAACCTTCTCCATAGACTGGCCACCTGTGTTGCTTGGAAATGCTACTGGATTTGAGGGCCACAACACAAAATCCTTTGTCACCACATGGGGTTATTTGGAAATTGTACCTCTGGAAGTTGACGTCATAAGCTTGAAGTACGAGCATTTGTTGAAGAATGCTTACGGCGTCGCTACGGAACATGGGCTCTGGCATGGTGTATAGAATGGCGGGTTGATACGACAAAACCTAATTGTAAGGGATTGCCGTAGAATTTTACCTATTAGTCCATATACCATATATATAAAGTTAATAAACAAGATTCTAAGGCAATACCAAGTACATAATCTGTCCAAAAAGTACCACCACTTATACCGCTCGTCAATAGAGACGCTCAAAACACCCACATTTCATCAAAACACCACACAAATGCATTTGACACTATTTTATTTTTTGATACTATGTCACCACAAGCTCTGTTAGGGCTATTATTTTTCGCAGCAGTATTCACGAGTATCACAGTATCAAAGCTGGAGTTAGACGAGACTCTGCAACCAAATCAAATGACACGATCACTCAAAAAAGGCCCATACGTAGAAGCTCGACTCTTGAAAAAGATTGAAGGCAAGAAACCACAGGAAACTGGGGTTATTAAGACTTGGTACCGACGAAGTCAGATCTCTCCTGAAATGGTCGGCTTCACCTTTGGTGTGTACAATGGAAAAGTCTTTGTTGAGGCGCTTATCTCAGAAGAAATGGTAGGTCACCGACTCGGCGAATTCTCACCAACTCGAAAATTCATTCGACACGGAGGAAAGATGCAAAAAGAACTTGATCAGGCCAAGAAACAAACTGAGATCGATTCAGCTAAGGCTGCTAAGTCTACAACTGCAGACCCTAAGAAAAAATAATCTGTCTACATTAACCTAGCGAATTAACTCTATAATCAACGTCTTACCATGAAAGCTATACTCCGAAATTATCGACAATCTCCACGAAAAGTTGCACTTGCTGCAGCACTTGTACGTGGTAAGACAGCTGGAGTAGCTATTACTCAACTTAAGTTCGCTACAAAGCGAGCTTCAGCTCCATTGATTAAACTTATTGAAAGTGCTCTTTCTAATGCACGAAGTCAAGGTGTTGCAAACCCAGAGGGCCTTACTATCCAAGAATTCCGAGTTGACCAAGGTGTAACTCTAAAGCGAATGATGCCACGAGCTAGAGGATCCGCTGCTCGAATCCTTAAGCGTTCAAGTCACGTTATTCTTACCTTAGGTGAGGGCCGAGCTAACAAGGGAACAGGTAAGAAAGCTTCAAAAGCTGTTAAGGCTGTAGAAGTTAAAGCTGAAAAGGCTGTAGTAAAAAAGGTTAAGACTGCTAAAAAATAATTTATTAATATACAACTATCATGACACATACAGTACACCCATACGCTCATAGACTAGGAATCATCAAAGGATGGAGATCTCGATGGTTTTCTACTAACGCAGAATATCGAAAGAATCTAAAGTGTGACATTCTTCTACGAGAGTGGCTCGCTAAGCGAATGCGGGGTATGTATATTGCAGATGTGGAGATTGAACGAAATGATAAACATTTTCGAGTTATTATCAAAACTTCACGGCCAGGTCTCATCATCGGACGAAGTGGTGAGGGCGTGACTAAGCTCAAAACTGACATCATTGATTTCATGAAGAATATCAAGGCTGATACAAAAACTGATATTAAGATTGAAATAGAAGAAGTGAAAAACCCAGAAGCAAGTGCTGCTATTGTCGCACAGATGATCGCTGAAGGTCTAGAAAAGCGAATGCCTTTCCGACGAGTAATGAAGTCTATGATTGAAAAGGTAATGGCTTGTCGTGATGTTCAGGGTGTACGAATCTTCCTTTCAGGGCGACTTGGAGGTGCAGAAATGGCACGATGTGAGGATCTCAAAAGAGGTCGAATCCCACTTCAGACATTCCGAGCAAATATCGATTTCAAACGATATGAAGCTCATTTGCCATACGGTAACATCGGTATCAAAGTATGGATTTA
>JAGOSK010000005.1:3916-41160 GCA_018062305.1 Minisyncoccota bacterium | reverse complement strand
AAATGGCACGATGTGAGGATCTCAAAAGAGGTCGAATCCCACTTCAGACATTCCGAGCAAATATCGATTTCAAACGATATGAAGCTCATTTGCCATACGGTAACATCGGTATCAAAGTATGGATTTATACAGGTGAGGTATTTAATAAATAAGTATCTTAATTTCGAATTAATAACCCTACTACCATGTTATACCCAAAGAAAGTAAAATACCGAAAATGGCAAAAGAATCGACAGAACCCAAAGTTCTTGGCACCTGAAACACGTGGTACAGATCTTAGTTTTGGTTCTTTCGGACTTAAAGCTGTCACATACAATCACATCACTTCAAACCAGATTGAATCTGCTCGAAAGGTGATTGCACGTTCAGTGGGTAAAACAGGTCGAGTGTGGATTCGAGTATTCCCAGATCGACCTTGGACACAAAAAGCTGCCGAAGTACCGATGGGTAAAGGAAAAGGAGATCCACAAGGATTCTGTGTTGAAATTCGACCAGGCCGAATTATCTTTGAGATAGATGGTATTCCTGAAGTAGAAGCACGAGAGGCTCTTCGAAAGGCAGGTACAAAACTTCCTCTTAAGGGAAAGGTTGTAAGTCGAGCACATTAATTTCCAGACTAATTATTTTATTATACCAACATGAAAGAATCATCATTCACAAAATTAGCTGGAAAGACACAGAAAGACCTGCTTAAGCTTCTCTCTGAGAAGAAAGACTCACTTCAGAGCTTTAGACTCGGAAATACACGATCTAAGACAAAGAACGTGAAGGAGGGTCGGACTACTCGAAAGGAAATCGCACAGATTATGTCTATCATTGACTCTGCGAAGAAATAAAGTATAAATAAGCTACGTATATGACAAAAACACAAACAACAACTAAAACAGCCGATACACAGGCGAAAACTCCTACAAAGAAGCGAACGCTCACTGGTGTTGTTGTATCTGACAAGATGAAGGATACAGCTACAGTTTTAGTTGAGCGATTTATCAAAGCTCCAAAGTACAACAAGTACGTAACACGTACAAAGAAGTACAAGGCGCACAATCCTGGTAACACAAAGAAGATTGGCGACAAAGCGACAATTGAAGAGTGTGCCCCAATTTCAAAGGATAAACACTTCACTGTAATTGCATAAATTTTCATACACACTTCAACTCAATAAATTCAATAATTAATTTACCAACATGATTCAACCACGCTCACTAGTATCAATAGCAGACAACTCAGGTGCCACAATAGGCCGAGTGTTTAAAGTACTTGGAAGTTCAAAGAAGCGATACGCTGAAATTGGCGAGCTCGTAGTTCTCTCTGTACAAAAGGCTCAGCCTCGAAAGGCGGTAAAAAAGAAAGATGTATTGACTGCTGTGGTTGTTCGACAGAAAAAAGCTTTCCGACGAAAAGACGGTTCATACGTTCGATTCGATGAGAACGCAGTAGTTATTCTTACAAAGGGAGGAAAAGATAAGACAGAACCATTGGCTGGACGAATCTTCGGACCAATTCCGCGAGAACTTGGAGAACTTGGTTATCAGAAAATCGCTTCACTTGCACCAGAAATTGTGTAACTAACAGATAAAATTAACAAAAATAACATGAAGATCAAAAAAGGAGACAACGTAAAAGTGATTGCCGGAAAGGACAAAGGCAAGACAGGAAAAATTCTTAAGGCTATGCCTAAGGAGAATCTTGTTGTTGTTGAAGGTTTGAATCTTCGAAAGAAGCACCAAAAGGCTACATCAAAAGATAAGAAAGGTCAGCTTATCGAGATAGCAGCCCCGATGAATGCTTCTAATGTTAAAGCTATCTAGCTCAAATAATTAATCTATTGCCATGAAACACAACACTGCAAAACAAAAACAAACTGGTCTATTTGAAGCTATGAAAGGCAAGTTCGGTTACAAGAACATGCTCCAAGCTCCTCGAATTGAGAAGGTGATTCTTTCTTCTACAACTGGTTCTGTAAAAGACCCAAAGCGAAAAGCGCTCATTGGTGACCGAATCAACAAAATCGCAGGTCAGAAGGCTACTGTAAAGTCAGCAAAGAAGTCAGTTGCGAGTTTCAAGGTGCGACAAGGCGACCCTGTAGGTTGGCAGGTGACACTTCGAGGCGAACGAATGTGGAGTTTCCTTGAGAAGCTTGTAAACATCGCACTTCCTCGAACTCGAGACTTTCGAGGTATCGAACTCAAGTCTATTGATGCTATGGGTAACTATACCCTAGGTATCAAAGAACATACTGTGTTCCCAGAGACTTCAGATGAAGATATCAAAGATGTCTTTGGTTTCGCAGTGACAATCGTTACTACATCAAAAACAAAGGCAGAAACAGAAGAAGTGATGAAGGAACTCGGTTTTCTATTCAAAAAGATTGACACAGTGAAGTAGAATTGTTAGCATCAACCAACAACTTATATGGCCAAAACATCAACAGTAGCAAGATCTAAAAAAACACCTAAATTCAAGAGTCGAGTTACTCGACGATGTTTTAGATGTGGTCGTGGTCGTGGCTACATGAGAGACTTCGATATGTGCCGTATCTGTTTCAGAGAGGCAGCAAACGAAGGTTTAATTCCAGGTATTAAAAAAGCATCATGGTAGACGTAATCGCATCACTCGTAAATAACATAAAAGTTTCTAATCTCGCAAAGAAAGAGATGGTAGTTTTTCCTCACTCAAAGTTTCGAGAAGCTATCTTCACAGTTTTGCAGAAAGAAGGTTTCATTAAGTCATTTACAAAAAAAGGTAAAAAAGTAATCAAGACTATAGAAGTAGAACTTGCTTATTCAGCAGATGGTTCACCGAAGATCGAAGGCACACAGCTTGTTTCAAAGAGTTCACGAAAGCTTTACTTTAAAGCTGACGATGTACACTCAGTACGAAACGGCTACGGATATCTTATCCTCACTACTCCACAAGGAGTTATGACAGACAAAGATGCCCGAAAGGCCAAGATTGGAGGAGAAGCACTCTTCAAAATCTGGTAATCAGCAATTTTGAAGCAATAGCAAACACAGAGTACAAGTAACCATTAACCAATTCATTCAACCAACATGTCACGAGTAGGAAAACGAACAATCGAAATACCAGCAAAAACAGAAGTTACACTCGCTTCTGATGGTGTTTTGACTGTCAAAGGACCTAAAGCTGAACTCAAGCGAGCTTTTAAGACTGTTATTGCAATCAATATTAATGGTAATGAAATTACTCTTGTTCCACAAAAGAAGGATATTGCAACATCTGCGCTCTGGGGTACATACTCTTCACATATCTCAAACATGATTAAGGGTGTTACTGAAGGATACACAGAGAAGCTAATTCTCGAAGGTATTGGATACAAGGCAGACGTCATGGGTACAACACTCAATATGGCACTTGGTTTCTCTCACCCAGTAAAGGTTGAGATTCCAGCTGGTATTACAGTTACATCTGAAAAGGGTCTTATATCTATTTCAGGTGCTGACAAAGAGCGGGTAACACAGTTTGCGTCACAAATCCGAGCACTCAAGAAGCCAGAACCATACAAGGGTAAAGGTTTCCGATATGAGAAGGAAGTTATCAAGCGAAAGCAAGGTAAAAAAGCAGCATAATAATATTTAGTTAAATTCATCACCATGAAGCAGTCAATTATTTCAACACCAAGAGACAGACGACGAAAGCGAATCCGAGCGAAAATTTCGGGTACAGCTCTTTGCCCACGCCTTTCAGTGTACAAGTCAAATACAGCAACTTACGCGCAGCTCATCGATGATGAAAATGCTGTTACACTTGCTGCCGCTTCATCAGCAGAGATCAAAGGCAACAAGACGACTTCAGCTCATGCTGTAGGAGTTGAGATTGCAAAATTGGCTAAAGCTAAAAATATTGCTAAAGTAGTCTTTGACCGAGGTGGCTTTATTTATACAGGTCGAATTAAAGCTCTTGCAGACGGTGCTCGAGAGGGGGGACTACAATTTTAAATACAAATATGACTGATAAAACAGAAAATACAAACGAAGAGGTTATCAAGGAAGAAGCTATAGCTGAAGCTGCTGTAGAGGTGGCAGAGGTTGCTGAAGCTACAACTGCGTCTGAAGAAGCTGCGGAAGTTGTTGCAACGCCAGCGACTGCTCCTGTGTCTGCGGCATCAAAGCCTGCAGCGCCGGCAGCATCACCATTTGCGCAGTCTAGATCTTTTGCTGGCGCAAACGGAGGACCACGACGAAATACACCTGGAGGCCGAGACTCACGAGGTGGTGGACGAGGAGCTCCTGGAGCTGGTGGAGACCGAAGAGGTGGACCACGACGAGAGCCACGAGCCAAGCCTGAATACGACCAGAAGATTATCGACATCCGACGAGTAACTCGAGTTGCTTCAGGAGGACGACGATTTAGTTTTGCTGTATCACTTGTTGCTGGAGATAGAAAAGGTAAAGTAGGAGTAGGAACAGGAAAGGGTGGAGATACTTCACTTGCGGTAGACAAGGCTCTACGAAGTGCAAAGAAAAACATGATCACTCTTTCTCTTACAAAGACTCACAGTATTCCTCACGAAGTTCTAAAGAAAGTTGGCGCTTCTGTAGTACACATGATGCCAGCTCCTGGAAAAGGTGTGGTAGCAGGAAGTTCTGTTCGAGATGTTATTGAACTCGCAGGTATCAAAAATATCACTGCAAAACTCCGATCTGGTACAAAGAACAAACTTAACAATGCTCGAGTTGCTATTGAAGCCCTCAAGATGCTCAAGAAACCACGAGCTCACAGTAAATAATTACCATGCAAACTCACAACCTAAAACGAAAAACTGAAAATATGAAGAAGATCCAAGTTGGCCGAGGTGGCAAACGTGGTAAAACTTCTGGAAGAGGAACAAAAGGCCAGAAAGCTCGAGCTGGTCACAAGATTCGGCCTGAAATCCGAGATATGATCAAGCGACTTCCAAAACTTCGAGGTCGTGGTGTGAACTCAAACAAGTCTATTCAGAAAGATACAGTGCCTCTAAACCTCTCATCTCTTGAAATATTCAAAGCAAATGAAATCGTCTCTCCAAAAACTATCGTAGACAAAGGAATTCTTCCTACTGTTCACGGACGGTATCCTCGTGTTAAAATCCTATCACTAGGTGAAGTCACAGTTGCAGTACGAGTACGTGACTGTGAGGTTTCAGCTGGTGCAAAAGCAAAGATTGAAAAGGTTGGTGGAACAATCGAAGCGTAGTGGAAGCCTAATCGGCCTACAGTTTTAGCAGGGTGGTTCAACATTCAGTTTAATATAACTTAATATGTCAAATTTCTTACAGAAAATAAAGCACATGTTTCAGGATTCAAGCCTACGAAAGCAGGTTTTATTTGTGTTGGGTACACTCGCGGTATTCCGGGTTCTCTCAGTTATCCCTATTCCAGGTGTAGACCAAGTTGCTTTGGCACAATTTTTGGATAGTAATCAATTTTTCGGTCTTTTAAATATTTTCTCTGGAGGAGGACTTTCTACTCTCTCTATTGTAATGCTTGGTGTCGGACCATACATCACGGCTTCTATCATCATGCAGCTTTTTACAATGATGTCACCAAAGATGAAATCTATGTACCAAGAAGAAGGAGCTATCGGCCGAAAGAAATTCTCACAGTATTCACGACTTCTCTCTGTTCCTCTCGCTTTTGCTCAAGCTTTTAGTTTTATCATCATTCTTCAGAGACAGGGGATTGTCGCTTCGCTTGATTCTTTTGCACTTCTCACAAACGTACTTGTTATCGTAGCTGGTTCAGTATTTCTCATGTGGCTTGGAGAAATCATGACAGAGTTCGGTATTGGTAATGGTCTCTCAATGATTATCTTTGCAGGTATCGTTGCGGTAGTTCCACAGGTAGCATCACAGGTTTTCTACGCATTCCAGATAGAGGATTTGTTTACATATATTGGTCTAGGTATTCTCGCACTCCTTATGGTGTTTCTCGTTGTATATATTACTGAAGCAGAACGACCTATCCCTGTTACATACGCAAAGCAGGTCCGAGGAGGCAAGACATACGGTGGAACTTCTACATACCTTCCACTTCGACTCAACCAAGCTGGCGTTATCCCGATCATCTTCGCACTTTCACTGTTGCTTCTTCCTCAGATGGTGTTGAACTTCCTCACATACCTCCAAAACCCAACTATCAATGAGATCTCAGCTTTTGTTACTGCCCTAATGGCAAATCAGTGGTTCTACGCTGCGGCTTACTTTGTGATGGTATTCTTCTTCACATTCTTCTATACAGCCGTTACTTTCGATCCTAAGGCTATTTCTGACAACCTTCAGAAGGGTGGAGCTTTTATCCCTGGAGTACGTCCTGGAGAGTCTACAGAGGCATATCTAGGCAAAGTAGTGACTCGTATCACACTTGTCGGAGCCCTCTTCCTAGCCCTCGTAGCAGTTCTCCCGCCGGTCCTAAACGCTATTACAGGTATTTCATACCTTACTATCGGAGGAACAGGACTTCTAATCGTAGTTTCAGTAGTTCTCGATATTGTGAAGAAAGTGGATGCTCAGTTGTCGATGAGAGAATATTAAAAGCCTCCTAATAAAAAACACCTATCAGGCACACGGACGAATTAGCTAATTCTTTTTAGACAATTCGCTTGAGCTCGCTCCGTCGAGCCTCGCTAGTACCTGATAGGTATTTTTTATTACTCAGCTTAAATAAAGGAACTGCGCAAGGGATAGGTCTTTTTTATTTTAGTATTCTCTTTAGAAGTTGAGTAGTTAGTTTTACTACTGCACCTCCGGCAATGTATACCAAAGCTGATCAAACAGCGTCTTCCGTGTTTCGGCAAAGACCGCGTCCTCTATTATAAATATACTGTCATTGTATTTTGGAGAAATAAAAGCCACTAGTTTTGGGCATATGATTTCAGTAAAACCGAGACGCATACCTTGGGGGAGTAGTCGACTTTTTCGATTTTCCAACTTATCTTTAGGTAAAATATGCTCTCGTGCATAGGTTGAATCAACGATCATCTGTTTACTTCGCACCCCTAGCTTTCTCTTTGCAGCAATTATCTCCGTAACAATATATTTGGCTTTTACATAATCCAAAAAGTTTAAACCTTCTGTAATTATAGAATATTCTTTCGGATCTGATTTAAAAATAATATTCCAAGTTTCCTTAAATCCGCTTGGTCCATGCAAAAAATACATTCGTGGTCTTTTGAAAAGTACTCCACGTCGAGCCTCTAACACATCTATGTGAGTTTCAAATTCTCGCATTCTTTGTCGTAGCTTTGTAGCTACATCAAGCGGTGGACATGCCATGTAAAAGTTCTTTTTATTTCTCTTTGTTTCAATTAGAAATCCCTCACGAACAAGTCGTTCGACGATGTAATACAAGGAAGTGCGCACTACACCTGATTTTTTGGAAATATCTTGAACTGTACCTTCACCAAGTTCAAGTGCTGCCAAATATATTTTTGATTCTTTCTCACCAAGTCCACTATTTTTTATAAGTTCGATAAGTTCAGTCATACATACAGTATAGAATAGGGCTGCATAAAAACAACTATTTTTGACGAATAGTTCGACACAAATTATTGCATCAAACTGGCAAAGTACTAGAATTATAGGTGGATACAGGAAAAACCAACCCGGGCCTAACAGCCCACCAGTTCTATGACAACAAAACCCCAACCTACGCTCACACAGAGCTCTGTTAAAGTCGGTGTTGGACCAAAAGTCCACATCAGCTCATTTGGTTCGATTCCACTGACCAACGATGGATCAAAGGTTGAATTGTATTGTCTCGGTCATGGGGCAATGCTTTCACCAACCAACACCAGCTATCTGGCTGTTATTGGCAAAACTTCACTGCTGATTGATTGCGGATTTACGGTCCCGTCAGCACTCACTCGTTTCGGTTTCAGTCCTGCGTCAGTCTCAGATTTGTTTATCACTCACACTCATGGCGATCACACTGGTGGACTTTCCAAGCTACTAGTTCAAAATCGTTATTGTCGAGATTTAGTTCTCGGCAAAAAAGTATCATTGTGGGCTCCACGAATCTGGGCTCAAAATCTGTGGAATCACACGTTGGCAGGCGACTTGTCTTCACATGATTCAGATGTAACTATGCTTGATGGCGGGACAGATAATCTGAAATCCCTACCATCAAGTGAATGGTACGACATTGTTCTTCCATGGGGACAAAGTTCCTATGCAAAACGAGATGTGTATTTGTTCGAAAAGGGAGGTCTCAAAGTTGAGGCTTTCCGAACAATGCATACTCCTGCTCGTGCTACTTCCTGGAGTGATTCTGCTTGGAGTACAGGTCTTCTCATTAATGACTCGATCTGGATTTCGAGCGATACCCGCTTCGATGCCGAACTGGTCAGAGCCTATGCCCCTCGCGCAACCATGATGATTCACGATGCTTCGCCGAAGTCGAAAGACCCGGTGCATGCGTCACTTGATGCAATTTCCAGTTTTGGAATCAACATCAAGGCTAAGATGTGGCTATCTCATCTGCCACACGGCTTCGACGACGAAGCTTCCGAAGAAAAAGTCAGGTCCAAAGGTTTCCGCGGACTTGCTTTAGCTGGAACAAAGTTCAGTGTGGTTGTGTGAACATGGACCGCGTAAAGTCACGCGTAAAGTCCAAATTGCCGGCGATTTCCCAAAAGGAGGTCGCCGGTTTTAGTTATGTTAAAATAGGAGAATGAATAACGAAACTTTGAAACGGGGAATTTATCAACATTTTAAGGATAAGTCGATGATTTATGAAGTCTTGGGAGTTGGTATGCATACTGAAACAAAAGAAATGTACGCCGTGTATCGAGGGCTTTATGGAGATTTTACTCTCTATGTTAGACCTCTAAGTATGTTTCTTGAAGAGGTTGATAAACCTGAGTTGAACTACAAAGGTCCGAGGTTCACACTTCTAAAAGTTTTGGAATAATCGGAGTCAGATATTTAATGAGTTACAAGAAAACCTATCAGCTTTAATCACTGATAGGTTTTCTGAGTTCTCCTCGTCATCGACGAGGCAAGCCCGAAGGCACTGTATAGTAAGTGTATAACATAAATCTTACTAAGCAAATTAAAAAAACCAGTTTTTGCTGGTCTCTTTAATATACGATTAGTGTCCTTACGGGTACTATCTCCGGCGGCTGTGATTCTTCACACACAACCCATTTGTAGACACATATTATTTTAAAAATATTTTCTTGTCAAACAAGACCTCAGCCATCCCGTTTTTTTTGTTTCTTTATAAAATCTTTATAAAGAATTCAGCCACTCCGTGCAAACATTGTAGGAATGAAAGACTTTTTTGAATGGAATAAGGTAAAGACGGATGTTGAACGCAGAAGAGGTCCGCAGTCTGAATTTTCTGAAAAGGAAATTTGGTGGTGCTCTTTGGGTTTAAATGTGGGTGATGAACAGGATGGCAAAAATCAAATGTATGAGCGCCCTGTACTCATACTCAGGAAGTTCAATTATAGACTAGCATGGGTCTTACCATTGAGTACTCAAGATAAAAGAGGGGTTTATTATCACAATGGGCAATATGAAGGATCTGTGTACACTGTACTCTTATCCCAGCTTAGACTTTTGAGTTCAAAGAGGCTTCTTAGAAAAATAAGAAAGATTTCCACTTCCGAATTAAGAGTAATTAAATCCAAGTTGGTTAATATACTAAGTCTAGAAAATCGAAAACCCCTTTCGGGGTTTTCTCGGTCGACCGAATGTGGTCATTTGTACCCACAATTATATTCAAGCAAAGAACTTTGTCAAACCCACAATATTTTGTATGATGTACCCATCATGACAACAATCAAAGTTTTTGGACATATTTCACCTGACACTGATGCTACCAGCTGCGCTATCATCTGGGCGTGGTACCTCAACACGCACACTACTCACAAAGCGGAGAGTTATGTACTTGGCGAGCTTAACAAAGAGACAAAGTTCGTGCTCAATAGATGGGGACAGACAGAACCAGCGCTCCTCGAAGCTATAACACCTGAAGACCGCATCGTCATCGTAGACACAAACAACCCTCAAGAGCTCCTCGCTGGAGTGAATGATGCTGATATTCTACAGATTATTGACCACCACAAGCTTGTAGGTGGACTCCAGACACGCGGACCTATTGAAATGACTATTCGACCCGTTGCTTCAACTGCAACAGTTATGCACGACCTTATGGGTGCTCACGCTGAGACTATGCCAGAAGATATCGCTGGTGTCATGCTTTCATGTATTCTTTCAGACACTCTCGAGTTCCGATCTCCTACGACTACTCCTCATGACAAAGCGATTGCTGAAAAGCTAGCATTGCGTCTTGGTCTCAATATTACTGAGTATGCAAATGAAATGTTTAAAGCTAAATCAGATGTTTCGGATTTTACTGACGGAGGACTTGTGCATCTTGATAGTAAGAAGTTTGAAGTAGGTGACAAGAATATTCGAGTTTCAGTTGTTGAAACTACAGATCCTGCATCAGTTCTTGCAAGAAAGGCTGGAATCGTAGCTGCTATTGAGGAAGAAAAAGCAAAAGACGCGAGTATCGACGACGTACTCTTCTTTGTTGTAGATATTTTGAAAGAAGAAGCTACAGTGTTTACTCACAATGATTTTCTAAAGAGTGTGATTACGACATCTTTCGGTGTTGCTGTAGAAGGTGACACAGAAGTCCTCCCTGGAATCGTTTCAAGAAAGAAGCAGATTATACCTGCACTTAAACTCGCTTAGTATGCGTTGAAGCTTGCTTAGTATGTAAATTTAGAAAATCTTTATCCTGGCTTCATGTCGGGTCTATATACTCTGAAATAGAACATAGTTCAAATTTCGAGCAGAAAATAAACAAAATAGAAAGGAATCCTAAAAATGAAGGAAATGACAAAGAAAAGATGTTCGGCAATTGCTGATTGTTTCATCGGTAATATATTTTCATGCAAACTTTTGTGTTGTATATATAGATTATGTGTATATACACGCAATATATGGAAGAAACTATCGATCAAATGTAACTCCTAGTCTCACATCCGATTTAAAACTCTCACTGGTATATGTCTTTACTGTGAGGGTTTTTAAAACAGGCCTTTGATCTTTTTCTGTACACCAATCTCATCTTTGGTATACACAAATATCTCTTGAATAGATATATTTCCTCGTATTACAGCTTTAAAGCCACCTGTTATTTGATGAAATTTTACAGCGGGTTTTCCGACTCCTATATGTTTAATAATTCCAAGCGATATTTTGGTCACTTCAGGAAGTTTTTGAATTAGAGACACTACATCATCAGCCTTTTCTATAGCGCTGGTGTGACTTCTGGTTATTTTCTTGTGAGTAGCTTTTGACATGCTTTTATTTGATATTACTATACAGACATTATTGGTCAAAATTCTACAATTTCGAATACAGCAACTTAAATAATTTCTTTTGAAACTCTGCGAACTTTTTGTGTTTAATCGTTACTGTTGTTTTAGAAGGGTAGTCGATGATTGCTACTTTATCCTTATAAATGATGACGTTTATCTCATCTTGAAATAAATCAAAATCAGCAGGAATTGTTTTTATACTTCTTCCAAGGAGCTTTGTATGTGATGTGTTCTTAGAACCAGTAATAACTAAACGCTCAAGTCTTTTCTTGTCACGCACTTGCTGGTAGTCTTTTGGGATGTATTTTTTCTTTAGAAAGTTGTGGATTGAACTATATCTATAGTAGGTTTCATCTTTCTCCAAAGTATGTATTACATCGGAATATGTATCCCTAATTGCATCTTCACCTTCAGACATTGAAACAATGAGTTTTGTCTTACTCGTCTCGTACATCTTGTGTAGATCCTCTATTTTGTTAAAAAAAGTTTGCTCAATATTTTTAAAAAGTATTTCCAGGTGATCTGGTGATTCAGCAATATATGTCAGACGCTTTCCTTTTGAGGCATTTTTTATTAATCCTTTTTCACTCAAACCTTCAACAGCTCTGTACACAGCGGGTCTGTGTAATCCTGTTTTCTTTGAGATATCCATTATCAATGACTCACCGCTTGAGAGTAGGGACATATACACTTGTATTTCTGATTCTGAAAGTCCTACTTGCTTGAGAAAGTCTGACGTTGTTTGTGTATTTTTCATAATATGTACTATATATAGTACACTTAATATATACTACATATCCTTTATTATCAAGCTCTATTCTAGACTAAAGTAATAAAGTGTACATTTGTATCGTATTTGTAAGCACGTTCGCCAACGGGGAACTATAGTGTAATCAGAACAGTACAAAGACAAAACAATAATATACAATAGGAAGAAAGGACAAATACCATGAAAACCATGAAGCAAAAAAACACACAAGACAAACGCAAAGAAAACCTCGGAGAGTTTATGCTCCGAATTGTCACACGAGCAATCAAGATCGCTCAGAAGGAAGCTGCTATCTTCAGCAGGATAGCTAAGCCTCACTACAATGGGGTGGATGATGACTTGGTGACAAGTGCGGATCTAAAAATCCAAGCATTTCACGTTCGTGAAATCAGGAACTGGGATCCGGAAGGTGGTTTGATCGGTGAAGAAAAAGCTTTGAGAGTTGAGCCCACAGTAGGTTTTGCCCGCGGACGCTACTTCACTGATGATCCAGTTGATGGCACCAAAGCCTACGGCAGAAAGCAGTCGACTGGAGTGAGTAGCATGCTTGCTCATGTCACTGGCGGCAAAGCTGATGCAGTCTGCATTGGCGACATCAATACTGGTGAAATCTATCAGTACGCACCTGGTATGCCACCGACTCGCACTCGGTTTGGAGTAAAAAGTCCTCTTCAGCCCAATATCACAGAGGATCTTGGGAAACTGTATGTTCTCTTGGACAACCCACCTGACAATTTTCCACTTGTCTTGCAAAAGATGATTAGAAAGGAGAAAGGAGGGGTCTTCAAAGACATGGAAGTTACGAGCGGAAGTGTTGGTATCACGGTTGCTCGTATCTGGAAGGGTGAAGTCGGTATGATCATCATGCGACCAAACAGCTTCGATACTCCATGGGATACGACACCGCTCGTTGGAATGAATGCCGTCCTCGGTATCAAGCACTTGAAGCTTGATCCTGAAACTTTGGAAATCTGTGTATTCGACCCTGAACTTCCATTGGAGGTAAGGCGGAAAAAATATATAGAGATCCTAGTTCACGAAACGAGAGTGGCACAGGTTATCGAATGGATTGAGAAAAATCGCTAGGCAACCGCTTCGCTCAACCTACGGCACCGACAGATTCATCTGTCGGTGCTTTTATATTAAAACAGACTCATCGGAGTGTCTTGGAAGGGATAATATAAATTTTTCAATGATACCTTCTTCAGTTGCACTATCTTTTAAATCATATTCCATCACTGGTGGAAGTGTTTCTCTTGGACTATGTGCAATCATGTCGCCTGAAACTACGTGATAGAGATAGATACAATTCAAATCATCACTCGTGTAGGGACTATTAGTCGCTGGATTAGTAAGTCCATACAGGTAGTCCATGAGTTTTGCCTTCTCTGCACGCACGTCTCTCGTTGGGTCAGTTCTGTGCGCGTCCATGTATCTTTTGATATACAAATCCTCCATCTTTTTAGCCCTCTCAAAATTTGATACATCAGTTGCCGTATCAATAGTTTCAGACTCTACTACTTCCTGCGAGGGTACTACCAGCGATGTTGTAGGTGCGGCTTCGTTGTTCATATATTATTTACTATAGCATTATTGTATACTATGAGAAAATGGAGGATCTGAATGAAACATTTAATAACAAAATATGAACACCAAAAAACCATACAACCAAGCTATTAAGATATTACTCGCAACCAGTACGGTCGGCTCATTCATCTTTGGTATTTTCAGTACTTTTTATGTTACATATATTCAAAAAATAGGAGGGGATATTGAAACTGCGGGTTCTTCACTCGCTGTGTTTTCTATTGTATCCGGTGTGCTGATTCTAACTTTTGCATCCGTTGAATCATCTATAAAAAATAAGAGATTATTGTACGCTGCTGGACTGCTTCTTCGCTCTCTCGCATTCCTTCTCTTCATGTTTGTGTCAACGTTCTTTGAGTTGCTGCTAGTACAAATATTACTAGGTATCTCAGTAGCGATGGTAAATCCATCTTTTGATAGTCTTTTTACTAAGTGGTCAAATAAAGAGGATTCAATTTCCGATTGGAGTGGATGGGAGGGTTTCACTGCTATTTCAATTGGCGTGGCTTCATTGGTTGGAGGTTATGTAATCCAAAACTTTGGCTTTACGGTCATTTTCGCCCTCATGTCTTTGTTAAGTTTCTCTATTGGTATTTTTGTTTTGAATATTAAAGATGAAACTTTGTAAGGAGTAGATATGTTCCTGTGATATAATTTACTAATCAAATTCGCGATAGGTTGAAAAAAGTATTGTACGAATAATAAATCACATGCCATCTACACTACAACCAAAAACTTTTATTTTTATAGGACGATCAGGATGTGGAAAGGGAACTCAAGCAAAGATTTTGCGTGAACATCTTGAGAAGATGGATCCTAATAAGCGAAAAATTATGTATCTTGAAACAGGTCCGCGTTTCCGAGAGTTTATAAAATTACCTGGGTACACAAACAAACTCGCAGCGCACGTCGCAGATATTGGTGGTCGTCAGCCAGACTTTCTTGCTGTATGGAACTGGTCACATGTACTTATAGAAGAGATGACAGGGGAGGAACACCTCATCGTCGATGGTATGCCACGTTCATACGATGAAGCCTTGGTATTTGATTCTGCAATTTCATTTTATAAAAGGACTAAACCAACTGTTATCTATATTGATGTAGGTCCGGAGTGGTCACGGAAGCATCTTTTCACACGGAGTAAAATAGAAGGGAGAAAGGATGATGCGAGTTTAGAATTAATTCAGCGAAGATTGAACTGGTTTGATACTGATGTAATGCCTGCTCTCAAATATTTTGAAACAAATCCCGGATATGATTTTGTGCATGTGAGTGGTGAGCAGACCATAGATCAGGTGACGCAGGCTATTTTGAAGGGGTTGAGTTGGTAAGCTCTTGATTTTGAGATTTTTACTATGCTCGGGCACTCTTTTTATTACCAAAATATTAGTGTAGAGTATTGGTAATGTTACAAACTAAGACAAAAGAAGATATTGAGATCCTCCGACAAGCAGGGAAGATTCTCGGCTCTATTCTAAAAGAGCTTGAAAAAGCTGTACAGGATAGTTTTGCTGGTCACGACCAGGCTTCGGGTGGCGCGGCAACCTCTGGCACCAATTCAGGCTCAAACGCAGACCCAAAAACCATTAACTCCCTCGATCTCGAAAACCTAGCACGAAAACTCACCGCTGAGGCTGGAGCTACTCCCGCATTTCTTGGTTATACCCCAGAGGGTGCTGATCGGCCATTTCCAGCAGCGCTGGTCCTCTCTATAAATGACGTGGTGGTTCATGGTATTCCAAATGAAAAGATTCAGGTGATTTTACCGGGCGATCTGGTGACACTCGATATGGGTATTTCATATAAAGGAAGAATTGTAGACAGTGCCATCACTATTTGCGCCGGAGGCGAAGATAAGACAGATGAACGAGGACGAAAACTCCTGCAAGCTGGACGTGAATGTCTCGATGCTGCACTCGTTGCATGTAAAAATTGGCGGACAGAATATCCAAAGGGAATTAAAACAGGAGACATTGGCGCTGAAATAGAGAAAGCCAACGCGTATTATAAAAAGACGTATGGATTCAATATGGCTGAATATCTTGGAGGACATGGAGTAGGTTTTTCTGTCCATGAAGATCCATTTATTCCAAACTTTGGTAAAAAGGGGCAAGGTCCAACGCTCGTACCTGGAACTGTTGTTGCTATTGAACCAATTCTTAATGAAGGTAAAGAACATATTCGTCTCGAACCAGATGGTTACACAATTAAAACAAAAGATGGAAAGCGAAGTGTTCATTTTGAACATACTATTGTGATTACAGCAGAGGGTGCGGAAGTGCTGACGGAGGTTTAGGATGATTAGCGGGCTTAAAGTTTTAAAATTTGCCAACTACCCAACACAAATTTTTATTGTATATTTCTGAGCTTATGCAGGGCTATAGAAGTGACTTATTCACAAGTTTCTTTAGAATTTTTTGAACTTGGCTTCATCTTGGAGTGATAGTATGCAGGTATGAATGTAACGCAAGAACAATTGCATAAAGAACTTGGAAACCTTATTGATGAGCTTAGAAAGGAGTCAGAGCTCCAGCGATATCAGTTTCGCCAAGATATGGAAGAGTCCAATGAGAAATTACTCAAAAAGAATAGAGAAGAATTCAATGCAGACATAGTTCGTCATATGTCAGTCCTTGCGGGTGAATATCAATGGAGACTTGCAACTGTAGTTGAAAAAGTTGATATGACTTGGGAAAAATGCGAGCGAGAACACGGCGCATTTGAGCGAAAAGAAATGACTCTTGCCGACAAGGTGGCGCTTCTTGAAGAATATTTACCTACGTATCCTAGGAACCATAAAGGAATGGGTCAGGCTGACAGGAAGAACGTAAATAAGAGTGTAAAGAAAAAAGGAAAAGCAAAAAGATAAAGAGAAAATTAGACGCAAATAACTTCACGCTCCACGTATCTCACGGTATAATACATGAAGTATGCAACAAGAAAAATTTCCGCAATCTAATATTGCGGTTGAACCAAAATCCACTGCCGTTTACGAAAACAAACAGTTCGCTTCTCTCCAAGAAGAACTCGATTATTTGCGTGGAGTTGTGCAAAGCAGAGAACAGCATCTAGCTTCTCATCCAGAGTCTGAAGCTCGTCAAGAAGAAAGAGCGGCGATAATAGATAGCGAGATTGCAAACTACAGTGTACAAGATGCTGACCGAGTTTTGCATGAGCACTATAAAATGCCGGCGCAAGAACAATGGGAAATTATCCTTGATTTAAGCCCTGAAATGCATGATAAACGAATGGAAGGACTTATGCAGATAATGCAGGAGAAAGGTGTATTGAATGCCATACAAGTGGCAAGAGGAATGAATAGCCCGCACATAGATGCTGACTTCCATAGATTTCTCGTGGAGTATCTTAAGAAAGGATATCCATCACACGGCCTCAAAGAAACACTTCCGGTGGCTAAAGCACTCAAACAAACTCTCTACGAAGTAGCACTTCCAGAATCAAAGGGGGACGCTGAAGAGAAAAGAAAAAGTCTCAAGGAACTTATTTCATCTATGGAGCAATTCTATGCCGGTATGTTGTCAGTGTCTGGTACTGGTTCAAGTGGTGGAAAAGCCTCATATGGAACAGAACTTGTTGAAAACCAGTTTACTATTGAACTGGCAGTTGCCAATGGTGGGGAAGAGTTCGTATTTTATGTTGCGGTACCTGATCAGAAGCGAGATATATTTGAGAAGCAGTTTCTCTCTATTTTCCCAAATGCCAAACTTGCTGAGAAAAAAGACAATTACAATATCTTCAATGAAGATGGTTTTTCAGTCGGTTCTACCGGAAAACAAATTCGCCGAGAGATATTTCCAATAAAGACATATGAACAATTTGACTATGATCCACTTAATGTAATTTTGAATGCGCTTTCCAAGATTGAAAAAGATGGTGAGGGTGCAGCAATTCAAATTGTATTTAATCCTGCTGGAGATTATTATAATAAACAATACAAAGAAGCTCTTGATGAAATTCAAAAAGGCGAGTCAGTGAAGAAAGCCACAGATATTCGGCATACACTTTGGGGTAATTTTACAAAAGGGTTTAAGGAACTTACAAAAGAGACATATAAAGAAGTGACAAAAGGGGATAAAGAGAAAAAAGAAGAACCGAAAGTGGTTGATTCAATTACTGTTGAACAGATAACTGCAAAGATTCAAACTCCTGTTATTGAAACCAATATTCGAATACTTGCTTCAGCTGCCAATCGCTCTCGTGCCGAGGATATCATCACAAGTATCGAATCATCATTTGGACAGTTTGAGAATTCGCTGGGAAACGGTTTGAAGTTCGATCGAGTAAAAGAATTTGCACTAGCAGAGCTTACACACAACTACTCGTACCGTCTGTTTGATAAAGAACATTCTGTGCCGGTATCTGTGCGAGAACTCACGACTATTATGCACTTCCCAACAGAGGCTGTGTCAGGTGCTCATCAACTCAAACAGTCAAAAGCTGGAAGTGCCCCCGCTCCACTTGGTATGCCTGGGGCTGAAACAAAAGGATTCGGTGGTGACGCACAAAGTGGCGTCGCAGGGAATGGACAGCAAACACGTCGAAATCTATTCCTCGGTACAAATAAACATCGAAACATCGATACACCTATATATGTAACTCCTGAGGATAGACTTCGACACTTTTATGTTATCGGTCAGACAGGTACTGGTAAGTCTACAATGCTTCGAAATATGATTATTCAAGACATCAAAAACGGCGATGGTGTTTGTTTTATTGATCCTCACGGTTCTGATGTACAAGATATTCTCGCTCACATTCCTAAAGAGCGATATGAAGATGTCATCTATTTTGACCCAAGTCATGTTGATCGACCAATGTCTTTGAACATGCTCGAGTACAATCGAGATTATCCAGAACAAAAAACATTTGTAGTGAATGAACTCTTTAGTATTTTCCAAAAATTGTATGGTGGAGTGCCGGAATCTATGGGTCCAATGTTTGAGCAGTACTTCCGAAATGCCACAATGCTTGTAATCGAGGATCCTGATAGTGGATGTACGCTTCTCGATGTGTCGCGAGTAATGGCGGTGAAAAGTTTCCGTGATATGAAAGTTAGTCGATGTAAAAACCCCGTAGTTGTGCAGTTTTGGAAAGAGATTGCTGAGAAGGCTGGAGGGGAAGGCTCACTACAAAACATGGTGCCATACATCACCTCGAAGTTCGATGTGTTCTTGGCGAACGACATTATGCGACCGATCATCGCTCAGGAAAAATCGAGCTTCAATTTCCGTGAAATAATGGATTCAAAGAAAATTCTTCTCGTGAATCTTGCAAAAGGACGACTTGGTGACATTAACTCATCACTTATTGGTCTTATTCTTGTGGGTAAGATTTTGATGGCAGCACTTTCTCGAGTAGATTCATTTGGAAAAGAAGTGCCTCCATTCTATCTATATATAGATGAGTTCCAGAACATTACTACACCGTCTATTGCTACTATTCTTTCTGAAGCTCGAAAGTACAAGTTGTCTCTCACTATGGCGCATCAGTTTATCGCACAGCTCGACGACAATATTAAAGATGCCGTATTTGGAAACGTAGGAAACATGGGAGTATTCCGAGTAGGTGCGGAAGACGCTGAATTTTTGGAAAAACAATTTGAACCGGTATTCACTTCAAATGACATTATGAATATCGACAATATGAATTGTTATGTAAAGATGCTCTCAGGCGGTAAGCCTGTTCGACCATTCAATGTTGAGTTCACTTGGCCGGACAAGGGGACTCCTGATGTGGTAGATAATCTTAAAGAACTTTCATATCTCAAGTATGGGCAAGATAGAACTCTGGTTGAAGATTTGATTATGGAAAAATATAAGAAGGAGCCTGTGGTGCCTCCGAGTATGCCGCTTCGCAGTGCGTCTTTTGCGTCAGAGCCATCTGCATCAATCAGTGCTTCATCACCTACATCACCAGCCAGGTCTACTTTTACACCACCAGCAGCACCTTCTCCGTCATCTCAAAATCCTGCTTAATATTTTAGTAATATCAACACATGATTGAATCAATTTTTAATGAAAGTTCACTAAACCTCGCTCTATTCTTTTTAGGACTCTCTGTATTATTTAGTATCTTTGTATTGCTTTGGATGTTCCTCTTGTCAAAAAGTGATAGTTATAAAGCGGCGATGTCTTTATTTAAATTTACATTATTTGTCGTAGTGATAGCCTTACTCTACGTTAGCATAGGGTATTTTATATCTGATTCATTTGCACAGATGATAGAAAATTATCTTTGGATCAATATCAAGAGTGATATGCTACACTAATCGCATGACACATACAGCATCAACACCAACACATCACAAAGACGAACGTACTTTTGTCATTATTAAGCCCGACGGTATTCAGAGAACACTTATTGGTGAAATTATTGGTAGATATGAACGTATCGGGCTTAAGCTTGTGGGTATGAAACTCATGGTTCCGACGCCGGAAATGGTTTCAAAACACTATACTCTCGACGCTGGATGGCTGCAGGCGGTAGGAGAGAAAAGTATAAAAGGCTTTGTAGATAAGGGTCAAACTCCGCCTTCGACAGATCCTCTCGCTATAGCTCATAGTATTCTTGGGAGATTGGTGACATACCTTACAAGTGGTCCAGTAATAGCTATGGTATGGCAAGGTGCTCATGCTGTAAAAATTGTACGAAAGATAACAGGTGGAACAGAGCCTCTTACATCAGATGTGGGAACAATTCGAGGGGACTTTGTCCTTGATTCATATCAAATGTCTGAAACTGACAATCGTTCAATACGAAATTTGGTGCACGCATCTGGTTCAGTTAAAGAAGCTGAAGATGAGATACGACATTGGTTTACTGATGAGGAACTTGTGGATTACTCAATCGTTTCAGACAAGATTCTTTACGCGCCTGATATGAGCGATATTTTAGGGAAGGTAAAATAATTAGAAAACGGCAGGAGTGAGTATGTAAAGCGTTGCAATTTTTGAGATAGGTATATAATGAACTCAGGTGTCTTGTTGTATCAACTTCAATACATATCATCAGGGATCTCGAGTTGAGTGCGACCTTGGTTTCGCTCACAGAGAACCCACCCTAGGTTAAAGTCTAGGTTTGATACGCAGGATGCCTCATAAAGAAACTCACCAAACAGTACGTGCGGTGGGTATTTTTTTGTGAATTTTATGAAGATGCTATACTGTAGCTGTATTTGATAGAAAGCTAAGAGCAACTATAAACAACTAAAACGCCTCTCAATATTATTTTTATGGAACTTACTGATACCAAGACAGGTTTGAGCGCCTCATATGTCCAAAAGCATTTATCAAAGAAGAGAGGTCATACAAATAAGAACATTTCACTGATTTTTTCTGTTTTATACAGTCAAATTGCATCAATATTCTTTGTCCTTCTCTTAGTTTCAGCAATATTATCCTTTATATTTAGCTCAAGTATCGATGGATGGATTTTTATCATCATCAACCTTGCAAATGTGATTCTTGGTTTCATTCAAGAGTTTCGGGCGTCAAAAGCAAGTCAGCTTCTTGAAAGTATGATTGAGCACAATGCATCAATCATCAGAGATGGAACACTTCAACAGATAAAAAGTGAGGATGTGGTGGTGGGTGACATTCTGCTTCTTGGCCCAGGTGATGTGCTTGTTGCGGATATCGTGAATAGAGAAGTGTACGACGCGTATGTTGATATGTCAGTTTTGACTGGAGAGAGCTTACCTATAGAAGCTCGTGTTGGTGAAAAAGTTCTTTCTGGGTGTAGTCTTTCGTCAGGAAGGCTTGTTGGTCAAGTGATTGCGGCGAGCGCCGAAAACTCTTTACGAAAATATTCAGAAAAACTTGATTCTATTAAGAAAAATAATAGTTTTGTTCGTTTTATTTCTAATGTGAGCATTAATATATTATTAGTGACACTCCTTAGTATTCTTTTGGTTGGAGTGTTCGGTGTTTTGATAGAGGGGAAGTATGGTGTTGCTGAATTTGTATTGTATGCAATCGCCATGCTTGTAGGTGTGGTTCCAGAATCATTACCACTCATCATCACTTTGATGCTTACTCGTGAAGCCCTCAGTTTGGCGAAAGAGAAAGTGATTGTGAAGAACCTCTCATCATTGCAACAGCTTGGTTCTATAAAATATCTACTTACTGATAAGACAGGTACTTTAACTGAAAATAATATACGTGTCAGTGATATTGTTAATATCAAAAATGTTGAATTGTGTGCACAGATGATTGCCCGAGCTGAATACGAGCGTACACCAATGGATGGTTCTTTTGATACAGCAATTTTAGCGAAAGCAAATGAAACACAAGGGAAAACTGAGGCCTCAAAGGAAAAAAACAATACGGCAAATTCTAGTCTAATCGCAAAGCCAGATGTCACTCCGTTCAAATCTAGTCTTGGTTATGCAGTTTTTTCATTTGATGATGTCGATGTCATCAGAGGACAATTCACTTCGGTCCGAAATGAATGCAAGGGACTTACAATAGGTGATATTCAAAAATATGAAGATATACATGCCTCATACGAGAATCAAGGTCTCCGAGTTATTGCATTTGCCTCAAAGAAAAAAGTCGCCAACGATCTTGAAAATGCAGAAGAATATGTGTTTGAAGGCCTATATATTTTCGAAGATCCACTTAAACCTGATGCTTCACACTCGTATCATGCAGCTCTCGGAATGGGTATCTCGGTTAAGGTACTGACGGGAGACTCACCTCGTGTTGCCCTATATGTTGGAAAAGAATTGGATCGAAGTATAGAACCTCATCAAGTGTGTTCACTCGATGAGGTGGATATTAATAAGTTGACTGAAGAAGATTTTAATCAGGATACAATATATGCTCGATGTCATCCTGATCACAAACTTGCACTAATAGATATGCATGAAAAGCATGGCCCTGTGGGATTTCTGGGAGAGGGAATAAATGATGCTCTGGCATTGAAGAGGGCTGATGTGGGAATGGTTGTATATAATGCCAGTGATGTTGCGCGCCAGTCAGCAGATGTGCTTCTCATGGAGAAAAGCTTGAACCCCATTATCCATGCGATACAAATGAGCAGAAGGGTGTATGCGCATATTTACACGTATTTGCTTTGTACACTCGCGGGAAATTTGGGGACACTCTTCTCATTAACTGCTGTGGCACTACTTTGGACTGATATACCGATGCTTCCTGTTCAAATTCTTTTAAATAATTTGCTTACTGATGTGCCATTGTTGCTTCTTGTTACAGACCGACTGTCTAAAATTGATTATCAAAAACCGATTGATCATTCTGCTAAGGAGTTTTTCAGACAGGTTACTATGTTTGCACTTATCAGTACGGTATTCGATATGATTTACTTCTTTGTTTTCAAAGATCAAGACCTATCTGTGCTAAGAACAGGCTGGTTTGTGTTCAGTGTACTCTGTGAGCTTATCTTAGTTTTGTCACTTCGAAGCTCAAGTTCAATATGGTCAGCTCAAAGGATATCAAAGCAGCTTGCAATAGCACTCGTTGGCTGTGCGTTTGTGGCTGTATCTCTCCCGTTCATTCCTGTTATCGCAAAAACATTTCATTTAGTTCGATTGACGCCTTCTTCAATAGCAATCATAGTGACCATTCTATTCTTGTATTTGACCACAAATGAAACCTACAAGTATATATCTCGGAGATTTTCCAAATAGGGTATAATGTTCCTATGAGTAGTAGACAACGCTTTTACCTTGCCCTCACTTTTGCGGGTTTTGTAATAATTTTGCACAAAATAGCTCATGAATTATACCTATATTGGACATACCGATGGGTAGATATTCCTATGCATATACTGGGTGGAATAATGGCAGGTCTTTTTACTTTTGTATTTTTAAGAATTACACGTCTCGCTGAAAGTACTCGAAATCTGATACTGGGTGTGCTTATAGTCGGGGTCGGCTGGGAGATTTTAGAAATATTTTATAAAGTAGATACATTGAGTTTTAGATACTGGATAGATACCACTAAAGATTTATTAGACGATACAATAGGAGGACTTATATCAATATACATATGGAAAAAAATACCAAATCAAAAGTAGACAAATCTAAGATCGAGAAACTCAAGCTAACTTTTTGCGGTGGAGTAGGATCTGTGACGGGAGCAAACTTTTTGCTTACGGGACCACTCATGAGTGACGAGAAAAAGAATTTCTCTGCACTAGTTGATTGTGGACTAGAGCAGGGTACTCATGAAGCAGATACAAACAATCATAAAGACTTTTTATATAACCCTGTGAATGCTGAAGTTCTTCTCATTACTCATGCACACATGGATCATATCGGTAGAGTTCCGAAGCTCGTTCGAGACGGATTCAAAGGAGTAATATATTCAACCCCCGAAACGAGAAAGCTTGCAGTAGTAATGCTTGCCGATGCTCTCAAACTTACGACACAAGCGGCTCTACGAAATGGATTGCCAGCTTTATATGAAGAAGAAGATGTGGTGCAGGCTTTCAAGCTTTGGCAGACCATTCCGTATCATCAAGATCACATGCTTTCACCAGGATATTCGGTGTATCTAAAAGATTCTGGGCATGTTCTCGGATCATGTATGTTTGAGCTTACCTATACAGCAGAAGGTGAGGACAAGAAGAGAAAGATTGTATTTACTGGAGACCTTGGAAATAGTCCAACTCCACTTCTCAAGGATACTGAACCTATTACAGATGCAGATTATATTCTCATGGAAAGTGTGTATGGTGATAAAAATCATGAGGATCGACAGCATCGTCTCGATAAACTCGCGACAGTTATAAAAGAAAATCATGAGAAAGGTGGCGTGCTCCTTATGCCTATATTTTCACTTGAGAAAGCTCAAGAAATTCTCTTTGAAATACATAAGTTATTTGACGAACACAAACTTCCTCGCACAAATGTATATCTAGATTCACCTTTAGCTATTAAACTCACTGACATATATAGGACGATGATTACGGATTTTAATCAATCAGTGCAAGCTGATGCACACAGGGGTCACCACCATGATATTTTTTCATTTCCAGGACTTCATGTAATACAAAACTCTGAAGAGTCAAAAAATATTGTTCGAGAGCAAGGTTCAAAAATTATTATGGCAGGCTCGGGTATGTCTAATGGAGGTAGAATCCAACATCATGAGCTCAATTATCTTAGTGATCCACGAAATACAATTGTGTTTATTGGATATCAGGCTGTAGGGACTCTAGGCAGATTGATTCAAGAGGGTGCATCAGAAGTTGAAATAATGGGTAATCGAGTGCCTGTCCGGGCTAAGCTTGAAAAAATAGATGGATATTCTTCACATAAAGATTCGGACCACCTTGTTGAATTTGTAGAGCAATCAGCAGAGACACTCCGAAAAGTATTTGTGGTAATGGGTGAGACAAAGTCATCTTTGTTTCTTGCTCAGCGTATTCGTGACTATCTAGGAATCAATGCTGTTCATCCTGAAGAAGGTGAAACTGTAGTTTTGGAGTAGTTATGTTACTATTCTAATCTCTCAAATTCTTAATCCAAATCCCAATATCATCCTATGCAGAAATTCCTAAAGAAAGTTAAACATATGTTTTTTGTGTCTAAGGTTAAGATTGTGCGTCTATACAAACGATTACATCCAAATGCAATACGTCGAGATTTTAAATATATGATTTCGCGCTCAAATGATGGACATGTGCATATAAAGGGTAGCGTAAAAGAATATATTGATTCTTTGATTAGATTGTCTGAGACGGCTGAGACAAACTTTATTATACGTGCATCACAAAAGGGTGAACGATCGTATCTTAGTGTTCCTCTTACTCAAGCTCGATTTTTGGAGGTATTTATGAGATCAATTAAGGCTAAACATGTACTAGAGATTGGAACGTTCAAGGGATTTAGCACAGCATTCATTGCTCGAGGACTTCCAGAAGGGGGATTGGTCTTTTCTTGTGATGAAGATTCTCGCCCAATGCCAGCCGCACGACGGTTTTGGCAAGCTATGGGTATAGAAGAAAAGATTCATTTTGAATTTGGTGAAGCTAAAAAAGTACTCGAAAAGCTTACTTCTGATGTGCCTTCTCTAAACTTTTTTGATGCTATTTTTATCGATGCAGATAAGGAAAACTACAAACACTACGTGACTGAAGCACTTCGTCTTTTGAAACCAGGAGGTACAATTCTGATAGACAATACATTATGGAAGGGGTTGGTTCAATATGAAAAGCCTCACGATAATAGTGCGATGCATATGAGAGATTTTAATTCGTGGGTGTTTAAAGAATATGGTAACAATAAATGGTTTACCGCTTCGTTTGTTCCAGCATGGGACGGATTGATTATGATAGTTAAGAAGTAATCCACAGAAAGATTCCTCCTCGCTTAGATTGGAATAAAAAATTTATGTTTTTTGGTATACTATATTTATATGCAATTCAATGTAGTAACTTGGTATTCAAAACTTCTCTCGATAATTTTCTTTATTGCTGTATTGCCAGTACTTACTTTTTACATTGGAACACAGTATCAACTTACAGTAGATACACAATCAGGTCAGGGCGCTATGCAGTCGCAAAACCCTTTTGTTTTTGCTAAAAAAATTGAAGCTACTGCACCGAAGATTAATATTGGTAATAGTGTGCTCGAGGGAGAAGTAAAAGGTATCGTTCAGAATATATATGAAAGAGATGGAAGGCTATGGGTAAATATTGATCCTGCTGACTTAGTATCGACGCTTGAGTGTGTGTTTAAATCATACGACGCTGGTGTTTCAAGGGAGTGTGAAGCTCCAAATGGAAACACAAGATGGAATATGAGTACTACAACTATTGCAATGCCATTGTCTGAAAAAGCAGGTATAGCTGTATATTACAATGACGGCACGAAAATTGGACTAAAGCCTAGGATTCTCAATGTTAGGAACAATAAAATATATGCCTTCACTCTTTCGCCGAGCACAACGGCATCGACAACACTTTCGACTTTGGCAGCTTCTTATAATAGGATTCTTTCATATGACGGCGATGATACATATAGATGGTCTCCTGTTATGACGATTAATATTCGAGCGGTTGAAGATGATACTGGCAATGTTGTTGGCGCCGAAGTTGTATCAATAGAAGAAGTTTGGGTACCGTAGTATATTAACTAAAACACAGAATCAAATGAAAAAAATATTTGTAACACGAAGAATTCCAGAAATCGCTTTTAAGATGCTTAACGACAAGGGGTATGTAGTCGAGATGGGGAAGTACAAGGTTCCTCCAACAAACAAAGAACTCGTCTCCTTTTTTAAGAAACAGGCGAAGCATGGTATCTCATACGATGCTGTCCTTACACTCCTCACTGACCCTGTAGATGGTGCATTGCTCGATGCTATGGGACCTCAACTTCAAATAGTTTCAAATTATGCTGTGGGATATAACAATATTGATATTGCTGAGGCAAAAAAGCGAGGCGTTGAAGTAACAAATACTCCGGGAGCTTTTAGTGATTGCATTGCTGAACATACAGTCGCGATGATCTTTGCTCTTACAACAAGACTCGTTGAGGCTGATGCGTATGTGCGTGCTGGAAAATATAAAGGTTGGGATCCAATGATTTTTATTGGTTCTGATCTATGTGGAAAGACTATTGGAATCCTCGGTGCGGGGCATATTGGAGAGCGAGTGGCGAAGCATCTTGGAAAAGGATTTGATATGCCTGTTTTATATTATGACGTAAAGCGAAATGAGACTCTAGAAAAAGAATACGGTGCTGTGTTCTGCGCTACACCTGAAGAGATTTATCAAAAGGCTGACATCGTCAGTCTCCATGTGCCACTTCTTCCGTCTACAAAACACATGATTAATGAGAAGACACTCAAGATGATGAAACCATCTGCCATTCTCATAAACACTTCAAGAGGTCCTGTGGTAGATGAAGTAGCATTAGTAGAAGCGCTCAAAAAGGGAACTATTGCGGGTGCGGGAATTGATGTATATGAATTTGAGCCAAAGCTCGCTAAGGGCCTCGCAAAGCTTCCAAACGTTGTCCTAACTCCACATATTGCATCGGCGCGAACAAGTGCACGCGATGAAATGGCCGTGCTTGCCGCGCAAAATATCATTGATGTATTCGAGGGTAGGGTTCCAAAAGGAAAAGTTCAACAATAAATTTAAATTATCTGATATAATAAAAACATTGTTACGCTAACATAATTAAAATATCTATGGGTCCAGTTTGTTTAAATACTAATAACACAAGAAATTATCTCATTCCAAAGATTGGAGTGTCTGGTGCTGCTGACATGGGATTTTTAGGAGAAGAGTCATATGAGATTGCGAAAGAGATTGGACGAGAAATTGCACGGCAAGGTTCCATTATGATGTCTGGCGCGACTACAGGTTTTCCATATTGGGCGGCAGTTGGATGTAAAGAAATGTGTGGAGTATCAGTAGGTCTTTCTCCTGCTGCATCAGTACGTGAACACACAGAGGTATACCGACTTCCACTTGAAAATATGGATTTTATTACCTATACAGGGTTCGGCTATAGTGGACGAGACCTTCTTTTCACTCGTTCATGCGATGCAATCATTATTGGTCCAGGACGTATTGGTACATACCACGAATTCACTATTTCATTCGAAGATCAGAAGCCTATTGGAATCCTCATGGGAGATGGTAAATGGGAAACTGACGAAATCATTAAATTAATGATTGAAAAAAGTCATCGACCAAACAAGAAAATTGTGTTCGATGATAATCCACAGAGACTTGTAGCAAAGCTGTTACAGCTTGTTGCTGAAGACCGAAAGCTCGTGCGTGGGTACAAAAACTATGATGGGGTGGATAGTGCGAAGGAGAATACGGTGTTTTAGTCGGCTGAGTACTCCTTCGACTGAAAAATAGAAATAGAAATAGAAAGACCCACCATTGCTGGTGGGTCTTTGACTCATTCTTTTCTCGAAGCAAACTACTGGTTCGCAAGCAAATGAAGGCTACGGAGTGACTCCGATGCCTTGAGAAGCTTCCTGAAGACTTCGGCGTTGTCTCGAAGTCTATCCATTATGTTTCTGTCTTCGACGGGTGGTAGAAACCTTTTACGAGCCTCCCAAGGATCAACTCCCATCAGTGCTGAGGCGTAACTTACGAAGCAAATGCAATGATGCTTAATCATCCATTTGTGTTCCATGATCAGTGGGTAAAAGTGATCAGGGTTGCAGATGACTAATGTTAGTTTGTCCTTTGGATTCTCCGAGCTCATGCTGGCGAGTAGGTTTCCAAGCGCTCTGGCGATGGCCTCATCGGAGCTCTCATCGAATTCTTCATGGAAGAGTCGAGGATGATCCATGGTTATAGCCCAGAGTCCAGCGTTGGACGATTTGGGAAGGGAAGGCCTCGTCTCGATAAGAATAATCCTTGTATCTGAAAATGGCTTCATGATTTTGTTTTTCTATGGGTGATGTCAATGACACTGTTGAAAATCGTAGAATACGACTTCTTGTGCTAGACGCAAGATTACTCCTTAAACCCGTATTGTCAAATAGAAAAACCCGCCCTTTCGAGCGGATCTTTCGTCTTTCTTATATTGTTGAAACCTGGTTGCTTAAGCCGTAACCTGCTTTACTAATCGTTCGAATGAAGCTGGAGAGTTCTGCGCGAGGTCTGAAAGAGTCTTTCGATCAACTTCCATTCCTTTCTTCTTCATAGCTCCGATAAACTTACTGTAAGTCTGTCCAAGAGGTCGAAGTGCTGCGTTGATTCGAACATTCCATAGTCGTCGGAAGTCACCCTTCTTGTCTCGTCGGTGAGCAAATGCTGCTGCGTATGAGTGAGCGAGTTGTTCGTAAGCTAGTTTTTCCTTTGTACTTCGTGGACCTCGGAAACCTTTAGCGGCTTTTAAAATATTTCGTCTTGTTTTTAGTGCATTAACACCTTTTTTTACTCGTACCATGTTTTTATGTAGTTAGATTAGATAAGGGGATAATGACTAGATTGAAGACTGTGCGAAATATCGTCGCTTGTCTCGCTGTGTCATTACGATTGGTGAAGATCGACGCTTTGCCATTTGTGTTCGTCCACTTTCTTTGGCGTTGAAGTGGTTGTGTCCTGCTTTTCGAGCCATAAGTTTACCGTTTTTAGTAACCTTAATTCGCTTCGAAAAAGATTTGTTTGTTTTCATCTTATTTGATTTGCTTGTTAACGCGAGGCGCCTATGCGTAAGCATAGAGCTTATAGTGCCTTGTTGTCTAATAAATTGCTCCACGAAAGTTCGCTTAGAGGGGGTAATGATGGAAAAATTCCAGCACTGCCAACCCATTCAGCTACTTCTTCTCGATAACTACAGTCATACCTTTAGGACTCTTCTTTGCTGGTTCGGCGATTTTGAAATCGACACTCACCAAACGAAGTAGTCTTTCCATACGATCTTTGAGAAAGTTCTCATCGAGGTACTTGGTACGTCCTGGGAGAAAGAGGTCCATCTTGATTCGATGACCCTCCCCGAGCCATTCTGAAGCTTTTTTAGCTTTTAGAATAAGATCGTGCTCTCCTGTACCTATCTTTACTTGGAGACTTTTGACTTCATAAGTTTTAGCATTGGCTTTTGCAACCTTTTGCTTCTTGTTTTCGTCGTACTGAAATTTACCATAATCTGCTATTTTTGCAACAGGGGGAAGGGCTTTTGGTGAGATTTCTATTAGGTCTAATGAGTTTTCCTTGGCAATTTTGAGAGCCTCGGCAACAGACATCACCCCGAGATTTTCACCTTTAGGCCCGATAATTCGGAGTTCTGTTCCTCGTATTTGGTTGTTTATTCTAACTGATGGTATCGCCAATGTAGTGGGTAGTTGTGTGTACGGTGCCCCGTGCAACTAGTAAATTTAACTTATCTATATAATACGTGATATAGTAACACATTTTTGGGAAAATGCACGCAAAATGCAGTTTTTTAAAAACATAAATTCCTTTAATGATGCGATTTTGTGTATAGTTAAAAATTCTTATATTTCACAAATTAAAAAAAAGCCCCCGCCAGTGTCCTCTTGGTGAGGGGGCGGGGACTTACGGCTGGTACTGCTCAGGCTGTAACGAAACGGCCATGGTGGTTGTTTCGATACTTGGCGAAACTGATCATGGACATGATCAGAATGACCGGACCGAGAAGGCTCAAAAGCAGGCCGAAGGTGAGAAACTTGAAGGTCTCGCCCGGGGTGCTGAACTGGTGCTTGCAGATGAGCTGCCAGCGCTCAGTGTGAGTCGGGGTGTTCCAGGTGGACAGATAGACCCCCAGAATGCCGACTTGGATCCAGAGAAGTGAGCTGACGCCAATGATGAAGAACAAGAGTTGTGAGTGTATTGTCATGATCGTAATTTACTAGGTATTTATGGCGAAATAGACCGCAGTCTATTCCTATGAACCATATCCAGCCAAGCAAACTCCTTTCTGTATATAACGATACAATATATGTCTATATATGTCAAGTATTTCTTAATCTGACACCACATACGTAACCATTTCAGCAGGTGCTTACATAATTGATACTCGATTGTAATCATTGACAGAGCTTTACGTCTACTATAATATAGTACTATTAATTAGTATATAATCAGAGTTAATATAAAAATATGACTACAATTACTATTCCACTTGACGCTAATTTAAATGACTTTATTGATCATGAGGTGAAGCTTGGGCACGTAGCGAGCAAGGCTGAGCTCGTACGAAAGGCTATACAAAAATATAAAGAAGATCAGTTTGTACAGCATATCCTTTCTGCTAAGCAGGAAATTCGTGATGGGAAGGGTCTAAAGGGTGACTTGGATATGCTTGCCAAAGGTTTCTAATTTAACTTTCTGCACTTAATATTTCAGACTTATACCAAAACGCATGATTGATATTATATATGCCCCAGGCTTCATCAGAAGATATAAAAAACTTAATCCTCATCTTAAAGATGAGGTGAAGGAAAAAATTGAGCAATTTAGACATGAGGATAATCATAAGGCACTAAAAGTTCACAAGTTGGGAGGGACTTTGGAGGATACTTTTTCATTCACGGTAAATTACAAGATTAGAATCGTATTTGAATATGGAAAAGAAAAAAATACTGCGAATCTCTTGCTGGTAGGTGATCATGACGGAGTCTATTAAATAATAGCAGTGGTTCTAACCTATTAATTCACAACTCCTTGGAATTTACAAAAACTTCCTAATAGGCCACACAAGCAACTCCTTAAATTTTCGCAGGCGAGAACGCTTCTTCCATTCGTGGAGGTGTACTTCTTTTGAAACTTTTAAGTCGTGCATAAAATGCCCTCGAAGTTCGTCGACACAAAGCGAGTTGCCCGTAATAATCGCAGATTCAAAGTTGTATCGGAGGCTTATATTATCCAAGTTCATAGTTCCGACCATCGCCCAGTCATTGTCGATAACAGCAGTCTTTGAGTGAATCATAGATGGCAGATATCTGAAAATCTGTATTCCTTTACTTAACAAGAATTCAAAATAAGACTCCGATCCAATCTCGACAACGTTGTGGTCGCCCTGAGCTGGTATCAAAATTCGCACATCCACACCGCGTTTTGCTGCAAGTACTAGCACTCGTTGTAATCTATGGTCAGGAAGAAAATATGGTGTGGTCAAATAGACATGCTTACGCGCCTGTCGTATAGCATCGATGAGACGATAATATACATGTCGTTCTCGAAGTAACGGCGCTTGAGTAATGTATGAAAAACTATCAAGCCCGCTCTTGTACTGTGTACCAAGACTATGAGTATGCTTCTTGTATACTTTTTTCCACGTTTGATCAAATACTTTTACCGCTTGCTGTACTACTGGACCTTCAAGCTTGATCTGTGTTTCTCTCCAATCTTCCATGCGTTTTCCAATACAGGTTCCTCCTGTAATCATCACCTCGCGATCTGCGATGATAAGTCTTCGGTGATTTCTAAAATACCAAAGTGTTTTGCTGTTTTTTGAAAAAGGAAGCATCCAGTTGAAGAATTTTATTTTTACACCAGCTTCAACTAATGCGTCGAGATATGCTGATCTTCCAAGTCCAAAACTTCCAACCGAATCAACGATGATTTTTACGTGTACACCTTCACGAGCTTTTTTGATAAAGAGTTCAAGAAATTGCTGGCCAATCTGATCCGGCGTAAAAAGAAATTGTTCGATGTATAGAGATTCTCGAGCATTCTCACAGGTCTGCAAAATAGATTGCCAAGCCTCTTTAGTTGAGGTGGCGAAACTCCAGAGAGTAGGGGAATCAAATTCATACTCAGCTACTGCTTCTAGTTTTTCATTTGGATGCACACCTAGGTGTTTGTTCGAATGTTTTTGGTACCACTTTCGCATAATGTTTTTGGCGTTGTTCTCTGAACAAGTGTTGCACCTTGCCTAATTGTGCCCTTATATACTACTATAACATCTATATGGCTTTCATATTTATTGCACTTACCTTTGTATCTGCCTGTATAGGAGGATTTATTGGTATCAAATGGCGAGACAAGATGCATCTCACCCTAGGCTTCACCGCTGGGGTACTTATCGCTGTGGTGGCATTTGACCTACTGCCTGAGCTTTTTGAGTTGACTGCGGAAACAGGTATGAACCTCCAGTTTCCAATGATTGCCCTAGTCGCTGGGTTCCTTCTCTTTCATATTGCTGAAAAGGTGTTCTTGATCCACCATGCGCACGAAGACCAGTATGGTCATCATAGACATCCGACTGTTGGTGTTATGTCAGCGCTGGCATTATCAGCACATGCATTCTTGGATGGTGCCGCTATCGGTTTTGGTTTTCAGGTTTCAAACACTCTCGGAGTAGCGATGGCCTTTGCAGTACTTGCTCACAACTTTACCGATGGACTCAATACTGTGTCACTCATGTTGGCACATAAAAATTCGCTCAAAAATACATTAAGATTTTTGTTTATTAATGCTCTTGCTCCAGTACTTGGAGGTCTTTCAACGTTCTTCTTTGTATTCTCACCTGTAGCCCTCGTACTGTATCTCGGTTTCTTTGCTGGATTTTTACTCTATATAGGTGCATCAGATATTCTTCCAGAAGCTCATAGTCACGATTCTTCATACAAAACTATTTTTATGACTATCCTCGGCGCAGTGTTTGTATTTTTGATGACGACATTCATTTCTCACTAAGCACTCCACCCGTCGGTGCTAAACGCTAAAATCGTCCCACGCTAGTATCCTCCATCTTTTTTCGATAGGGAAGAACTTTCTACCAAGCCATCCGTCGCCAAGCCATCCACTATTGTATTCAAATATACTGATCGACGCGTTATTTGATGCATTGTGATAACTCAAGAGATTGTATTTTGTGGCTGTAAGATTTTCTCGATATAGAATGTATGAAGCAACCATCTTGAGAAAAATACTATGAGTGACGACAAGTATATTTTTTTCTTTTCTATGCGCGAGATAGATAAGTAATTGTCGGGCTCTGTCTCGGAGGTCTTCAAAGTTTTCTTCATCAGAATATCGATAATTGTCCTGATGAAAACTTTTATCCATCAGATCTACTATTTGATGCACCTTCGGGTCGTCCGCTGACTGACCAACTATGTCTGTAGGATTGCGTCGTTCTGTAAGTAAGTCTACAAATTCCATGGGTGGCACACGTTTTTTGATCTGTGCGCAAATTGCTTCCGCTGTTTCTTTTGTTCGTATGTATGGACTGACAAGCACCGCCCCAAACCGCTGTTTAGCGAGCCTTTTCCCCGTAGCAATGGCTTGTTCGACACCCCTTGGACTGAGGCTACCTTCCCATCCCTGGCGAATATGTTCCGCATTCAAGATGCTTTCTCCGTGTCGAATCATGTAGAATATTTTGCGCGCCATATGTTTCCAGTATACTATATTGGTGTTTGCCGCGAAAACATCCACGCGACCAATCTGTATGTTTCAACTTTTTCACAAAATATCATATCTATACTCGCACGTTCGAACGCGAGTCTATAGAACACTCCAAGAGAATCGATTCTCATTTATATTTGAAGTGGGGGTTTCGTTGTCAGCTGCTATAGGAGTGCTTTTTATTGTTGTATTTTTTGGGATGAAGCTCGACCTCTTTACTGTTCGTGGTTCCATCGACCAGCGTAACGAATTTTTTAAAAATACTTCAAATGCCAGGTCAAACGGAGATGGGCTTTCAAAAGATGATTCAATAAAAGCCATTTCTGAAATGCAATTTGCTCTAAAGGGTGGAATCAGTTCTGCTCGAAAGAAAGTCTTTCCAGACATCTCATTTGCGTGGTCAGAAAGTGAAGAATGGAAGACTCTTGCTTCTGCGCTTACAAAAGATAGAGAGACAATTCGTAAGGCAGCGTATGGTGCTGGGATATCACCTCGAGTACTTGTGAGTATTGTTATCGCTGAGCAGCTCCGATTTTTTACCTCTGATCGAGAATCCTTTAAAAAGTTTTTTGAACCATTAAAGATTTTGGGAACTTTGTCAGAATTTTCACTAGGGGTGAGTGGAGTGAAGCAGGATACTGCAGAAGTTATTGAAAGAAATTTGAAAGATAAAAATTCCCCATACTATATTGGTTCAGCGTATGAGCATTTGCTCGATGTGTCTGTAGGGGAGGCTCAGTCTAACACAGGAGAAAATACCGGCACCAGCTCGACGCGGTTTTTAAGACTCACGGATTCAAAAGATCATTACTATTCATATTTGTACACTGCACTCTTTGCTCGGCAGGTTATGGAACAATGGAAAAAGGAGGGATATGACTTGTCGTATCGCCCAGAGATACTAGCTACATTGTTTAATCTAGGATTTGAAAAATCAGTGCCAAAACCTAATCCAAAGGTAGCTGGAGCAGAGGTTTCTGTGGGTGGTGAGACATATACTTTTGGGCGATTGGCGTATGAGTTTTACTATTCTGGGGAATTGGTTGAGATTTTTGGGTTTTAGTAGTTGCTCATTTAAATTGTGATATTATTACTAGATGATAAGTCTTGTATATTTCTGGACATTTTGGACTAATATTCTTTTTGTAATACCAGTTTATATTGCTATCTCGAACAGGTTATGGTTGCATGCAATATTTATTACAGCTACGATGATTTTTTCATTTCTGTATCATCTTCACAGTGGTCAATCTTTCATTCTCGAAGATAAGATGGCAGCCATTGCTCTTATAGCTGTTAACTCTGTTCTGTTGATTGATGGTTTGGTCCGCCAAAATCACCATTGGTGGTTTTGGGTGGCTCTAGGAACCGCCTCCTTATCACTAGTATTGTTGTACACAGAGGCAAGATTTCCAGGGACACATGGTTCGTGGCACGTCCTCTCAGTTTTGGTCACAATATTTTGTCAGATGTTCTTTCTTGGTCTCTGATTGAATGTCGAAACTCAAGGTGTATAATAAAAGTATGTTATTCAAATAACCAGTAAGTAACTAACAAAGCTCTAGAAGCTTCTCAAAATTATGATGCACGCAGGAACATGGATGATGGATGGTATTGGAAGAGGTGGGTATCGTGGGGGTATGTGGTCAAACCATATGGGTGGAGCAGGTGGTGATTTTGATATGTTTGGGCCGATGTCACTTGTTACAATTTCAATTTTTTCAGTATTATTTTTATTAGCATTACTCTGGACTATTGCGATCAAGGGATATGCTCTCTGGCATGCCGCAAAGCGTGGCGAAAAGTGGTGGTTCATCGCACTCTTGGTGGTGAATACATTTGGAATTTTAGAAATAGCGTATCTTTTTTTTGTAGCAAAGCTTTGGGGTGGCAAAGAAAAGAAGAATATACATTCTGGTACCACAGCCCAGTCTGTTGATGAAAAGAAAATACATATAGATGAAAATTAAAGATATTTTCTCAAAAGTATTTAGATTGAGTCCAAGGCTTAAGCTCGAACACATTCGATCTGCAAAAGAGTTTGTAACATATGAGCGAATGAAGGTAGTATTGTTCGCGCTCTTCACAGTCGTTCTATTGGTGTATATGACTACGGCGATCAAAGAAGAAACACTTAAAGAGTTTATTGTGAACAGTGGAGTGTGGGCGCCCATTGTTTTTATGTTGGCAAAAGTTTCGACAATCATTATAGCTCCTTTATCTGGCGCATTTATTTATCCGTTGGCTGGAATATTGTTTGGTACAAAAACAGGGCTGCTCTATGTTGCTATAGCTGATTTCATCGGGTATTCCACAGCCTTCTTTATTAGTCGCACACTTGGTCGGAAAAAAGTTGAAAGTTTTTTTGAACAATCTGAGGCGGGCACATTGCATAAAATTGTCAGTATTGTCGGAACTCCAAAAGGATTTTTTACGGCGTGCTTCTTATTTTTTCCAGTGCCCGAATTGCTCGCGTACGGTGGAGGATTGAGTCGACTCCCTTACAAATATTTTATAGCAATCCTGATGCCTCTTTCTATACTAGGCTCATTGGTACTTGTTAGTCTAGGTGAATTTATTGGCTTCAATAAACACCTCATTTTCATAATGGCAGGTATATTTGTATTTTTGTTGGTGGTGATTGGTTTGTGGAATAAATATTGGAGGAAGTAATGGGGGAATCTTACTCGATGTACAGCCTCGATGGGCG
>JAGOSK010000005.1:0-3816 GCA_018062305.1 Minisyncoccota bacterium | reverse complement strand
TTCAATAAACACCTCATTTTCATAATGGCAGGTATATTTGTATTTTTGTTGGTGGTGATTGGTTTGTGGAATAAATATTGGAGGAAGTAATGGGGGAATCTTACTCGATGTACAGCCTCGATGGGCGATATATTGACGCATATATCAGGTATCTAATGTGTACACTTTGGATACTTGATACACATCACGCGTAATAAAAAAGCACCCGTGTTCATGTGGGAACGGGTATCTTGTTTTAACTTCATTAGCCCAAAACATGCTGGACCACACGCTAGATGTCGGTGAAGACAGGCCTGTAATATTGCAATCCAATATTTTTTGGTAGTGGTATCAATCTTTGTCCGAACTGTTTCGGAAAAATTTCATCGTTACGCACAACCTTGCAGATGTAGCCTGATTCTGCAACATACCTTGAGCCCATTGCAGCATGTTCGAGATTTGGATAGAAATCATGCCTTGGTAGAGCTCGATAGTCCGCAATTGAAATTTTCATGTCAACTAACCGGGTATCGAACTCTCGATTCAACACAACACCGAGGAAGACACATCTAGACTTCCATCCACCCACACCTTCAGTCAGGTGCAAGTGTGAATATTCTTTCCTCCAATCCATCAACGGAAAAGTCTCAATACTCTTTAGCCATCGAAGATGCATCTTTCTTGTGTTGCACAGCCGATACAATAAGCCTTGAGATGAGCGAGATAGTTCGGGAGAATTGATGTTTGATGACCCGAGCGCAATGACTCTTGATATGCCGTAACTTTCGAGATGTTGAGTTGTAACAGCCAGCATCTCTTTGAGAGTTGCTGGGCGAATGTCTCCATCTTCAAAGGAACGCAGTACTTCTTCGCGGTCAATACCATCCGGCTCATAACGAACAAGAATGAACCGTTTGTATCCTGGATGGTCAGGGACGTTAGAATACAATTTGCATGCATTTTCCCATGCACCTGTTTGACACTTCGCGGATGCTAAAAGTGAATCAAGTGGAGTTCTGTGGTCAGTCTTAATCCGGGGGAGATAGAAGCGATTGAAGACCGGAATTTTCGGGTCTGTTGTCGAAACCTCGATGATAGGTAGGGGAATGTGTGGTGTATTCACGTAAGGGTACCTTTCTATTGTTTTGGGTTTTTTTGTTGCTTGCTTGGAAATGATCGGTCGATCTAGATAGAAGCCTACAGATTTGTGCTAGGTGTGTCAATTGCCACCTTCCTATGCACCACATACGAATGCGCCACTGAAATAATAAGCACAGAAATAGTCACACCAACAATCAACAACTCGGAAATATGAAATTTTGTTTTGAGGAGCATAAAAATTGCTAGAATTCCTACAGACCAAAATGCACCATGCTCAAGATAAGCGAGCTGTTGCAATGCTTTTTTATCGACCATGAAAATAGTAAGACTTCGTACAAAAAAGGAACCTATGGTGAGTCCGAGTAAAATAATCACTATATCCTGAGTAATTGCAAATGCACCGATTACACCATCGAGACTGAAGGAAGTATCAAGAATTTCTAAATATAAGAAACTGACGATACCGCCACGGATGAGTGGTTTGAGAGGCACCGCCGTAGATACAGATGTAGGTACGGATATTGAGTGCACACTCGATACTTCGCTCACGCCGTTGTTTTCCTTTGGTGCAATTTCTTTCGGTGCAATAAAAGCAGTAATTCCATCAATAATTAAATAAATAATGATTCCACAAATACTACTGATAAGATATTCGGCTTTAGCCTCCCCAACAAGTAGTGTAGAAAATCCAGCGGTCACAATAAGCATCATAAGAGACTGCACCGATTCGATAGTTCCAAGCTTTTGCATATATTTTTCAACAACTGGAATCCAATGATTCTCTTTGTTTTCATCAAAAAAGAATTTCAAAAAGACCATTCCAAGAAAGGCTGAACCAAAGCCACTGACAAATATATGAATATTTTCAATGAGATGTGCGTAGGTGGCAGTGTCGAAGAAGGCTGCGTTGAACACTGCAATAGGATTCATGCCTGCAGTAATAGATACGATGAGGATAGGAATCAAAAGACGTGCTCCAAACACTGCGATAAGAATTCCCCAAGTAAGAAAACGCTTTCGCCATACTTCGTCCATAGATGATAAAACCGATGCATTCACTACTGCATTATCAAAAGAAAGACTAATTTCCAAAATACTCAGAGTTATACCTATGATAACAGCGCTTGTTCCACCTAGATAAAAACAAGTGATAATGGCAATTACAGTGAATATAGAACTATTTAAAAAGTATTTTAGGAATGTGGACATGGAGGAATAATAACATGAGAATTGGCTTGTGCGGTTGTAATCAAATGCTCATGTAGGCGGCTTCAGTTATATGTTAACTACAATCGCAACAATACTTATTATTCTTTGGCTTCTTGGTTTGGTGACTTCATATACAGTTGGCGGCTTTATTCATATTTTACTAGTGGTAGCTATAATCATGATTTTGCTTAGAGTGATCAGAGGGGAGAAGGTGTTGTAGAGAGGTTGAAAATCAATATATCAGTTTAAAAATATTTTCTAAATAAAAAAAGCCCCACGAGTCGCAAGTTCGTGGGGACTTTCTCGCTGGGCATTATACCTGGTTGTTGTATCACACTCGTATCGATTCAGTCAGATATATTAATGATATTTTGTACCATCGGCCTTCCGTATCTGACAGTACCTACACGTACCTTCACGTTTGGCAGTGGTTGGCATTCTGCTTTGTGGTGGGTATGTCCACAAAGCACGAGGAGCTGTTTTTCAGGTGACTTACTCATGATTTCTAAAATGACATCTCCTACAGCCTTACAGCAATAGAAGGGTAAATTGAAATCGTTGGCAACTTCGCCCTCATACAGACAAGCTTCACGAAAGGGTGGCATATGCATCGCAAGTATGACCTGATCATATGAACAAAGTGCCAACTCAAGTTGCTCTTTCAAATGTTCTGCCGCTTCTGCTCCTAATTCGTTGAGCTTTGTTCTCAGGCTCGTCTTGGTCAGCGTGCTGAAATCATTAATATGCTTTTGATCCTCCATTTGAACATTCGAGTTTTCAAAGTCTCCGTATCCAGCGTCATACCAACCGTCGTGACCTATCAAACCTACACCAGGCGCAAGTTCGATAGGAGAAGTTAATGTCGTAAGATACCTCAAATCTGAATTCTGTTCTTTAAGCATTGATGCTGCCTTTCGCACAGTATCAATCCAACTACCATGGAAATCGTGATTTCCAAGTACAAAGTATATGGGAATCTTTATTTCTCTATGTAATCTCTTAAGTAGTAGGATGCAGGTAGCAGCGCATGAAATGTCACCTGTGAGGATGACACCCTTTGATCTATCTGCTTTAATCTTGTCGACCAAGATGGCAAATCCATCGATTTCCAAATGGTCAATATGCGGATCAGTAATCCATGTGTATGTCATATTTCCTCCTTTCGATTTGTTTGTTGTACAGGGTATTAAATGTTTCCTTTAAATATCGGTCCAGGATTCATACTATAGTATGGGGCACGTCAGAGCAAGTGATGAGTTCTGTCTACTCCTGGGATCCATATATAGAAAACCTGTAGTAAAGCGGATTCTATTAAGTGGGGAGATAGTGTCCGTCGGTCCTTACAGGACCAGTACGGGTTTCCCATTTTCTCAAATTTCACTTCGACAAGCTCTGCTCAATTCTCGAAAATATGGGAGAACCCTTTCGACTCCCAACGCAAGCAGAGCAGTCTGCTTGCTCCAGTAAACCAGCTAATAAAATCAAAACCACCTCGCTTTCGCTTGGTGGCATGATTTTATTAGTGGA
>JAGOSK010000019.1 GCA_018062305.1 Minisyncoccota bacterium | reverse complement strand
CGTATTAGAGAATTTTTCTCTAATTTGAGGTGCGTATGTTTTACAATCTTTGTCTTCTGTTTAAGTACTCTTTCTGTGTGGTGGATCATAATATAAATAAAATTACTTGGAGATTATAGCATAAAAAGCTGTTAGGCTTGAGGCTATAATAATCGCTAGATTAAATTATTCCCTCGGTTGAATAAAATAATGCACCACGCTCACTCTTCCGCCATCCTTGACTCTCTGCTGTTTAAAAAAACCATCCTGCTCAAAACCTGCTTTTTCAAGCACTTTCCTCATGGATATATTTTCTTCTTCAACTTCTGCACCAATATATGAAATACTCAGTTCTTTGAAAGTGTACGTAACGATCTCGCGGATTACTTCAGTCGCGACACCTTTACCCCAAAAAGTCTTATCGCCAATCACTATACCCAGCTGTGCATTTTTATGATGGAAATTAATTTGAAATAGAGAGACTGTTCCAATTGCTATTTTGTCGGTCTCATTATCCTTGTTTGTGGTCTCAATAGTCCAATAATAACCCTCCTCGTCCACTGCGCATTCCTGGATGTATTTGTACTGCTCCTCGATAGCCTGTACTTTATTTTTAGGCTCAGGCATATGCATTTGTATTTCAGGATCAATATCCCACTTCCGCCATAGTAAAGCATTCTCCTTTTCAAAGGGGCGAAGTGTGTAGTTTAGAGCATTTATTGTGGGTGAGGTCATGATTGTAAGTATAAGAGAAGTGCCGTACCTAGTCGAGGACTAGGTACGGCACCATGACCCTTGCGGGTTCGTCATTTTTCAAGCCCGACGACGGCATGCCTTCAAGCAAAGACTGAGGTTCTATTAAGAGCGTGCATAAGAGTATTAAACTCGGTGCGAACTCTCTCAAATTCTGGTACATGTAGATGATGAACACCGAGAGCAACCTCGATTACACCATTCGACTTTACGATGACAGGTGTTTCCCCCATATCATGTCTAATTCTTTTCTTGAGCGAAACAAGTCGTTCATGAGATTGTGCATGATTCTTGCCACTATTGATGACGAAGGCAGACGCATGATTCTGTTCTTGTGTTCCAGCCTCATGAAGCACACGCATGATAACTCTCCACTTCCAATGAAAACTGATATCCGGATTCAGTAGATATAGAACATCAGAAAATCGCATAAAGTTATCAATCTCAACTTCTTCATGAATCGATAAGCCGTCATTCTCTAGCTCCTCTCTCAGCCACATTTTGAAGGAAAGAGCTGATGGTCTAAGGAGGATGAATGACAGGCCCTCACTGTAAACCATTGGCAAACTCTCAGCCTCCACATGTTCAGCTAGAATCATCTGCTTGTATTCCAAAATCGGTCTTGGTGACTCAACCACGATTGGTGGAATCTTAAAATCAATTCGATTACCCCTTCGATCTAGTTCGCCGATAGACAACGCATCGTGATACCTTAAAGGCACAGGATGTCTGCAACTTGAAGTGATTGTGTTCATATGAAATTGTTGGTTTGGTTCAAAAAATCTACTAACAAAATACCACACAAATCAATTATTAGCAATAATCACGAATTTGCTATAAACATTTAGCATTCTCTCTACAACTTGATCTTTTGTATCCCCTATTATCTGGATCCAACCAGCACTATCTGTATATTGCCTTTTAGACTCTACGGTGTCGCCTGTGCTATATCTCACCTCTCCATCAACTACCCCCTCTAGTGACCTTATTTCATTGTACGAAGAAATCTTTTTAATTACTCCTTCTTTGAGGGGTAAGAACATATCACCAACGCATCTTTCCCCTTTCATGTTTGATAGCTTAATTTTTCTACCAACCATGATATCAATAAGCATGTTATATACGTCGACACCAAATGCAATACTGTGGTTTGATAGCATATGTTCACCTGGAGTTCTCCAAGCAAATTCACAAATTATTGGCTGACCTTGGGTATTCACGAATGCTTCCAAATGTATATATCCATTTTTTAGTCCAAGATTATCGATAACCAGTTGAATAAGTTTCGTGCAATCAAATTTAATTTCTGTCGGAGTATCACTTACTGTAATCTGTGCAAACTTTTCCTTATGCACTGCAAAGCTAAGGTTAGTATACGGAAGCCACGCAAGAAAAATAGTTAAAACCTTCCCCTCCTGAACAAGAGCGTCAATACACCAAATCAGGTCCTTACAAAAAGCCTCTGCCATGAATCGTCCACTACCATAATCTAGGCTAAGACCTTCAAGCTCTTGCTTGTTGTGTACTTTATATACTTCTTTTGACGATAGACCCTTTCTCCACTTTACGATAATTGGAAAACAGTGTGTTTCTGCAAAAGTAACTGCATCCTGAATCGACTCAAGCTCCTTGTACGCCATTGTTCTTAACCCAATTTCATTAAGAAAATCTTTCATAATCACCTTATCCCGAACACATCGAGACTGGTACTCAGTTAAAGCGTTTTTTAACCCTAAGAGTGATGCGAATTTTTGAATCACTTCTTGATTATATTCAGAATCATTATAAAAATACTGAATATTCAATCTGCGGTCAAAACAAAAGTTTTGAAACTTTTTAACTTCGGTCTCAATGGAATTTTCCTTATCGAATATAAATGACGGTATGTCTCTTGTTTCTTCTAGATACACTGCTTTAAAACCCATACTCTGTTTAAATCGAAGAATCACCACATCAACACTTGTTGACGAAATTACATTTCTTGATAAAGAACTTTCAACTTCTTCGACAAATAAAAGTGAAGGTTTATTCATTTTAATTAAGTGCTACAAATCACCGAACATCTCCTTGATCTTCTCTGTAGTGTCAGACAATTGATTATCAAACAGTAAATATGTTCCCAATTCTGAAAAAGGTACCCATTTGTATGCTCGTACTTCGTTTTCTGCAAGACACACCTCACTGCTGGATCCAATAAAACGAAATGCGAAGAAATGTCTCTCTGATCCAATATACTCTTTTCCTTCCCTGTTTACTTTTGGAACTTTAAATGTGAATAGTAGTGGATTACTACTTACACCGACCTTCTCTAGTGACGAAGGATTAATTCCTAGTTCCTCATTAATTTCCCTGTACGCTGCCTCCTCGAGTGTCTCATTTACCTCTACTCCCCCACCAGGGATTGCAAAATACTTCTCTTCAAATGATATAAGATTGACTAATAGAAATTCATTTTTTGCATTTACAATAAGTGCTGAGATTCCTTTTCTGTACATAATTTAATAGTTATAAATATAGTGTGTATTATATCACAGCATATCGTAAAAAATAGACAGGACTTCTTGTCGTAAATCCGAGCTTAGATACTTAATATATAAGTCAGGGTCAATAAGCTCAACCTCCAGAATTTCATAGACCTCTTTGTTTTCTAAGAAATCGACACGACATATATCAGGCGCTAAGCCAAATTTTTCAGCAAAGAAATGTGTCAGATTTTTAAGGGTATCAAATATTTGTGGAGGAATATTTTCTAAAGATACGAGTTCGGGTGACTTCTTCTCAAAAAATACTCCAGGTCTTCTTATTATCCCATACAAAATTTCTCCCTTAAGTAAAACAATTGAGATTTCCCCTTTTACAACAGAATCTCGGTATGGCTGGACAATAAACGTGCGCTCATTATTTTGTATGATGGATGAAATGACATCTTTATTATCCATACCAAATTGATATACATATGTAAGAAATCCACTCGCAGAAATTGTCGGCTTTATTACAAGTTTGTTTGAATTACATGAAATGGATATATTCTTGATTTCATCTTCTAAATGAATAATTATGTCCTCATTTTTAACATCGAGTACGAATGTCGGTATAACTGGAACTTGATGAGAAATATCCTTGAGATATTCAAACTTATGTACATTCCATCTTATGAAGTCGTATCTGTTTATAACACGAACACCTTTATTTTCTAAGGTACTTAATGTACTCAGGAATAAGTCTATGTTTAAATGATACCCCCAAATACTTTTGAGTAAGATTATATCACCAGAACTGACTAATTTAGGCAAAGACCAGAGATTAATAATATCTGCTGGTAAACCCTTCAAAATATACGCATCTCGAATATACTTGTCTTCCTTTATGTTTCCTACGTGCTCCCCTAATGACGCAATATATATTTTCATACAAGACGCTGTATTGATGCTTTAAGTCGCATAAAAGAAGTTATCAAATCTTTATATTCCAAGGCGGTCGTGACACGGATTACAAGGTGGTCTTTTTCGGGCCAATAAAAAGCACCGCCAGTCAATGCTTTAATATTCCCAGATGTATACAGAAATTGTAATAGACTTTTATCGTCAACTATTGAAAGTCCTTTATATACTTTACCCTTCAATTTAGTAAGATCCAGTAACAAGAAGAATCCAGATTTTGGTGGGAGAATAATATGTGTATCAGCAATACCTTCAAAAATTCCATCTACTTTTACCGCAATGTTCTCTTTCCTAATGAAATTGTAAAGGCTGTTTTTCTCAGAATCGCTAAGAGAACGCACCCCCTCTACCATTGCCTTAATAAATAGGTATCTCAGAAAATATTCTTTGGTTATATTAGAAAAATATGACTGATTATCGGGTGTAAAAGAACTACTCATGGCTGCTGATTGCAACACAGATAACGAATCAAACGATTGAAATATACGGTCTCTGATTACTGAAGTTACGATTTCATTTGCAATAATCATGCCTGAACGTAGACCCGCAAGACCGTATGATTTAGAAAGGGTATATAGTGTTATTGTATTATTAAACTGTTTATGTAGAGTACAGACTGGAAGAGCTTTATTATCTTGATTGAACTCTAATCCAGCATACGCTAAGTCGTCAATCACAAACACGCCGGATTCATCACAAATATTCGATATTGTTTCGAGTAATTTCCTTTCCTTTCTGCCATATACAGTACCTAGCGGATTATGAGGATTCAGGTTAACAAAAGCAACAACTTTTGGTGGATGATCAGATCTTCTGAATACATATTTAGATCTATTTGTATCGTAGTTGACTCGCAATTCTTTATTGATATTCAATATAGATCGTTTTAAATCTGCTGGGTTAATTTTCCAATTATCGATTTCTTTTAGTTCGAGCAAGCTGACCTTTCCCCCAACTCTCTCAGGTATAAAAGAAAACAACCCATAATTAGGTGAGGTCATAAGGATTACGTCTCCATAGTCCAATATTGCCTCCATTATTAATGTAAAACCTTGAGTACTTGAGTGTGTAAAGATAATATTATCCACCTTAATTTTCTTCGAATAAGTATCTCTAAAATATTTGATAATTGGTAGCTTATGAGATTCATCCCCAGATGCTAACGGATAATCAGAAAGAATTTTGTTCTCCAAGGCATTTTTAATCCCTAAAATAGAGTTGCCGAATGGTTTAAGTCTTGCGGGACTTCCACCACCCAACCTCACCTTGCTCAATTTGGGAGGTTTACATCCCTTGATGAGTAAATTTGTTGAAAGACTATAATTTTCATATGCTTCAGATGCTTTTTGGATATCCAACGAACTCCAAGTATCCCATAATGCATTACCTAAATGAGGTAATCCGCCGTAAGCAAGTCGATTTACCTGATTTGAAGGGTATATTCGCACCATTGATCTAATTGAATCTGGTAGACTGTTGTCTTTGATTATTCTTTTCTTGTCGTTATACATAGAAATATTTATATAGCACCCTCTAATACCACAATCGCGATTATCACTTATTATACTATTCTAGTAAGATAATTGTAATACACCCTCGCCTAGTACTAATTATGACCTAGAAAATAGTCTAGGGTTAGTATTGAGTTTTTAATAAATTTATTTGCCCGAGAATCATCTTGAAGATAGTATTTATCTTCAATCCAAGAGGTAAAAACATTGTGTTGCAGTCTCAACAGTAAGCCTTTTTTGAAGTCTTCGTCTGATATTTGAATCACAGATCTGTATCCATTCAAGAAACTTTCACTTATTTCAAAACACTCTTTAGTATCATCTGTATCTGTACCAAATCCTATATATAAATATGCACGTGCCAAATCATATGATCTAGGTGCATATCTGGTTTTCTCCCAGTCGCAAACACCAATTACATCTCGTGAATTTTCATCAATTAGCAAATTACCAGGATGAAAATCACCGTGTATAAGGGTATCATTTGCTGGTAATAATATATTATCAAACTTCTTGGCATATATTATCTTTCTATCAATATAAGATAGGAAAAGTTTGTCAGTTTCATCAATGGTCTCCTTCTGCTTTATTCTCTTTGCATGATCCTTCATTTTCTCTGTTACAGACACTCTATCTATATTTTCTCTATAAAAACTTTCCTTAAAATAATGTGGTATTTCAATCCCATAGGAAACCATATGAATTCGTCCCAGCATTTGACCCATTATAAAATAATCCTTCAAATCATATGAATGGGAACGGTCACTTTGGACAAATGGATATATCATCCAACCCTTCTCTTCATCAATGATGACAGCTTCTACTGCGGGAATGAGTGCCTTTCTCATGAATTGCTCTACTTGCCAAATGTATTTAATTTGTTCAGAGGATTTATTCTTACAACGCTTTAAGAAAAAGGTTTCCTTAGTTGTATTCACAATATAGTTTTCATTTATAACCCCCTCCTTTATTGCTTGGAATGACAATATTGTACCTAGGTTATGTATGTTACAAATTTCATATATTTCTTTTTCCATAGTTCTATAATTAAATAAGAAAGGTGCCAGACCCATGCAAATCATACTTACTGATTTTCTTAATCTGTATCAGAAAATACCATACAGAATTAAATTTGTAAACCAGATGGCTTGACATCACGCATTAGTTGTATTACCATTTTCTTCATGACACATACATGTCAAAAACTAAATAGTAACTGGGCAACCTCGCAATACGCCAGTACTGATCTAAATCGGGCCAGTACTTCAGCCATGCGTGGGGTTATTTCCTATGGGAGTATCGTTCCCTCTAACCCACTTATATTTAGCCGAGATAATTTTGATATGTATTTAACCAATCTACCCTTAGATTAAATCTGACTCAAACAAAAACCTGTCTCAAATAGAACTCTGAGTTCTCCCGGCTGAATAGAAAGCCGGTTTTTTAATTCGGAATATATTCAGCAAAAATAGTACAAAAAGTAACAAATACCAACGTTCAAACACTAAACAAAACTAACGCACATGAAAACAAAAACAGACGCAAACCACAGCGACGCCATTGTCACCTCGATCGATACTGACAATCATGTTGTATTCCTTCGCGGATACAAGACGACATTACGTCCACCTGCAGAATCAGATATTCCGCTTCTTATGAGGTGGATCAACGATCCTGACGTTCGGAGAAATCTTGGAACACAAATGCCAAAAACCGAGGCGGATGAACGTGAGTTTGTCCTCAATCGTTCGAAGAGCAATGTGATATTGATTATTGAAGTCGATGGTAAGCCTATTGGCACAATGGGACTTCATAATATCAGGTATCCAGATGCTACGGCAACGACAGGTGCGATGATTGGTGAAAAGTCATATTGGGGGAAAGGCTACGGCACGGACGCCAAGATGGCACTTCTCGACTATGCGTTCAGTACGCTTGGTCTGCGAAGAGTTAAATCAGAAGCAATGGTGTTCAACAAGCGAAGTCTTGCCTATAGCATGCACTGTGGCTACGTGGTGGAAGGTGTAAAGAAAAAAGAGGTGTTCCGAGGTGGCAAATACCATGATTTGGTACTACTTGCGGTGACACCTAAAACTTGGAGACCGTATTTCAAAAAGTGGAAGAAGGATTCAAGGCTCAAGAGTGATGGTGCCGTCCGTCGCAAACAATAAACAAAAGACTGAAAGTTTTCTCACAGCATGAATTGTTGAGGGAAGATGAGTAGGTCTTTATTTTTTTTGGTCATTACCATCCAGTTCTCTACTAAATTCAATCACCCTCTCCATAATATGATCACCAATAAAACCCCAATCAAAATATTGTTTGTAATCTTGCGGGTCAATTAATTTATTTTCTTGAATTTCACCATCTGGGTCACCTATAAAATCACCGTATGGCTCAACTATGCAGAATGAACGAATCTGTCGAACAGTTCTAGTCGGTTCATCGATATCCTGAAACCCGATAATTCTTTGCTTTAAGACTTTCATATTTGTTTCCTCTTTCACTTCTCTCACTGTTGCTTCCTCATATGACTCACCTTCCTCAATTCCTCCGCCAGGTGGCACCCAACCACTTTTTGGATGTAGAACAAGTATCATCTTTCCGTCTGTATCAGGGTTACTACTCCTAACAATACAAAAAGCATGCACTGCTTGGAGTACCTTTCCCTCAAGATTCTCCATAGGGTCGGACTCGTGATAATTAACAGCAAGTATTTCTCCTTGTTTATTAGTGAATGTTGATTTGAAGTGTGTCATGCTGCTTATATATAATTATTTAGACTAACTTATCTCTAAGTTCAATCCCCCTCATTATAATCCTTTCTCCAATTTCTCCCCAATCAAAATATTCTTTGTACCTCAGCGGGTCGATTTGTTTAATAGCAGTTATACCCTTTTCTGACATTCCATCTCCACCGTCGATTTTGAATTCTCCAAGGGGACGAACAATACATGTATACCGAAGCTGAAAGAAGAATTTTCCAGACGATTCAACTGTTACTTTTTGATATCCAATAGGTAAAAATGAGAGTATCTCCATATTGGACTCCTCGATAATTTCTCGTCGCAAGGTTTGTTCAAATGTTTCCCCTTTTTCTATACTACCTCCTATAAGTCCCCAACCTTTCTTTTTACCACCAAAGCCGATAACCAAGCAATCGGCACTTTCCACGTCTTTTATGAAGCACACGCCATAGCACTGCTTACAGCGTTCATAATCTAAATGATCGAATGAGTCTGCGTCAGAATACTCTACTATGTAGTCAATTTCATCAGCTCCTTTAAATTTTGATTGTATTTCCATAATCTGTGACTATACATTACAATATAAGTACCAAAAACCACAAGTATACCAGCGTTTTCGATACCTGCTCTGCTAACCTTTTTTACCCAACGCCACCACCTCCTGCCTCAACTCCTCTGCCAGCTCCTCATACGTACTATGTGTCTCTAGGTAGTGTGGCTTGCCAATATTCACAATAATAGATCCACGTCGTAATCGCCACATATTTCCCTCTTTGATAGAGATGTGCATTGGCAATACTTTTGTGTGGTTGGAAAGTGCCAAAGCAGAAACGCCACGTCTAAACATTAGGATTTCGTCGCTTGTATTAAGTCTTCCTTCAGGAAACATTGCAACAACTCCATTATTCTTCAAAATATCTTTTGCGCGTTTTAGATTTTTATTCAATCCTAAACCTTGCTCAACAATAAACACTCCAAAAAGACTGTATACGAAATGTATGAGGCCGGTCTTCTTTATCATTGACATGAAAGGATCTTTGAACTTGAGCACTGCCATAAAACGCATAGGTACTAGATTTGAAAATAAGCCAACAATGATTCGATAGAGGAAACTATCATAGAAACGACTATGATTAGAGACCATAATAAGGGGACCTCTGAGTCCTCGCAGATTTTCTCGCCCGTGTATTCTTATTTTAAAAAGCAAAGTGTACACTGGCCAGAATATAAACCATGAAAAGAATTGAGTTGCGCCTGAGTAGAACTTTATAAGACTACATCGGAGGTTATATAACCTCCTCGCAACTTTTTTGTAAATTCTGTAACACCAGGTCGATAAAATTGTTAAAAAAATAGCGACTCCATTAGAGTCGCGGTGCATAGCTTCCGTTTTGTTAGATTTAAGTATTTGACTACCGCTTTTTATGGCTGTTTGTGACATCTTCGTTTGTAGGCTTTCTTAGTGTTTATACTATATAACATATTTTAGATTTATGCAAGTGTGCGAGGCTTACTGTATTTGTTGGTTTAAATTGGCAGGGTTTTGCTAAAATAGCGTTGTTTTTAATACCTTCTCCCTGTCATCCAATAGAGAACAAACATCGGGGCAAAGGATGATACAAAGTAACCGAGTGAGCTGCTGAAGAAGTTCTGGAACTGTGCCCCAAGGTTGTAGATATCTCGATATGGTAAAACATGAAAACAAAGTACCAAGGTGAGTACTACAACTGAAGCAGATAGGAAGAGTGCATCGAGAAATCCTACTACTCCAGACCGCATGCCATCTGAATGGACTATTCGTCGTGCAACAAGGAATGAAAGCAAGAAGAATACTGTGAAGATGATGGCGTGCGAGTAAAATACTTGCTGATTTGTGTCTTTGAAAAGAATGAACTTGGCTTTGTACGGAAATGAAGCGTAAAGTACAGCAGCTGGATAAAAACTCACAATAAGTGAAAACAAAGTACTTTTACCTTTGTAGAATGAAAGCGCAGTTAGGATTGCCACAACAACAATCAATGTAATATTAAAAGAAATCATATTGAATAGTATATCAGGTAAATATGAGGTCCTGATAAATTTTTTCTAAAGAAGGTGTGGACAAAAACATATTTGTGAAAAGAAAAAACTCACACGCTGGGACATGGAGTTTTTCCATACTTCATGTCTACATCCCCTCTTCTTTTAATCCCTCCGAGAACTTTCTCGCATTTTTAGATAATTTTGATGGAATATTGATCTTGATATGTACCATCAAGTCACCACGACGAGTTGAACTGTCTCGCGAAGTAGATGGATTGCCAGCACCAGGACCATGAGGCACACCTTTATTTTTTACTCGAAGTATTTCTCCATGAGTAATTCCTTGTGGTATTTCGATGATCAATGGTCCATCGAGTGTTTCGAGTGTCGTCTCACCTCCAAGAAGTGCATCAGTAAGCTTGATGGTGTGATCCATTGCAAGGTTGAGAACTTCCTTTCGCATATTGGAGTCCTTTGTTTTTTCACCCGCGACATGCCGAACATGGATTCGAATATATAAATCACCTGTCGTACCGCCTGTGACAGCCTCACCCTTTCCAGTCACTCGAAGTGATTCACCAGACTCGATACCCGCTGGTATGATAACGGTAATCGTATCTTTCTTATTATGCTGAATCCCTTTTCCTTTACAGATAGAACATTTTGTTTTTGGAATTTTTCCTGTACCAACACAATCATCACAAATTCGCGCTGATTGGAATGCGCCAAACATACTACGTCGTGTCTCGATGACCTGACCTTTTCCATCACACGTTTTACAACTTTCAAATTCACCGGCTGAAGCAGTGGCACCTGAGTGTCCTTGTGAGCCGGATTTTGGTTCAGCTCTTGTGCCCTTGCAGTGCTCGCATTCAGCTGTTCTATGAAGTGAAAATTCTTTTTCGGCACCGAAGATTGAATCTTTGAATGAAATTTCAATATCTACTGATACGTCAGATCCTCTTGGAGTTTTGGCTCGACCTCCGCGTGCACCCCCTCGTCCACCACCACCGAATACACTTCCGAATATGTCACCGAGGTCGAATTCTATACTACCGTCTCCATTTCCTCCACCAAACCCTCCAAAGCCTTGTCCACCAGTGAATCCACTGAAATCAAAACCTCCAAAGCCTTGTCCTCCTCCGTATCCACCACCACCAAACCCTGCAGGTCCTTCACTTCCAAATTGATCGTACTGTCCACGCTTGCTATCATCAGACAATACAGAATACGCTTCGTTCACTTCTTTGAACT
>JAGOSK010000027.1 GCA_018062305.1 Minisyncoccota bacterium | reverse complement strand
AGACACACAAAATAAGCAACGCGTTTTTTGTGCGGGATAGGAAGCAAACTTTTTTGCTTCCGTACGGGAATCGAAAGGCTTTTCATTATCGGCCTTGCCGACTGAAAGGCACCCGCGACGGTAGTCGAGATTCCCGTATCCCGCACAAGAGTATGCTAGGCAAGGTGTTTCTTTGTGATATAATAGAATTCTATTTATCAATAATCCCGCGTTTTGCGGTGCATACACTATGAATACTGTCACTATATACAGCACACCAACTTGTCATTTCTGTCATATGGCAAAAGATTTCTTTAAAGAAAAGAATATCTCATATCAAGAATTTAATGTTGCAGAAGATCATGCAAAACGACAGGAAATGGTAGAAAAAAGTGGTCAGATGGGCGTACCCGTTATTCAGGTTAATGATTCAATTATTGTTGGTTTCAATAAGCCAAAACTTGTTGAATTGCTCGGAATCACAGAGTAGCGTTTACTATACAAATACCGTATTATAAAAGCACCAGAAATGGTGCTTTTATGTGTATGCCCTCATAGTTCAATGGATCCCAGTAGTAGAGCATAGCTCGCTACTGGGCAAGTAGAACAGTCCCGCCGTGCCCCGTAGTATGTCTCTGTAGTTCAATGGATACCTGCCCGCCAGTGCCTATGCCCCTGTAGTTCAACGGATAGAACAGTCCCGTCCTAAGGGATAGACAGAAGTTCAATTCTTCTCGGGGGCACAGGCTTTGGCAGGCGGGGAACAGTTCCGTCCTAAGGAATAGATGCAGGTTCGATTCCTGCCAGAGACACAAAAATTAGAGACATTACTACTGGGGTCCTAAGGAATAGATCCCCGTTCGATTCGGAGTGAGGGCACAGTTTCATCCCGTTTGTTTGAAGGGGTAGATGCAAAGAAAGGGTCTTTTATTTGTTGTAAAATATGCTATAATCGATTTTAATGGACCCAGAAACCAAACAAGCCTTAAAGGAAGAAGTAGAGCTTTCTCGCTCAAATAACGAGATGCTACAGAAGCTTGTTCGGTATCAGAAATGGAACCAGATTTATCGTGCATTATACTGGGGGATTATTATTTTCTCTTCAGTCGGTGCGTATTATTTTATCGAGCCATATCTTTCTAGTTTTGTGAATATATCAGGTGATGTAAGTCATATAAATGATATTACTAAAACACTCGGAGGACAAAATCAACAGCAACAGATAAAAGATTGGATGCAGTTGTTGGGGAATTAATTTACTCGTAAATGTTTTCTAAGATTAAATAGCACATGCTAGAGTGGCTGTCTTAGTAGATAAGCGACAGTATGGTGAATATTTTCTAAAATTAAACAGTATATGCCGAGGTAGCTCAGTTGGCCCGCCGATTGTGCTCTCTAAATTACAATGCTCGGCTAGTTGTTTTGGTGGATAACGCAAGTTTGCTATATTAAATTTCTGTTAAATATAAAATTATAATGCTCGGGTAGCTCAGTTGGTAGAGCGCTCCCCTGAAGAGGGATAGGTCACCAGTTCAAATCTGGTCCCGAGCACAATTAAGGCGGATAAATTCCGCGCTCCCCTGAAGAGGTGAGAAAGCGAATACGTGGAGCTTTCGCAAGACCTTGAATGTTTTGTACTCAAAATGTGAAAGGTGTACAGCTCCGGTAAGGAGGAGGTCACCAGTTCAAATCTGGTCCTCGGCACCAAAACTAAAAAATCCCCGTGAGGGGATTTTTTAGTTAGATTGATTTAATCTTAAGTGTTGTCTTTTTGTCTTTGTTTACCTTTGGAAGTTTAATTGTCAGAAGTCCGTGTTTTTCAACTGCTTCAGCTTCTTCTGGGTCAATTTCTTCAGGAAGAGAGATTGTACGAGAGAATGAACCCCAGTATAATTCTTGAACAAAATAATCTTCTTCGTTGATTGCTTTGTTCTCTTCACGTTTTCCTCGAATCGTAATCATATCTCGAGTAATACTAATCGTGAGATTTTCTGGTTGTACTCCAGCAACCATCGTGTTGATGATGATATCATTTGCAGTCTGGTATACATCGACAGTGAGCTGGGCTTCTTCGTCTTCTTCCCAGTGTGAATCTTTTTTAGGTTCTTTTTCGAGAAGTTCACTTTCTCCTTTGTCTGCTTTTGTCGGAAGGGTTATCTTTTTGTGAGCAGTCGAGAGTCCTGCTGTTCCTATTGGTTCTTCTTCGAGCTTCATGCTACCCGTCAGTCGTTCCAAGAATGATTTCTTTTTTAACATAAAATAATGTGCGTTATGAGATTGAATCAGCACTGCTCATACGCTTTAGTTTTTCGAATATAAGAATATTAATAATCGCGACGACCCACAAAAATCCAAACACTGAGAGAAAGTTTTCACCGCTTCCTTTCATTATAAAAAAATTAAAGATACTATGCAACACGATTGCACACAAAAGACCGAAGAAAAGATAGAAACTACGGTATCGTTGTGTGTAGAATGAGAGCCCAAGTGCACTTCCAATCATAGCACTTGCGATAGCATGGAGAAGTGTTGACCCAAGGAATCGCAAGTTTCCTGTCATCATACCGACAATTGTACCGCTCGTTTCAAGTGGCTGTATGAGATAGAGAACATTTTCAAATGCAGCAAATCCAAGCGCCACTGCAATAAAATACATAGGGTAATCAATCGGTCTATCAAGATTGCTGTTGCCAAATACGATAAGTGCGACGCCGATGAGTTTGAGTATTTCTTCGATACTTGCCCACGCAATAATCTGCATGGTTCGTTCGCCGAGATAGGGAAGTGAAAGTTTCTCGAGCCAAATCGCTCCAATAACCATAATCGCACCAATGATAAAACAAAGCGCAATCAGACCTCGTGGTTCAGGGTCATCTGTATCATCTTCACCTTTGAGCCAAAACCAAAGCCAGAGAATAGCAGGAACTGCGCCACCCAAAATGGCGTACAGCAGTGTCTCTGGATTTTTAAAGAGTGCTTCCATGTGGCCACTTTGTTACGATGAGTAATTGCTTGTCGCGGGCAGGAAGCAATGACCAGAGTTCTTCGGTAACGAACGGCATAAAAGGATGGAGTGTGGTAATAGTCTTACTGAGTGTGTCGAGGAGGAATTGTGCGCGTGATAGTTTTGCTTCTTCGTCTGTTCCCGTGAGGATTGTTTTACTTTCTTCAATAATCACATCAGCAAGTCGTGTCCATGCGTATTGGTAGATTTTTTCACCAGCGAGATAGAATTTGTATTCTGTCATTTCTTTGGTAATTGTTG
>JAGOSK010000026.1 GCA_018062305.1 Minisyncoccota bacterium | reverse complement strand
TGTGTCACTTTTGTCACTTTTTATGAACCAAGAAGATAAAAGAAATCCTAAAAATTGGACTAAAGAAGAAAGTGATAGAGTGGTCGCAGTATTTCGATGGTTACTAGATCAAGATAGGAAGCAAAACCCTCATTTGTATACAAAGAAAGCTACTCTCGAGAAGGGTCGATTAAGACGCCAGAAAGAGCTAAAATGAGCCTTACAGGGCAATGAATCCTTGGGTCGCATCTCGATTAGGCTCACACATAACAAAAAGACTGGACTGCTCCAGTCTTTTTGTTATGTGTGACGGGCGCAGTGATGTTTTGTGAGCACACAAAACCACGAGCCGGGGTCGCGAACACTTTGTATTTTATGAGTAATCGAAATAAAATACTTAGTGATTCGTGACCACAAGCACAACAGAAAAATCCCAACTGCTTGGGATTTTTTGCTACACAGTGAATGCACAGGCATATCTTTTTTACAAATATTTATTCAATTTGACCCTCTCTGTATTTTCTGTTAATGTTTTCAAAACGTTCACTCAATGAGAAAAGAAAAACCTCATATATTTCTCGATTTAGATAACCTCAAATACCATACTACGCCAGCGCATATGGAATATGTGAATTCTACATACAGTGTAAAAACTGTATATGAAGACTATTTAGATATGTCGAACCTTCATGCAGTATTAAAGACATATACAAACAATGTTCCAGATTATGATCAATTTTGGAATGATATGGGTATCAATTTTCTTTCTTCTATAAAATGGCATGAAAAGGTAGAGCCTTTTCCGGATATGCGAGAAGTAGTATTTGAGCTTGTAGAAAAATATACACTTTGGACAGTAACGGCAAGGCAAAGGAGAACAAAGAAAGTTATTGAATATTTAAATAATAAACATATTCCGAACTGTATTACTGATGTTCATTGTGTTTGGATAGATCAAGAAGATGGTACTTTTAGTAAACATCCAAAGAAAGATTTTATTTTAAATACAGAAGGGGAGAAGATAGCATTTATCGACGATACACCTAGGGAGATTTATGATATGGGTAAAATTATCCCATCATATCTTTTTGATCCTAGTATCAGATATAGTCATCTTGCTGACATACCACACCGATTTGAAAGTTGGAGAGAAATTGGAGAAACTTTTCTCTAATAATATTAAAACCCGAGATTAACTCGGGTTTTTATTTTATACAGTTTGCAGACTCTTTATATCAATATACTTTTCGCACTCTGGTCCGTTTGATATTCCGGCCAGTTGAACACCTGTGTTCTCGAGTTTCAATCTCATGAAGAAAATAAATTGCTTCACACCTTTTCCAAACTCTTCTTCGTCGGTGATGTTTCCGAGATTCATTCTTTCGTGTTCGTTGAATTCAAATAATTCATACAGAGGCAGGGCCTTGTCGCAATCCACTGGATATTCTCTACTTACTTTATCTTGCACCATGTATTCGCTACATACCTTAAAACCAGAGAGGTTTTTGAATACATCAATTTTAGTGATGATCAGGTCTGTTACACCATTGATTAGGAATGAGTACTCAAGTGCAGGGAAGTCCATCCAGCCACAGCGACGCGGGCGACCAGTAGTTGAGCCAAACTCATTTCCGTCTTTGCGGATCTGTTCACCGACTTGGTCTGTAATTTCTGTCGGAAATTCTCCGTTGCCTACGCGTGTACAATAGGCCTTGGTTACACCGATCACTTTGCGAATCAAAAGTGGTGATATTCCAAGTCCTGTGCAAGCTCCACCAGCAATAGTGCTAGATGAAGTTACAAACGGATATGTTCCGTGGTCGATGTCGAGCATGGTCCCTTGTGCGCCTTCTGCGAGAACTTTTTTGCCTTCACGAATTTGTTCGTTCAGCCAATACTCAGTCCTCTTTATCTGTCGAATCATTTTTCTTCTGATAAAAAGAATTGATCTTTTGAAGCTGTAGCATTGCTCTTTGATCTCAGCATTGATTTGCTCATCGGTGTACCCATATTGTTGTTTGAGTATTTCACGATGTTTGTTTTCAAGTCTTAAGTATTCTTCGTTGAATTTACTCAAGTCAATCAATGATTCAAATCGAATGCCGTTTCTGCCAGCTTTGTCCATATAGCATGGCCCGATACCCTTACCGGTTGTCCCGATTGCGCCTTTACCTTTTGCAATCTCACTCGCTTTGTCTAAAAGCCTGTGAGTCGGAACAATCATATGTGCGTTTGTAGAGATGATGAGTTTTTCACATACATCAATACCTGTTATATCAAAGATGTTTTTTATCTCATCCTTGAATGCGATAGGGCATATCACCATACCATTTCCGAGAACCCCCATGAGCTCGTCTTCTCTTGTAAGTCCAGATGGGACAACGTGCAGAACTATTCGTTCCTGTTTCCCTTCTTTGTTTTTTACATACAAGGTATGTCCAGCATTTGGACCGCCTTGGAATCTGGCAATGATGTCATATTGTGGCGAAAGATAATCTACGATTTTTCCTTTGCCTTCGTCTCCCCATTGGAGACCTAAAAGTACGTCTACGTAACCTTTTTCCATATTTGTTTTTTAAATGAAATGTTTTTGTGCCGGAATGATAATACAACACTTTTAGTTCAAAGGGAATATACTTGCAGAATACTAATATATGTGGTATAATTCAACCAAACGTACACTATGAAAAACTTTAGATTTTTTCCAACTCTTGCTGAGTATAGGGAATATATTTATACAAATATTTTCACTACATCAGATTTTAAATCTAATCCTTTTTATAAAGGACTGATTGAATTCATCATCGACAATCGCGCTCCGATATTTTTCGAGCAAGATAGGCCTGAAGAGTTTAGTCACTTCACGCAGTACTTCAATTTTGTGCTGGACAGAGGAGATTACTATAAAAATGATTTCGTGCGTGATATGTATTTTGCTCACGACTTTACTCACATGCTTTTCCGCAATCCGCTTTCACCGCGGGCCAATATGACCTTTGAGTCATTTGCTGAAATCATGAATGTAAACGAATGGGTTGCGTCAAACGAGACCGAGATATTCACTTATTACCGGATTCCGGAGATGCGTGAAAAATCTCTCGATTACACAATCATGTACGATCTCCTTAGGTTTGCTGGTCGTCACAAAAAGCCTACTGCGAATGAAATGCTCGACTTTAGACAGAGAATAATCTTGGGTGCGCCGGAAGATAACGTTATTGGTCTTATGAATCAGCATCCAGACGCAGATAAGGTTTTAGGTTATTTGCGCAAGTTTCGTAAAAACAATGCGGCTTGGTGCAAGCTCTGGTATGAAAATCTACCAACAATAAACAGATCGTATTCCGAAGAGCGCTTAACTTTACCTGTGCTTGAGTATGAGCGGATACTGGAAGACTATATTTCTTTTAGTGTAATCGGATTGCGCCAGGAGCGTTACGAGATGAATGTGTTGAAAAACGTACGATCAATGATTGCTATGCTTAATCTTCCAAAAAATTATATGCCAATATTTTTCAGGCATTGCAAACAAGCATTGGCAGAATGTGAAGGTATGGTAGTAATGCCGGAAGTGGCAAAAGAATTTCATTTCACATATATT